>NZ_JAFNAW010000027.1 GCF_017356265.1 Paracoccus fontiphilus | reverse complement strand
GCGCGAAGCCCGCCGCCAGCACCGCCGGCGCCAGGGCCAGCGCGCCCTGCCCCGCCGTCCAGCCGTCCAGCCACAGGAACCCGGCGGCCAGCATCGCCGTGCCCGCACCGATCAGCAGCAACGCGGGCAGCGCCAGGGTCGGCAGCGCCAACGCCCGCGCGCACAGGACGGGCGTGAACTGGATCAGCGCCCCCAGCATCATGGAGCAAAGCCAGCCCAGCGCAAACAGGTGCACGACCGCCAGCGACGTGCCCGCGCCCCAGATGCCCGGACCCGCCAGTCCCGCCGCCGCAAGCGAAAGCGAGGCGAACAGAAACGTCAGCGCCATGGCGAACCACGCCATCGTCCATCGAGAAAGCTGCCTGCCGATCATAAGGCTGAACCCGGTTGTTTGCATCCCAGGATCGCCCAACTTCCTGCCTCCGTCTTTGAGGCGGCTCAAAGAAGGCGACCTCGGCGTCCGACGTCCACGCGGCCCGCGTCACCGCCCGCCTTGCCGCGGCAGGCGTTTGCCGATCGGCGCATGAATCCCCGAGAACGCCCCGGCGCGACGCGGGGACACGCTGGTTCCCCATCGGCTTTCCGTCGGCAAGCCGGGCGCTGTCCCGCGGCGCACTGGGTGCCGACCGGCCCTTGCTGCCCGGCGCGGGCCACCCGCAGGCAACGTGCCATCGTCGTCAAGTCCGGCACCCTTTGCACGGGCGGCGGAAATGCCGCCGCTGTAAAACCCGCCTTGCGATTGCCCACGGTTGAAATGGTTGGACGATAACGCCCTGCGCTTTCTCTCCTCTCGACGAGAACAACTTTGACTGGTTGACGATCATGAAAATACACCCAGAGCTGCAACCACAACCTTTTTCGAAGACGCTCATCATGCCTTTCCATCAGGAGTTCGCCGAGAAGAGGCACATGTCGGACAAGGTTGTCATCGCCAATGATGACGCAACGCAGCGCATCTTTGCCTCATCCGTCATCAGTCGCATCGGGTTCACGCCCGTTCTCGCAAGGGACGGCCTTGAAGCCCTGGAGATGATCGAGAGCAGCGGCGCGTCGATCCTGGTCTGCGACCTGGACATGTCGGGCATCGACGGGCACGAGGTCACCCGCCAGATTCGGGCTGCCGATCCGGGCCGGTATATCCATATCGTCATGCTGACCTCGGCGGGACAGGCCGAGCAGCGGCGGCTGGCGCTGGAGGCGGGCGTCGACGACTTCATGACCAAGCCGCTGGATGCCGCCGTCCTGACCGTGCGAATCCGGGCGGCTGCCCGTCTTGTCGATCACGAACAGGCACTGTCCGAGAAGAACCGGGCCCTGCAGCTTGCAAGGGGGCGGATCGAACGTGACCTAAATGTCGCTGCCGAGGCGCAGCGCCGGCTTCTTCCCAGCCTGGCGCAGGACATCCGGGGTTGCCGCTTCGGATCGGCCTTCGAGCCCTCGGCCTATGTCTCGGGGGACATGTTCGGCTACTTTCCCCTGCCCGACGAGAAACTGGGCTTCTATGCCGTCGACGTCGCCGGACCCGGCATCCATGCCGCGCTGCTGTCGGTCGCAATCGGCCATCTTGTCACCTCGCAGTATTTTGCGAGCCAGGCGGTGCCAGACCCGGCCACGGTCGATCCGGCGGCAATGGTGCGCGATCTCTACGATCGCTTCTATCGGGACGACGGAACCGACTACTTCACCATGTTCTGCGGTGTCCTGGATCAGCGGAGCGAGCGACTTTCTTTTTGCCAGGCCGGCTACCCCAATCCGATCTTGGCGCGGCGCGACGGAACCACGGAGGTCGTGGGCGACGGAGGATTTCCCGTGGGCCTGCTGAAGACGGCGGATTTCCAGAACGGCGAAATCGACCTTGCCGGCGGGGAAACCCTGATCCTGTGCTCGGACGGCGCGATCGAGGCTGAGGCGCCCGACGGCACCGCATTCGGGGAAGATCGCCTTCGAGGCCTTATCGCGGGGCAAGCGCAAAAGGATGTCGAAGCCCTGCCCGGTGCCATCGTCAACGCGCTTGCGCAATGGCGGGGCGGTCTGTCCCTCGAAGATGACCTGACTGTTCTCGCCCTCGCAAGGAGCACTTCCGCATGATCCACTCGCAAGTCCAATCGAACGGAATATGCGTCATCCGGCCGGAAGGCGATCGCCTGACCGCCCTTGGCGCCAATGCGTTCCGCCAGGAAGCGTCGCAGCTGATCGACAACGGCAGCAACAGGATCATCATCGACCTGTCCCAAGTGCGCTTCGTCGACTCGTCCGGTCTCGGGGCGATTGTCGGCCTTCTCAAGAAGGTCGGGAACCGGGGCGAGGTGGTCGTCTGCGGCCTGACGGATGCCGTCCGGCAGATGTTTCGCGTCACGCGGATGGAAAAGGTCTTCCAGATCTTCCCCGATCCCGACGCAGCCTTGGCCGCGTTGGATGGATAGCGATGGAAAGCCGCGCCTTCCATGTCGAATGCAGGCTAGACGCGGTCGACAAGACCATGGAAACCCTTTGCGCCTTCGTGGGCGACGCGCTTTCCCCCGAAGGGTTGATCCGGCTTGAGATCGCGGTCACCGAGGCGCTGAACAACATCGTCCTGCATGGCGCTCTGCCCCCCGAAGCCGGAATCGCCGTTGTCGTCCGCAGGGCGGATCAGGACGTAGCGGTCGAAATCCGCGATCCCGGTCCACCCGTCCCGGCAGATCTGTTCCAGGCTGCCCCTGACCTGGCCGAAATCGATCCCCTGTCGGAAAGCGGTCGGGGCATTCCCCTGATCGCTGCGATGTCGGATGCGCTCGATTACCGGACCACATCCGGCTTGAACTGCCTGACCCTTGGCTTTGGTAACCGGAGCGCGGAGTGAAGGGCGGGCGCGTCGTGCCGGCCTGGCAGCAGCGCCTGCTTCAAGTGTGCCTGGTGGCCGTCGTGGGGGCGGTCTTCCTGGCGCTGGCCATGGCGCCTTTCGTCCTGCCGCGGAACATGGAAACTGCGGATACAACCGCGATGCGCAACGAACTGTTCGAGTTGCATCTTGGCATCGACGCCCTAGACCGCGCCCTGTCGGACTGGCAGGGCGCCCGGGCCTCGGGCGGCACACCCGACGAAAGCCTGGGGCTTCAGTTCGACGAACGGACGCAGCTTCTGGCCCACAGGATCGGCGTGGTTCTGGCCTGTCCCGGCGGAATGGCGGTGCTTCCGGAAAATGCCCAAACCCTGAACCGCGGCCGGGACCGGATATCGGCATACGCGGCCCTGCTTTCCAAGGCAGGGACGGACATTGTCGCCACGCGCGACCGGGTGGCGGAGCTGCTGGGACCCGATCTTCTGGAAATCGACCGCTACCTAACGAACGCATTTCGCCGTCTGGGCCAGATCACGTCCAACGACCGCTGGCAGTTGACGCGCGTTATCGTGTTTGCGCAGCGGCTGGCCTCGTTCCTGCTGGCGGTCGGCGTGCTGACGCTGATCGTGCTGTGGATGCAGCACCGCGTCCTGCGTCGCGCCGAAACATCGTTGAACACGGTCATGGGCGATCTCGCCGAGGCACAGCGCATCGCCCACATCGGCAATGTGCACCGCGACTATGAAAGCGACACCGTGTCATGGTCGCCCGAATTCGCCCGCATCTATGGCCTTGATCCTGACGGGCACATGACCGGCGCCGAGTTCGAGGCGCTCCTGCTGCCGGTCGATGCGGAAAAGGTTCTGGAAAGCGAGCGCAAGGCCTTTGCGCGCTCGGCCGAGACAAGGGCGCCGGTGCGCCGCGACCTCAACTTTCGCGCGGTTCGGGGCAACGGCGAGGTCATCGAGCTGGCGGTCCAGTCGGAACTGACCGCCAATGCCGACGGAACCCCGCACAGCATGATGTCCACGGTCCGCGACATCACCGTCGAGGCACAGGCCCGCCGCGCCCTGCGCGAAAGCGAACGCAGCCTGGCCGCGGCGCAGCGCATCGCGCACCTGGGCAGCTTCCGGCACAACTACAACACCGGCCGGACCACCTGGTCGTCCGAGCTTTACCTCGTGCTGGGCTGCGATCCGGCGGAAGGACCGCGTCCCCTGCGCCAGATCGTCCACCGCGAGGATTTCGAGGGCATTTAGGACATCTTCACCGAACTTCTGAAGGGCGGACCGGCAGGCGGGCAGCGGCAGGCCAATTTCGACTGCCGCGTGCTGCTTCCCGATGGCGGGGAACGCTTCATCCGGGGCACCGCCGAGATGAACTACGACGATGCCGGCGCGCCCGACATGCTGACCGGGTCGCTGCAGGACGTGACCAGCGACATCGAACAGGAGCGGGCGCTTCGCGAGGCCCTGAGCGAGGCCGAGCGCGCCAATACCGCCAAGTCCGACTTCCTTGCCGTCATGAGCCACGAGCTGCGCACGCCCATGAACGGCCTCCTGGGCATGCTGGGCGCGGTGGAAGCGACCCCGCTGGACGGCCGGCAGCGCGAGCAGATCCGCATCGCGCGGACCCGCGCCGAGGCGCTTCTGGCGATCCTCAACGATGTCCTGGACATGTCCAAGATCGAGGCCGGCCGCATGGAACTGGAGGAGCAATCCTTTGAATTGTGCCCCCTGGTGGCCAGCGCGGTGTACCTGTATCCCGAATCCGCCCGTGCCGAGGGCGTGACCCTGACGGCCCAGGTCTAGGAGGACCTTCCTGCCTGGATCGTCGCCGACCCGCTGCGCATTCGCCAGATCCTGGCCCACCTCGTCAGCAATGCGGTAAAGTTCACGGCGGCGGGCCGGGTCACCTTGAACGTGGAGATCGCCCCCGGCCGTCCGGCCTCGGATGCGCCGCTACCTGCCTCGGGACGCTGCCGTGTTGCAGCTGACACCGCGCTCGATGAGGATGATGTGTCAGCGGCTGAACGCCACGCCGCGCAAATGCCTCGGCTACCGAACACCCGTCGGAGCCTTTCAAGACGAACTGATACCGCTGGAGGCACCATGACGAACCCTGCCCCGCAGGACCGCTGCATTCAGAATGGAGCCTGCAGTGCCGGACGGGCTGGAACTGGGCTGGAAGCTGCCCGGCGACCGGCAGGGGGACCGTCCGGGCCTTGCGACCCAAGGCTGGCGGGCCGAGTTCGCCAACCGCATCTACCTGGTCCAGCAGCGCCGGTTCGAGCAGACCGGCATCATGACCGCCAAGTCCGAACACCAGGTCGAGGGGCAGCCCTTTGTCGTTTACGACGCAATCGGGGCCAACGGCTTTGCCTGGCACACGCTGGACCCGAGCGACGTCTATCAACCCGACCGCGCGGCCATCGCGTCCAAGGCCGCTATCGGCATGTGGGCCTTGTGGGAAACGCCCTACACCGACCTGCTGCTGGATGCCGTCGCGGATCTCTCGACCGACGACGGCGGCTTCCCTAAGCGCTGAGCGCCGTGCTGCGCACCCCGGCCAGGTGGCGACGATGGAGCAGAAGGCCTTCGAGCAACGCTTTGCCGGGGTCTACGGGCCGGGCCGGCCTGGCAGGGACCGGCTGAACGAGGCCTGTCGCCTGTCCGACATGGTCGAGATCGCGGCCTGGGTCGATCCCGCGCCATTCCGTCGCATCCCGAGGATCCATCTTGACCTGGCATCGCAGAACCCGTTCTTCCAGGGCAGTGCCGCGGCCCATGTCGCGCTGGACCTGGCGGGGATCTTGCACAGGTTCCAGGTTCGGGAAGGCGCGCATGACTGGATGTTCCGGAAGGACGCCCTTCCCTCGGCCCTGGAGCATGTCTCGCGGATCTTCACGCGGAACTATGGCAAATAGATGTCGCCGCGGGGCCAAGGTGCGACAGGCATGGCGGGTTCTTCCGTCAGGCGTTGCCGTCATGCCGTGCCACGGCATCTCCGTGCGGCTCAGTCCAGGCCCTCGTATCCGGGCAGCCGCCCGTCCCGCTCGGTCGGCAGGGCGGGGCGCGTGCTTGCGCCCGTCAGCCCCAGCGAGGCCCGGCTGCGGCGCGAGATCATGTCGATCACGATGGTCGCGGCCATGGTGACAAGCAGCAGGAAGACCGCCCGGTCGACCCGGATCTCCTGGATCGCGGCGCCGACATAGAAGCCCAGCGTGCCTATGCCCAGAAGCCCGACAATGGCGGCTTCCCGCACGATGATCTCCCAGCGATAGAAGCACAGGGCAAGGAAGTTGCCATGGATGCGCGGCAGGATCTCCCACGCATAAAGATCGAAGCCCGCCGACGCGTCGGGACGCAGGCCGGCATGGATGCCCTGGGATTGCCGCCCCAGAAGATGGGCGATGATCGCGCCGTTGTGCAGGCCAAGCGCGATCACCGCCGGCAGCATCGACGGTCCCAGGATCTGCAGCATGACATAGGCAAGCATGTATTCCGGCGTGGACCGCCCGATCACCAGGCCCAGGTGGCCGAACCACACGCCCAGGCGACCCACGACCGGGCGAAGAAGCAGCGGGAACCCGATCACCGCGACCACGCCCGCCAGGATCACGGCCAATTGCGCCACGATCAGGGTGGCGGCCAGTCCCGGCAGGGCTTGGTCGAGGGCCAGGTTGCCGACCCAGGCGCCTAGGCTGTCCCACGTCGCCGGATCGCCCCAGGAACCGTTCCGCAAGGGCGCGGGGACGATGTCGTGGCCAAGGAAACGCATCAGCGCGCCGGGAGCCATCGGCGGGGTCCGAAGCCCGGACAGCACCCAGGCCGCCGCCAGGACATAGGCCGGCGCCAGCGGCCACCGCATCCACAGCCGGATTGTCGCGATCAGCAGGTAATAGACGATCAGGACGGCCGCCACCGCGCCATACATGCCCTGCCTGAAGAAGGTGTCCAGCTCGAAGCCCAGCGTCGGCAGGCCGACGAAGCCCAGGACCGCGCTGGACCTCAGCCCGCATTCCAGCCGGTAGAGCGTATAGGTGCCGAACTCCCTGATCGCCAGCGGCAGGCGCGCGAAGAAGAAGATCGAGATGGCGCCCGTTCCCGGCGGCATGGCATGGGCGGGGCGGGGATCGGCCTCGTCCAGGTATTCGGAAAAGACCTTGGCGAAGATCCCCGCATAGGGGATCGCCAGCGCCAGGATGCCGGTCGTGGCCGACAGGCCCGTCACCTGCATCAGCAGGATGGCCCAGAACAGCTCATGAATGGACCGCGCGGCCACGCACAAGGCGCGCACCGCCCCGCGCCCGTAGAGCGGCGCCAGCAGGAACCCCGCCAGCGCGCCGGCCGCCACCCCGCAAAGGGCAAAGGCCACCGTCAGCGCGGCGGCCCGCGACAGCGACGGGATCGCCGAGAAATCGGGCGCCAGCAGCCCCTGCCCCATCCGCCCAAGCTCGGCCCAGGGGTCATGTCCCGCGATGCGCAGATCCGCCACCGGCAGCAGCAGGACCGCGATGCCCACGAAGACCAGCGTCGTGGCGATCCGCCCCCGCGGGCGCCAGCGGCGGTCAGAGGCGATAAAGCGCATCGATCTCGTCCTTGCCGACCCGAGAGGCAGGCTTGTCGATGACCAGCCGACCCTTGCGGATGCCGACGATCCGCGTGGCGATCAGCCGGGCCAGGGCCACGTCGTGCAGCGCCAGCACCATGGTCCGGAACCGCTGCCCCAGCATCGCCACCAGTTCCGCCGCGTGCCGTTCGTCCACGGCCGAGACGGGCTCGTCCCCGATCAGCACCGCGCCGCCGCGATGAACGGCGCGCGCCAGCGCCGTGCGCTGCTTCTGCCCGCCGGACAAGGCACCGAGGGGTCTTCTTCCCATGCCGGCAAGGCCCACGGCGCGCAGCGCGTCCTCGACCTGGCGGCGCTCGGCTGCCAGCGGCCAGACAAGGTTCACGAGGTTGTAGGCCGCGCGATGACGGTCAAGCCGCCCCATGTAGACGTTGTGGAACACCGACAACTGCGGCACCAGCCCGTGTTCCTGCGGCACCAGCGCCAGATCGCGCCGGCCCTGCGCCGCAAGCCTTGCATGGACCGCGTTCAGAAGCGTGCTCTTGCCGCTGCCGCTGCGGCCCAGCAGGACGACGCGTTCCCCCGGATGCAGGGCGAAGTCCACATCCGGCAGAACGACATGGCCGCCATAGCCAAGCGTCTCGCCCTGAAGATGAAGCATCCTCAGTCGAGAAGGCCCAGGGTCCGCCCGGTTTCCAGGATCGCTTCGTAATCCTCGTTCGCGGCCGGCACGAAGGCCTTGCGCGGGAACGACGCCAGAAGGTCGGGATCGGTCATGCCCACCAGGGCCGCCTGCACCCGGTCGGCAAAGCCTTCGCCGAAGCGGGCATCGACGTCGCCGCGGATGGCCCAGTTGTAGTCGGGATAGGGCGGCGTCTTCCAGATCACGCGCGTGGTCGCGACCTCGGGCGCGTTTTCCTGCACCGCCGTGTCATAGACGGTATAGTTCAGGGCACCCACCTGATAGGCCCCGGTCGAGACCAGCCGCAGCGTCTGGCCATGATCGCCCGAGAAACCGACGCGCGAGAAGAACTCGTCCGGCGCCTTGCCCGTTTGCTCGCGGATGTGGAAGTCCGGGAACAGCCGCCCCGAGGTCGAGGTCTGGGCCCCGAAGGTGAAGGTCATCCCCTCGGCCGCCATGGGGAAGCTGTCGCTTTCCTCCAGTCCCGTGTCCTTGTGGGCGATGAAGTAGGACACGAAGGTCATGTCCTCCTCGCCCTGGGCCAGCGCGCGAGAGCCGGGAACCGCCAGCCGGGCCTGCACGCCGGACAGGCCGCCGAACCAGCCGAGCTGGATCTGGTCGTTGCGGAACGCCACGACCGAACCCGCGTAATCCTTGACCGGCACATACTCGACCGGCACGCCCAGTTCCGCCTCAAGATAGTCCGCGACCGCGGCGAAGCGCTGCATCAGCCGGGTTTCGTCGTCATCGGGTATGGCCGAGAAGTAGAGCGTGGGCGTGTCCTGGGCCTGTGCCACGGACAGCGAAGCCCCCAGAAAGGCGAATGTTGAAACTGCGCCGACCGCAAGACCCAGGACCATCCTGCGACCGTAAGCGACCATGCCGACACAAACCTTGCCAGACTTGGACATTGCATCCCTCTTTGAAACCGGTTGCCTTCGAGAATGCGCGAACACTATCCGGTGAGCGCATCCGCAGCAACTCGCCATCCCCCGGGTCCTCCGCGACCCGGCGCGCGGCAGGGACCGCCGGTGCAGGATCGCGCCGCCCGATGCCCGCAGGCCGCCCGGATCACTGAGAGCCGGTCAGGCGCTTCTGGAACTGGTCTTCGCTGAGGCGCTTGACGCCGAAGCTTTCCAGGGCCTCAACGACGATGTCGGTCGGCGTCTTTCCGGCTTCGCCGGCTGCGGTTTCCAGGCCGCGCCGAAGATCCTCGGGAAGGTCGATGGGCGTGGAACTGCTTTGCATGGCTCTGTCTCTCCCAAGGGCATCACCCATAAAGCGATCATGCGGCCCCGGGGTTCCGGGGCATGTCCCGCCAGTCCGGTCCACCCGGGGGCAAGCTGCCCGGCTTTCCCATCGGCTTGCACGCAGGCCGCGCCTGTGGTCCGATCCCGGCGGAACCAGACAGGACCCGCGCCGTGCCAGACGATGCCTCCCTTGCCGAAGAAATCCTCCGCTCGCTGTCCGAGGGACGCCGGATTCCCCGGCCAACCCTGCGCGAGGGAGGATTGTCGATGGCCCGCGCCTATCGGATCGGCGCCGTGATCGAACAGGCCCGCGCGGCCCGCGGAGAGCGTCCGGCGGGGCGGAAGATCGGCTTCACCAACCGGACGATGTGGGATCGGTTCAACGTCTCGGCGCCGATCTTCGCGCCGATGTATGACAGCACACTGCGCCCTCTGGGCACGCCCTTCCCGCTGACCGGCCTGATGGAGCCGCGCATCGAGCCGGAGATCGCCTTCCGGCTGTCCGCCGCCCCGGCGCCGGGCATGTCGGCCGACGACCTGATGGCCTGCGTGTCCGGCCTCTGCGCCGGGTTCGAGCTGGTGCATTCCCCCTACGCAGGATGGGAATTCGAGGGGGCCGATACCGTGGCCGCCGTCGGACTGCACGGCGCCTTCCTGCACGGGCCGATCCTTGACCTGCCCCCGGCGGATCGCAGCGGCTGGATCGGGCGGCTGGCCGACTTCGAGACGGTGCTTTGCCGGAACGGCGCGGTGGCCGACACGGGCCATGCCCGCAACGTCCTGGGCGGCGGCCCCCTTGTGGCGCTGGGTCATCTGGCCGATCTTGTCGCCAGCACGCCGGGCGCCACCCCCCTGCAGAAAGGGGACATCGTGACGACCGGCACCCTGACGCAGGCCCTGCCCGTCCGGCCGGGCGAATGCTGGCAGGCCCGCTTCGACGGGCTGCCGCTGGACGGAATCAGGATCGACCTGGTCTAGGCCAGTGCCAGGCTTCATCGCTCAGGAGAAGATATGATGGTCAACCTTGAAGGCAAGACAGTGCTCGTGACGGGCGCAAGCCGCGGCATCGGCGCGGCGACCGCCCGCGTTCTGGCCCAGGCGGGCGCGGATGTCGGGGTGATGGCGCGGGACGGGGCCGCCGTGGACCGGCTGGCGGCCGGGATCGGCGGGCTTGCGCTGTCCGGGGATGTCGCCGTGGCAGCCGACATGGAACGCGCGGTCGCGACGATGTGCGACAGGTTCGGGCGGCTGGATGTTCTTGTGAACAACGCGGGCCTTATCGGTCCCATTGCCGAGATCTGGGCGGCCGATCCGGGCGAATGGGGGCAAGCCATCGACGTCAACCTGAAGGGCGTCTTCCACGGGATGCGCGCGGCCCTGCCGGTGATGCGCGCCCAGGGCGGCGGCACGGTCCTGACGGTGGGCTCGGGCGCGGCCCACAACCCGCAGCAGGGCTGGAGCGCCTATTGCGCCAGCAAGGCAGGCGCCTGGATGCTGACCCGGGCGCTGGATCACGAGGCGCGGGCCGATGGCATCCGCGCCATCAGCCTGTCGCCCGGCACGGTCGCGACCGACATGCAGGACACCATCCGCAAAAGCGGGATCAATCCCGTCAGCCAGCTTGACTGGTCGGTCCATATCCCGCCCGAATGGCCCGCGCGGGCGCTGCTGTGGCTGTGCGGCCCGGACGGCGACGAGTTCCGGGGCGCGGAGGTCTCGCTGCGGGACGAGACGATCCGGCGGCGTGCCGGTCTGGTGTCCTGACCCCCCTCGGGCGAGACTAGGACAGCTTCAGCCGGTGGCGGCCGACCAGGATCGCCTCGGCCTCCTGCACCTCGCGCGCCGTCCGGGCGTCGTCCCAGTCCAGCGCCCGGGCGCAGACCTGCGCGACGCTGTCCAGGTCGCGGCGCGACAGGTGGCCGGTGATCGCCAAGGCGGTGCGCCTCATGACAAGGTCGGTCAGATGGCGCACGCGCTCGTTGCGGGTCAGCCAGTCGAGTTCCGCCAGCGAATAGTCGGCGTCCCGCAGCATCAGGGGATCGGCGCCCTCGGCCGCCAGGATCGGCGCCGCCGTGGTGCCATAGCGCGCAAGCAGGGTGGCCGCGCGGTCCGGCCCCGCCCCGGTTTCCGAGGCGGTCCGCCGCACCCAGTCCGCGGGGTCGCGGGGATAGTCCCGTCCGCCGCCGATGGGCATCAGCTTCGTGTCGCTGCGCCGGGTCCGGCCCAGGCGGGACAGGACAGTGTCGGCGACCTCCTCGGCAAAGCCCCGGAAGGTGGTCCACTTGCCGCCGACAAGCGAGATGATCGGCCAGCGTCTTGCGCCCTCGGGTTCGGCAATGGGGGCGGAATGGTCGCGGCTGATCAGGCCGGGATTGGCCGCATCCGACGCGGGCAAGGGACGGATGCCCGCATAGGCATAGACGATCTGGTCGCGGCCGAAGGCCAGGCCCGGCAGCAGGCCTCGCAGGGCGTCCAGGAAATAGTCCACCTCGGCATCGTCGCAGGCGACATTGTCGGGATCGTCGTCGCGGGTATCGGTCGAGCCGACAAGCGCCCGGCCAAGATAGTCATAGACCAGGCAGATCCGGCCGTCGTCGGCCTCGAAATAGATCATCCGTCCATTCAGGGCCGCGATCAGGTCGGGATGATCCAGCAGGATGTGCGATCCCTTGGTGCCGCCGATCAGCCGCGACGGCACGCCAAGCGCCGCGTTCACCTTGTCGATCCAGGGACCGGCGGCGTTCACGACCATCCGGGGGCGCAGCACCTGCGTTTCCCCCGCGACGGCAAGACGCAAGGTGTCGCCGTCAGTGCCTTCAAGCGTGGCATGGTTCAAGGCCTGCGAGGCAGGGCTGGCGCGCATCCCCTCGGCCAGCAGTTCCCAGACCAGACGCTCGGGCAGGGTGACGCTGGCGTCGTAATACTGCCCCGCCGCGACGATGCGGGGGGTGATGGGCGGGATTTCCCGTATCGCCTTCCTGCGCGACCAAAGCTGGTGGCGCGGCATGACCCGGTGGCGGCGGCCGTAGAAGTCGTACATCGCCAGCCCGGTCTTCATCAGCACGGCGCCCCGGCTGCGCGGCGCGGTGGTGGACCCCAGCAGCGTCCGCATGGCCGCCGTCACGCCCTTGAACCACGAGAAGATCGGGATCACCGTGGGCAAGGGGCGCACAAGATGCGGCGCGTTCTTCAGAAGCAGGTTCCGTTCCAGCGTCGATTGCGCGACCAGCCGCAGCTCGCCCGTTTCCAGATACTTGATGCCGCCGTGGATCAAGCGCGATGGCGCGGCCGATGTGCCACCCCCGAAATCGCCCTTGTCGGCGATCACGCAGGTCAGGCCCTGTTCGCACAGGTCGCGGAACAGGCCCGCGCCGTTGATCCCTGCCCCGATGATGAGGACGTCGATGTCCCGGATGTCGTTCATGTCATGTCCTTGATAGGGCCTCGACCCGCGGCCAGACCGGGGACAGCGCATCGACAAGTTCGGCAAAGACCGCATAGCGGCGCGTCAGGTCGGCGGATCGCTGCGGATCGGGCTGGTAGGTGGTGGTCAGCAGCGCCATGTCGCGCGGATCGTGGCGGGGGCTGGCGTAAAGCCCAATCCCCGATCCCGCGCACAGGGCGGCGCCCCAGGCGGCGGCTTCGTCGGTGTCGCTGGTGCTGACCGGCATCTGCAGCACATCCGCGAACAGTTGCGCAAACAGCGGGCTGCGCGAGATGCCCCCCGTCAGCCGCGCGGCACGGGGGGCGAAACCATCGCGCAGGGCATCGACATGATGGCGATGGTTGAAGGCGATCCCCTCGACAACCGCGCGCAGCATCTGGCCGCGATTGTCCCAGCCATGCAGCCCCAGGAAGCCGGCGCTGGCATGGGGGCCGTGGGGCGATCCGAACAGGAATGGGTGGAAGATCACGGACGAGGGCCGGGCCATCGCCGCCTCGATCTCGGGGATGATCTCGGCATGGAAGGCGCGGCCCTGTGCCTCGGCCGCTGCCCGTTCGCTTCCGCAGAGCCGGTCCAGGAACCAGTCGTAGTTCGCGGCCGACGCGGGCGAGATCGCCATCGCGTTCCATTCGCCCGGGCGCAGACCGTTGCGGCAGAACCACCGGGCATCGACGCGCGGCGTCGTCGTGACGGTCTCGTTGATGGAATAGGTTCCGGCGACGAGGGCGACCGTGCCCTCGGCATATCCGCCCGCGCCGAGGGCCGAGGCGGTGACATCATGCAGACCGGCCACGACCGGCGTGCCCTGCACAAGCCCCGTCGCCGCGGCGGCCGACGCGCTGATGCCGCCGACGACCTCGTCCGGCAGGGCGACCGGCGGCAAGGCACCCGACAGCGCGCCAAGCCCGAACAGCGAAAGGATGGCAGGATCGAAGCGCTGCGTGGCGACATCGGTGAACGAGGTGCTGGCTTCGGTCAGGTCGGTGCCGATGCGGCCGGTCAGGCAGAAGGTCAGCCAGTCCTTGCAGGCCAGGACATGGCGGGCCCTGCCGTATCTTTCCGGCTGGTGGTCGCGCATCCAGGCCAGGATGGCCGACGGGGCCGAGGCATGGGGCGCCTGCCCCGTCCGGGCCAGGGCCTGGTCCGCCACTCCGTCGCGCCGCCAGAGCTCGGCCAGATCGCCCGCGCGGCTGTCCAGCGACAGGATGCCCGGCCCCAGGGGCCGCGCGTCGCCGTCCAGCAGATAGAGCCCGTCGCCGTGGGCCGTGGCCGCGATGGCCGCGATATCCGCCGCGGGCCGTCCGCAGGCGGAAACGGCCTCGGCAATGGCTGCGGCGGTCTGGGACCACAGCTCGTCCATGTCGCGTTCGACATGGCGCGGCTTCGGCATGGACTGGGCGACCCTGCGGCGGGCCGTGGCCAGCACCCGACCTCCCTCGTCGAAGATAACCGCCTTGGTGACGGTCAGGCCGTTGTCGATTCCCAGCAGAAGCGGCATGTCAACGGTTCCCGTTACGCGTCATGGCCATCTGCTCCACGTCCTGTCCTGTCATCGGGCTGCCGCACCCGACCGACCGATACACGATGTTGCGCAGGTCGTGGAACCCCCCGCAATGACCCGACCCGCGCCGCCGCACCCCCGGATCTGCCGGCGGGGCAGCCCGAGAGGAGGCAGGTCTTCAGCGCCGGACACCCGCTGCCACGGCGCGACATCCGGGACACGGCCGTCTCGCCCGACCAGACCGGCCACGGCTGGCACGTCCAAGGGCTGCTTCAGTCCTGCGTGCGCAGCGGAAACATGTCCTCGCCGTAATGGTGCAGCTTGACGTGATGGCGCCGGCACAGCCACCTGACGTTCAGCGGCTCGTCGTATCTGTCGTGATGGGCATCGACCGTCTCCGCCCCGCAGACCTCGCAGGATTGCCTTTGCAGCGCCCCCGAACTGAGCGCCCGCTGAACGGCAAGATGGGCGTTGTACTTGGGCAGGTTGGCACGGCGCCAGTTCGCCTGCCGCGTCTCGCTTTTCAGCATCGGTTGCGCGGTGTCCTGCGGCTTCATCGGATCTTGTCCCTGGTTAACCTCTCCGAAACGTCGAGACACATGACGGGGCTTCCCGCGCCGTCCCAGCCCGATCTTGGCCGGGACCAGCATAACGGCAATCCGCCGTCCCGTAAATCTGCGGGATATCGCCTTCCGCCGCTGCACCGCCTGCAGCAGCAGCCTGCTTCGGCCGCGGCTCAGGTCATTCGGGAACCAGCACGATGGTCGCAAGCGGCGGCAGCGTCAGGCCGAGAGAGGCCGGGCGACCATGCCAGGCAGTCTCGTCCGCCCGCAGCAGGCCGGGGTTCGCGACGTTCGACCCGCCATACTCGGCGGCGTCCGTGTTGAGAACCTCGCGCCAGCCGCCCGGTTGCGGCAGGCCGATGCGGTATTCGCGATGCACCTGCGGGGTCAGGTTGCACAGGATCACCACCGGGGGCGATCCATCGTCGGATTTCCGCATGTAGACCAGGACGCTTTGCTCGGCATCGCTGGCGTCGATCCACTCGAACCCTTCGGGGTCGCAGTCCAGACGATGAAGCGCAGGCCGGTCGCGATACAGCCCGTTCAGGTCCCGGACCAGCCTCTGCATCCCGGCGTTGAGAGGATCGTCCAGAAGGTGCCAGTCCAGCGACTGGTCGTGGTTCCATTCGCGGTCCTGCGCGAACTCGCCGCCCATGAACAGCAGCTTCTTGCCCGGATGGGTCCACATGAAGCCGAAATAGGCCCGCAGGTTCGCGAATTTCTGCCAGCGGTCGCCCGCCATCTGCCGGATCAGCGATCCCTTGCCATGCACCACCTCGTCATGGCTCAGCGGCAGCACGAAGTTTTCGGAGAACGCATAGACCAGCCCGAAGGTCAGGTCGTTCTGGTGGTGGCGGCGATAGATGGGGTCGCGCCGGAAATAACCCAGCGTGTCGTGCATCCAGCCCATGTTCCACTTGAAGCCGAAGCCCAGGCCGCCGTCGCCCACCGGGCGGCTGACCTTGGGAAAGGCGGTCGATTCCTCGGCGATGGTGATGGCGCCGGGGTAGTCCGCGCAGACGCGTTCGTTCACGTCGCGCAGGAAGTCGATGGCCTCAAGGTTCTCGTTTCCGCCGAACTCGTTGGGGATCCATTCGCCCGGCTTGCGCGAATAATCCAGGTACAGCATCGACGCCACCGCATCCACGCGCAGCGCGTCGATGTGGAACTTGTCCAGCCAATACAGCGCGCTGGCCTGCAGGAAATTCGCCACCTCGCGCCGGCCGAAGTTGTAGATCAGCGTGTTCCAGTCCTGGTGGAAACCCTGCCGGGGATCGGCATGTTCGTAAAGCGCTGTCCCGTCGAACCGGCCCAGGCCGTGCGCGTCCGACGGGAAATGCGCCGGAACCCAGTCGATGATGACGCCGATGCCCGCCGCGTGCAGCCGGTCCACCAGCCGCGCGAAGGCTTCGGCAGAGCCATAGCGGCTGGTCGGCGCGAACAACCCGATGGGCTGATAGCCCCAGGATCCGGTGAAGGGATGCTCCGACACCGGCAGGAATTCCACATGGGTGAAGCCCATCTCGGTGACATAGGGGACCAGCAGGTCGGCGATGGCGTCATAGTCCAGCACCTCGCCCTCGGCCCCGCGCCGCCACGATCCCAGATGGACCTCGTAGATCGAGATCGGGGCCTTGCCGTCCTGCCGCGCCGCCCTGTCCGCCATCCACTGGCCGTCCTGCCACGGATAGTCGGGCAGCCCGCTGACCACCGAGGCGGTGCCGGGCGACTGCTCGTGCGAAAAGCCGACGGGATCGGCCTTCAACGGCATCCGTTCGCCATGGGCGCTGATGATCTCGTACTTGTAAAGCGCGCCGGGGGCGAGGCCGGGGATGAACAGTTCCCAGATGCCCGGTCCCAGCCGCCTGCGCATCGGGTGGCGGCGACCGTCCCAAGCGTTGAAGTCCCCGACAACGCTGACGCGCCGGGCATTGGGCGCCCAGACGGCGAAGGCCACGCCCTCGACGCCTTCATGGGTGATCGGATGGGCGCCCATCTTCTGGTAAAGCTGGCGGTGCCGCCCTTCGGCCAAAAGGTACTCGTCCATCTCGCCCAACACGAGGCCGAAGCGGTAGGGGTCCTCGGCCATCCAGACGCGATCGCCGGATTTCATCTCAAGCTGGTAACGATTGTCGGCAACGGGTCCGGCAAAGAAGCCCTCGGGGTGCACCCGCTCCAGCGGGGTGCGGTTGCCCTGGCAGATCGCCGTGACCTCAGATGCCTGCGGGGCGAAGACCCGCACCTCGCCGTCATGGGGGCCAAGGATGGCGAAGGGGTTGGAATGGCTGCCCCGCAGGATAGCCTCGATCTCGCTTGCCGAGACGCCGGTCATTGGCCGCTTCCTTCCAGAAGGTCGAGAATTCCCTTCAACGGAATGCCGATCCATGTGGGTCTGTTGCTCAATTCGTAGCCCGCCTCGTAGATCGCCTTGTGCAGCAGGAAGAAATCCAGCAGGGCCTCGCGAGCGCCGGCATCGGACGGCAGGCTGGGCGCGCCCCGGGAGTGCAGGCGATAGGCGTCAAGAAAGTCGCGCATGACCGTCTGCCGCCAGGTTTCGAGCCGCGCCATGCCGCGTTCCCCGGCGCTGCCGAAGCCCTCGCCCTGGCGCGACATCACGGTCATCGCGGCATAGTCGAAGGACCGCAGCATTCCCGCGACATCGCGCAGGGGCGAGGATTTCTCGCGCCGCTCGGCCAGGGTGCGGGCGGGCTCGCCCTCGAAGTCGATGATCGCCACGTCGTTCTGTGCCAGCAGCACCTGGCCCAGATGGTAATCGCCGTGGATTCGCGACAGCTTGAAGTCCGGCGCAAGATCTCCCACCGCCCGCAGGCGCGCCAGCAACGCCTCGCGCCGGGACAAAAGCTGCCGGCCCAAGGGCGCGACATCCTCGGGCAGTCGGGCCTGTTCCAGCCGCGCCATCAGCGCCTGCGCCTCGGCTTCCGCATCGGCCGCCCACCTGGCCAACTGGCCGGGGGTGGCATCCTCGGTCGCGAAGGCCGGGTCGTCGGTTTCCGTCCCCAGGGCCTTGTGCAGTTCGGCGGTCCGCTGCCCCAGAAGCGAACCCAGGCCGAGCGGGAAGTCGAAGCCCTCAGGTTCCGGCTGCGCCTCTCCGGCCGACGACCAGGTCTCGTGTTCGTGCAGTTCCAGGCCCAGCGCGTCGATGATGCCGGTCCAGGCATCGCCCCGGTTCGGAACGAAGGCAAAGGCGGCGGCCAGGGTCACGGGGCCGTGCGCGACCTGACCCAGGAAGCGGGGCGTGTGCTCGAAGCCCGCGACCTCGGTCAGGAACTTCGCGACCTCCACGTCCGGCTGCTCGCCCTCGCGGATGCGGCGGTACAGCTTGAGGATGATCCTGTCGCTGAAGGCGATGGACAGGTTCGACTGTTCGGCGCCAAGCTGGCGCGGATCGCCCGGCTCCTCGATGGCGCGCAGCGCGTCGGTGCCCTCGAAGCGCAGGGCGCCGTCGGTCCTGTTCTCCTTCAGCCCGTCCAGCAGAAGCTGCGGCAGGCGTTCGTCATAGGCACCGTCGATCAAGGCGCCGACGCGGGCGGTGTGGCGGATCTTGGCCAGCGTATAGGACAGCTTCGGGCCGCCGGGGCGCAGGTTCTCGTCCCCCCAGCGGGCCGAGATCGGCAGAAGATAGCTCTGCTCCTCGTCCCCCACCGTCACGTCGATGCTGACCAGTTCATGCTCGCCCCGGCCCAGATCGCCCAGGGGCGTCATCCGCACGGCGCCGATGGCCTTGTCCTTGCCCGCGAACCAGCGCTGCAGCGGCAGCCATTGCGGCAGGACGTCGTTCTGGAACAGCCTTCCCTCGCGCCCGCCGATCGCGGTCGCCACGCGCCCGTCGCGGGTGGTCAGCGTCATGAATTCCGGCAGGATGTCGGGCATCGCCTCGTGCCAGGACGGCGTCTCCTCCTCGTCGCTGAGCATGAACCAGAAGAAGCCATAGGCGGGCAGCGTCAGCATGTAGGGCAGATCGCCCACCGGCGGAAAGACCGACCGCCCTGTCAGTTCCACCGGGACCGTGCCGCGATACCGGGCCAGATCCAGTTCCACCGCCTGCGCGCTGTCGGCCAGGTTCGCCACGCAGAGATAGGTCCGCCCCTCGTGTTCGCGCAGGTAGGCCAGGATCTTGCGGTTGCGGGGATAAAGCAGGATCATCTCGCCCCGCCCGAAGGCCGGATGCTGGCGGCGCACGGTGATCATGCGGCGCATCCAGTTCAGCAGCGACGACGGGTCGTCGGCCTGCGCCTCGACATTGATGACCTGGTGGCCGTAAACCGCGTCGATGATCGCGGGCAGGTAAAGCTGCTGGGGCTTCGCGCGCGAGAAACCGGCGTTGCGGTCGCCCGACCACTGCATCGGCGTCCTGACCCCGTCCCGGTCGCCCAGGTAGTAGTTGTCGCCCATGCCGATCTCGTCGCCGTAATAGATGATCGGCGTGCCGGGCATGGACAGCAGCATGGAATTCATCAGCTGGATCTTGCGCCGGTCGTTCTGCATCAGGGGCGCCAGGCGGCGGCGGATCCCCAGGTTGATGCGCGCCCGCGTGTCGGCGGCATAGGTCTGCCACAGGTAGTCGCGTTCCTCGGACGTGACCATCTCCAGCGTCAGCTCATCATGGTTGCGCAGGAAGATGCCCCATTGGCAGACCTCGGGGATCTCGGGTGTCTGGCGGATGATGTCGGTGATGGGGTGCCGGTCGGCCTGGGCCAGCGCCATGTACATGCGCGGCATCAGCGGGAAGTGGAAGCCCATGTGGCATTCGTCCCCCTCGCCGAAATAGGGGCGGGTATCCTCGGGCCACTGGTTCGCCTCGGCCAGCAGCATCCGGTCGGGGAAATGCTGGTCCAGGTCGGCGCGGATTGCCTTGAGCACGTCGTGGGTCTCGGGCAGGTTCTCGTTGTTGGTGCCGTCGCGTTCGACCAGATAGGGGATCGCGTCCAGCCGCAGCCCGTCCACGCCCATGTCCAGCCACATGCGCATGACCTTCAGCACTTCCTCCAGCACCTTGGGATTGTCGAAGTTGAGATCCGGCTGGTGCGAATAGAAGCGGTGCCAGTAATAGGCGCCCGCCACCGGGTCCCAGGTCCAGTTCGACTTTTCCGTGTCCAGGAAGATGATCCGCGTCTCGGGCCATTTCTCGTCGGTGTCGGACCAGACATACCAGTCGCGCGCGGCCGATCCGGGCTTGGCACGCCGCGCCCGTTGGAACCAGGGATGCTGGTCCGAGGTGTGGTTGATCACCAGTTCGGTGATCACCCGGATGCCGCGCCGGTGCGCCTCTTTCACGAAGGCCTTGAAGTCCTTCATCGACCCGTAGGACGGGTTGATCGAGCGGTAGTCCGCGATGTCGTAGCCGTCGTCGCGCAGCGGCGAGGGATAGAAGGGCAACAGCCAGATCGCCGTGACGCCCAGTTCCTGCACATAGTCCAGCCGCTGCATCAGGCCCGCGAAATCGCCGATGCCGTCGCCGTTCGAATCCTGGAACGCCTTGATGTGCAACTGATAGATGATCGCGTCCTTGTACCAGTCCGCCTGGCCGCGGTCGATCCCGTCGGTGCGGACGGCGAATTGGGCGTCGGATTGGGGCGGGGCAATGGTCATCAGCGGGGAACTCCGGGGGCGAAAAGCTGCCAGATGGCATAGGGTCGGGTATGGGGCTCAAGCTCCAGCCACTGGTTCTTGCCGTGCCAGGTGAAGCTGTTGCCGTGGATCAGGTCGCGCACCTCGACCGAAGCCTCGTCGGGCAGGCCGAACTCCCACAAGGGGACCTCGAATTCGAAGACCTGGGTGTTGTGGGGGTCAAGGTTGACGTGGACCAGCACGAAGTCGTCGCCCGTCTGCTTGCCATAGGCCAGCACCTTGTCGTTCCACGCGTTGTAGAACGTCACGTTGGTGAAGTCCTGAAGCGCGGGATGGCTTTGGCGAAGCCGGTTCATCAGGCGGATGTCGTCCTGGATGTTGCCGGGCTGGTTCATGTCCCAGGCGCGGATCTCGTATTTCTCGGAATTGAGGTATTCCTCCTTGCCCGGCACCGGCGCCGCCTCGCAGATCTCGAAGCCGTTGTAGACGCCGTAGTTGCCGCCCAGGGTCGCCGCCAGGACCAGACGGGTGCGGAAGCCCGGGCGCCCGCTGGTCTGCAGGAAGCGCGGATTGATGTCGGGCGTGTTCACGAAGAAATTCGGCCGCATGTATTCGCGGCATTCCTCCTGCGTCAGCTCTGTCAGGTAATCGATGATCTCCTGCTTTTCGTTGCGCCAGGTGAAATAGGAATAGGACTGCGAATAGCCCAGCTTCGCCAACCGCTTCATCACCTTGGGTCGGGTGAATGCCTCGGCAAGGAAGATCACGCCGGGGTCCTTCCGACGCACTTCCTCGATCATCCATTCCCAGAAGGGGAAGGGCTTGGTATGGGGATTGTCCACCCGGAAGATGCGCACACCCTGGTCCACCCAGAACAGCACCACGTCGCGCAGCGCATACCACAGCGACGGGATCGCGCCGCGATAGAAATGGACGTTGACGATGTCCTCGTACTTCTTGGGCGGGTTCTCGGCGAACTTGATGGTGCCGTCCGGGCGCCAGTCGAACCACTCGGGATGCTCCCTGATCCAGGGATGGTCGGGCGAACACTGAATGGCGAAGTCCAGCGCGATTTCCAGCCCGTGGTCCTTGGCCGCAGAGATCAGGCGGCGGAAATCCTCGAAGCTGCCAAGCTCGGGGTGGATCGCGTCATGGCCGCCGTCCTCGCTGCCGATGGCATAAGGGCTGCCGGGCTCGCCCTCATGGGCGGTCAGGCTGTTGTTGCGGCCCTTGCGGTTGGTCCTGCCGATGGGGTGGATCGGCGGGAAATACAGCACGTCGAAGCCCAGGTCGCGCACATAGGGCAGCCGGGCGATGACGTCGTCGAAGGTGCCGTGGCGATGGATGTCGCCCGATTGCGACCGGGGCATGATCTCGTACCAGGCGCTGAAGGCGGCGGCCCTGCGATCGACGAACACGGTCAGCGGCCTGTATTCGGTCAGATTGGTCCGAGGACCGGATTTCAGCATCAGCGCGACAACCGAGGAGTCCCCCAGGCGTGCGAAGCGCGCGGCTTCGACCGGTGGGGCGTCACCCGCGGCCTCGGCATGGGCCGCATCCGCGGCAAGCAGTCCCGCGACGGTCGCCTGTCCCTCTGCGTCCAGGCGCCCGTCATCCAGGGCAGCCTGAAGCAGGTGGCGGCCCTCCTCCAGCTCCAGGGCAATCCTCTGGCCCGCCGCCTGTTTCTTGGTCACCTCCTTGTGCCAGGTCCCGAAAAGATCGCACCAGGCAAGAATGGTGCATTCGTAATGGCCGTTTTCCGGGAAGACGACCGAAGCGGCCCAGCGGTCGTTCTCGACAAGCTTCATCGACGCCTCGTGGACCGCATCGTCGCCTGCCCGGCGCCAGGCGATCGCCGCGGTGATGGAATCATGCCCGTCCGAGAAGATGTCGGCCTCGATCCGCGTGGGCTGGCCCGCGACCGCCTTGGCGGGAAAGCGGCCGCCGTCGATTTCGATCGAGACGCCCTCGATGGCGACGCGATGCGCCGCAAGCGCCCGAAGCCGCGCTTCCGATTCCGCCTGCGACAGTCCCGTCACGGGCGAACCGCGGTCGGCCTGCGCGTCCATTCCCGCGGCAACGGGCGCGTCGTCGCGCCCCGCTTCACCCGTCGAGTTGTTTCCCAGCATGGTTTCTTCCTCGGCAGCCAAGTTTCAGGACAACAGGCTGTGGCCTCGAAGGTTCCTGCCCGAGCCCGGTTGAATGCTCGACGGCCGCCCGATCCGTGCCCTGTTTTGGTCGGGATCTTGCGGGCATCGGCAGACCGCATGGCCGGGGCGCAAGGCCTCATCGCGTGCCCTTGCCGGGGTCCTCGGCCGGACGCCCGCCCTGCCCGTGACCCGGCTGTTTGCCTGCGACCGTGGCGTTCGCCGGCCCTGCTGCGTGACATTTTTCCTCGACCAGTTCGGACCGCAGCAGGACGTTGATCTCGCGCTTCAGCGCCGCCCTTTCGTCATTCGTCAGATAGACCGCGCGGGCCAGTCCGATGAATTCCGCGTCGAACCGGGCGGCGGCCTCCTTGGCGCGGATGTCGTCCTCGATGCGCCACAGCGCGCCGTTCACGCGGCGCAGGTCCTCGACCAAGGCGCCGAGGCCGGGCTGCGTCAGGACCGGCGCCGCCACATCGCGCAGCAGGGCCAGTTCGCGATCCACGTTTGCGCGGGCGGCGGGGTCGCCGATGCGGGCGGACTTGATCTCCAGGATGGTGATCTTGTCCAGAAGCTCTCCCCAGGAGATGGGGGCAAGCGGCGCGGCGCGGAGGTCGGCTGTCATGGTCATTCACCTTCTGCGGGCTGGCATCGGCGGGGGCGGTCCAGCGCGGCGGAGGCTTGGCTTGTGACGCCGGCCCAGTCGCCGGGCGCGGGCTGTCGCCAGACGCGCATCGTCGGATACCAGGGCGTGCGCGTGCCTTCGACGGGCCAGCGCCAGTCCGGGTCGTGCTTGGCCAGAAGCCAGACCGGGCGCCCCAGCACGCCGGCCAGATGGGCGATCATGGTGTCCACCGTGACGACAAGCGCCGAACCGGCGACAAGCTGCGCGGTCCGCACCATGTCCAGGGGGCAGCCTTCTGGGTTCAGGACCGGCAGCGTCGTCGGCCCCGGCATCAGCGACAGCGCCGGCCCTTGGCAGAAGGGCAGCAGCATCGCCTCGGGAACCCCGCGCGCGGGGTCCCAGTCGCCCGCGCCCCAGCACAGCGCGACCGTGCCGGGCGGCAGCGGCGCGGGCGCAATCGCCAGCGCAGGCATGGGCGCATTGGCGGGGCCGACCCGCAGCGCCAGCGAAAGCTCCATGATCTCGATGTCGCAATCCTGCGGCGGCAAGGGCCGGGCCACGTCAAAGGGAACCAGCCGGCGGATGCCGGGAAAGCCCCGGAACAGCGGCAGCAGATGCGGCTGCATCTCGACCGTGACGCGGGCCGCGCGCCGTGCCAGCAGCGGCAGGAAGCGCGCGAACATCAACGTGTCGCCAAGCCCGTGATAGCAGCGCACCAGAACGTCGCGGCCGTCAAAAGGGCGCCCGTCCCAGACCCAGCGCAGGTGATACGGCAGGCGCGGATCGTCCCGCGTCGCGGGATCGCGCTGCCCCATCGCCCTTACCGCGATGTCCCAAGCGGCGGGAAAATCGCCCCGCCGCATGGCCTGTGTCCAGGGATCGCCCGTCATGGCGCCGAACCGGCCGGGCAGAGTCCAAGATTCAGCGGGACGCTCATCGCGTTGCTAACCGGCGATCCCCGCCGCGGCAGGTTCGGCGGCAAGTTCCGCGGCGAACCAGGCGCAGGTCGCCTTCAGCCCTTCCGACAGCGGCACGCGGGGTGTCCAGCCCAGCAGTTCGGCCGCGCGGCTGATGTCGGGCCGCCTGCGGCGAGGATCGTCCACCGGCAGGGATCGGTGCACCACCGGCGCGCGCGTACCGGTCAGGGCCACGACATGGTCCAGCAACTCGCTTACCGTCATCTCGACGGGGTTGCCGAGGTTCACCGGCTCCATTCCGTCGAAATCGGCCTCCATCAGCGCCATCAGCCCCGCCACCATGTCCGAGACATAGCAGAAGCTGCGGGTCTGGCTGCCGTCGCCATAGACCGTCAGCTCGTCGCCGCGCAGCGCCTGGCAGATCAGGTTCGACACCACGCGCCCGTCGCCCGGGTCCATGTTGGGACCGTAGGTGTTGAAGATGCGGGCCACGCGCACCTCCGCCCGGCGGGCGCGGGCATAGTCGAAGGCCAGCGCCTCGGCGGCGCGCTTGCCCTCATCATAGCAGGCGCGGGGGCCGGTGCAGCTGACATGGCCCCGGTAATCCTCGGCCTGGGGGTGGATTTCGGGATCGCCATACACCTCGCTGGTCGAGGTCAGAAGAAACCGCGCCTTGGCCGCCTCGGCCAGCCGCAACAGGTTGTTGGTGCCCACCACGTTGGTCATCATCGTGTGTTCGGGATCGCGCTGATACAGCGGCGGCGAGGCCGGGCAGGCCAGGTTCCAGACGCGGGTGATGCGGGGGCCCATCCGCAGCAGGTCGGCGGGCACGGGCTGGCTGATGTCGTGGCGCAGGAAGCGGAAGCGCGGCTGGCCTTCCAGCGCCCGCAGGTTCGACGGGCGCGCCGTCTGCAGGTTGTCAAGGCAGAGGACCGACTCCCCCCGGTCCAGCAGCGCGCGGCACAGATGCGATCCGATGAAGCCCGCGCCCCCGGCGACGACGTTCAGCCCCAGCGGCTGCACGGTTCCGCGACGGCCATGATCCAGGTCGGTCTGCTTTCTCATGCTGCTTATCCCTCCGCTGTTTCGACTGGACGGGTGCCAGCCTTGTGGGTTGCCGCCTGGGCCAGATGGGCTTCCAGTTCGGCCGCGCGATGGTCGGACGAATGCGCGGCGTCGATCCGCGCGCGCGCCGCCCGGCCCATGGCGGCCGCGTCGGTCTCCAGGGCCGCCAGCACGTCGGCGGCGCTGTCGGCCAGGACGATTTCCTCGCCCGGCCGGAACAGCGTCTCGATCCCGTCCCAGCGGTCCGAGATGATCGGCGTGGCGCAGGCCCCCGCCTCGAACAGCCGGACCGAGGGCGAGAAGCCCGCGCGGATCATGTCGGCCCGCGTCACGTTCAGCGTGAAGCGGCTGGCCGAATAGAAGGCGGCGTGGTCGGCGGGCGGGCAATGCTCGATCCGCTCGACATTGGCGGGCCAGTCGATGGTGGCCGGATATTGCGGACCGGCCACGACGAAGCGCAGGTCGGGCCGCTGGCGGGCGGGTTCCAGCAGCAGCCGTTCCAGCGTGGGCTGGCGGTCGTCGCTGTAGGTGCCCAGATAGGACAGGTCCCAGCGGGTGGCCACGTCGCGCGGGCCGTAAAGGTCCAGATCGACCGAGCAATACAGCGCCCGCGCCATGGGCGAGCCGTAGCGGCTTTCGATGTGCCGCAGGGTCGGGCCGCCCGTGAAGGACAGATACACGTCGAAGCCGGGAATCACGGCGGGCGACAGGTATTCGAAATCGCCCCGCTCCAGCTTGGCCAGCGTCACGGGCGTATCGATGTCGTAGAAGGCGGTGGTGCCCTGCGCCCAATCCTGCACGCGGCGCGCGACCTCGACCCCTTCGGGGACGTAGCTGCCGACGATCACCGCATCCGCCGCCGCGATCTCCTCGCGCCAACGGCCAAGACCCGCAAGGTCGGGATAGAATTCCAGCCGGCACCAGTCGGGGTCCAGCAGGTCGCGCTGGCTGGCATACCAGGGCACGTCGCGTTCCAGGAACAGGATCTCGTGCCCGCGCCGGGCGAAGGATTTCAGCAGCGCGCGAAAGGTCGTCGCGTGGCCATTGCCCCAGGACGACGACAGCGACAAGCCCAGGACGACCAGCTTCATGCCGCCATCCCCTTCGCCTGCGCGCGCAGCAGCGCGTCCACCTGCGCCCCGCGCAGGGCGTAGGTGTGTTCCGCCTTGACCCGCGCCAGCGCGGCCTGGCCGATTTCCTTCGCCCGCTCCGGGGTCAGGGCCGCCAGATGGTCGGCCACGTCCTGTCCGTCGCGGGCCACCAGAACCTCTCGATCGGGGGTCAGGAACTGTTCGATCCCTTCCCAGGCGTCGGTGATGAGGCAGGCGGCGGCGCCCGCCGCCTCGAAGACGCGGGTGGCGGGGGAGAAGCCCACGTTCGCCATGCTGTCGCGAGCGACGTTCAGGACCGCCAGCGGCGTGCAGTTGAAGGCGTTGTGTTCATGCGTATAGACATGGCCCAGATGGCGGACGTTGCCCGGCATGGGTTTGCTGTCCCAGCCGTTGCCGCCGATCAGGAAGCTGCGGTCGCCCAGCATCGCGGCGGGACGCAGGAAGAACTCCTCGACCCGCGCCTCTCGGTCCGGCAGGCGGTTGCCCAGGAAGGCGAGGTCCGAGGCGAACTTCGCGTCCGCCGGCGCGGGGTGATGCGTCGCGGGGTCCAGCGCGTTGTAGACCGGCTCGCAGAGCTTCGCGCCGAAGCCGCGATAAGCGTCCACCACCGGGGGACCGCCGCCATAGGTCAGCACCATGTCCAATGCAGGCAAAGCTTGGCGCACGGGATGGCCGGGGTCGGCGCGCATCTCGTCCAGGGTCGCCGCCGCGTCCACGTCCCAGAAGATTTTCAGCGCGCCGGGCTTGGCGCCCGCGACGACACCCTCCAGCAGCTCGCGGTCGAAGACGCCGACGCCGTTGGCCTTGACCACGATGTCGGCGCCCGCCGCCTCGGCCAGGACGCCGCGCATGGCGTCTTCCGTTGCGGGATAGACGACGGACCGGCACCAGTCGGGCGGGTCGATGTCGCGGTGCTTCTGCCGGTCGAAGGCGTCGGGTTCGTAGAAGGTGATGTCGTAGCCGCGCTTGGCCAGTTCCCCCAGGATGCCCCGGTAATAGGTGGCAGCACCGTTCCAGTAGGACGACAGCAGGCTTGATCCGTAAAAGGCGATCTTCATGCCGCAGAGGCTCCTTGATCGAGGCCGAGCGATGCGGCGATGGACAGAAGTTCCTGCGCGCGATGGGCGCAGGTATGGCGGGCGCGGACCGTCTCCAGCCCGTGCGCCACCAGCGAGGCTCGCAGGGCGGGGTCGTTCGACAACTCGCGCAGGCGGGCGGTCATTTCCGCGCCGTCGCGGGCGAACAGGAAATCCTGACCGGGACGGAACAGGTTCTCGCTGTCCTGCCACGGGGCCGAGACCAGCGGGATGCCGCAGGCCAGCGCTTCGAACACGCGGATGGTGGGGATGCCGGGCAGCATCGTGGTGTAGAAGCGGCGCGGGACATGCACGGTCGCCATGTGGCGCGCGAAGATGCCCGGCGCGGCGGCGTTCGGCGCCCAGCCGTGATAGCGCACGCCGTAAGCCGCCAGCGTCGCCAGCGCCTCGGCCGGGTAGCGGACGCCGTAGATGTCCAGCGGCAGGTTTGCATCCCGTGCGGGGCGGAACAGGAAGGCTTCCAACTCCTCGGTCCGTTCGCCGTCGCCCCAGTTGCCGATCCAGACCAACCCTTCGCGCGCGGTGTCCTGCGCGGGCGGGTGGAACAGGCGGGTGTCGGCAGCCTCGTGCCAGGTCCAGACGCGGTCGCCCCAGCCCCAGCGGCGATAGACCTGCGACAGGGTCTCGCCGAAGGCCAGCACGCCGTCGAAGCCGGACAGGTCGAAGGCGCGGATCGCGTCGGGGTCGCTGACGGCGCGGTGGTGGGTGTCGTGGAACAGCAGCCTCCAGCGCGCCCTGCCCTTGCGGGCCTGCCCCAGGTTTGCGGCCAAGGACGGATCGTTCCATTCGTGGACGATCACCAGATCGGCGTCGCCCGCCAGATCGACCGGATCGGCGGCGGGGTCGTAGGCCTCGACCGACAGGTCGGGATAGTTCCGGCGGAAGGGGTCCAGCCCCGCCTGCCCGTGGTCGCGCAGCAGGTTTTCCAGGCTCCAGGCGCCCTGCGGTTCCAGCGCGCGGACATGGTGGCCCCCTGCGACCAGTTCCCGCAGCACGCCGCGCAGGAAATGGGCATTGCCGTGGTTCCAGCAGCTTTGCAGCGAGTGGGTGAAATAGACGATCTTCATGCGGCTTGGGTCCGTATCGACAACGCGTCGCGATAAATCTCGGCCATCGCGGCTGCGGTGGCGGCGGGGGTATAGAGCGCGGCGCGCAGGCGCGCGGCCTGGCCCTGCGCGGCGCGGCAGGCAGGATCGGCCAGCAGGCTGCCGACGGCTTCGGCAAAGCCCCCCGCGTCGCCGGGGGCGACAAAGGTTGCGGCCCCGTCCCACAACTCGCGGAAGGTGGGGATGTCCGACAGAACCAGCGGGCAGCCCGCCTGCGCGGCTTCCAGCACGGCCAGGCCGAAAGGCTCGAACCGGGCGGCGCTGACGAAGACCGGGCGGCGAGCAAGCCAGTGGCCGATGATCTCGGCTGGAAGGGGGCCGGTGGCTTGCAGATGCGCGGGCGTGACGGCCGCGCCATGGGGCGCGCGGGTGGCGCCGATGGCGACAAGGGGGGCATCCAGCAGGGCGGCGGCGGCGTCCAGCGTGGCGGTGTCCTTCGCCTCGTCCCACAAGCGCCCGACCGTCAGCGCGCCATGGAAGGGACGCGCCTTGGGCAGCGGCATCGGCGTGCGGCCGTTGTGGACCGCCACAGGCACCAGCGGCAGGCCATAGCGGCGGCCCGTGGCCTCGGCATAGGCGCGGGTGGGCGCGACCACGCGATCCGCCGCGCGGAGGCCTTGGCCCACCAGGTCGGGCAGCCAGGCCAGCGCGGGGTCCAGCGCCGCGCCGCGCGCGGCCTCCCACCAGGTGCCGAGGCAGCCGTGATTCACCGCGACGACCGGCTGGTCGAACCGAGCCACCGCCAGCGCGGGCGCGTTCAGATGAACCAGATCCGCGGCCATGTCGCGCGCCAGCCGCGCCATCGCGTCGGCTGCCGCAAGCACCGGCTGCGGACCGTGGCTGAGCCAGTCGAGCGGCAGGCCCGTGTCCACCAGCGTCACGCCTGCCGCTTCCGCCGCAGCGCGCTGTTCAGGATCGGGCGCGGGACCAAGGACCGCAAGCACCATCCGGGCCTCGGATGCGGCGGCAAGTTCCAGCGAATATTGCCAGACGCCGCCAACCGCATCGGTGGTCATCAGAACCCGCATCATGCGGATTTCGCAAGCCGCTGGCCGATGGGCAGGTTGATCCCGCCCTCGGACGCCAGCCACCGGGCCAGCCGGGTCACGCCGTCCTGCCAGTCCACCTTGGGCGACAGGCCCAAGGCACTGTCCGCCGCGCGTGTGTCGGCCACGAAATACCGCTGGTCGCCCGCCCGCCAGTCGGAATAGGCGATGTCGACGGGCCGGTCGATGATCCGTCCCACGAAGTCCAGAAGCTGCCGCAGGCTGACCGCGTTGCCCGGCCCGCCGCCCAGGTTGAAGACCCGGCCCGAGACGTCCTCGATCCGTTCCCAGGCGGCCAGATAGGCCTCGACCGCGTTGGACACGTCCAGGATGTCTCGGACCTGGCAGCCGTCGCCGAAGAGCGTGATGGGCTGGCCCTTCAGGGCGCGGATGAGGAAATGGGCGACCCAGCCCTGGTCCTCGGTCCCCATCTGGCGCTGGCCATAGATGCAGGACATCCGCAGCACGCAGGTGGGCAGCCCGAAGCTGCGGGCATAATCCAGCACATACTGGTCCGCCGCGCCCTTGGAACAGCCATAGGGCGTGTGGAAGTCCAGCGGGCGGGCCTCTCCGATGCCTTGGGCGCGGACCTGCGGGTCGGTGGGCCTGTAGGCCTCGCCCTCCAGCGCGAAGTCCAGGTCGGCCAGGTCGCCATAGACCTTGTTGGTGGAGGCGAAGACCAGCGGCGTGCGATCGCCCTTGGCGCGCAACGCCTCCAGCAGGTTCATCGTGCCGATCAGGTTGATGGTCATGTCCTCGACGGGTTCCACCATGCTGGTGGTCACCGCGACCTGGGCGGCGAGGTGGAAGACCACCTTCGCCCCGCGCACGGCCTCGGCCATGCGGGCGGCGTCGCGGATGTCGGCGGCGATGTGGGTGATCTTGTCGCCATGGCGCGCTTGCAGCCAGGCCAGGTTCCGCTCGACTCCCGGCCGCGTCATGGCGTCATAGACGATGACGCGGTGCCCGTCGCCAGCCAGCCGGTCGGCGAGGTTCGCGCCGATGAAGCCTGCCCCCCCGGTGACCAGAACGGGGCGCGGATCGGCCGCGGGATCGGTCCGCCCGCTCATGCCACCAGCCCGCGCTTGTCCAGTTCCGCCCGCGCCTGTTCCACGCGGTCCACGGCGGTCTGGCTGGCAACCCATTCGGCAAGCTCCGCCAGGCCTTCGCGGAAATCTGTCTGCGCGGTGAAGCCCAGCTTTTCTGCGGCCAGCGTCGTGTCGCAGAAGCAATGGCGGATGTCGCCGATGCGCGCCTTGCCGACGATCTGCGGCTCAAGGGCGTTGCGGCCCATGGCCCGACCCAGTTCCTGCGCGACCTCGGTCACGGAACGGTCGTGGCCGGACCCGATGTTGAAGGTGCCGCCCGCCGCCTGCGGCAGGCTCAACGCCTCGGCAAAGGCGCGGGCCACGTCGGACACATGAACGAAATCGCGGCGCTGCTCGCCGTCCTCGAAGATCATCGGAGCCTGGCCGTTGAGGTAACGCGAGGCGAAGATCGCCAGGACGCCGGTATAGGGGTTCGACAGCGCCTGGCCGGGACCGAAGACGTTGAACAGGCGCAGGCACACGCCCTCGATCCCGTAGGGGGCGGTCATGATGTGGGTGGTGCGTTCCTGCACGTACTTGTTCAGCGCATAGATGGACGCGAGGTTCGGCTGCTTCCATTCGGGCGTCGCCACCGGGGTCAGCGGGCGGCCCTGGCTATCGACCGGGTCCCACTGCTTCAGCCCGTCGCGAAGTCCGGTGCGTTCGGCGTCCTGGACCATCCGGCCATCGGCATCCTTGTAAAGCCCCTCGCCATAGATCGACATCGACGACGCCGTGACGACGCGGCGCACGGGGTTGTCGATCAGCTTCTCGAACAGGACGGCGGTGCCCACGTCGTTTGTCGAGGTGTAGCGTTCCACCTCGTACATGGACTGGCCCACGCCGACCTCGGCCGCCAGGTGGATCACGCTGTCCACGCCCTGCAGCGCGCGGGTCACGGCCTCGGCATCGCGCACGTCGCCGTGGATGAACTCGGCCTCGGCGTTCAGCGCATCGGGGCGGCCGGCGCCATCGCCGTGGACCTGCGGGATCAGCGCGTCAAGGACGCGAACCTGGTGGCCGCGACGCAGCAATTCGTCGGCGACGAAGCGGCCTATGAACCCTGCGCCTCCGGTGATCAGAACCTTTTCCAACGTGTCCCCCGTTCTCTGTTTCAGAAATTGCAACGGTTTCAGTGTTGTGATGTAAAAGCGCCCATGCAGGTTTTGTTCCATCATCTTCTTCTTGATCTTTGTTGCCTGCCCCCGGCACCGGCAGATCGGCAACGGGCATGAGCGTGCTGATCGGCCTTGTCCGCCACGGTTCGCATGACGACCTGGGCACCTGGCTGAGCGGACGGACCCGCGACATCGCCCTGAACGCGGCAGGGCGGGATCAGACGGCGGCCCTGGCGCAACGCCTGGCGGGCCGGGGCATTGCGGCCATCCACACCAGCCCGCGCCGCCGCACGGTCGAAACCGCCGCCATCCTGGGCCAGGGTCTGGGGCTGGCGCCCGTGCGCGCGGACCCCTGGGACGAGATCGACTTCGGCGCCTGGTCCGGCGCGCGCTTTTCGGATCTGGACCCCGACCCCGCATGGCAACGCTGGAACGCCGTGCGCGCGACCGCCCCTACGCCGGGGGGCGAGACGATGGCCGCCGTCGTGGCGCGCGCCGTGGCCCATCTGGACGGACTGGCCCTGCAGGGCGGCGAGCCGGTCCTGTGCGTCAGTCATTGCGACGTGATCCGGGGGGTGATTGCCCATGCGCTTGGCCTGACGCTGGACAACATCCTGCGGTTCGAGATCGCCCCCGCATCCATCAGTTGGGTCATCGCGCATGGACAAGGCATGGCGCATGTCCTAACCATGAACGGCAGCGAATGACGGATGGACAATGAACGCAGCGCAGATTGCCGAAAAAGCGGAAGGGCTTGGCCCGTGGTTCCAGAACCTCGACCTGTGCGGTGTCCGAACCGCCCCCTCGCATTTCCTGGGCGACTATCCCGCTGACAAGTTCTCCCGCTTCTCGCATCTGGTGCCTGCGGATCTGACCGGAAAGACCGTCCTGGACATCGGCTGCAACGCCGGCTTCTACAGTTTCGAGATGCGCCGCCGGGGCGCCGCGCGGGTGCTGGGGATCGACACCGACGCCCGCTATCTGGCGCAGGCCCGCTTTGCCGCCGAAGTGCTGGATGTGGACGGGGTCGAGTTCCGGCAGATGGGCGTCTATGACGTGGCGGCCCTGGGCGAACGCTTCGACCTGGTGGTCTTCATGGGTGTTCTCTACCACCTGCGCCATCCGCTTCTGGCGCTGGACCTGATCCGAGAGCATGTGGCGGGCGACCTGATGCTGTTTCAGACGCTGACGCGCGGCCCCGACAGCGCGGCCATTCCCGCCGAGGACTACGACTTCTCCGAGGACGTGCATTTCCAGCAGCCCGACTGGCCGCGCATGGCGTTCATCGAACACAAATGGGCGCATGACTGGACCAACTGGTGGGTGCCCAACCGCGCGGGGGTCGAGGCGATGCTGCGCGCCTCGGGCTTTGCGGTGGAAGCCGGTCCCGCCGACGAGGTCTACCTGTGCCGGACCGCCCCGGTGCCCTTTGCCAATTACGGACCCCACGTGGTCTATCCCGCCCGACCCGAGGAGCCTGCGCGATGATCGAAGCCGCGATGATCTGGAACGAGCCGAACAACAAGTCCCACTGGGACCCCGAACTGGACCCGGACTGGTCGCGCTTCGGCCAGTGCGTCTCGCTGGCGGGGCAGGCGATCCATGACGTGAACTCCGCTGTCACCCGCGTCCTGGGCGGCATGTCGCCCATCGATCCGCTCTGGGTGCAGCGGATGCAGGGCCACGGCGCGCTGGATCATGTGGACGTGGTCGCCGTCCACGGCTTTCCCCTGGACTGGAACCTGTGGCAGATCCAGGAATGGCCCGCCAAGGTGGCCGAGATCGAGGCCGTGACCGACAAGCCCGTCTGGGTGACGGAAGTGGGGGTGGGCAGCTTCGGCGCCGAGGAAGTGCAGGTCTTCGGCGTCCAGAAAACGGCCGAACTTCTGGTCGGCCGCGTGCCGCGCATCTTCTGGTATTCGCTGTTCGACCTGCCGCAGGAATGGGGCGCCACCACCCGCCACCGCGAGGCCGAGGGGTCGTCCTACTACCGCCACTTCTACATGGGCCTGATCCGCGCCGACGGCACCCCCAAGCCGGCATTGGAGGCTTACGCGCCGCACGCCGCCGACATGGGTCTGATGCAGTGGTTCCATTACCACGACCCGCGCCTGGACGACGCGGTGGCCTGGATGAAGCGGCTTGGCGTGCAACACCTGCGCACCGGCCTGTCCTGGGCCGACAGCTTCCGCCCCGATGCCATCGGCTGGTTCGACCGGCAGATGGAGGCCCTGGCCGATTTCGACACCACCGTGACCTTCTGCTTCACGCCCGAACATCTCGGGCCCGGCGCCCACCACACCAGCCCGCCGCACGATCCGCAACAATTCGCCGATTTCTGCGCGGCGATGATTGAACGATATGCGCCTCGCCGTGTTGAGACCCAGCCAGCTACATTCCAGCCGGCCCTGACCTGACACGTCCTGACCTGAAGGCGCATCCATGAAAGACGTCCATATGCCGATCAACATTGCCATTGTCGGGGTCGGCAACTGCGCCAGTTCTCTGGTGCAGGGGCTGACGCACTACACGGGCAGGAACGATGCCACCGGGCTGATGCACCACAGCCTTGCGGGCTATCGTCCCGACGACATCCGTGTGGTGGCGGCCTGGGACATCGACGCCCGCAAGGTGGGCCGCGACGTGGCGCAGGCGATCTTCGCCATGCCGAACTGCACCGCCGTCTTCGCGCAGGACGTGCCGGAAACGGGCGCCGTGGTGCGGATGGGCCGGATGCTTGACGGCGTAGCCGACCACATGGCCGACTACCCGGCCGAGCGGACCTTCCTGCCCGCCGACGAACCCGAACCCTCGCGCGAGGAAGTGGTGGCGGCGCTGCGCGAGGCGCGGGTGGACGTGCTGATGAACTACCTGCCCGTGGGCAGCCAGAAGGCGACCGAGTTCTATGCAGAATGCGCGCTGGAAGCGGGCGTGGCCTTTGTCAACAACATCCCCGTGTTCATCGCCTCGGACCCCGAATGGGCCGCACGGTTCCAGGCGGCGGGCGTGCCGATCATCGGCGACGACATCAAGGCGCAGCTTGGCGCCACCATTGTCCACCGGGTGCTGACCGACCTGTTCCACAAGCGCGGCGTCAAGCTGTGCCGGACCTATCAGCTCAACACCGGCGGCAACACCGACTTCCTGAACATGGCGAACCGAAAGCGGCTGGAGAAGAAGAAGATCTCCAAGACCGAGGCCGTGCAGTCCGTCGCGGCCGAACGCCTGACCGAGGAAAACATCCATGTCGGCCCGTCCGACTATGTGGCCTGGCAGAACGACAACAAGGTCTGCTTCCTGCGCATGGAGGGCGAGCTGTTCGGCGGCGTTCCCATGAACCTGGAACTGCGCCTGTCGGTCGAGGACAGCCCGAACTCGGCCGGGGTCGCCATCGACATGATCCGCTGCGCCGCCATCGCGCGCGACCGCGGCCTCTCCGGCCCGGTGCTGGCGCCTGCCGCGTATTTCTGCAAGCACCCGCCCGAGCAGATGACCGATGACGAGGCCTACGAGGCGGTCGAGGCCTTTATCGCGGAAGGTTTGCCCTTGTCGGCACCCGCGTCGTGATCGCCTTCCTGCGAACTCAGGGCGTCCAGGACCTCGTCGGGGTCGACATTCTTCTCGACCTCGCTCAGCACGGCGGTATCCAGCGGCACGTTCAGCCTTTCGGCGATGCGGTGGATGACGGCGGCCAGCTTGGTCAGCTCGTCCTCGGCCAGCAGGCCGATATGCAGATCCAAGTCGGCACGCCGGTCGGCGGCAAGGGCCTGCCGGTTCTGGTTGATCAGCACGAAGGTGGACAGGAAGATCGCCTCGACCGAGGCTTCCATGGCCAGCATGACGAAGCTTTCGTCCCAGGGCGCCACGCCCGGTATCCAGCCAAGGTTGCCCGTGATCCAGAAGCCATAGGCCAGCAGGTGCAGGACCACGAAGGTCATGGAGCCTGTGAAGGCCGTGATGCGCGCCGCGATGCGCGCGCTGACCGGCGCGGCGGCGGCTTCGCGCCGGCGCCGTTCGGCCAGAGCCTCGATGTTGGCGGCCAGCCGTTCGCTCATCTGGTTGCCGACTGCGTTTCGGGTCATGCGCTCCCCCGTCCCCGTTGCTGCCGTCGCAGCGAAAGCCGCAGCACCCCCCATCCGGTTCCGAGAAGGCCCAAATGACGATACCTTCCTTTATGCGCGCGGCGGTTCTTGAAGGACCGCAGCGGTTTTCCATGGCCGAGGTTCCGGTGCCCCGGCCCGGACCTGGCGCCGTGCTGATCCGGCTGGAAGGCTGCGGCGTCTGCGCATCCAATGTCGAACCCTGGGAAGGCCAGCCCTGGTCCACCTGGCCGGGCGCGCCGGGCGGCATGGGGCACGAAGCCTGGGGCCGGATCGCGGCATTGGGCGAGGGTGTCGAAGGGCTGTCGGTCGGCGATCGCGTGACGGCGCTGACCGAACGGTCCTATGCCGAATACGATGTGGCGCCCGCCGGCATGGTCGTGCCCCTGCCCGCCTCGCTGGACGGATTGCCGGTTCCCGGCGAACCCGTGGCCTGCGCGGTGAACATCTTCGTCCGGTCGGACATCCGCGCGGGCCAGACCGTGGTGATAGTCGGCATCGGCTTTCTGGGCACGATCCTGACGCGGCTGGCTGTCGATGCGGGGGCGCGGGTCATAGCCGTGTCGCGCCGGGCCGAGACGCTGGATCTGGCCCGCCGGATGGGGGCTGCCGAGACGATCCCGATGGACGACCATTGGCGCATCATCGAGGACGTGAAGCGCCTGACCGGCGATCGCATGGCCGATCGGGTGATCGAATGCGTGGGCAAGCAGTGGCCGCTGGATCTGGCCGGGGAACTCGTGGCCGAGGGCGGGCGTCTGGTGATCGCAGGCTATCACCAGGACGGACCCCGGCAAGTGAACATGCAGATGTGGAACTGGAAGGGCATCGACATCGCCAGCGCGCATGAACGCGACGCGGGCGTCCGCATCGCGGGCCTGCGGGCGGCGGTGGATGCCATGGCCTCGGGGCGGCTGGACCTGGGGCCGCTGCTGACCGGCAGCTACGCGCTGGAGGATCTGGGCGCGGCCCTGGCCGCCACCCGCGACAAGCCGGGCAGCTTCGTCAAGGCTTGGGTGTCGCTGTGACGCCGCGCCTCGGGTTCCTCGGCACCGGCTGGATCGGGCGGCACCGGATGGCGGCCCTGGCCGGAACGGGCTTGGCCGAGATCGTGGCGGTGGCCGAGCCTGACGACACGGGCGCCGCCGAGGCGCTGGCGCTTGCGCCCGGCGCGCGGCGGGTCGATGGCCTTGACGCGCTGCTGGCCGCCGACATCGACGCGGTGGTGATCGCCACGCCAAGCGCCGCCCACGCCCAGCAATCCATCGCCGCGCTGGAGGCGGGGAAGGCGGTGTTCTGCCAGAAGCCCCTGGGACGCACCGGGCCGGAAGTGGCCGCCGTCATCAAGGCTGCGGAAAAGGCCGACCGCCTGCTGGGCGTGGACCTGTCCTATCGCCACACGGCCGGGGTGGCCGCGATCCGCCCGCTGCTGGAGGGGGGCGCCCTGGGCCATGTCTTCGGCGTGGACGTGACCTTTCACAACGCCTGGGGACCGGACAAGCCATGGTTCTACGACCCCGCCTTGTCAGGCGGCGGCTGCGTGGTGGATCTGGGCGTCCACCTGATCGACTTGGCGCTGTGGTCCCTGGGCTGGCCCGAGGTCGTCCATGTGGAAAGCCACCTTTACGCCAAAGGCGCGCCCTTGGCCGATCCCGCGCGGCAGGTCGAGGATTACGCGGTCGCCACGCTGGAACTCGCGGGCGGAACGGTGGCGCGCCTGGCCTGTTCCTGGGGCCTGCAGGCGGGCCGCGAGGCGGTGATCGCGGCCGAGTTCTATGGCACCGAAGGCGGCGCGTCGCTGCGCAACGTCAACGGCTCTTTCTACGACCTGCGGGCCGAACGGCACCACCACATCCGCGCCGAACCCCTGGCCGAGCCGCCCGACGACTGGGGCGGGCGCGCCGCCGTGGACTGGCTGGCGCGGCTGGCCCGGGGGGCGCGCTTCGATCCTGACGCGCGGCACCTGGAAACGGTGGCGCAGGTGATCGACCGGATCTACGGGCGATAGGATGCGCGTCGGCGTTCTGACCTTTCACCGCTGCATCAACTATGGCAGCTATTGGCAGGCCCGCTGCCTGGTCGAGGCGATCGCCGCGCGCGGCCACGACGCCGTGCTGCTGGATCACCGGTCGCGCGACGTGACTTCGCGCGAATGGCGCTATGCCTTCCAGCCGCTGACGCCGGATAGGTCCAGCCGCGCCGACGTGGCGCAATACGGGCGCAAGCTGCGCAAGTTCGTGCAGGCCTTCGACGCGCTGCCCTTGTCCGCGCCCTTCGACCTGGACGACCCCGCCGCGATGCCCCCGGTCGATCTGGCCGTGATCGGCAGCGACGAGGTGCTGAACCTCTCTCACCCCTGGTATGGCGGCAAGCCGGTCTTCTGGGGCGACGGCATTCCCGCGCCGCGCGTCGTGACCTATGCCGCCAGCTTCGGCAACTATGCCGCCCCCGATGTGGAGCCGCAGTGGTCCGCGCGCCTGCGGGCGCTGGATGCGATCTCGATCCGGGACGACAACAGCCGGGGGATCGTGGCGCAGGCCACCGGACGGAACCCCGCGATGGTGCTGGACCCGGTGCTGCTGAACCCGCCGCAGGTCGGGGCCGCCGACGAAGGTGCGCCCTATCTGCTGGTCTATGGCCACCACATTCCCCCCTGGTTCGCCGACCGCGTCAAGGATGCCGCCCGCGCGCAGGGCCTTCGCACCCTGAGCGTCGGTTATCGCAACGACTGGGCCGACGAACAGCGCCTTGACGCCGGCCCGCAGGAATTCGCGGCCCTGGTCGCGGGCGCGCAGGCGGTCGCCACGACCTATTTCCATGGCTGCTGCTTCGCGCTGGTGAGCGGCAAGCCGCTGGCCTGCGCGCCGTCCAACTACCGCTGGACCAAGGTCCGCGACCTGACCGCGCTGCTGGGCGCGGAACGCCACCTGACCTTCGAGGACCGCGACCCCCGCGAGGTGGCCGCGCTGCTGGCCGAACCCGTCTCGGATGCGGTCGGGGCGCGCATCGCGGACCTGCGGGCGCATTCGGCGGCTTGGCTGGACGCCGCGCTGGCGGGGCGCGCATGACGCGCGCGCTCAGCCCTGCGCAGATCGTGCGGTCCGGCCTCTGCATCGGCTGCGGGGTCTGCACCTCCGGCCCGGCGATGGCCTGGGACGGCTACGGCCAGTTGAAGCCCACCGGCCCCGCCACCCATCGCCGCAGCGAGGCTTTCGCCCAACTCTGCCCCTTTTCGCCCCACGCCGCGAATGAAGACGCCATCGCCGCCGCCCGCTTTCCCGACGCGCCGCACCAGGACGTCCGCCTTGGCCGCCACTCCTCCTGCCATGTCGGCGCGGTGTCCGAGCCGCCCTTCCGCGAACGCGGCAGTTCTGGCGGCATGGTGACATGGGTCGCCGCCGAACTGATGCGGCGGGGCGAGATCGACGGCGTGCTGCACGTCCATCCGGGCACGCCGGGCCAGCCCTTCTTCGGCTATCGCATCAGCCGCACCGAAGATGACCTGCTGGCGGGCGCCCGGTCGCGCTATCACCCGATCCACATGGCCGCTGTGCTGGATCAGGTCCGCGCCGCGCCCGGCCGCTATGCCGTGGTGGGCATCCCCTGCTTCATCAAGGCCGTGCATCTGGCGCGCGCGCAGGACCCGGTCCTGGCCGAACGGATCACCCACATGCTGGGCCTGTTCTGCGGCCACATGAAAAGCGCGCGCTTTGTCGAAAGCTTCGCCTGGCAACTGGGCGCGGACCATGACCGGGTGCGCGCGGTCGAATACCGGCTGAAGGACGCGAACCGGCCCGCGAACTGGTACACCGCGCACCTGACGCTGGATGACGGCGCGACGCTGCAGAACGAATGGTTCCACCTGGCCGACGGCGACTGGGGCGCGGGGTATTTCCAGAACTCGGCCTGCAACTTCTGCGACGACGTGGTGGCGGAAACCGCCGATGTCAGTTTTGGCGACGCCTGGGTCGAGCCCTATTCGTCGGACGGTCGCGGCACCAATGTCGTGGTGGTCCGCGCGCCCCTGATCCAGCGCCTGATCGACGAGGGCGTGGCCCAGGGCCGGCTGGACCTGACGCAGGTCGATGCCGGTTTCGTGGCCGACACCCAGGCCGCGGGCTTTCGCCAGCGGCGCGAGGGGCTCGCCTATCGCCTGACTTGGGCAAGGCGCGGCATCCGGCCCGTGAAGCGGGTCGCGCCGCAGGCTGCCGGGATCGGCTGGCGCAGGAAGCTGGTCTACCGCACCCGCGCCGCGATCAGCAGCGGGTCCCACCGGATGGCACGGCTGGCGTCCATGACGGGGCGGCCGCAGCTTTATCTCGGCTGGGCCAGGCGCGCCTACGCGGTCTACGAAGGGCTGACCTATCACCGCGGCAGGCTTGCCCCGCTGTTCGACCGGATCGACCGGATGGCGGGACGGCAAAAGCCCTAGCTGCCGGTTCGCCGGCGGCACCCCTCACCCGACCGCCACGTCATGGCCGGTGCCACGGGCGCAAATCATGCTTTTGGGGTTGATGACCTGTCCGATGCGCGGCAGGTGCGGGGCAGTGAACCGCCGTGGGCGGTACGCGGGCCAGGCGGTGGTCGCGGTGACGGTCCAAGGTCACGCCCGCCCCTGCGCACAAAGGAGGCAAAAAGAAACGACCATGAACAATCTTGAAACTTTCCTCGGGACGGTCGGGGGGATCGTCTGGGGCCCCTTCATGCTGATCCCGCTTCTGCTGGGGACGGGCATCTACCTGACGGGTCGCCTGGGCGGCATCCAGTTCCTGCGCCTGGGGGCGGCGCTGCGCCTGGGCCTGATCAAGCGCAAGGACGAGGATGCCGAAGGCGACATCTCGCAATTCCAGGCGCTGACCACCGCCATGGCCGCCACGGTCGGGACCGGCAACATCGTGGGGGTGGCGACCGCCATCGGCATCGGCGGCCCCGGCGCGCTGTTCTGGATGTGGGTGACGGCGCTGCTGGGCATGGCGTCGAAATATTCGGAAGCCTTCCTGGGCGTGCGGTTCCGCACCACTGACACCGCGGGCGAGAAGTCGGGCGGCCCGCAGTACTACCTGGAACGCGGCATACCCGGCGGCTTCGGCAAGGCCCTGGCGCTGGCCTTCGCGATCTTCGCCGTCTGCGCATCCTTCGGGATCGGCAACATGACGCAGGGCAATTCCATCGCCTCGAACCTGGAACGCAGCTTCGCCGTGCCGACCTGGGCCACGGGGGCGGTGCTGGCGGCGATGACGCTGCTGGTGCTGGTGGGCGGCATCAAGTCCATCGGCCGCGTCACGGCGGGCTTTGTTCCGGCGATGATCCTGTTCTATGTGCTTGGCGCCCTCTACATCCTGGGGGCCAACATCGCCGCCGTTCCGGCAGCCATCGCCGAGGTGTTTTCCGAGGCGTTCACCGGCACCTCGGCCGTGGGCGGATTCCTGGGGTCCACCATCATGGTCGCGGTGCAGTTCGGCGTGGCACGGGGCATCTTCTCGAACGAATCCGGCATGGGATCGGCGGCCATCGCGGCGGCCTCGGCGCAGACCACGCATCCGGTGCGCCAGGGGCTTGTGTCGATGACGCAGACCTTCATCGACACGATCATCGTCGTCACCTGCACCGGCCTTGTGATCGTGACCACGGGCGTCTGGAAGCAGACCGACCCCGCCACGGGCGAGCAGATCTCGGCCGCGATCATGACGGGCGAGGCCTTCACCCACGGTCTGCCGGGCCAGTGGGGCCACTGGATCGTCACGATAGGCCTGGTGCTGTTCGCCTATTCCACGATCCTCGGCTGGGCCTATTACGGCGAACGGAACGTGGAACGGCTGGTCGGGCGCGGCGGCGTGATGCCGTTCCGGGTGCTGTTTTCGGTCGTGGTGTTCTTCGGCTGCACCGTGCAGCTTGGCGTCGTGTGGAACTTTTCGGACGTGATGAACGGGCTGATGGCGATCCCGAACCTGATCGGGCTGCTGATCCTGTCCGGGCTGATCGCGCGCGAGACGCGCCACTACCTGCGCCATGATCCCAAGCTGACCGCGTCGCGGGCCGAGATCGAGGCCTTCATGCAGGGCCAGCCCGGATGGGAGGACTGGAAGCGATCCGAGCGGTCAGTCCACCGCTAGGGCATGAAGGGGCCGGGTTTCCGGCCCTTTTTCACGACTGTGCATTGGGGAATGACAACCGTTCCCTTTCCTGCTAGATCGCCCGGGCCGGAGCGTTGGATGACCCCGCCCGGCCCTGCCAGCATTCGCCAGCAGTCACGAAGGACCGGGCCTTTCGGCCGGACCGCTGCGACGGACGGATGATGAAGGCAGACACGCCACCCCGCGACGCGCAATCCAGACCCGGGTGCTTCATGCATCGCGGACGGGGCCAGGATGCCCCCGCATCCGGCGATGCCATGCCCATGAACCCTGTGCCCGCCCGTCCCGCCCGGATGGCGGCCCTGATCACGCGGTTAGCGGCGGTTGCCCGACCGAGACGCAAAGGAGCCATTGATGGCAATCAAGCCGATCGCAGCCTATGACCTGCCCCGGCCCGGCGACCTGCCCGCCGCGCGCGGCCCCTGGGCGCCAGACCCTGCCCGCCTGGCCCTGCTGGTCCACGACATGCAGCGCTATTTCTGCGCGCCCTTTCCGCCCGATGCCGCGCCGCTTGCGCCGCTTGTCCGGAACATAGGCAGGCTGGTCGCGGTCGCCCGCGCCGCAGGGATCCCGGTCTTCTACACCGCCCAGAACGGCGACCAGTTCCGCCCGGACCGGGGGCTGCAGGCCGATCTCTGGGGTCCGGGCATGTCCTCGCGCCCGGATCACCAGGACATTCTGCCCGCCCTGGCGCCCACCGCAGAGGACATCGTCCTGGTCAAGCACCGCTACAGCGCCTTCCAGCGCAGCAACCTGGAACACCTGATGCGCGCCCGCGGCCGCGACCAACTGATGATCACGGGCGTTTACGCCCATATCGGCTGCATGGCGACGGCGGTCGAGGCGTTCCAGCGCGACATCGAGGCCTTTGCCGTGGCCGATGCACAGGCCGATTTCGACCGGGCGCGGCACGACATGGCGATGGCGTGGATCGCCTCGGTCTGCGGGGGCGTGATCTCCACGCAGGCCGCGCTTGCGGCGATGGAGGGCTAGGGCATGCGGCTGACGGGATTTCAGGACCGCGTGGCCCTTGTCACGGGGGCGGCGGGCGGGATTGGGCAGGCCCTTGTCGCGTCCCTGCGCGAGGCGGGGGCACGCGTCCTTGCCACGGACACAGGGGCCGCGCTTGACGCCCTGGCCCCGCACGAGGGGGCCGATCTTCTCTGGCGTGCCCTGGACGTGCGCGACGCCACAGCCGTCGAACGCTGCGTGGCCGAGGCGCAGGCCAGCCTTGGTCCGGTGTCGCTGGGGGTTCACGCCGCCGGAATCGTGTCCACGCTGCCTGTCCTGGACACCCCGGCCGAGGAATGGCAGCGGGTGATCGACACCAATGCGGGCGGCACCTTTCACGTCACCCGCGCGCTTGGCGCGGCCATGGCCGCGCGCAAGCAGGGCGCCATCGTGGTGGTCAGTTCCAACGCGGCGGGAATTCCCCGGCTGAACATGGCGGCCTATGCCGCGTCCAAGGCGGCGGCGACCATGTTCACCCGCTGCCTGGGGCTGGAGCTTGCGCAGCACGGCATCCGCTGCAACATCCTTGCGCCCGGATCGACGCTGACGCCGATGCAGACCGGCATGTGGGCGGACGACAAGGGCGCCGCCAGGGTCATCGCGGGCGATCCGGCCAGCTTCCGCACCGGCATCCCCCTGGGCAAGCTGGCCACGGCCGGGGACATCGCAAGCGCCGCGATGTTCCTCTTGTCAGACCAGGCAGGCCACATCACCATGAGCGACCTTTACGTCGATGGGGGCGCAACCCTGCGCGGCTGACCGCGCGAACATGGTTGCCGTTGCGTCACGCAACCGCTAGGACAACCGCCAGCGATCATCATGCGGGGCCGGAGGGCCCCGGATGCATGCCGGGGGAGGAAACCGAGCTTGCTGGACGTGACGACCATACGCGCCGAACTGGCGACGCATTACGACCTGGAGCCCTCGGTCGAGTTGGCGCAGGAGATGGCCGGGATTCATGCCCGCATGGACCGGGTGATGCCCTTTCCCGACTGGGCCATGGCCGCGCCCTATGTGGCGGCGATCAACCGGCTCAAGGCGGAACGCGGCGCGGTGGTGCTGGCGCACAACTACATGACGCCCGACATCTACCACGGCATCGCTGACGTGGTGGGCGACAGCCTGCAATTGGCCATCGAGGCGACGCGGGTGGAGGCAGGCATCATCGTCCAGTGCGGCGTGCACTTCATGGCCGAGACCTCGAAGATCCTGAACCCCGCCAAGACCGTGCTGATGCCCGACATGGAGGCCGGCTGCTCGCTGGCCGAAAGCATCGACCCCGAGGGGATCGCGCAGATGCGCGCCCGCTATCCCGGCGCGCCGGTGGTCAGCTATGTCAACACCTCGGCCGCCGTGAAGGCCGCGTCCGACATCTGCTGCACCTCGTCCAACGCGGCGCAGATCGTGGCGGCGATGCCGGGCGACACGGTGATCATGACGCCCGACAAGTGGCTGGCGCAGAACGTCGCGAAGCAGGTGCCGCAGAAGCGCATTGTCTGGTGGGACGGGGCCTGCATCGTCCATGAACGCTTCACCCCGCAGGACCTGCGCGACTTCCGCGCCTGGTATCCCGGCCTGAAGATCATCGCCCATCCCGAATGCCCCCCGGATGTCGTGGCCGAGGCGGATTTCGCGGGCTCGACCGCGCATATCATCGACTGGGTGGGCACGGCGCGGCCCGCGCAGGCGATGCTGGTCACGGAATGCTCGATGGCCTCGAACATCGCCGATGCCCACCCTGGGGTCGAGTTCCTGGGCCCCTGCAACATGTGCCCGCACATGAAGAAGATCACCCTGGAAAAGGTGCTGTGGTCGCTGCACTCCATGACCGGCCAGGTCGAGGTCGATGCGGCCGTCGCCGCGCCGGCCCGGCTGGCGGTCCAGCGGATGATCGACCTGTCGCGGCAACTGGCGGCCTGACCCTATGATCCGGACCGACCGCGTTGTGATCGTCGGCGCGGGACTGGCCGCGCTTTACGCGGCCCTTGCGCTGGCGCCGCGCCCGGTGCTGATGATCTCTCCCGATCCGCTGGGCCAGGGCGCCAGTTCCGCCTGGGCGCAGGGGGGCGTGGCGGCGGCCATGGACCCCGCCGACAGCGCCGCGCAGCACGCCGCCGATACGCTGCGGGCGGGAGCGGGGCTTGTCGATCCCGCCGTGGCACGGCTGGTCACATCCCAGGCGCGCGACCACATCCTGCACCTTGCCGCGCTGGGGGCGCCCTTCGACCGTGACGGGGCGGGCGGCTTTGTCCTGTCGCGCGAAGCGGCGCACAGCCTTGCCCGCGTGGTGCGCGTCAACGGCGACGGGGCCGGAGCCGCGATCATGGCCGCCCTTGTGGCCGCCGTGCGGGCCGCGCCCTCGGTGCAGGTGGCCGAGGGCTGGGTGGCGACGGGGCTGCGGCTGCAGGACGGGCGCGTCGCGGGGATCGACCTGGCGCTGGCCTCGGGCTCGGTCCCTGTGCCGGTCGCGGCGCCTGCGGTGCTGATCGCCGGGGGCGGATCGGGCGGGCTTTACGCCGTCACGACCAATCCCGCCCGCATCCGGGGCGAGGCCCTGGGCATGGCGGCGCGCGCGGGGGCGGTGATCGCGGATGCCGAGTTCGTGCAGTTCCATCCCACCGCCATCGCCTGCGGAGCCGATCCCGCGCCGCTGGCGACCGAGGCGCTGCGGGGCGAAGGCGCCCGGCTGGTCGATGCCGACGGCACCCGCTTCATGGCGGCGCTGCACCCGGACGCGGACCTGGCCCCGCGCGACGTCGTGGCGCGCGGCGTCTTTGCCGAAACCC
>NZ_JAFNAW010000026.1 GCF_017356265.1 Paracoccus fontiphilus | reverse complement strand
GCGCGACGGAAAGGCGGCAGCCGGCGCGGCGCCGCGCGGCCCCGTCGTGGCCCGGCGCAAGTCCGCGCCCCCGGCCTTCGAGCTTGAGGAAGACCTGCCCGAGCCCGAGCTGATCGAACGCGATGCCGATTACGACGGCGACGCGCCCTCGGCCGAGGAGGTCAGCGGCCGGATCAACGACGCGATCCGCACGCGGTCAAGCAAGCCCTCGGTCCTGGCCACCGTGGCGGCCCGCCTGACGCGGGAAGGCCCGCGCGACGTGCCCGACGAGGACGACCTGCCCTTGGCCCAGATGCCGCGCGTCGCCGCGCCCTTGGTGAAGAAACCCGCCGCGCCCTCGCGCCCGTCGAGAGCCGAGCCCGAGGCCGAACTGTCGTTCGAGGATGTGCTGTCGACCTATGAGCGCCCGCCCTTGGCACTGCTCAGCGCTCCGTCCGCCGGCGACCATCACACGGTGTCCGAGGAGGTTCTGACCGAGAACGCCCGGATGCTGGAGGCGGTCCTGGACGACTATGGCGTCAAGGGCCAGATCACCGAGGTCCGTCCCGGCCCGGTCGTCACGCTTTACGAACTGGAGCCCGCGCCGGGCCTGAAGGCCAGCCGCGTGGTCGGGCTGTCCGACGACATCGCCCGGTCCATGTCGGCGCTGTCGGCGCGGGTCAGCACCGTGCCGGGCCGCACCGTGATCGGGATCGAACTGCCGAACGCGCGCCGCGAAAAGGTGCTGCTGCGCGAGATCCTGGCGTCCCGCGCCTTCGGGGACGGCACGCAGCCCTTGCCGCTGGCGCTGGGCAAGGATATCGGCGGCGATCCGGTCGTGGCGAACCTGGCCAAGATGCCCCACCTGCTGATCGCGGGGACCACCGGGTCGGGCAAGTCCGTCGCCATCAACACGATGATCCTGTCGCTGCTCTACAAGCTGACGCCGGATGAATGCCGGCTGATCATGATCGACCCCAAGATGCTGGAACTGTCGGTCTATGACGGCATCCCGCACCTGCTGTCCCCCGTCGTCACCGACCCCAAGAAGGCCGTCGTCGCGCTGAAATGGGTCGTCGGAGAAATGGAGGAACGGTACCGCAAGATGTCCAAGATGGGCGTGCGCAACATCGAGGGCTACAACGGCCGCGTCCGCGAGGCCCTGTCCAAGAACGAGATGTTCAAGCGCACCGTCCAGACCGGCTTCGACGAGGACACCGGAGAGCCCGTCTTCGAGACCGAGGAGTTCAAGCCCGAGACCTTCCCCTATATCGTCGTGATCGTCGATGAGATGGCCGACCTGATGATGGTCGCGGGCAAGGAGATCGAAGCCTGCATCCAGCGGCTTGCGCAGATGGCGCGCGCGTCCGGCATCCACCTGATCATGGCGACGCAGCGCCCGTCCGTCGATGTGATCACCGGCACGATCAAGGCGAACTTCCCGACGCGGATTTCCTTCCAGGTCACCTCCAAGATCGACAGCCGCACCATCCTGGGCGAACAGGGGGCCGAACAACTGCTGGGCCAGGGCGACATGCTGTACATGGGCAACGGCGCGCGGATCACCCGCATCCACGGCCCCTTCGTCAGCGACGAGGAGGTCGAGGAGGTCGTGACGCACCTCAAGTCCTTCGGCCCGCCGTCCTACAAGTCGGGCGTGGTCGAGGGGCCCGAGGACGAGGTCGCATCCGACATCGACGCCGTTCTGGGCCTGGGCGGCGACGGGGGCGACGATGCGCTGTACGATCAGGCGGTGATGATCGTCGCCAAGGACCGCAAGTGTTCGACCAGCTATATCCAGCGCAAGCTGGCCATCGGCTACAACAAGGCCGCCCGCCTGGTCGAGCAGATGGAGGAACAGGGCGTCGTGTCCGCCGCGAACCACGTCGGCAAGCGCGAGGTTCTGGTCCCCGAGGTGTGAGGACGGTATATCCGGCCCATGAGCGTCTGGAACATCCATCTTCTGAACGCGCGCCATGACCTGACGCGCGTCCTGTCCGAAGTCCGGCAGGCCAGCCGCGACGGGGTTGTCCAAGCCTCTCGCCATGCGGACCTGCCCGCCTTCGATCTGGTGATCCGCGCGCAGGCGGACCGGACGGCGGATGGCGCGATCCAGGGCCGGTGCCCCGCCCCCGGCGTGATCGAGATCGCGCTGAACCCCGACCGCTTCGACCCCACGGCCTTTACCCGCACCCTGGTCCGCCAGATGGCGCATCTGGTCCGCTGGACCGGACCGGGCTATGGCAAATCCCTGGGCGAGGCCCTGGTCAGCGAAGGGCTGGCGGGGCATTTCGTCCTGCAGGTCATGGGCGGGCAGGCCGACGCCATCGACAGCGTCAGACCGGCGCAGGGGGTGATGCGGCAGGCGATGAACGAATGGGCGCGGCGCGACCATGACCATGGGCGCTGGTTCGGGGGCAAGGGCGACCTGCGCAGGGGAACGGGCCATAGCCTGGGACACCGGATCGTCGCCGATCATCTGGCGCAGAACCCCGGTGATTCGGCCGCGTCGCTGGCAACCGCCCCGGCCGAGCCGTTCCGCCAGACCCTGCGCCGCCTTGCCGCGTCCGAAGGTCAGGCCGATCCAGAGGATTCAGAAGGCTGAGAAGCGGGGGCTGCGGGTTACGGCCAGGACCGCTCCCATGACCAGCCCGGCCATGGTTCCGCCCAGATGCGCTTCCCACGCGATCGAGGGCATGAGGACCGTCAAGGCGACGTTCAGCACGACCATCAACGCGACGCCGCGCCACAACTGTCCCAGCGGGCGGCGGCGGCGCCATCCCGTCACGGCCGCAAAGCCGATCAACGCGCCCGCCAACCCGAAGATCGCGCCGGATGCGCCGATCATCGGCCCCCCGTCCGGGGTCATCACGGCGAACAGCAGGGCGGCCGCGACCTGCGTGACCGCGTAGACGGCGGCCATCGCCCCCGCGCCGACAAGGCGGTTCAGTTCCCGCGCAAGGGCCACCAGCGACAGCATGTTCATGCCCAGGTGCAGCAGCCCGGCGTGAAGAAAGCCGTATGTCACGAAGATCGTCAGGATGTGACCCGGAAAGACCCCGTGCCCTGCCCAGAGGACCGGCGACCAGAACCCGCCGAAGATCAGCGCCGCCTGCCGCAGGATCGGATAGCCCAGCAGGTCGGCGATGATGAACGCGGCCTGGATCGCGCAGCACAGGGTGATCACGACCTTGACCCACAGGGGCAGGCGCGGCTGCAGTTCGTCCCGCAGGGCCGGGAAGGGGTCCGACCGGGCGGTCATCACTCCGCCTTGATCCGGCGGGCCTCGCCCACCAGCATGATCGGAATTCCCGCGCGGATCGGGAAGGCAAGGCCCGCGGCCCGGGACACCAGTTCCTGCCGCGCTGCGTCATAGGACAGCGTGGCGTGCGTGACGGGACAGACCAGGGCCTCCAGCATGTGGCGGTCGAAGCCGGGCTGGGCGGGGGCGGGGTGATCGGGGCGGTTCATTGCAGTCTTTCCTCGTTGTCGCCGCCGTGCAGGGCAAATTCGATCAGACCCTGCAGCAGTTCGCGCCGGTCGGCCAGGGTCGGGCTTTCCAGCAGCGCCTGCTTGTCGCCGGGCGAGAAGGGCAGCACCATGGACAGCGAGTTGATCAGAGCCTCGTCCTGGGCGTCGGCCGCCGCGTCCCAGTCGGTGGACAGCTCGTGCGCCTCCATGTAGCGGCGCAGAAGGGGGAACAGCGCGCCGCGGTCCATGGCCGGGTCGTCTTCCGACCCCTTCATGTCGCGGCCGAAGGACGACCAGTCCACGTCGCCCACAAGGTAGGGGGTGAAGCCTTCCTTCGCCTCGACCAGCCGGAACCGCGACACGGCCCGCAGCGAGATCATCTGCCGCCCGTCGTCCGTTTCCGAGAATGCCACTACCCGGCCCGCGCAACCGATCGCGGCCAGGCCCTCGCCCTCGGGCTGGATCAGGCCGATCAGGCGGTGGTCGGTCTTCAGCGCATCGTCCAGCATCTGCAGGTAGCGCGGCTCGAAGACGTGCAGGGGTATCCGCGCGCGGGGCATCAGCACCGCCCCGGGCAAGGGGAACAGCGGGATGCGCGCGGGCAGATCAAAGCGGAACATCATGGCCCGGTTCAGGCGAAGATCAGGGATGACAGGCGGCGGCGGCCCTTCTGGGCCAGCGGATCGTTGGGCTTGAGGCTGTCGAAGATGGTCAGCAACTGCGCCTTGGCCGCGCCCTCGTTCCAGTCGCGGTCCTGGCGGAAGCTGTCCAGCAGGATGTCGATGGCGTCCTCGACCCGGCCCGCGGCGTGCAGGGCCTGCGCGTATTCCAGGCGGGCCTGCTGGTCGGCCGGGTCGGCATCGACGCGAGCCTGCAGGGCGTCGAGCGGTCCGGCCTTCGCGGCCTGGCGGGCCAGGTGCAACTGGGCGCGCGCGGCCTCGACGGGGGCACTGGTCGCGGCGGGGGCAGGAATGGCGTCCAAGGCGGCCTGCGCGGCCTCAGCGTCGCCTGCGGCCAGATGGGCGCGGACCACGCCGGCCCAGGCATCGTTGCTGGACGGGTCTTCTTCGGCAATGGCGGCGAAGGTTTCGGCGGCGTCGATGAAGGCGCCTTCCTCCAGCATCTGCTCGGCCGCGGCCAAGGCATCGGCAAGCCCGCCGTCGTCGCCCGACAGCGCGGCCAGCTTGTCCACGAACTGCTTGATCTGGCTTTGCGGGATCGCGCCCTGGAAGGCATCGACCGGCTGGCCCTGGAAGAAGGCGTAGACGGTGGGGATCGACTGCACGCGCAGTTGCGCGGCGATCATCTGGTTTTCGTCGACATTGACCTTGGCCATGCGGACCCGGCCCTTGTGGCGCGCGACCTCGGCCTCCAGTTGCGGGCCGAGGGTCTTGCAGGGGCCGCACCAGGGCGCCCAGAAATCGACGATCACCGGCACCTGCATGGAGGCCTGCACGACCTCGGCCATGAAGGTCGCCTCGGTCACGTCCTTGATGAAATCGGCGGTCTTGGGCGTCTCGGTCGCGCCATCGAAAAGCATGGTCATGGGGTCCCCAGGGTGGTTTGGGCCAAAACGGTTGGCGGCAATATGGGGTTTGCTGCGCGCGAGGGGAAGGGTTGTTTGAGGCGGCAAGGCCGGGGGACTTCACGTCCCCCGGACCCCCTGTGGGATATTTGGGCCAAAGTGAAAGGGTCTTACAGATCGAAGCTGGCCAGCACCGGCACATGGTCGCTGGGCTGGTCCCAGCCCCGGCAGGGGCGCAGGATGCGGCTGGCGTGCGCGGCGTTGGCAATGTCGGCGCTGGCCCAGATGTGGTCCAGGCGGCGGCCCTTGTCGGCGGCATCCCAGTCGGCGGCGCGATAGCTCCACCAGGAATAGAGGAGGCCCGTGGGGATGTCCTTGCGCGTCACGTCCACCCATCTGCCCGCGTCCTGGGCCGACAGCAGGTGATCGACCTCGATGGGCGTGTGGCTCACGATCTTCAGTAGCTGCTTGTGGGACCACACGTCATCCTCGCGCGGGGCGATGTTCAGGTCGCCCACCAGGATCGACTTGCGGGGATTGTCGGCGTGGAAGACGTCGCGCATCTCGGCCACGAAATCCAGCTTCTGGCCGAACTTCTCGTTCACGGTGCGGTCGGGGATGTCGCCGCCCGCCGGGACATACATGTTGTGGATCGTCACGCCGTTTTCCAGCCGGGCCGACACATGGCGCGCATGGCCCAAGCGCGCGTAGTCGCGGTCGCCCGCATCCTCCAAGGGCAGGCGCGACAGGATCGCCACGCCGTTGTAGCCCTTCTGGCCGCGCGCCACGATCCAGTCGTAGCCAAGCGCCCGGAACTGATCCAAGGGGATCTTCTCGACCGGGGACTTGCATTCCTGGAGGCACAGGACATCGGGCGCTTCCTCGCGCAGGAAGCGGGCCACAAGCCCCTCGCGCAGGCGGACCGAGTTGATGTTCCAGGTGGCGATGGTGAACATGGGCTGGCTCCTTTGCGCGCGGACCCTAGCGGCGGGAACGGCCAGAGTCGAGTTGACGCGGCGGCAGCGAAAAAGCGTGAAACATCAATCCCTGCTTGGTGATCGGGGAAACTGCGGCTAAGCAATGACCGGCAAGCCAGGGGGACAGGATGCGACTGACGGTGGACGAGGCTTTGGCGCGCGGCGGGGCCGGGCGGTTCCAGTGGCGGCTTCTGGGGATCTTCGGTCTGGTCTGGGCCGCCGATGCCATGCAGGTGATCGCGGTGGGCTTTGCCGCGCCCTCGGTCGCCGCCACCTTCGGGATCGAGCGGGTGACGGCCTTCCAGATCGGCACGGTGTTCTTCGCGGGCATGTTCCTGGGGGCCTTCGCCTTCGGCCGGATCGCGGACCGCATCGGGCGGCGCAACATCCTGGTGCTGACCGTGGGGATGGATGCGATCTTCGGGCTGGCCTCGGTCTTTGCGCAGGATTTCACGTTGCTGCTGGTGCTGCGCTTCCTGACGGGCGTGGCCGTGGGCGGCACGCTGCCGGTGGACTACGCGATGATGGCCGAGTTCCTGCCGCCCCGGAACCGGGGCCGCTGGCTGGTCTGGCTGGAAGGCTTCTGGGCCGTGGGCACGATCGTCGTGGCGCTGACCGCCTGGATCGCCGTGGCACAGGGGGCGGCGGCACCCTGGCGCTGGATCTTCGCCGTCGCCGCCATTCCGGCGCTGATCGGCATCTTCCTGCGGCTGTGGCTGCCGGAATCGCCCATGTACCTGATCCGCAAGGGTGACGGGGCGGGCGCAAGGGCGGTGATCGACAAGGTTCTGGTCACGAACGGGATGCAGCCGCTGCCGCAGGATGCCGAACTGGTTCCGGCATCGGTGCCGACGGGGGCCGAAACCTCGATCTTCTCGGACCTGCTTCGGACGCGGACCATCGGCGTGCTGGCGGTGTGGTTCCTGGTGTCGCTGTCCTATTACGGCGTCTTCGTCTGGGTGCCGGGGCAACTGGCGACGGAAGGCTTCGGCTTCGTGCGCGGCTACGCGTTCCTGGTGGTGCTGGCCTTGGCGCAGGTGCCGGGATATGCCTTGGCGGCCTGGGGGGTCGAGGCGGTGGGCCGGCGCGCGACGCTGCTGGGCTTCCTGCTGCTCAGCGCCGCGGGTTGCGCGCTGTTCACGGTGGCCAGCGGCACCGCGATGGTCGCGGGCGCGCTGATTCTGATGAGCTTCGCGTTGCTGGGCACCTGGGGCGCGCTCTACGCCTTCACGCCCGAGCTTTACCCGACCCACCTGCGGGGCACCGGCATGGGCACCGCCAGCGCCATGGCGCGGTTGGGCGGCATCCTGGCGCCCAGCCTGCTGGCCTTCGTCTTTGCCAAGGGCTTCGGCTTCGCCATCGGGGTCTTTGCCGCCCTGCTGCTGCTGGGCGCCTTGGCGCTGCTGCTGGTGAAGACGGAAACCCGCGATCAGGCCATCGCCTGAAACCGGGGGCGGCTGCGGCCCGTTGCCCTGTCGATCACAGGAGGACAGGGCAATGGGCCAACTGGTCGAAGGCGTCTGGAAGGACGAATGGTACGACACGGGATCGAGCGGCGGAGAGTTCGTCCGCGACACGGCAAAGCACCGCAACTGGGTGACGGCCGACGGCAGCCCCGGCCCGACGGGCGAGGGCGGCTTCAAGGCGGAAAGCGGGCGCTATCACCTGTATGTCTCGTATGCCTGCCCATGGGCGCACCGGACGCTGATCTTCCGGGCGCTGAAGGGGCTGGCAGACCACATCGACGTCTCGGTCGTCCATCCCGACATGCTGTGGAACGGGTGGGAATTCCGGACCGATTTCGACGGGGCCACCGGCGACCGGCTGTTCGGCGAGCCTTACCTCTACAGCCTCTACCTGCGCGCCGATCCCAAGGCCTCGGGGCGGGTGACGGTGCCGGTGCTGTGGGACCGCGACGGGGACCGGATCGTGTCGAACGAAAGCAGCGACATCATCCGCATGTTCAATTCCGCCTTCGACGGGCTTACCGGCAATACGGACGACTATTGGCCCGAAGACCTTCGCGAGGGGATCGGCCACCTGAACGACCGCATCTATGACACGGTCAACAACGGCGTCTACAAGGCGGGCTTCGCCACGGCGCAGGAGGCCTATGACAAGGCCGTCCACCCGCTGTTCGACAGCCTGGACTGGATCGAGGGCATCCTGGCCGGGAACCGCTATCTGGCCGGCGACCGCCTGACCGAGACCGACTGGCGGCTGTTCACCACGATTGCGCGCTTCGATTCGGTTTATCACACGCATTTCAAGTGCAACCGCCGCAGGATCGTGGACTACCCGAATCTGTGGGGATGGGCGCGGGAACTGTATCAAGTGCCCGGCGTGGCCGAGACGGTGCGGCCGGACCATTTCACGCGGCACTACTATTTCAGCCACGACATGGTGAACCCGCACCGGATCATCCCCATCGGCCCGGACATGGACTGGACCGAACCGCATGGCCGGGGATGATACGCAAGCCCCGGCGCGGGAAAACGCCGGGGCATCAGAGAGAGGGAGGGAGAGAGTGTGGCCGCATCCGCCGACCACTGGGCTTCGGATTGACAACTCGGATCTTGGGCCGGGGTTCCTGAGGGCAGCCCGGCGGGGACGCACATTCCGCTGACGGGCTCCGGGACCGATCCGTCGCTCAGCCCTGGCTTGGCAGCGTGACGATGATCGGCCTCCGGTTTGTCGCCACGACGGTATGTTCGTACTGGACAACGGGTGCCGGCGGCTCGCTGTAAAGGGTCCAGTCGTCCGCGCCCGTGGCAGCCCAGGTTCCGCCCCGGGACAGGAACGGCTCGACGGTCAGCACAAGGCCCTTGTGCATCCGCCGCCGGTCGCCGCGTGTCGGCCAGGTCGCCACCTCCTCGGGGTATTCGTGCAGGGCCCGGCCGACCCCATGGCTGGCGAGGTTGCGGATCAGGGTATAGCCGCGTGCCGACGCGAACCGCCCGATGGCATTGCCGATCGCGGCCAGAGGCTTGCCGTGGCCCACCTGGGCGATGCCGATCTGCGTCGCGTGCCGTCCATCGCGGCACAGGCGCTCCAGGGACGGGCCTGCAGGCCCCAGGGGGAATGTCGCCCCCGTATCGGCAAAGTAGCCGTTCCTGGAGGCCGAGACATCGATGTTGACCAGATCGCCCGCGCGCAGGGTCCGGTCGCCCGGAATGCCATGGGCGATTTCCTCGTTGACGCTGATGCAGGTGGCGCCCGGAAAGTCATAGGTGGCTTCGGGCGCCGGAACCGCGCCCTCGCAGTCCAGAATCCTGCGGCCGATCTCGTCCAGTTCCCTGGTCGTCATGCCGGGTTCCATCGCCCTGGCCATGGCCTGCATGGTATCGGCCACGACGCGCCCGATATCCTTCAGGCCGTCCAGTTCATCCTGGTTCGTGATCGTCATCCTGCCTCTCAAAGCGGCGCAGCGTATCCGCCGTTCCTAGCAGCCATCGGCAGCCTTGTCCCGCGTGACGGTTCCTGCCGCGGCGACAGCAACCCCCGGTGCGAAAAGGCCCGGCGAATGGCCGGGCCTTTGCCTTGCGACTTGATCCGGCAGTCACGCCACCAGCCGATAGCCTCCCGATTCCGTCACCAGCAGGCGGGCATTGCTGGGATCGGGCTCGATCTTCTGCCTCAACCGATAGATGTGGGTTTCCAGCGTATGCGTGGTCACGCCCGCATTGTATCCCCAGACCTCGTGCAGCAGCACGTCGCGGGCCACCACCCCGTCCTGCGCGCGGTACAGGAACTTCAGGATGTTGGTTTCCTTCTCGGTCAGGCGGATCTTGCGGTCCTTGCCGTCGATCAGCATCTTCATCGCGGGCTTGAAGGTATAGGGCCCAAGCTGGAAGATCGCGTCCTCGGACTGCTCGTGCGTGCGCAACTGCGCCCGCAGCCGTGCCAGCAGAACCGGGAACTTGAACGGTTTGGTGATATAGTCGTTGGCGCCCGCATCCAGGCCCAGGATGGTGTCGGCGTCCGTGTCATGGCCGGTCAGCATGACGATGGGGCACTTGACGTTCAGCTTGCGCAGCTTCTTGCACAACTCGCGCCCGTCGGTATCGGGCAGGCCCACGTCCAGGATCACCAGGTCGAAGATCGCGCCCTTGGCGGCGTCCACGGCGCCCGCGCCGGTGCCCGCCTCGGTGACGTCGAATTCGTCGGTGGCGATCAACTGTTCGGCCAGGGCCTCGCGCAGGTCTTCCTCGTCGTCGACCAGCAGGATCTTTTTCAGTCCGGGCATGTTGCCTCCTCAACCTTGTTGCGCGATCAGGTGGGCAAGGCGTGCCGCGTCGTCCAGCATCATGTCGGAAATCTCACATGGAGTTGTCGGGAAAGGCGCATATGTTTCAGAATGTTTCACTTGGCCGGGACCATCCATGAGCCTGATCCCCACCCTGACCGAGGTCGTGTCTCGCGCCCGCACCGACTTGCGCATGGGCCTGCCGGTGATGATCGGCGGCCATCTGGTCGCGGCGGTCGAAACGCTGGCCCCGGCGCGGCTGGCCGACATCCGGGCGCTTGGCCGGCCGGTGCTGGCGTTGACCGAACGGCGGGCGGTGACGCTGAAGTCCTGGGCCAGTCGCGACGGCGTGGCGCGGATCGTGGTGCCGGCGGATGCGGATCATGGCTGGCTTCGGGCGATGGCCGATCCTTCGACCGATCTGATGAATCCCTTGAAAGGGCCGCTGTTCACGGCAGACGAGGGCGACGCCACCCCGCATCTGGCCGGGCTGGCGCTGGCGAAGTCGGCGCAGCTTCTGCCGGCGGTCCTGGTGGTCGCGACGGAGCCCCTGCCTGGCCTGACGCAGGTCGCCCCCGGCCCGCTGCTGGCGCAACTGGCGCACGAGGCGGCGATGGTCCCGGTTGCCGCCGCCAACCTGCCCTTGATCGCGTCGGAACGGTCGCGGCTGCACATCTTCCGCCCCGATGACGGTGCCGCCGAGCATTACGCGATCGAGATCGGCGATCCGCCACGCGACGCGCCCGTGCTGGCGCGGCTGCATTCGGCCTGCTTCACCGGCGACGTGCTGGGCAGCCTGAAATGCGACTGCGGTCCCCAGCTTCACGCGGCGCTGACGGCCATGGGTCAGGCGGGGCAGGGGGTTCTGCTGTACCTGAACCAGGAAGGGCGGGGCATCGGGCTTGCCAACAAGATGCGCGCCTATGCGCTGCAGAACCAGGGTTTCGACACGGTGCAGGCCAACCACCGCCTGGGGTTCGAGGATGACGAGCGCGATTTCCGCATCGGCGCGGCCCTGCTGCGGCGGATGGGGTTTTCGCAGGCGCGGCTGATGACCAACAACCCGCGCAAGGTCGCCATGATGGAAAGCCACGGCATCACTGTCACCGAACGGGTGCCGCTGGTGGTCGGGCGCAACCGCTTCAACGAGGCCTACCTGGACACCAAGGCCGAGAAGTCGGGGCATCTGCTGTGAGTCCGGGCGATCTGGTCCTGACGCCGCAGGGGGTGCGCTTTCGCGGTCGCCTGTTCCCGTGCAGCATCGGCAAGCGCGGCGTGACGCGCGACAAGCGCGAAGGCGACGGCGCCACGCCCGCGGGGGTGATGCGGATCGCCGGCCTGTGGTATCGCCCCGACCGGCTGGCACGGCCTGCGCCCTGGGCGCGGCCCATCGGCCTAGGCGACCTGTGGTGCGATGCGCCCGGTCATCCGGCCTACAACCACCACGCCCGCGCGCCGCTGGCGGCCAGCCACGAAAGGCTGCGCCGGGCCGATCCGCTGTATGACCTGATCCTGACGACGGACTGGAACTGGCCCGATGCCGTGCCCGGCCGGGGGTCGGCGATCTTTTTGCACCAGTGGCGGCGTTCGGGCTTCGGGACCGAAGGCTGCATCGCCTTCGCGCGCCCCGACCTGATCCGGATCGCCCGTCATGCGCGGCCGGGAACGCGGGTGATCGTGCCCTAGAGCGCGTTACGGGGCATCGGCAGCTCGCCCCGGTTATAGGGTCCCCAATCCGCGACCTCGGGATAGAACTGCCTGCGCCAGGCGCGAACGCGCGGGTTCATGCGCCGCCGCCACCAGGGCGGGACCATCGCCACGAAGGTCATCGCTGGATAGCCAAAGGGCAGTTGCGGGGCCTCGTCCGTTCCATAGGTTTGCAGCAGGGGAAAGCGGCGGTCGGGCTTGTAGTGGTGGTCCGAATGGCGCTGGAGGTTGATCAGCAGCCAGTTCGACGCCGTGTGGCCGGCGTTCCAGCTGTGGCGCGGCAGGATATGTTCGTATCGCCCCTCGCCCAGGTGCTTGCGCGTCAGGCCGTAATGTTCGACGTAATTCGTCAGCTCCAGTTGCCAGACGGCGACAAAGGCCTGGAAGACGAACAGCAGCAGGCCCTGCGCGCCGCCAAGCGCCAGCGCCAGCGCGATCATCCCCCCTTGCAGCGCGGCATAGCGCCAGAACGGGTTGCGCCGGTCCCAGGGACTGCGTTTGGCCCGCGCCAGCAGCCGGGTTTCCGCCCGCCAGGCGCTGGCGGGACCGTCGCGAAGGACGCGCCAGAAGAAGCGGTAGAACCCCTCGTTGTAGCGCGCCGAGACCGCGTCGCGCGGGGTGGACACCCAGGCATGGTGGACCAGCAGATGCTCGGTCCTGAAATGCGAATAAAGGGTCGAGGCCAGCAGCAGGTCGCCCATCCAGCGTTCCACGGCGGTCTTCTGGTGCAGCAGTTCATGGGCATAGACCATGCCGATGGTGCCGGACAGCACGCCCACGCCGAAGAACAGGCCCAGCTTTTCCGGCCCCGACAGGTGGCCCGCATGGGACACATGCCAGATCGACCCGAAGATCGCCGCGAATTGCAGCGGGAACCAGATGATCGTGACGGCGCGATGCCAGAACAGCCGCGCCGTTTCGGTCTGCGGGTCGGGATTCGCCTCGTTCAGGCCAAGGACGCCATCCAGGGCGGTGGTCAGATACCAGGCATAGGCCGGCAGCAGCGCCCACCAGAAGCCGCCCCGGACCGCCGCCAGCGCGACCAGCGGCAGCATGACCAGCGACATCCAGAAGGGCGCCGCAGCGGGCAATCTGCTTGAGGTAGAATCGCTCATGCCCGCGATGTTACGCGGCGATCTCGGCCCGCGCCATGTCCCAGACCTTGCGCATCAGCCCGGGCAGGGCCTCGCGGTCGATTTGCCGCAGGGGAACCAGGTGGCCGCGCGCCGGTGCCGCGTCCAGATCGCCGACCATGACCTGCAACGACAGGTTGAAGTGGGTGAAGACATGGCGGACATGGCCGACCGCCCGCCAGTCCGCCGCGCCGGGCGGCGGCAGGTCGCGCCCGTCCCAATGGGCCGAAGGGAAGGCCAGCGTCCCGCCCAGCAGTCCCGTTGCGGGCCTCTGCTCCAGCACAAGGGCGTCGCCGCGGCGGCCCACCCAGGCGATGCCGGTGCGGTCAGGCTTGGCGGTCTTGGGCGCCTTGCGCGGCAGGCTGGCGGCGATGCCTTGGGCGCGGGCGTCGCAGTCATGGATCAGCGGGCAGATGCCGCAGGCCGGGCTGCGCGGCGTGCAGATGGTGGCGCCCAGGTCCATCATCGCCTGCGCATAGTCGCCGGGGCGTTCCTGCGGCGTCAGCGTTTCGGCAAGCGCCACCAGTTCGGGCTTGGCGGCGGGCAGGGGGGTCTCGACCGCGAACAGCCGCGCGACGACGCGTTCCACATTGCCGTCGACCACGGTTTCCGGCGCGTCATGGGCGATGGCGGCGATCGCGGCCGAGGTATAGGCGCCGATCCCCGGCAGTTCCCGCAGCCCCTCCCGTGTCAGGGGAAAGCCGCCCCCCGCTGTCACCGCGCGGGCGCAGGCCAGCAGGTTGCGGGCGCGGGCGTAATAGCCAAGCCCCGCCCATTCCGCCATCACCTGCGCATCGTCGGCAGCCGCCAGATCCTGCACGGTCGGCCACAACGCCGTGAAGCGTTCGAAATAGGCCTTCACCGCCGCCACGGTTGTCTGCTGCAGCATCACCTCGGACAGCCAGACGCGATAGGGATCGGCCGCGCCGCCGCCGGGCGGGACGCGCCAGGGCAGGGTGCGGGCATGGCGGTCGTACCAGTCCAGCAGGGTAGGGGCGATCACCTTGGTGTCACGCAATTATCAGTCCTCGGCTTGTTTGACGTGCTTTCATCCCGGGGCGGGGCTGATTAAGGATATGGGGGTGATAGCAGGACAGGCAAAGATGGCACAGGCGCCGGACCGCACCCCCCCAAGCCGACGCAGGCGCGGCTTCCAGCAGGCCGCCACCCTGCTGGCCGACCGGGTGCAGAAGGCGGCCGAGGGGCGGGGCTTCGCCGTGGCCCGCCTGCTGACCCATTGGCCCGAGATCGCGGGCCCGCAGCTTGCCGCCATGACCCGGCCCGTGCGCATCAGCCACGCGCGCGGCGGGTTCGGCGCGACCCTGACGCTGCTGACCGCCGGCCCCGTCGCCCCCTTGGTCGAGATGCAGCTGCCGCAGTTGCGCGACCGTGTGAACGCCTGCTACGGCTACAACGCCGTGCAGCGGATCACCCTGACCCAGACCGCCGCCAGCGGATTCGCCGAAGGGCAGGCGGTCTTTGCCGCCGCGCCTGCCAAGCCTGCCATTCCCGACCCGGTCAGCCGCCAGGCCGCCGACCAGGTCGCCAGCCAGTTCCAGGACCCCACGCTGGCCGAGGCGATGGCCCGGCTGGCGTTGAACATCGCAACCAAACGAGACCGGAACCACCGAAAGGATTTTCCATGCTGATCCGCTCTGCCGCAGCCGCCGTGGCGCTTGCCCTAGCCCCTGCCGCGATGGCCCAGGAAGCCGCGCCCGCCCCGGCCGCGCAGGCGGAAACCCTGCCCGACATCGTGCTGGGCAATGCCGACGCGCCGCTGACCGTCATCGAATATGCCAGCTTCACCTGCGGGCATTGCGCCAATTTCCACACCGAAAGCTTCCAGAAGCTGAAGACCGAATATGTCGATACCGGCAAGGTCAGGTTCATCCAGCGCGACGTCTATTTCGACCAGCCGGGCCTCTGGGCGGGGGTTCTGGCGCGCTGCGGCGGGGACGAGAAGTTCTATCCCGTGTCCAGCATGCTGTTCACCGAACAGCAGGAATGGCTTTCCGGCGGCACGGGCGAGGAGATCGCCGCGAACCTGCGCAAGATCGGCCTGAAGGCCGGCATGACCGAGGACCAGATGACCGCCTGCTGGGAAGACACCGCCAAGGCCGAGCAGTTGATCGCGACCTTCCAGCAGAACGCCACCGCCGACGAGATCGAGGCCACGCCGACCTTCATCATCGGCGGCGAGAAGGTCTCGAACCAGCCTTGGGAAGACATGAAGGGCGTCATCGACGCCAAGCTGGCCGAGGCCGACTGATCCCCCCTGCGGCCCGCCCTGCTTACAGGGCGGGCCGATCCTGCCCGTGCAGGCCGATGCGATCACCGGGAATTGATTTTTGGCGGTGCGGGCCTCATGCTTCCCGTGGCGCCGGTATGGCGCATGTCACAAAGGATTGCTGCCCATGATCAGAGAATTCCGAGAGTTCATCGCCCGCGGCAACGTCATCGACCTTGCCGTCGGCATCATCATCGGCGCGGCCTTCACCGCGATCGTGAATTCGGTGGTGGCCGACCTCATCAACCCGATCCTCGGCGTGCTGACCGGCGGCGTCGATTTCTCGAACCTTTATTTCGTGCTGCCGAGCGATATCGCCGTGCCGGAGAATGCAAGCCTTTCCGCCGCGCGCGACACCGGGGCGCCGATCTTCGCCTATGGCGCCTTCCTGATGGCGGTGCTGAACTTCCTGATCATCGCTTGGGCGGTATTCCTGCTGGTCAAGGCCGTGAACCGCCTGCAGCGCATGGCAGCCCGGCCAAAAGAGGAGGAGGTTGTCGTGACCGCCCCCACCCAGGAGGAACTGCTGGCCCAGATCCGCGACCTGCTGGCCGACCGCACCGGTTGGGTCGACCATCCCGAGCCGCGGATCTGAGGCCTCATCCGACGCGCGTGACCCGCGCCGGTTCGGCCAGAAGCTGATCCGGCGTGATCGCCTCCAGCCCCAGGGCCTCGCCCACCGGGGGCGAGGTCAGGCGGCCGCCATGCGTGGACAGACCCGCCCGCAGATGGGGGTCGTCCTGGATCGCCCCCCGCCAGCCCTTGTCCGCCAGCGCCAGCACGAAAGGCAGCGTCGCGTTGCCAAGCGCCTGGGTCGAGGTCCGGGCCACCGCACCCGGCATGTTCGCCACGCAGTAATGCACGATCCCGTCCACCTCGTAGATCGGGTCCTGGTGGGTGGTCGGGCGCGAGGTTTCGAAGCAGCCGCCCTGGTCGATGGCCACGTCCACCAGCACCGCGCCGGGCTGCATGGTGCCAAGCTGCGCGCGCGTGACCAGCTTGGGCGCCGCCGCGCCGGGGATCAGCACGGCGCCGATCACCATGTCGGCCGTTCCGATCAGGTCGGCGGTGGCGGCCGCGCTGGAATATTGCGTGGTCAGGCGGCCCATGAAGATGTCGTCCAGATAGGACAGCCGGGAAATGGACCGGTCCATCACGGTCACGTTCGCCCCCATGCCGACCGCCACCCGCGCCGCCGCCGTGCCCACCACGCCGCCGCCGATGATGACCACGTTCGCGGGCCGCACGCCCGGCACGCCGCCCAGCAGCACGCCGCGTCCTCCGTTCGCCTTTTGCAGCGCCCATGACCCGACCTGCGGGGCAAGGCGTCCGGCGACCTCGGACATGGGCGCCAGAAGGGGCAGGCCGCCCGGCGCGTCCGTCACCGTCTCATAGGCGATGGCGGTCACGCCCGATCCCAGCAGGTCGCGCGTCTGGTCGGGGTCGGGGGCCAAGTGCAGATAGGTGAACAGCAGTTGCCCTTCGCGCAGCATCTGCCGCTCGGGCGCCTGCGGCTCCTTGACCTTCACGATCATGGCGGCCGCGTCGAAGACCGAGCGGGCATCCGGCGCGATGTCGGCGCCGGCCGCGGCGTAATCCGCATCCGTGAAGCCCGCCCCCAAGCCCGCGCCGGTTTCGACGAAGACCTCGTGGCCGCGCCCGACGGCCTCAGTCACGGCGGCGGGGGTCAGGCCCACGCGGAACTCCTGCGGCTTGATCTCTTTCGGGCATCCGATCTTCATGGTGCATCCTCCCTGGTTTTGAACCAGTGTGGCACCGCCTGGCCGCAAGGTGCTGCGAAGCTTTGGCCGCCAAGGGGCGTTGCTATCAAGAAACGGCTGGCATCGGCCCGTTTCGTCGAAGAATATCGCGCCATGTCCGATCTTGATGCAATAGACCGCCGCATCCTCGCCCTTCTCCAGAAAGAAGGGCGAATCAGCAATGCGGAACTGGCGCTGCGTGTGCACCTGTCGCCGTCCGCCTGCCACCGCCGCGTCCAGCGGCTTGAGGAAGCGGGCGTGATCCACGGCTATGTCGCGCTGCTGGATGCCCGCAAGCTGCGCCGCCAGACCACCGTGTTCGTCGAAATCACCCTGTCGGGCCAGGCCGACGAGGTGCTGGAGGCGTTCGAAAAGGGCGTGCGCGCGATCCCCGACGTGCTGGAATGCCACCTGATGGCCGGGACCGCCGATTATCTTCTGAAGATCGTGGTCGAGGATACCGACGACTTCGCCCGCATCCATCGCCAGCACCTGGCGCGGTTGCCGGGGGTGGCGCAGATGCATTCCTCCTTCGCGCTGCGCACGGTGTTCCGCACCACGGCGATCCCGGTCTGACAAAGGCTGCCTCGCACCCGGCTTGGCCCTGCCTTGTGTCCGCCCGTTTCCCGACCCCGCCCAATCCTGCCCCGGAAGAACGGCCATTTCGCCCCGGGTGCCGCCGATGACCGATGGCGCAGCCATGCGGGCCTGCCCGAAGCGGCGCGGCATCCCCCGGATCTGCATCCGTGCCGTCAGGGAAACGCAAACCCCCGCAACTTGCGCTGCGGGGGTTTGGCTGAAACGCTGTCGCGTCGTCTTGCAGTGCGCTTTCGCGCGCCCCTTACAGGGCGCCTTCGCGCTGGGCCTTTTTCCGGGCCAGCTTGCGGGCGCGGCGCACGGCCTCGGCCTGCTCACGGGCTTTCTTGACCGACGGTTTCTCGAAATGTTGCCGAAGCTTCATTTCGCGGAACACGCCCTCGCGCTGAAGTTTCTTCTTCAGGGCACGAAGCGCCTGTTCGACGTTGTTGTCGCGAACGTTGACCTGCATGTGGTTGTCACCACCTTCCTAGGTTAGAGTTGCAAAGATTGCAGGATGCGCCCCCCTATCAAAGCCGGGCGCGCTTGTCCAGACGGAGGCTGTTTATGACCCGAACCGACCGCGACGCGCTTCTTGACGCCGCCCTGACCCATGTTCCCTTCGAGGGGATGAACGACCGCGCCCTGATGGCGGGCGCGCGCGACCTGGGCATGTCGCGCGATCTGGCGCGCGTGCATTTCCCCCAGGGTGGCGCGGGACTGGCCGCCGCGTATCACCGCCGCGCGGACGCGATGCTGCGGGACAGCCTGGCCCAGACCCCGCCCGGCGGGCGCTTCCGCGACCGCGTAACCGAGGCGGTGTGGCGCCGCCTGATGCTGGTCGATGCCGAACTGGTCCGCGCGGGCGCCGCGACCCTGTCCCTGCCGCAGAACGCGGCGCTTGCCGCCCGGCTGGTCTGGGAAACGGCGGATGTGATCTGGACGGGTCTGGGCGACCGGTCGGAGGATGCTAACTGGTACACCAAGCGCGCCACCCTGTCGGCCGTGATCAGCGCCACGGTGCTGTTCTGGCTGGGCGACGATTCGCCCGACCACGCCGAAACACGGGCCTTCCTTGACCGCCGCATCGACGGCGTCATGCGGTTCGAGGGGCTGAAGGCCAGCCTGCGCAAGCTGCCCGGCGTCGAAACCGTGGCGGGCATGGCGCTGGGCTGGATCCGCGCCCCCCGCCCACGCGACCTGCCCGGCCGTGTCCGCCCGTAAGGAGAAGCGATGTTCCCCGATGCCATGAACGCGGTCGAGATCGCCGCCCCCGGCGATGCCGACGTCCTGAAGCTGGCCAGCCGCCCGGTTCCCGTTCCCCGACACGACCAGATTCTGATCCGCGTGGCCTATGCGGGCGTGAACCGTCCCGACGTGCTGCAACGCCAGGGCAGCTATGCGCCCCCGCCCGATGCCTCGGACCTGCCGGGGCTGGAAGCCTCGGGCGAGATCGTGGGCATGGGCGCGGGCGTGACCCGCTGGAAAAAGGGCGAGCAGGTCTGCGCGCTGTTGCCGGGCGGGGGCTATGCCGAATATGTCGCCTGCCACGCCGATCACGCGCTGCGCATCCCCGCCGGCTTGTCGCTGCGCGAAGCCGCCTGCCTGCCGGAAACCGCCTTTACCGTCTGGTCGAACGTCGTCACGCGCGGCGGGCTCAAGGGCGGAGAGCGGTTCCTTGTCCATGGCGGCACCTCGGGCATCGGCATGATGGCGATCCAGATCGCCCGCACCCTGGGCGCGCGGGTCTTTGCCACCGCGGGCAACGACAGGAAATGCGCAGCCATTGCCGCCCTTGGCGCCACGCCGATCAACTACCGGACCGAAGATTTCACAAAGGTCATGGCGGCCGAGGACGGGGCCGACCTGATCCTCGACATGGTGGGCGGCAGCTATATCCCGAAGAACATCAAGGCGCTGGCGCCGGACGGGCGCCTGGTGATGATCGCCTTCCTGGAAGGGCCGAAGGTCGAGCTGAACTTCGCCCAGATCATGGCAAGACGGCTGACTGTCACCGGATCGACCCTGCGCCCACAATCGGATGCCGCCAAGGCCGAGATCGCCGAGGCCTTGCGCAAGAAGCTGTGGCCACTGATCGGGGCCGGTTCGGTCCGCGTCACCATCGACAGCGAGTTCGACCTCAAGGACGCGGCCGAAGCGCATCGCCGGATGGAAAGCAGCCAGCATATCGGCAAGATCGTCCTGAAGGTCGCTGGCGACGACGTCTGAGGCACGGTCGGATGCCTCCGGCGGGGATATTTGAAACACAGAAGATGACGGACAGGCACACAGACCTTGCGGGCACCCGTCCCCAAGGTCTGTGGCATCTCCTGTGGCGGTCATCGGCGTCCCCGCCTGTACCGCATGACAGGCTTAACCTAGCAGGTGTTAAGAAAGTCTGAACGCGTCCATCTTCTGTGCGAAAATATCCCGGGGGTCCGGGGGCTGGCCCCCGGCTTGTCATCGCACCTGCTCCATCAGCACTCGCGCCCGCGAACAATCCCGCCTGGCGTCCGGCATACAGTCGCGCGGTTCCAGATCGCGGGTCAGGCAGATGCGGACCTCTTGCAGCCCCTCGGCCTTGCAGGTGACGGTGATGCCGTCGGGGGACAGGGCGGGGTTGGCGTCGATGAAGGCATCCTCGACGACCAGGGGCGGCAGGGTCAGGTTGCGGTCCAGATCGTCAAAGGGCACGGGGATCGCCACTTGCCGAAACGCCCGACGCGTCGCGGCGAAATAGTCCGCGGCCGACAGGCCGGAACATGTGCCGTGCTTTTTCCACTGATGCAGGGCCAGGCCCGGCGTCATCAGGTCTTCCATGGCCTGAACCTCGTGCCGGGACGGGTCGCGTTCGGCGGTCGCGCAGTAATCCGGCCAGCCGTCCTCGTATTGCGGCCAAAGCCCGTGGACTGTGAAATCCCGCCCGCTGTCCTTGGCGCATTCGCGGGCATCCTGCGCATCGCCGGTCGTCCGGCACCAGCTTGGCTGCCAGCTCAGCGACAGCACGTAGTAGTCGAAATCGCCCGCCATCCTGTCGGCGGAAGCCGCGGCGGGCCACAAGGCCAGCAGGACGGACAGGATGCGCCTTGTCCCCGTACGCGGCCACATGTCCATTGCCTTCATGCGAATCCTCTTTTCCCCGGGTCTCGAAAACGCTATATCACCCGTCAATTCCCCCCGAAAACGAGGAATGGCACCCGCCAAAAGCCGTTTTACCGGCCTCAGACCTGCTGTTCGGGGCAGACACGCGAAGGAGATTGACATGAGCAAGCCGCTGATGGCCAAGGCGACCGCCGTCTGGCTGGTGGACAATACCACGCTCAGCTTCAAGCAGATCGGCGATTTCTGCGGTCTGCACGAGCTGGAAGTCCAAGGCATCGCCGACGGCGACGTGGCCGCGGGCGTCAAGGGCTACGACCCCGTCGCCTCGCACCAGCTCGACGCCGAGGAGATCCGCAAGGGCGAGGCCAGCCCCACCTACAAGCTGCGCCTGAAGCACAACCCCGCCGCCGAGGGCGAGGAAAAGCGCCGAGGCCCGCGCTATACGCCCTTGTCCAAGCGCCAGGACCGTCCGAACGCCATCCTTTGGCTGGTGAAGTTCCACCCCGAGCTTCCGGATGCAGCGATTGCCAAGCTGGTCGGCACCACAAAGCCCACCATCGCCTCGATCCGGGAACGCACCCACTGGAACATCCAGAACATGCAGCCCATCGACCCGGTGGCGCTGGGGCTTTGCCGCCAGACCGAACTGGACGCCGCCGTGCAGAAGGCCGCGAAGAAGGCCGGCGCCACCGGCGAGGTGATGACCGATGACGAGCGCCGCAAGCTGGTCAGCACCGAAACCTCGCTGGCCATGAGCGACGAGCCGCGCCTGCCCTCGTCGATGGCCGGGCTGGAGAATTTCTCGTTGACGCGCGACGAGGAAAAGACGCCCGAGCCCGACCTGGATGCCGACAGCTTCTTCAACCTGCCCGACGCGGACGAGGATGAGGACGACGAAGGGCGCTGATCCCTTTTCGGCAAGCGAAAAGGCCGGTGCGGATCGAACGCACCGGCCTTTCCGTTTCCGCCCGCTCAGGTATTGCGGCGAATCATCCGTCCCAGGGCGATCAGGATGCAGGCGCCGATCACGGCGATGACGATCTGCCCGATGGCCCCGCCCGCCGTGGTGCCGAAGACCGCCCGAGCCAGCCAGTTGCCCAGCAGCGCGCCCAGGATACCCAGGATGATGTTCAGCAACAGGCCGTGGTCGCTTTTCATGATCTTTTCAGCGATCCAGCCCGCGATGGCGCCCAGGATGATCGACAGAATCCAGCCAAAACCTTCCATGCACTTCCCCTTTTTGCAAAAGCGACCCCGGATGACAGGCTGAAGGCCGGGGTCTTCGCAGGTCAATGCCGAGGCCCCGCCTTCCGTTCCGCAAGCCGTGGAATTGGTTGCAGAACTGTCAGATCGACAGGCAGATGTATTTCATCTCCAGGTAATCCTCGATCCCGTGGCGGCTGCCTTCGCGGCCCAGGCCCGACTGCTTGACGCCGCCGAAGGGCGCCACCTCGGTCGAGATGATGCCGGTGTTCACGCCGACGATGCCGTATTCCAGCGCCTCCTGCACGCGGGTGATGCGGCCGATGTCGCGGGCATAGAAGTAGGACGCTAGCCCGAAGATCGTGTCGTTTGCCTTCTGGACGACCTCCTCCTCGGTCTCGAAGCGGAACAGAGGGGCGAGGGGGCCGAAGGTTTCCTCGGTCGCGACCTTCATGCGGTCGGTGACGCCGGTCACGACCGTGGGCTTGAAGAACAGCCCGTCCAGCCGCTCGCCGCCGGTCACGACCTGCCCGCCGCCGTCCAGGACGTCGCGGATATGCTCCTCGACCTTCTCCACCGCGTCCTCGTTGATCAGGGGGCCGGTGGTCACGCCGTCCTCAAGCCCGTCGCCCACCCGCAGCTTGTCCACCGCAGCGGCCAGCTTCTGGGCAAAGGCGTCATAAACGCCGGCCTGCACATAGATGCGATTCGCGCAAACGCAGGTCTGGCCGTTGTTGCGGAACTTCGATGCCATCGCCCCTTCGACCGCCGCGTCCAGGTCGGCGTCGTCGAAGACGATGAAGGGCGCGTTGCCGCCCAGCTCCATGCTGCACTTCAGCACCTGGTCGGCGGCCTGGCGCAGCAGGATGCGGCCCACCTCGGTCGAGCCGGTAAAGGTCAGCTTGCGCACCAGCGGGTTCTCGCAGAACTCCTTGCCGATGTCGCTGGACCGGGACGAGGTGACGACGGACAGGATGCCCTTGGGCAAGCCCGCACGCTCTCCCAGAACCGCCATCGCAAGCGCCGACAAGGGCGTCTCGGCGGCGGGACGGGCGACAAAGCCGCAGCCCACGGCCAGGGCGGGGGCGGCCTTGCGGGCGATCATGGCGTTGGGAAAGTTCCAGGGCGTGATGCTGCCCACCACGCCGATCGGCTGGCGGATCACCGTCAGGCGCTTGTCGGGCAGGTGGCCGGGGATCGTCTCGCCATAGACGCGCTTGGCTTCCTCGCCGAACCATTCGACGAAGCTGGCGCCATAGGCGATCTCGCCCTTGGCCTCGGGGAAGGGCTTGCCCATCTCGGCGGTCAGGATGCGGGCCAAGTCGTCCTGGTTGGCCATCATCAGGTCGAACCACCGGCGCATCACCTGCGCGCGGTCCTTGGCAGTGCGCGCGGCCCAGGCCTTCATGGCCTGGGCCGCGGCGGCGATGGCGCGGGCGGCGTCGGCGCGGCCAAGGTCGGCGACCCTGGCGATGACGTCGCCCCGTGCCGGGTTGATCACGTCAAAGGTCGCGCCGTCCCCGGCCTCGACCCACTCGCCGGCCACGAAGGCACGGGTTTCCAGAAGCGAGGGGTCGCGCAGCAGCGTCTTCAGATCGGTGGAATGCTTGGTCATGGCTGGCTCCTGAAGCGGTTGGCCGATGATCACCACGCAGGCAGGGCGATGTCAAAGCCAAGGGGGATGATGCCTGCACGTGTGACAACCGTGAAAAAGTCGCGTCCGCCGTGAAACCCAACGGCCGCGCCGGCGTTGGAAGAACATCGCTAAGCCTTCCCTCTTGGCGACCCTCTCTCTGATGGGGCGGTGTGCCGGTCGCGCACCGCCCCTTTTTCATGGCCGCAGGTCGCGCCAGCAGGGCTGGCGGTCGCCCGGCGCCGGGACCGCGGCATGGACACCGCGCGCGATGGCCCGGGCCAGGCAGGACGCGGCGGCATGGCCCAGCAGGAAGGCATCCCGTGCGGGATCGGACAGCGGCCTTGCGCCCGACGAGACCGCGAAGACCAGGTCGCCGTCGAAGGGCGTATGGCTGGGAACCAAGGCGCGGGCCATGCCGTCATGGGCTGCGATGGCAAGGCGCTGCAGCGCGGCCTTGTCCAGGGCCGCGTCGGTCGCGACGATGGCGATGGTCGTGGCCTCGCCCATCCGCTTGGCCGTTGCCGGTTCCCGGGCGGCGGGAAAGCTGGCGGGCAGGCCCAGGCCGCCGAATTCGTCGCCCAACTCCCAGGGGGCGGCCCAGAACCGCCGGCTGTCGCCGACCGTCGCCCGGCCCACCGCGTTGACCACCGCCAAGGCGCCCACCGTGAGCCCGTCCGACAGTACCGCCGATGCCGAGCCGAGCCCGCCCTTGAGGTTCCCGGTCGTGGCCCCGGCGCCCGCGCCCGCCGTGCCCAGGGCAAACGTCGCGGCCGCTGCGTCAAGGGCTGCCCGCCCAAGCGCCGGATACGGATTGTCCGTCCAGTCCTTTTCCCCGCCATTGAGCAGGTCGAAGACGATCGCCCCCGGCACGATCGGCACCCGCGCGCTGCCCACGGCAAAGCCCCGGCCCGCCGCGCGCAGCCCCGCCATCGCCCCGTCGCAGGCCGCCAGTCCGAAGCCCGACCCGCCCGACAGCACCAGCGCATCGACCTGCGCCACCAGCTTGTCGGGGGCCAGCAGATCGGTTTCCCGCGTCCCCGGCGCGCCGCCCATGACGTGAACCGCTGCCGTGAAGGGCCGATCGGCGGTCAGCACCGTGACGCCGGATTTCAGGCGCGCGTCGGCGGCGTTGCCCACCCGCAGGCCCGCGATGTCGGTGATCAGGTTCAGCGGTCCCGGCTTCATGCGCTATTCCTTGGTGAATTCGATCTGGCGGACGCGGACATGGCGCAGCGATTCCACCATCAGCGCGGTCATCAGGCCAAAGCTCAGCAGCCCGTTCGCGGCGGCCAATCCCCCCAGGATGCGCCATTCGTCGGGCATCAGCACGTCGCCGTAGCCCAGCGTGGTAAAGGTCACCAGGGTAAAATACATCGCTTCCTCGAAATCCCGGAAGATGGACAGCAGGTGGAACGCCCCCGCCCACAGCCAGACCGACATCGTGACCATCGCCAGCACCGCCAGGCTGGAGGCCAGCACGATCAGGATCAGCTTGGGCCGGTGGGGCGCGCGCACAAGCCACCATTCCCATCGGGCGAAGGCCGTTTCCAGCAGCCAGATCCACAGGCCCGCGATGCCGATGCTGCACAGCATCAGAATTGATCCCAAGGCGATCTGACCCAGCATGGCAATGCCCTCCGCGCCTGCCGCAAGGGCTATCACACCCGGTCTGGCGCGCAACGCGCATCTTTACAGACCGCCCTTGCACGCCTATCTGCAAGCGCCATGGCCCAGGAACCCGACAAGAACTACAAGATCATCGCCGAAAACCGGCGGGCGCGCTTCGATTACTTCATCGAAAGCGACCTCGAGGTGGGCATCGTCCTGACGGGTTCCGAAGTGAAATCGCTGCGCACCGGGCAGTCCAACATCGCCGAAAGCTATGCCTCGGTCGAGGATGGCGAACTTTGGCTGATCAACGGCTATATCGCCGCCTACAAGCAGGCCGGGGTATGGGGCCACGAGGAGCGCCGCAAGCGCAAGCTGCTGGTCAGCCGCAAGGAACTGGCGCGGCTTTGGCAGGCCATCGGGCGCGAGGGGATGACCCTGGTGCCGCTGGTGATGTATTTCAACCACCGCGGCATCGTGAAGCTGAAGATCGGCGTCGCCAAGGGCAAGAAGGTCGCCGACAAGCGCGAGACAAGCGCCAAGCGCGACTGGAACCGGCAGAAGCAGCGGCTGCTGAAGCAGGGCTAGGCCATTGCAAGGGGGGCATCGGCCCTGTAGATCAGGCCCGCGCCATGAGGGGGAGGGGCCATGCAGGACGATCCGAAAACGCTGGTCTCGACCGAATGGCTGGCGGCCCATCTGAACGATCCCGACCTGCGCATTCTGGATGCAAGCTGGCACATGCCTGCAACGGGCCGCGACGCGCGGGCCGAATACGACGCGGCCCATATTCCGGCTGCGCGGTTCTTCGACATCGACGCGATTTCCGACAAGCGGTCGGCCCTGCCGCACATGGCCCCGCCGGTCGAGATGTTCATCTCCCGGATGCGCGCCCTGGGCGTGGGCGACGGCCATCAGGTCGTGGTCTATGACAATTCCGACGTGCGCAGCGCCGCGCGGGTCTGGTGGACCTTTCGCCTGATGGGCAAGACCGACGTGGCGGTCCTGGACGGCGGCCTCGCCAAGTGGCAGGCCGAGGGCCGCCCGGTCGAGGACATGCCCCCCATCCTGCGCGACCGCCACATCACCGTGCAGCGCCAGGCGGGCCTTGTGCGCGACGTGACGCAGGTGGCGGCGGCCAGCAAGCTGGGCGATCACGGGATCGTGGATGCCCGCGCCCCCGAGCGTTTCCGGGGCGAGGCGGCCGAGCCGCGCCCCGGCCTGCGGTCCGGCCACATTCCCGGCGCGCGGAACGTGCCCTTCGGGCGCCTGCTGAACGCGGACGGTACCATGAAATCGCCCGAGGCCCTGCGCGCCGCGTTCGAGGACGCCGGGATCGATCTGAAAAAGCCCGTGATCACAAGCTGCGGCAGCGGCATTACCGCTGCCGTGCTGAGCCTCGCGCTGGAGCGGATCGGGCACCGCAACCACTCGCTTTACGACGGAAGCTGGACCGAATGGGGCAGCTTCCCGGACCTGCCCATCGCAACCGGAGACGCCTGAATGCTGTCGAACCTGAAACCGCAAGCCCCCGATTCGATCCTGAAGCTGATCGAGGAGTTCAAGACCGACACCCGGCAGGGCAAGATCGACCTGGGCGTCGGCGTCTACAAGGACCCGCAGGGAGTGACACCGGTGATGCGGGCGGTCAAGGCGGCCGAGCAGCGGATCTGGGAAACGCAGACGACCAAGGCCTATACTGGCCTCGCGGGCGAACCTGAATACCGCAACGCCATGGCGGGCATGGTGCTGAAGGACGTGCCGGGCGACCGGCTGGCGTCGCTGGCCACGGTGGGCGGCACCGGCGCGATCCGGCAGGCGCTGGAACTGGCGCGCCTGGCCAATCCGGAGGTGACGGTTTACGTCTCGAACCCGACCTGGCCCAACCACCTGTCGATCATGAAGTTCATGGGCCTGCCCTTCGTCGAATACCGCTATTTCGACGCGGAAACGCGCGGCGTCGATTTCGACGGCTTGAAGGCCGACATCGCCAAGGCTGGCAAGGGCGACATCGTGCTGCTGCACGGCTGCTGCCACAACCCGACCGGCGCGAACCTGTCGATGGCGCAGTGGGAGGAAGTCGCGGCGATCCTTGAGACATCCGGCGCGATCCCGTTGATCGACCTGGCCTACCAGGGCTTCGGCGACGGGCTGGAGGAAGACGCGGCAGCGACGCGGATGATCGCCGCCCGCCTGCCCGAGGTGCTGATCGCGGCCTCGTGCTCCAAGAACTTCGGCATCTATCGCGAACGCACCGGCATCCTGTTCGCGCTGGCGGAAGACACCGCCGCGCGCGATCTGGCGCAGGGTTCGATGGCCTTCCTGAACCGGCAGAACTATTCCTTCCCGCCCGACCACGGGGCGCGGATCGTCAGCACCATCCTGTCTGACGACGCCCTGCGCGCCGACTGGGCGTCGGAGCTTGAGGAGGTCCGCAACACCATGCTGGGCCTGCGGTCGCAACTGGCGTCGGAACTGCGCGACCTGTCGGGCAGCGACCGCTTCGACTTCATCGGCCAGCATCGGGGCATGTTCTCGCGCCTGGGGGCGACGCCGGAACAGGTGCAAAAGCTGAAGTCCGACGCGGCGATCTACATGGTGGGAGATTCGCGGCTGAACATCGCCGGGCTGAACCGGGACACGGTGCCGGTCCTTGCCCGCGCGATCATCGACGCCGGGATCTGATTGCACAGGGCCCCTGCGGTCCTGCCGCAGGGGCTAGCTGGGATCGCGGCGCAGGTCGTTGACGCCGCCCAGCACGGGGCCCTCATCATCCATGTCGATGGCGATGGCCCCCGTGGCGCGCAGCCGCCCGAGATCCAGCATCAGGCAAGGCCAGTCCGCCTTCTCGACCCTGGCCGCGACCACCACGATGCGGCGCGGCTGGCAGGCGGCGGGCGCGCGGGTCTCGGCTCCCTTGCCGGTGAAATGCCAGACCTGCCAACCCCCCGGCAGCGCGGCCATCCGGTCGCGCTTGTCGCCCTGCCAGGCAGGGCGGGCGGCCGATTCCTCTTGCGTGACGACCTCGCCGTCCTCTTGCAGCCAGGTCTCGACGATGAAGGCCCCGCCCGAGGGTTTGGACACGGCCCGTCCCGCCACGGTCATCAGCCCCACGGCCTCGCCTTCGGGCGCAACCAGCAGCAGCGGGCGGCTGGCGGTCAGCCAGATCGCCCCGGACGCCGCCAGCATCGCAAGACCGGCCAGGAAGCCCGCCCCCATCGGGCCGGGCCGCCGCGCGGTCATCCCTTGCCGCCAGCACAGCACCGCCAGCGTCGCGCCGAAGCACATCAGCGGAATCACCGGGCCGGGCGGCAAGGGCAGCGCCGTGACCGATCCGCCAAGACCCGCCACGTATTCCGCGACCCGCAGCATCCAACGGGTGCCCAGTCCCATCACCCACAGCGCCGGTCCCGCCAGCCCCACCGGGGCCAGCAGCGCGCCAATCACGCCTGCGGGCATTACCAATGCCCCCATGACCGGCACGACCAGCAGGTTTGCGATCAACCCATACTGCGCCATCCGGTTGAAATGCGCCGCGGCCAGCGGCGAGGTCGCGATGGATGCCACAAGCGAGGAAACGATCAGCATCGCCACCGGCCTCAGCCAGAAAGGCAGGTGGGGCGAGATGCGCGACCATGGCCCGGCGGACAGGATCAGCGCGACGGTGGCCGCGAAGCTCATCTGGAAGCCGGGATGGGTCACGGCCTCGGGCGAATAGATCAGGATGATGGTCGCCGCCAGGGCGATGGTGCGCAGCGAGATCGCGCGCCGGTCGGCCATGATCGCCAGCAGCATCACCGCGACCATGACAAAGGCCCGCTCGGTCGCCACCCCGCCGCCCGACAGCCACAGATAGGCGGCCGAGGCCAGCAGCGCGCCAAGCGCCGCGATCTTGTGGACCGCCTGCGGCAAGGGTGCGCCCAGGCCCTGCGCCAGCACCAGGGCCATGCGCAGCGCGGCATAGACGAAGCCCGCCAGCATCGACATGTGCAGGCCCGAGATCGAGATGATGTGATAAAGGTTCGACGCCCGCATCACCTCGTTCGTGGCCTCCGTGATCCCCGAACGGTCGCCGGTCATCAGGGCCGAGGCCACGGCGCCTTCCTGCCCGCCGATGCCGTCCTGAATCGCCCGGCTGATCGCCATGCGGGCGCGGTGCATGGCCCAGAGGCCCCCTTCGGCCGGTTCCACGGTCATGATGGGGTTGCGGGTGTAGCCCACGGCGCCCAATCCCTCGAACCAGGCCAGCCAGCGGAAATCGAAGCTGCCGGGCGAGGCCGGGGCAGGCGGCGGGCCAAGATGGCCGGTCAGCATGACCCGCTGGCCCAGGGGCGGCAGCGGATCGGTCTGGTCCATCAGCGACAGCCGCACCTTGGCGGGCGTTCGGTCGGGGGCAGTGTCGCGCAGGACCGCCCGGTCCAAGGTGATGCGGATGCGGTCGCGGGCGGAGCGGTCGATGTCCACCAGCCGCCCCTCGACGGGCCCGTAGTATCGCCATTCCATGACAGGGGCCGCGACCATTGCGGATCGCAGCCCGATCAGGCCGAAGCCCGCGATGACCAGCAGAGCCGCGGTCGCCCCGATCCGCAGCCCGTCCGCCAAGGGCCAGCCGATGCGGCCCCGTTCCGCCCAGGGCAGGGCCAGACGCTCGGCGGCAAGCGCAGCCAGCGCCAGCAGGCCGGCTGCGGTCCACAGCCATCGCGACGGCGGGGCCGGCAGCGCGAACCACAGGGCGATTCCGGCGGCAAGGCAGACCGGCACCCAGGCGAACAGCCCCGCGCGCAGCGTGGCGGCCATCCGGGCGGGCCGCACGTCGGCGTGCCGCAGGGCCGCGCGCGCGCCGGAAAGGCCCGGCAATGCCGTCATGTCGCCCGAGGCGGCCATTCTTGTCCTTTCGCACCGGCTTGGCTATCTCTGCGCCCGAACACTGGCATGGACAGCTTACCAAAGCGTTAATGCCCGCCCGATCCAGGAAGCCGCCATGTCCGACACGCCCATCGTCACCCGCTTCGCGCCCTCGCCCACGGGATACCTGCATATCGGCGGGGCGCGCACGGCGCTGTTCAACTGGCTTTACGCGCGGGGCCGGGGCGGCAAGTTCCTGCTGCGGATCGAGGATACCGACCGCGCCCGCTCCACGCCCGAGGCGACCGAGGCCATCCTGAAGGGTCTGTCCTGGCTGGGTCTCGACTGGGATGGCGAGCCGATCAGCCAGTTCGAGCGCAAGGACCGCCATGCCGAGGTGGCAAGGCAGATGCTGGACAGCGGCGCTGCCTACAAATGCTTTTCCACGCCCGAGGAGATCGCGGAATGGCGCGAGGCGAACCCGCGCCAGCCGTTCCAGAGCCCGTGGCGCGATGCGACGGACCTGTCCGATGCGCCTTATGCCATCCGCCTGCGCGCGCCGCGCGAAGGCGAGACGGTCGTGAACGACGCCGTGCAGGGCACGGTGCGGGTCAGCAATGACCAGCTTGACGACATGATCATCCTGCGGTCGGACGGCACGCCCACCTATATGCTGGCGGTGGTGGTGGACGACCACGACATGGGCGTGACCCATGTGATCCGGGGCGACGACCACCTGACCAACACCTTCCGGCAGGTGCAGATCTTCGATGCGATGGGCTGGCCTCGTCCGGTCTTCGCCCATATCCCGCTGATCCATGGCGAGGACGGCAAGAAGCTGTCGAAACGCCACGGCGCCGTAGGGCTGCATGAATTCGCCGCGCTGGGCTATCCGGCGGCGGCGATGCGCAACTATCTGGCCCGGCTGGGCTGGAGCCATGGCGACGACGAGCTGTTCGACGACGCCCAAGCCCGCGACTGGTTCGATCTGGGGGGCATCGGCCGGGCGCCCGCCCGGCTGGACTTCAAGAAGCTGGAGCATGTCAGCGGCCATCATATCGGCGCCATGCCCGATGCCGAGCTGATGGCGGCGCTTGATCTGTTCCTGTCCGAGACGGGGGCCGAGCCGCTGACGCAGCGTCAAAGGGATCGGGTGATCGCCGCGCTTCCGGCCCTGAAGGAAAAGGCGAAAACCTTGCCGCAACTGCTGGATCAGGCCCGCTTCGCGCTGATCGACCGGCCGGTGGATCTGGACGAGAAAGCATCAAAGTCTCTGGATACGGTATCCCGTGGTATGCTGTCCGCGTTGACTGCCGCAGTGCAGCATGTTAGCTGGACGCGAGACGAGCTGGAGCAGGCGGCCAAGCAGGTCGCCGAAGAACACGGCGTCGGGTTGGGCAAACTGGCGGCGCCGCTGCGCGCGGCCTTGGCTGGCCGGACGGCGACCCCCAGCGTGTTCGACATGATGACGGCGCTAGGCCGCGAGGAATCGCTGGCCCGGTTGCAGGACCAGACGGATTTGGCAGGCTGACGCCTGCCCTCACTTGCCAGGGTCGTCCCGCGCGAAGTCGCCCCCGCGAACGCAAAGGTCGGCCCGGCTCAGCCGGAAAGGACGCATTGGATGGCCGACGCGACGACCGCCACTCTCAAGATCAACGACTCGGAATACGAGCTGCCGATCCTCAGCCCGACAGAGGGGCCGGACGTGCTGGATATCCGCAAGCTGTACGGCCAGGCGGATGTGTTCACCTATGATCCCGGCTTCACCTCGACCGCAAGCTGCGATTCGACCATCACCTTCATCGACGGCGACAAGGGAGAGCTGTGGTATCGCGGCTATCCCATCGAGCAGTTGGCGGCGCAGTCCCATTACCTGGAAGTCTGCTACCTGCTGCTTTACGGCGAACTGCCCACCGCCGAGCAGATGGAGGATTTCGAGCGTCGCGTGACCCGTCACACGATGGTGCACGAGCAGATGCACAACTTCTTCCGGGGCTTCCGCCGCGACGCGCACCCGATGGCGACCATGGTGGGCGTGATCGGCGCGATGTCGGCCTTCTACCACGACTCGACCGACATCAACGATCCCTGGCAGCGCGAGGTCGCGGCGATCCGGCTGATCGCCAAGGTGCCGACCATTGCCGCCATGGCCTACAAGTATTCGATCGGCCAGCCGTTCGTCTATCCGCAGAACGAACTGGATTATGCCAGCAACTTCCTGCACATGTGCTTCTCGGTCCCGGCCGAGAAATATGTCGTGGACCCGGCCCTGGCCCGCGCCATGGACCGCATCTTCACGCTGCACGCGGATCACGAGCAGAACGCCTCGACCTCGACCGTGCGTCTGGCGGGCTCGTCGGGCGCGAACCCCTTCGCCTGCATCGCGGCGGGCATCGCCTGCCTGTGGGGACCGGCCCATGGCGGCGCGAACCAGGCCTGCCTGGAGATGCTGCGCGAGATCGGCACCGTGGACCGCATCCCGGAATACATCGCCAAGGCCAAGGACAAGGACGATCCGTTCCGCCTGATGGGCTTCGGCCACCGGGTCTACAAGAACTTCGACCCGCGCGCCAAGGTCATGAAGGAATCGGCGGATGAGGTCCTGGATCTGCTGGGGGTGCACGACAACCCGACGCTTCAGGTCGCCAAGGAACTGGAACGGATCGCGCTGGAGGACGAGTATTTCGTCTCGAAGAAGCTGTATCCCAACGTCGATTTCTACTCGGGCATCATCCTCGAGGCGATGGGCTTCCCGACCTCGATGTTCACGCCGATCTTCGCGCTGTCGCGGACGGTGGGCTGGATCGCGCAATGGAAGGAAATGATCGGCGATCCGCAGGCCAAGATCGGCCGTCCGCGCCAGCTGTATGTGGGGGCGGGAAAGCGCGACTATCTCGAAGTCGCCGCGCGCTGATCTGTCGCACCTCGGACAGGGCCCCTGCGGGGGCCCTTTCTCGTTGCGCCCTTGCGAAGGCGCCGGGCCGGTGGCAAGGGAAGCAGCCATGACAGAGATACAGAAAATCGCGCTGGTGACCGGCGCATCCCGAGGCCTCGGTGCCGCCCTGGCCGAGGATCTGGCCGGGCGCGGCTATCACGTCCTGGCCGTGGCGCGCACGGTTGGCGCGCTGGAGGAACTGGATGACCGCATCCGCCGCGCGGGCGGCAGCGCGACCCTGGCGCCCATGGACGTGACCGAGGCGCCCGCCATGCAGCAACTGGCCCAGTCCGTGCTGGGCCGCTGGGGCGGGCTGGATCTGTGGGCGCATTGCGCGATCCACGCCGCGCCCCTGGCGCCCGCGCCGCATGTCGACGGCAAGGACTGGGCCAATTCGGTTCTGGTCAACATGGACGTGGCGCGCGGGCTGATCGCCCTGCTGGAGCCGCTGCTGCGCGTTCGGAAGGGCACGGCGCTGTTCTTCGACGATCCCCGCGCGGGGCAGAAGTTCTTCGGCGCCTATGGCGCGACCAAGGCGGGCCAGATCGCCCTGGCGCGCAGCTGGGGGGCAGAAACTGCATCCGTCGGGCCGCGCGTGGTCATTGCCGAGCCTGCGGCGATGCCCACGGCAGTTCGCGCGCGCTTCTTCCCCGGCGAGGATCGGGCGGCACTGACGCCCTGCAAGAAGGAAGCCGCGCGCATTCTGGACGCGCTTTAGGGTGCGTCCCGCGGCAGGCCGGGGGCTGTCTGCCCCCGGACCCCCGAGGGTATTTTCTACAACGAAGAAGCCAAAGGGCGGGTCGCTTGATCCAGCCAGGCGCGCGTAGGCTTGTCCAGATGCGGCGACAGCGCGTCGCGGACCCGGGCGTGATAGGCGTCAAGCCAGGCGATGTCGTCGCGCGACAGCGCCGAGACGTCGATCAGGCGGCGGTCGATGGGACAGAGGGTCAGGGTCTCGAAGCCCAGCATGGTGCGGCCCGGCTCGGCTTCGGCCGGGGTGATCGCGACCAGGTTCTCGATGCGGATGCCGAAGGCGTCCTCGCGGTAATAGCCGGGCTCGTTCGACAGGATCATGCCCGCCTCCAGCGGCAGGGTGCTGATGCGGCTGATGCGCGCCGGGCCTTCGTGGACGCAGAGCGCCGCGCCGACGCCGTGGCCGGTCCCGTGATCGTAATCCTGCCCCTGCATCCACAGGTATTGCCGCGCAAGGGCATCCAGATGCGCCCCGGCGACGCCTTGCGGAAAGCGCGTCCGGCTGACCGCGATCATGCCGCGCAGGACGGCCGTGCAGGGGGCGATGGCGTCGGGCAGCGGATCGCCCAGGGGCACCGTGCGGGTGATGTCGGTGGTGCCGTCGGGATATTGCCCGCCCGAGTCGATCAGCAGCACCTCGCCCGCTGCAAGTCTGCGGTTGGTGGCGCGGGTAACGCGGTAGTGGACGATGGCGCCGTTCGGGCCCGATCCGCAGATCGTGTCGAAGCTGATGTCGGCGATGCCGGCCTCGCGGCGCAGGGATTCGAGCTTCTCGACCACGTCAATCTCGGTCAGAGAGGCCGGTTCCCGGGCGTCGAGCCAGGCCAGCAGCCGCACCATCGCCACCCCGTCCCGCAGATGGGCCGCGCGCATCCCGTCCAGTTCGGCGGCGTTCTTGCGGGCCTTTGGCAGGATCGCCGGATCGGTGGCGCGGGCGATCTGGGTGTTCGCGCTTTCCAGCAGACGGAAGGCGGCCTCGGGGGCCGAGGCGGGGTCGATGCGGACCGGGCCTTCCAGATCCAGAAGCGCGGGCGCCAGGCCCTCGGGGTGCAGGATCGCGACCTCGTTGCCCAGATGGGCGCGCAGCGTGTCGTCGAACTTGGCCGGGTCGGCGAACAGCGCCAGGTGGCCGTCGTCCGACAGGACGGCGAAGGATTGCACGACGGGGTTCCTGGGCAGGTCGCTGCCCCGGATGTTCAGCAGCCACGAGATCGAGTCGGGCAGCGTCAGCAGCGCCGCCGCCTGTCCCTGCTCTTGCAGTTCGGCAGCCAGCCGGGCGCGCTTGTCGGCCGAGGTCTCGCCGGCCAAGGCATCGTCGTGGATGCGCGCCTGGCCGACAGGCGGTGAGGGGCGGTCTGCCCAGACCACGTCCAGCGGGTTTCGATCGACCGCGATCAGCCCTATGCCGCTGTCGGCAAGGGCCTTTTCCAGCTTCTCGATTTCCTGCCGGGTATGCAGCCAGGGATCGAAGCCCAGGCGACCGCCCGCAGGAAGGGCATCCCGCAGCCAGTCCGAGGGCTTGGTTTCCGGCCATGGCACCGGCGTGAAATGCGCCAGATCCACCTGCGCCTTGACCTGCACGCGGTAACGGCCGTCGATGAAGACGCCCGCCCGACCGGCGGTCACGATGGCGAACCCCGCGCTGCCGGTGAAGCCCGTGAGCCAGGCAAGCCGCGCATCGGCGTCGGCCACGTATTCGCCCTGGTGGGCATCCGCGCGGGGCACGACGAAGCCGTCCAGGCCGTCGGCGGCAAGGCGCGCGCGCAGTTGCGCCAGCCGGGCCGGATGGTCGCCCCCGCCCGCGGGATCGTCGAAGGACTGGAGGCTCACAGCGTGATCGCCTCCATGACCTCGGGCTCGATCACGGTCACTCCGGGCAGGCCGTCGATCAGCGCCTGGGCGGATTGTTCCAGCAGGGGGAAGGTCTTGTAGTGGCAGGGGATCACGGTCCTGAAGTCGAAGTACTTCCTGGCCGCCCAGGCCGCGCGCCGCATGTCCATGGTGAAATGCCCGCCCGCACACAGGATGCCGATGTCGGGCCGGTGGTATTCGCCCATCCAGCCCATGTCGGCCATGATGTCGGTGTCGCCCGAGACATAGATCACATGCCCCTCTCCGGCGATCATGTAGCCCGATTCGTGGCCCGCATAGATCGGCCCGTCCGCCCCGTCGAGCGAACTGGAATGGGACGCGTTCACCATCGTGACCCTGGCCCCGCCCAGATCGACGGTGCCGCCCTTGTTGAAGCCGATCCCCTCGACATCGTGATGGGTGACCCAGCTGTTGACCAGGTCATAGATGCCCGCGACAGGGATCTTCAGCTCCTTGGCGATGGCCAGCGTGTCGCCCGAATGATCGCCGTGGCCGTGGGTCAGCAGGACATGGGTCGCGCCCTGGATGGCATCGCTGCGGCGATCCTCGGGGAAGACCGGGTTGCCGGAAATCCAGGGGTCGATCAGGATCACGGCCTTCTCGATCTCCAGGCGAAAGCCGGAATGTCCAAGCCAGGTCAGTTTCATCGCGGTTCCCTTTGCCGGTGTCGGGGGCAGGTTAGCGGCGGGCCGGGGCCGTGACCAGACGCGATCAGACGGGCGCCGCATCCTCCAGACGCAGGCGCAGGCGTTCGCGCCCCCCCCAGGTGGACAGATCCAGCTTGCCTGCCAGATGAAAGCGCCGCCCGCGCGCGCCGATCAGCGCGGGGCCCAAGGGGCCGGTCATCGCGCCCCAGGCCACGGCTTCCAGCGCGGGGCCGCCCGCGCTGCGGAAGGACAGGCGCAGGTGATTGTCGCCCATGGTGCCTGCGCTGTCGATCATCTGGTCGGCAAAGGCGAAGCGCGGCGCGGGGGCGGCCTGGCCGAAGGGGCCGGCATCCTCCAGTTGGCGATACATCCGGGGGGTGGCGCCCGCGCATTCCATCAGCCCCGAGATGCGCAGATCCCGCGCCCCCGTCCGCTGCGCCAGGTCGGTTGCGATCAGGTCCGACAGCCGGGCCATGGCGGCAGGGATCATGGCCTCGGCCACGGTCAGGCCGGCGGCCATGGTGTGACCGCCGCCCTTGATCAGCAGCCCTTCATCCGCAAGGCGATGGATCGCGCGGCCCAGATCGACGCCGGGCACTGACCGGGCAGACCCCTTGCCGATGCCGCCATCCACGCCGATCACGACCGAGGGCAGGTCGGTCGCCTCCTTCACCCGCGCGGCGACGATGCCCACGACGCCCGGATGCCAGCCCTGACCGGCGGCCCAGGACAGGCGGGCATCGCCGCGCGCCTCGACCTGGGCCAGGGCCTCGTCGCGCACGGCGGCCTCGATGGCGCGGCGGTCGCGGTTGAGCATGTCCAATTCGGCGGCCAGCCGCCCGGCCTCTCGCGGGTCGCGGCAGGACAGGCACAGGGCGCCCAGATCGGCGCGCCCGACCCGGCCGCCCGCGTTGATGCGCGGACCCAGCAGGAAGCCCAGGTGAAAGGCGCCGGGCGGGCCGTCCAGCCGGGCCACGTCGGACAGCGCGACCAGTCCGGGCCGGCGCCTGCGCGCCATGATCGCCAGACCCTGCCGCACGAAGGCGCGGTTGACGCCGACCAGGGGCGCCACGTCGGCCACGGTGGCCAGGGCCACCAGATCCAGCATCGCCATCAGGTCGGGCTCGGGCCGTCCCAGGCCGCGCAGCACCCGGCCCGCCTGCACCAGCGTCAGGAACACCACCCCCGCGGCGCAGAGATGGCCAAGGGCGCCATCCTCATCCGCGCGGTTCGGGTTCACGACCGCCAGGGCAGGCGGCAGGGTCTCGCCGCCCAGGTGATGATCCAGCACGATGATGTCAGTGCCCGCGGCGGCGGCAAGAGCGTCATGGCTCAGCGTGCCGCAGTCCACGCAGACGATCAGGTCGTGATTTTCGGCCAGAGCCGCCATGGCGGGCGCATTCGGGCCATAGCCCTCGTCGATGCGGTCGGGGATGTAAAGCGTGGCATCACGCCCCTGGCCACGCAGCCAGTCCAGCAGCAGGGCGGCGGAACTGCCGCCGTCCACGTCATAGTCGGCAAAGATGGCGACGCGTTCGCCCTTCACCGCCGTTGCGACCAGCCGTTCCGCGGCAACCCTCATGTCGCGCAGGGACAAGGGATCGGGCAGCAGGTCGCGCAGTCGAGGTGTCAGGAAGCCGTCCGCCTCATCCGCCTCGACCCCCCGCTCGGCCAGGATGCGCGCAACGGCCAGGGGCAGGCCGGTGCGCTGCGCCAGCCCCTCGGCCAGGCGGTCGGCCGTGCCGTCCGGGCCGATCCACCGCCGATTTGTCAGCGATTGCTCGATTCCCAGAAACGTCACGGCCTACCTTCTTCGTTGTCCAAATACCCTGGGGGAGCCGCGCGGCACGCGCGGCGGGGGCAAAGCCCCCCTTACTTGATGGGGTTGCGATAGATCATCCGCCGGACCGATCCGGTCTTCGAGCGCATCAGGATCGTCTCGGTCTGCAGATAGTTCGGCTCGCGCTTGACGCCTGCGACGATCGACCCGTTCGTCACCCCGGTCGCCGCGAAGATGACGTCCCCCGTCACCAACTCGTCGCGCGAGTAGATCCGGTCAAGATCGGTGATGCCGGCCTTGCGCGCGCGGCCCTTTTCGTCGTCGTTTCGGAACAGCAGCTTGCCCCACATCTGCCCGCCCATGCATTTCAGCGCGGATGCCGCCAGAACGCCCTCGGGCGCGCCGCCCGATCCCATGTACATGTCGATGCCGGTCAGCTCGGCCTCGGCGCAATGGATCACGCCGGCCACGTCGCCGTCGGTGATCAGCCGGATCGCCGCGCCGGTCGAGCGAACCTCGGCCACCAGATCCTCGTGCCGGGGACGTTCCAGGATGCAGACGGTGATGTCGCTGTCCTCGACGCCCCGCGCACGGGCCAGGGCGCGGACACGTTCCGAGGGCGACATGTCCAGGCTGACCACATCGGTCGGATAGCCCGGCCCGATCGCCAGCTTTTCCATGTAGACGTCGGGCGCGTGCAGCAGCGTGCCACGCTGAGCCATGGCGATCACGGTCAACGCGTTCGGCATGTCCTTGGCGGTCAGCGTGGTGCCTTCCAGCGGGTCCAGCGCGATGTCCACCTCGGGGCCCTCGCCGGTGCCGACCTCCTCGCCGATGTACAGCATCGGGGCCTCGTCGCGCTCGCCCTCGCCGATGACCACGACCCCCTTGATGTCCAGCATGTTCAACTGGTCGCGCATGGCGTTCACGGCGGCCTGGTCGGCGGCCTTCTCGTCGCCGCGCCCGATCAGCCGGGCCGAGGCATGGGCAGCCGCCTCGCTGACGCGGGCTAGGCCCAGCGAAAGCATCCGGTCGTTGAAATCCTTGGGCGCGGTCATGTCCATCCCTCGTTGACGCAGGTCCGTCCGGCTTCTACGCCCGCCCTGCCGCAGCGACAAGTGTTGACGGCGCTAACGGATCACGCCTCGGCCAGGTCGAGGGCCAAGGCATGGATGCGGGGGACGATGTCGCCCAGGGCGCTGTGGACCAGCCGGTGCCGCTGCACGCGGCCAAGGCCCGCGAAGGCCGGGCTGGCCATGCGGATGCGGAAATGGGTCTGGCCGCCGTCGCGGTATCCCGCATGGCCGCGATGGCTTTCGCTTTCGTCGATGACCTCGATCCGGGTGGGATTCAGCGCGGCCAGCCTTTGGCGCATTTCGTCGGCAATCATTCGTCAAGACCTTTCATGTCGCGTCAAAAACTCTAAACTGCCGCCTCCGAGTCGCAAAGGTGCCCCAGGATGAGCAGTAACGACCCGTTCGGATTCGATATTTCGGCCGCGAAGGACAAGAAGCGCAAGAACAAGGGCCGTCGCGGCATGTCCGGCGCCTTCGAGACCTCGACCCGCATCTGTGACAAGCAGGGCTGCGACGAGCCGGCCCAATACCGCGCGCCCAAGAACCCGCGCAACCTTGATGACTACTTCTGGTTCTGCAAGGACCATGTCCGCGAATACAATGCGAACTGGAATTATTTCCAAGGCCAGTCCGAGGAGGAGTTCCAGCAGTTCATCGACAACGCGACCGTCTGGGAACGCCCGACCAAGCCCTTTGGCCGCGCGGCTGCCGAGGACAAGTGGGCGCGGCACGGCGTCAGCGACCCTCTGGAAATCCTGGGCGCCAACGGCACCGCGCCCGAGGCGCGCGCCAAGGCCAGCCGCAAGCTGCCCCCGACCGAGCGCAAGGCGCTGGACATCCTAGAAGCCAAGGACACCTGGACGCGGGCCGAGATCCGCAAGCAGTACAAGTCGCTGGTCAAGGACCTGCACCCCGACATGAACGGCGGCGACCGGTCCGACGAGGATCGACTGGCCGAGGTGGTCTGGGCCTGGGACCAGGTCAAGGACAGCCGGTTCTTCAAGGATTGAGGCCGGGTTTGGGGGCTGCCGCCCCCGTCCCCTGTCGGGGACTCCCCCGCGGGTATTTCCGCAACGAAGAAGCCGTCAGGCCGGCTTTCGGCGGAAAAGGGCGGCGGCAAGCGCGAGCAGAGCGAACAGGATTGATGGCGCATCGCCCCATCTCATCCACGGGGTGCCGGGCAGGGAAGCGGGCAAGGGGGCGTCGATCTTGCCTTCGACGCCCAGGCCGAGGGACTGGCGAACGTGGCCATGCGGGTCGATCACCGCGCTGATGCCGGTATTGGCCGCGCGGACCAGCGGCAGGCCGGATTCGATGGCACGCAGCCGGGCTTGGGCAAGGTGCTGGTAAGGGCCCGAGAACTGCCCGAACCAGGCGTCGTTCGTTGCCTGCAGCAGCCATCCGGGGCGCTGATCAAGGCCGCGCAGGTGCTGCGGGAAGATCGCCTCGTAGCAGATCAGCGGCTGGAAATCGGGCACCCCCGGCGCGGCCATGATCGCAGGGCCGGGTCCTGCGGAATAGCCATTGCCTTGTTGCGCGGCAAAGGCGCCGATGCCCAGCTGCGCCAGCGCGTCGCCCCAGGGAATGTACTCGCCGAAGGGCACAAGGTGGAACTTGTCGTAGATCTGGCCGACCGTCGCGTCGGTGTCCAAGGTGACGAGGCTGTTGAAGAACCGGCTGCCATCCCGGCGCTGGATGCCCATGACCAGCGGTGCGCCTGCGGCCTGCGCCATCGCGGGCAGGACCGGCTCGGCATCTTCCAGCAGGAAGTTGACGGCGGTTTCCGGCCAGACGACCAGATCACGGGACCCGGGTGCCGCCGACAGGTCCAGCAGTCGCTGGAAGAAGATCGCCGCCCATTCGGGGTCCCATTTCAGGTGCTGTTCGGCGTTGGGCTGGACAATGCGCAGGATGGTCTGCGTGTCGGGCGGCAGCGGTTGCGCCAGCCGCGCCATGCCCCCGAGCCATAGCCCGCAGGTCAGCAGCAGCGCGGCAAGGGCGGCGGAAACCGGCCGCAGCAAGGAGGGGAGGACCGCCAGAGCCAGCGTGGACAGGCTCAGCCCCAGGGCTCCGGTCCAGGCGGCGGTTTGCGCGACCGGCGTGTCGATCCAGACATGGCCGGTCAGGGACCAGGGCAGGCCGGTGAAGATCCAGCCGCGCAACCAGTCGGACAGGACCAGGGCGGCGGCAATCGCCAAGGCACGGCGGGGCGCATCGGTTGCCAAACGCGCAGCCCACCCGGCCGGGATAGCCCAGAACAGCGCGCCGCCAAGCGCCAGGAGGAACAGCGCGAAAGGCGCCATCCAGCCATGGATCTCGGGTTCGACCAGGAACGGCTCGACGATCCAGTGCATCGACAGGCAGAACCAGCCCAGGCCGGCGGCCAGCATGGGCCAGAACGCGTTGCTTGCCCGCGAGGCGCGGCGGATCACCAGCGCCAAGGCAACCGGCGTGGCGATCCAGAGGCCGAAGGGCGGCAAGCCAAGCGCGGCGATCAGCCCGAGCGACAGATCGGCCCCGAGTTGCCGCAGCGGCGGTCGGCCGGCCAGAGCGCGCATCGGCAGCGATCAGGCGTCCGCGTCGGCGTTCGGTTGGGGTTCCGCTGCTGCCGGGTCGTCCGTCTTCTTGCGGCGGGTGCGCTTGGGCTTCGGGGCTTCCTGGGTCGCGGCTTCGGAGGGTTCCTCGGCCTTCTTGCGCCGGGTCCGCTTGGGCTTCTCGGCAGGCTCGGAAGTCTCGGCACCGGTTTCGACTGCTTCCGCCTCGGTCTTCTTGCGGCGTGTGCGCTTGGGCTTCTCGGCAGGTTCGGCAGGGGCTTCGACCGCTTCCGGCTCGGCCTTCTTGCGGCGGGTGCGCCGGGGTTTCGGGGTTTCCTCGGCCGCCGGTTCGAGGGGGGCCACCGGGACTGGGGTCTCGGCTGCCGCTTCGGCAGGCTCTGCCGGGGCTGGCGCTGCCGGGGGGGCAGGGACTTCAGCCGCCGGGGTTTCGGTCACGGCATCGGGCGTCTCGATGACGGGCGTTTCCGGAACGGCCGCCGTGTCCGCAGTGGCATCGGACTTCCTGCGGCGGTTGCGATTGCGGCGCGGCTTGTCGGCCGCCTCGGGCATCGTCGGTTCAGGGGCTTCCACGAGCTTTGCTGCGGCATCCCGGTCAGCCGCGACGGCTGCAAGGGACGGGCGCAGTTCGACCAGCATGAATTCCGGGACGTGATCGCCCATGCCGACCACGGCGGGGCCGCGATGGTCCTCGCGGCGGCCGCGACGGTCGCCCCGCTGGTCGCGGCGGTCGTCCCGCCGGTCCTCGCGGCGATCGTCCTTGCGATCCTCGCGCCGGTCTTCCCGCTGCGCCTCGCGGCGCGGCTCCTCTCGTGCGGCTTCGACGGCACGCTCCTCGCGGCCGTCGCGGCGGTCCTCGTCACGGCCCCGGTTCTTGTCGCGGCCACGGCCCTTGTCGCGGCCGGTGCGGCGATCCTCGCGACCGGCGTTGCGGTCGGATTCGGCCAGGGTGAAGCCTTCGGGAAGGGCGGCGCGGGGCAGGGTCTGTTTCACGAGGTTCTCGATGGCGGCCAGGTATTTGTCATCCGCCGGGGTGGCGATGCTGAAGGCGCTGCCCAGGCGTCCGGCGCGGCCGGTGCGGCCGATGCGGTGGACGTAATCCTCGGCGTGCGAGGGCAGGTCGTAGTTGAAGACATGGCTGACGGCCGGGATGTCCAGGCCACGTGCGGCCACGTCGGAGGCCACCAGCAGGCGCAGCTTGCCGTCGCGGAAATTGTCCAGCGTGCGGGTGCGGTGGCTCTGGTCCAGGTCGCCGTGGATGGGCGCCGCGTCATAGCCGTGCTTGGCCAGCGACTTGGCGACGATGTCCACATCGGTCTTGCGGTTGCAGAAGATGATCGCGTTCGTGACCTTGTCGCCTTCGGCGTCGATCAGCGCGCGCAAAAGGTCGCGCTTCTGCTTGGCGGCCATGTCGCGGCGCGAGGGCGCCAGCTCGACCAGCCTCTGGGTGATCGTCTCGCTGGTGGTGGCCTGGCGGGCGACCTCGATCCGTTCGGGGGCGTGCAGGAAGGTGTCGGTGATCCGCTCGATCTCGGGCGCCATGGTGGCCGAGAAGAACAGCGTCTGGCGGGTAAAGGGCGTCAGCTGGAAGATCCGCTCGATATCGGGGATGAAGCCCATGTCGAGCATCCGGTCGGCCTCATCCACGACCATGATCTGCACGCCGGTCAGCAGCAGCTTGCCGCGTTCGAAATGGTCCAGCAGGCGGCCGGGCGTCGCGATCAGCACGTCCACGCCCCGGTCGATCAGCTTGTCCTGTTCGCCGAAGCTGACGCCGCCGATCAGCAGCGCCTTGGTCAGGCGGGTGTGCTTGGCATAGGTGTCGAAGTTTTCGGCCACCTGGGCGGCCAGTTCGCGGGTCGGGCACAGGACCAGCGACCGGGGCATCCGGGCACGGGCGCGGCCACGGCCCAGCAGGGTGATCATCGGCAGCGTGAAGCTGGCCGTCTTGCCGGTGCCGGTCTGCGCGATCCCAAGGACGTCGCGGCCTTCCAGCGCGGGCGGGATGGCGCCGGCCTGGATCGGCGTCGGCACCTCATATCCCGCCTCGGCGACGGCCTGCAGCACTTTGGGGTCAAGCTTCAGATCGGAGAATTTCGTCATTCAGGGGCTTTCCAAGAGTCGGACGCCAGTCCGGCTGGCGCGATGCGTTCCACCGCCGCGAAGCCCGGATGGCTGGTGCGGCCTGCCATGGGACGCAGAACTCGCACGCCCCTTCAGTCGGCCCGCCGGATGCAGGCCATGCCGTGCGTTATCCCAAGTGGACGGCCACGTCAATGTTTTGACCGGAAAACCTCGCGTAAAAGGGAGGTTTCGACGGGCTTCGGGGGCTTTCGGTTGACCTTGCACCGCCCCAGGCGGTAACCGGCAGGCGACAGTCAGGAAAGCGATGATGAACCTCTTTACCGATCTGCGCGGCGTCGTTCTGGCCGCGCTGGACCAGATGGTGCAGGCGGGCGAGCTGCCGCAGGGCTTGGATTTCGGCAATGTCGCGGTGGAACCGCCGCGCGATCCCGCCCATGGCGACATGGCGACGAACGCCGCGATGGTGCTGGCGAAACCGGCGGGGATGAAGCCGCGCGAGATTGCCGACAGGCTGGCCGCACGCCTGACCGACGGACGGATCGCCGCGGCCGAGGTCGCGGGGCCGGGCTTCCTGAACCTGCGCCTGTCGCCGGCCGTCTGGCAGGGCGTGGTCGCGACCGCCATCCGCGAGGGCGCGGATTTCGGGCGTTCGGCCATCGGCGCGGGGCAAAAGGTCAACGTGGAATTCGTCAGCGCCAACCCGACGGGGCCGATGCACGTCGGCCATGTGCGCGGCGCGGTTTTCGGCGATGCCCTGGCGAACCTCCTGGCCTTTTCCAGCCACGATGTGACGCGCGAATACTACATCAACGACGGCGGCGCGCAGGTCGATGTGCTGGCGCGGTCGGCCTTCGAGCGTTACCGCGAGGCCAACGGGCTGGAGCCCGAGATCCGCGAAGGGCTGTATCCCGGCGACTACCTGATCCCCGTGGGCGAAGCGCTGAAGCAGAAATACGGCACCAGCCTGCTGGACAAGCCCGAATCCGACTGGCTGGTCGAAGTGCGCGATTTCGCGACCGAGGCGATGATGGCCATGATCCGCGAGGATCTGGCGGCGCTTGGCGTGCGCATGGACGTCTATTCCAGCGAAAAGGCGCTGTACGGCACCGGCCAGATCGAGGCCGCGATCGAGCGGCTGCGGTCCATGGACCTGATCTATCGCGGCGTGCTGGAGCCGCCCAAGGGCAAGCTGCCCGAGGACTGGGAGGAGCGTGAGCAGCTGCTGTTCCGGTCCACCGCCCATGGCGACGACGTGGACCGCCCGATCCAGAAATCGGATGGCGCCTGGACCTATTTCGCGCCCGACATCGCCTATCACTGGTCCAAGATCGACCGGGGCTTCGACGCGCTGATCGACGTGTTCGGCGCCGACCACGGCGGCTATGTCAAGCGCATGAACGCCGCCGTCGCGGCTCTGTCGAACGGGCGCGTGCCGCTGGACATCAAGCTGATCCAGCTGGTGAAGCTGTTCAAGAATGGCGAGCCGTTCAAGATGTCCAAGCGCGCCGGCACCTTCGTCACCCTGCGCGACGTGGTCGAGGAGGCGGGCGCCGACGTCACCCGCTTCATCATGCTGACGCGCAAGAACGACGCGGCCCTGGATTTCGATTTCGCCAAGGTGCTGGAACAGTCCAAGGACAACCCGGTCTGGTATGTCCAATACGCCAGTGCCCGGGTTCATTCGGTGCTGCGCCGCGCGGCCGAATCAGGCATCGACGTGGGTGATTCGGCCTTGGCCTCGGCGGATTTGTCCGTTTTGGCGCATCCGGCGGAACTGGATCTGGCGCGGAAAGTTGCCGAATGGCCCCGGCTTGTCGAACACGCGGCCCGCGCCCACGAGCCGCATCGGGTCGCGTTTTTCCTGTATGAAATCGCGTCCGACCTGCATTCGCTGTGGAATCGCGGCAACGACGACACGTCGCTGCGCTTCGTGCAGGATGGCGATCCGGACACGTCACAGGCAAAAATCGCGCTGGTGCGTGCAGTTGGCGTTGTTATTTCAAGTGGTCTTGCTATCCTTGGGGTCACGCCGGTCAAGGAAATGCGCTGAGATACAAGGCGCCCCAGCCGGTCGGAACGGGCAGTCAAGTTCAAGTCGGATCAACCGGCAGGCAGGCAGGCTATGGCAGTGATGGATTACCGCGAAGGCGGCTATGTGTTCTCGCGTCACAAGGTGAAGCGCGAATTCTCGTACGATCAGGGCGGCTGGGACGACCGGGCGCAGGGCGACCAGTCGCGCCCCGAGGGCAACGGGCCCGAGGGCGACAGCCTGACCGGCCGGTTCGCGCGCCTGACGCATTACCTCGGCGCGGTCGCCTCGGTCGCGCTGATGGTGGGGCTGATGGTCTGGGGCTGGCAGCTGGTGTCGCGCGACGTGTCGGGCGTGCCGGTGATCCGCGCGATCACGGGCGATGCCCGCACCGCGCCCAGCGAACCGGGCGGAGAGCTGACCAACTATACCGGCTATGCGGTCAACACCGTGGCCGAGGGGGTCGAGCATCAGCCGACCCAGCAGGTCGCCATCGCCCCCGCGCCCGTGGGCCTGTCCGACGAGGACGTCGCCATGGGCCAGTTGGGCGCCACGGCCCGCGAGCCCGCCACCACCTCCGAGGTTCCGCTGAGCTTTGCGGGCGATCCCATCGTTCCGCTGTCCGACAGCGAGGCCCGCGCCCTTGCCGAGGCGCAGGCTGCCGCCGAGGCCCAGCGCCTGGCCATGGCCGACAGCGCCGTCCAGGACGCCGCCATCAGCGACGCCCCGGCCAGCGAAGGCCCCGTGAACGAGGCGCTGACGGATGAGAACGGCGTGCCGACCCAGGCCGCCGCCATCGCCGAGGCGCTGGTCCAGGCCCAGGCCGAGGCCAATCCCGGCGTGCTGACCACCTCGACCCGGCCCACGCCGCGTCCGCGCAGCACCCGCGTCGCCTCGGCCGGCACCACCGCAACCGACGCGCGCCCCGTGGCCGCCGAAAGCCGCCCGACCCAGGCGCCGGACTGTCTCTTATACACATCTC
>NZ_JAFNAW010000025.1 GCF_017356265.1 Paracoccus fontiphilus | reverse complement strand
AAACTCCACCTCGATCATACACCTCGATGGCCACCCGAGATTACACCGAACGTGCCGGTGAAATTACACCACGTCCGCGGACACTACCGCCGCCCGCGACCGGGCAGCGGAGGGCGTTCTTGCGTTCCGCTCTCAGCTACAGCCGCTCGTGCCGCCGCAGGTATTGCACTTCATGCAGGTGCCGTTCCGCACCAGCGTGTAGTTCCCGCATTCGCCGCAAGGATCGCCCTCGTAGCCCTGCATCCGCGCCTTGGAGCGCAGATCCATCGCAGCCGGTTCCGCAGACATGATCGCCGTGGCCGATACGCCAGTCTGCAGCACCATGAGATCCTGCGGCAGGCGCTTGCGCAGGTAACCGGCGCTGCTGATCTGCTTCAGCATGGTCAGGGACTTCAACTCGGCCTGCTCGGTGACGGGGGTCACGTTCAGGCCCTCGCGCTCTCCGCCGCCCATGTCGTCGAAGCGGGCGCCTTCGGGCTTCACATGGGCCAGGTCGGTGCGGTCCAGATAGCTGACGGCCAGCTCGCGGAACACATAGTCCAGGATCGAGGTCGCGTTCTTGATGCTGTCGTTGCCCTGCACCATTCCCGCCGGTTCGAAGCGGGTGAAGGTGAAGGCGTCCACGAACTCCTCCAAGGGCACGCCGTATTGCAGGCCCACGGACACGGCGATGGCGAAGTTGTTCATCATCGCCCGGAAGCCCGCGCCTTCCTTGTGCATGTCGATGAAGATCTCGCCCAGCTTGCCGTCGTCGTATTCGCCGGTGCGGACATAGACCTTGTGCCCGCCCACGACCGCCTTCTGGGTGTATCCCTTGCGGCGCTGCGGCAGCTTCTCGCGGTGGCTGCGCACGGCCTCCTTGACGATGATCCGCTCGACGATCTTCTCGGCGATGACGGTCGCCTTTTCCTGTGCGCTGCCGGTGGCGAGGATCTCCTCGGCCTCCTCGTCATCCTCGACCAAGGCGGCGGCCAGCGGCTGGGACAGCTTCGACCCGTCGCGGTAAAGCGCGTTGGCCTTGATGCCCAGCGACCAGGACAGCTCGTAGGCCGCAAGCGCGTCGGCGATGGTCGCGCTGTTGGGCATGTTGATCGTCTTGGAAATCGCGCCCGAGATGAAGGACTGCGCCGCCGCCATCATGCGGATGTGGCTTTCGACCGACAGGTAACGCTTGCCGGTCTTGCCGCAGGCATTGGCGCAGTCGAAGACCGGCAGGTGTTCGGCGCGAAGATGCGGCGCGCCTTCCAGCGTCATGGTGCCGCAGACATGGTCGTTGGCGGCGTCGATCTGAGCGCGGGTGAACCCCAGGTGGCGCAGCAGGTCGAAGGTCGGGTCGGCCAGCTTGTCGGCGGGGATGCCCAGGGTGCCCTTGCAGAAATCCTCGCCCAGCGTCCATTGGTTGAAGACGAAGCGAATGTCGAAGGCGGTCGCCAGCGCGGCCTCCACCTTCTCGATTTCCGCCAGGCCGAAGCCGTGGCCGGCAAGGGCGGTGTGGTTGATGCCAGGGCAGTTGCCAAGCGACGCGTGGCCCACGGCGTAAGCGACGATCTCCTCGATCTGCGCGGGCTTGTAGCCAAGCGTCGCCAGCGCGGCAGGGACCGACTGGTTGATGATCTTGAAGTAACCGCCGCCCGCCAGCTTCTTGAACTTGACCAGGGCGAAGTCGGGCTCGATCCCGGTGGTGTCGCAGTCCATGACCAGGCCGATGGTGCCGGTCGGCGCGATCACCGTGACCTGCGCGTTGCGGAAGCCGTGATCCTCGCCCAGGGACAGCGCCTCGTCCCAAGCCTCGCGCGCGATGGCGACAAGGCGGGCGTCGGGGCAGTTGTCGGCATCCAGTTCGACCGGCGCCACGTTCACCGCCTGATAGGCCCCGGTGCCATGGGCGGCCGCGCGGTGGTTGCGGATCACGCGCAGCATGTGGTCGGCATTGCGAGCATATCCGGGGAAGGCCCCCAGTTCCGCCGCCATCTGCGCGCTTGTCGCATAGGAAACGCCGGTCATCACGGCCGTCAGCGCCCCACAGAGCGCCCGGCCCTCGTCGCTGTCATAGCCCAGGCCCATGTTCATCAGAAGGCCGCCGATATTGGCATAGCCCAGGCCCAGCGTGCGGAAGTCATAGGACCGCTGCGCGATTTCCCTGGACGGGAACTGCGCCATCAGCACGCTGATCTCCAGCGTCACCGTCCACAGCCGGGTGGCGTGGACGTAGGCGTCGGCATCGAAGCGGCCATCCGCGAAAAAGGTCAGCAGGTTCATCGAGGCCAGGTTGCAGGCCGTGTCGTCCAGGAACATGTATTCGCTGCACGGGTTGGACCCGCGGATCGGCCCGTCCTCGGGGCAGGTGTGCCAGGCGTTCACCGTGTCGTGGAACTGGATGCCGGGATCGGCGCAGGCCCAGGCGGCGTGGCCGACCTGGTCCCACAATTCGCGGGCGGAAACCGTCCTGGCGACCTTGCCGTCGGTGCGGCGGACCAGCTCCCACGGTGCATCGTCGCGCACTGCCTTCAGGAAGGCATCCGTCACCCGGACCGAGTTGTTCGAGTTCTGGCCCGAGACGCTGACATAGGCTTCCGAATCCCAATCGGTGTCATAGGTCGGGAACTCGATGCTGTCGAAGCCTTGGCGCGCGTATTGCAGCACGCGGTTCACATAGGTTTCCGGGATCATGGCGCGCTTGGCGGCGCGGATCGCCGCCTTCAGCCCTGCGTTCTGCGCGGGGTCCGTTTCGCCCTCGCCCGCGCGGATGGCGGCGAAGATGTCGTTCAGCCGCGCCTCGTGCGCCTTGGAACCGGCGACCAGGCTGGCGACCTTCTGTTCCTCGATGACCTTCCAGTTGATGAAGGATTCGATGTCGGGGTGATCCATGTCGCAGATCACCATCTTGGCCGCACGGCGCGTGGTGCCGCCCGACTTGATCGCGCCCGCCGCCCGGTCGCCGATCTTGAGGAAGCCCATCAGGCCCGACGACTTGCCGCCGCCCGAAAGCTTCTCGCCCTCGCCACGGAGCGAGGAAAAGTTGGTGCCGGTGCCCGACCCATACTTGAACAAGCGCGCCTCGCGGACCCACAGGTCCATGATCCCGCCCTCGTTCACCAGGTCGTCGCTGACCGACTGGATGAAGCAGGCATGCGGCTGGGGGTGTTCATAGGCGCTGTCGGACTTGACCAGCTTGCCGGTCCTGTAATCGACGTAGAAATGCCCCTGCGACGGGCCGTCGATGCCATAGGCCCAGTGCAGCCCGGTGTTGAACCATTGGGGAGAGTTCGGCGCGGCCATCTGCCGGGCCAGCATGAAGCGCATCTCGTCATGATAGGCACGGGCGTCTTCTTCGTTGGAAAAATACCCGCCTTTCCAGCCCCAATAGGTCCAGGCGCCAGCCATGCGGTCGAAGACCTGCCGGGCGCTGGTCTCGCCGCCGAAACGCCGGTCCTCGGGCAATGCCGCCAAAGCCGCGTCATCGGGCACGCTGCGCCACAGGAACTCGGGCACGCCCTTTTCCTTGACGCGCTTCAAGGCCGCCGGAACGCCCGCCTTGCGGAAATACTTCTGGGCAATCACGTCGCTGGCGACCTGGCTCCACCCTTCGGGGATTTCCACATGCTCGTTGCGGAAGACGATGGTGCCATCGGGATTGCGGATTTCGCTGGTGGTCGTCGTGAAGACGATGCCACCATAGGCGCCCCCGGCGGGGGTGGTGAAACGCCGTTCGATCTTCATGCCCGTAGCCCTTTCATGTCGTCGTCCCTTGGTCCGCGACCTGCGCCCGGCAACACGCCGCCGCCCCCCTTCTTGCGGTGCAAAGGGGTGCGGGCAAAGCGCCCGACAGGTATGGGTCACAAAGGCGTCGGTCTTGAGGGCGGTCGTTTACATGCCACCACATCTGGTATAACCAACGCAACAGACCACTAGATTGATCCTGTCCCGGCGCCGTTTCAATCAAAATTTTTCCGGGGAGAGGATCGGAAAGCCGTTGACAGGCGGGCACGGGGCATCGGTTCAGATTCGCTCACAGGCGCCCGCAACAGCCGTTAATCAACAGCACCGAAACCGCGATTCAGCGTTGTGGCCAAGGCGTTTGGTCAGGCCCGTCCCGGGGTTATCCACAGGCTTGTCCCGTCACAGTCCCCGGCTTTTGCACAACTGTTGCAAAAGCGCGACAAACCGCCGGTTTTTACTGATCTGTCGCGATGGTGCCCTGGTCGGTCACGACAAGGTCCAGCGGCTGGTCGAAGGGCTCGGCGGGTATGGCGGGCAGTTCCTGCACCGCGAAGGCCAGGCCGATGGCGGAAGCATGGCCCGTTTCACGCAGCAATTGCAGGGTCCGGTCGTAATAGCCGCCGCCATAGCCGATGCGATTCCCGCGCCGGTCGAAGCCCGCCAGCGGAACGATCAGAACCGCCGGTCGCAGGACCGGCTGCGAATCGGCGGGGTGGGATGTGCCGAAGGGGCCGGGCACCAGCGGCTCGCCCACCCATTGGCGAAAGACCAGCGGCACGGCCTTGCCGGGCACGACCGGCAGGCAGAGCGGCCCGTCATGGGCCCGCATTGCAGGCCGGGGATCGGGTTCGCCCCGCATGGGCCAGTATCCTGCCAGAACCTTGCCGCGATGGGGCGCCAGCGCCGCGATCAGGTGGCCGGTCAGCGCATCCTGGTCGCCGCCCGCCGCCCGGGCGGCCAGAGCGCGGGCGCGGAGAGCCGCCTTGTCCACATCGCTCATAGCAGCATCACCGTGGCCAGTCCCAGAAAGGCGAAGAAGCCCACGACATCCGTGACCGTGGTGACGAATGTGGGCGAGGCGAGCGCCGGGTCCGCGCCCAGCTTTTCCAGCGTCAGCGGCACAAGGATGCCCGCCAGCGCGGCGATGGTCAGGTTGATGACCATCGCCAGGCCGATCACCGCGCCAAGGCCGAAGCTGCCGAACCAGAAAAACGTGACGCAGCCGATGGCCAGTCCGAAGATCGCCCCGTTGAGCAGGCCCACCGCCGCCTCGCGCCGGATCACGCGCATGGAATTGTCCTTGGTCAGCCCCTTGGTCGCCAACCCGCGCACCGCGACCGTCAGCGTCTGCGTGCCCGCGTTGCCGCCCATGGACGCCACGATGGGCATCAGCACCGCCAGGGCGACCAGCTTGGCGATCGAGCTTTCGAACAGGCCGATCACCGATGCCGCCGCCACCGCCGTCAGGATGTTGGTCGCCAGCCAGGGCACGCGCTGCCGGGCGGTCTGGACCACGCTGTCGGTCAGGCTGGATTCGTCGCCCACGCCGGCCAGGCGCAGGATGTCCTCCTCGTGCTCCTCGTCCAGGACGGCCATGGCGTCATCGATGGTGATGATCCCCACCAGCCGGTCGTCGCGGTCCACCACGGGGGCCGAGATCAGGTGATACTGGTTGAAGACATAGGCCACGTCCGCTTCCTCGGCAAAGGCGCTGATGGTGCGGAAGCTGTCCTCGGTGATGTCGCGCAGGGGGGTGGAATGCGCCGATGCCAGCAGCCGCCCCAGCGTGACATAGCCCAGCGGATGGCGGCGGGGATCGACCAGGACGATGTGGTAGAACTGCTCGGGCAGCCAGTCCTCGGATTGAAGGAAGGCCACGGCCTCGCCCACGGTCCAGTGCTCGGGGGCGGTCACGACCTCGGACTGCATCAGGCGGCCGGCGGAGTATTCGGGATAGGCCAGCGCCTGCTGGACGGCGGCGCGGTCGGTCGCGTCAAGCGCGGCCAGGATCTCGGCCCGCTCGGGCTCGTCCATGTCCTCGACAAGGTCCACGACATCGTCGCTGTCCATTTCCCGGACGGCCTCGGCCACGACCTCGGGGGGAAGCTGCTCGATCACCTCGTCGCGGATCGCCTCGTCGATCTCGGACAGGATCTCGCCGTCGATCTCGCCGGAATACAGGCCGAGGAAGGTCCGGCGCTCGGCAGGGGTCAGGCGCTCGATGATGTCGGCGATGTCGGCGCCGTGCATCGGCTCCAGCAGCAGGTTCAGCCGTTCGGCGTCGCCGTCCGCGATGGCGGCGTCGATCTGGTCCAGCAGCGCGCGACGGGGCAGGAATTCGTCGCCGTCGGCCTGATCGTCGGGGGCGGGGGCCTGCTCGGTCATGCGGCCTCTCCGGCGTTCAGCAGTGCAAGCGCCGCGCGGTGCAGATCCGGCGACGCGGCGGCGATCACCTGTCCCCCCCGGTGTGCCGGTCCGCCCTGCCAGTCGGTGACGATTCCGCCCGCCGCCTGAACCACCGCAAGCGGTCCGGCGATGTCATAGGACTGCAGCCCCGCCTCGATCACCAGATCGACCTGGCCCAGGGCCAGCAGGGCATAGGCATAGCAGTCAAGCCCATAGCGCGTCAGCCGCACCTGCGCCGAGACGCGGCGGAAGGCGGCGGCCTCGTCTGCCGTCCCGACCTCGGGATAGGTCGTAAGCAGCGTGGCTTGGGCCAGGCCGACGTCGCGCACCGCCAAGGGCCGCTCTCCTGCGTCGGACAGAAGGCGCGCGCGGCCGAAGCCGCCCTCGAAGCGTTCGCGTGTGTAAGGCTGGTCGATCAGGCCATAGCGGATGGCGCCGCCATCGGACAACCCGATCAGCACGCCCCAGCTTGCCGCGCCGCACAGGAAGGCGCGGGTGCCGTCGATGGGGTCAAGTATCCAGGTCAGCCCGCTGGTGCCGGGGGTCGCTCCGTATTCCTCGCCCAGGATGGCGTCGTTCGGGCGAAGCCGGGCCAGCACGTCGCGCATGGCGCGTTCGGCGGCCCGGTCGGCCTCGGTCACGGGATCGAATCCGGACTGCCACTTGTTGTCGGCGGCCAGGCCGGCGGTGCGGAAAAAGGGCAGGATGGCCGTGCGGGCGGCATCGGCCATCTGGTGCGCTGCATTGATGATGTCCTGCGCGTCCTGCATCGCCGCCCCCTTGGTCCGTTTCGCGAGCAAGGACTAACCCGAACGGCACGGTCCTGCCAGTGGCAGAGAAGGGGGAGGCGGAAGATACGGCGCGGGGATCGCCCGCGCCGTCGGCAAGATCACGCGGCGTCGGACAGGACGCGGGCCAGTTCGAAGATCTGGCGGCGTTGCGCGACCGGCATGGTATAATACGCCCGCACCAGTTGCAGCGCTTCCTTGTCGGCCAGGATGTCGCCCGCGACCTCCTCGGGGGCGTCGCTTTCGTGCAGGCCTTCGAAGAAGAAGCTGACCGGCACATCCACCGCGCGCGCGATATCCCACAGGCGGGACGCCGAAACACGGTTCATCCCGGTTTCGTATTTCTGGATCTGCTGGAACTTGATACCAACCTTGTCGGCCAATTGTTGTTGCGTCATTCCAATCATCCAGCGACGGTGACGGATGCGCTTACCGACATGAACGTCTACACCATGCTTCATCGTTAACACCTTACCACTTCATTCAATCTAAGGAAGCGCTACCCCAACTTTCCTCAATTTTCGAGTGTTAACCTGGTTAACGGCCGCGTTTCTGACCAAAAAGACAGGTCCCGCCGGGCGGTATGACCGGTTCCGGATACGGTGATGAGAGACTTGATGAAAACGCTGAACTCCGATGTTGCCGCTATCATGCGAATCGCGGTGGTCGAACAACTTGGCGGCGAGCCGGTCCTGCGCACCGCGCCCCCGCCGCAGCCGGGTCCGGACGGGGTCCTGGTCAGGATCAGGGCGGCGGCGCTGAACTTCGCCGACCTGCTGAAGGCCCGGGGCGAATACCAGGAACGGCAGGAGCCGCCCTTCGTTCCGGGGCTCGAAGGCGCGGGCGAGGTGGTGGCCGCACCCCCCGGCAGCGGCCTTCGCGCGGGCGACCGCGTGGCGGTTCTGGCGGCGGGGACCATGGCCCAACTCGTGGCCGTTCCCGCCACCGCCTGCACCGTCCTGCCTGACGCGATGACCTTCGAGCAGGCGGGCGGCTTCCAGATCGCCTATGGCACCAGCCACCTGGCCCTGCAGACGCGGGCGGCCCTGCGCGCCGGGGAAACGCTGGCCGTTCTTGGCGCGGCGGGGGGCGTCGGCCTGACCGCCGTCGAGATCGGACACGCCATGGGTGCGCGCGTCATCGGCGTCGCGCGCGGGCGGGACAGGCTGGACGTTGTGCGCCGGGCGGGTGCGGACGAGGTCATCGACAGCGCTGGTTGCGACGACCTCAAGGCGGCATTGCGCGACCTGGGCGGGGCGGATGTCGTCTATGACGCCGTGGGCGGTGACGCGGGCGAGGCTGCGTTCCGCGCGCTGAGCCCCGGCGGGCGTTTCCTGGTCATCGGCTTCGCGGGCGGAAGGCCGCCCGTGCTGCCGCTGAACCATGCCCTGGTCAAGAACATCGCCATCCACGGCTTCTACTGGGGCGGCTATGCGGGGCTGGACTCCCGGGCCATGTCGGACAGCATGACCGACCTGTTCCGCATGTTCGGGGACGGCCGGCTTGCTCCGGTGGTGGGCGAGACGATGCCCCTGGACCGCATCGCCGAGGCCTTCGACCTGCTGCGCAGCCGCAGGTCGGTCGGAAAGATCGTCGTAACCCTGTAACAACTGCGTAAAACTGCGCGCGCGCGGGGCCTTGCCAGCATTGAATCAAGGGCCGATCATGCCAATATGGAGGCCATAAGTCGGCACGTGTCGACATGCCTCGTAGGGAGAGATTGATGGCAGATTACAACACTTACCGCACCACGCAGCGCGTCGGCACCCGCCAGGCGGTGATCGACGAAGGGCTGCGGGCCTACATGAACAAGGTTTATGGGCTGATGGCGGTCGGCATGGGTGTAACCGCCGTCGCCGCCTATGGCATCAGCGCCGCCGCCGTGGACGCGTCGGGGCAACTGACCCAGCTTGGCACCGCGATCTACGCCTCGCCGCTGAAGTGGGTGATCATGTTCGCGCCGCTGCTGGTCGTGTTCGCCTTCGGCGCCGCGATCAACCGGCTTTCGGTCTCGGCCGCGACCATGCTGTTCTACGGCTTCGCCGCGCTGATGGGCCTGTCGATCTCCTCGATCTTCCTGGTCTATACCGGCACCTCGATCGTGCAGACCTTCCTGGTGACGGCCATCGCCTTCGCGGGCCTGTCGCTGTGGGGCTATACCACGAAGAAGGACATCTCGGGCTGGGGCAGCTTCCTGATCATGGGCGTGATCGGCCTGATCGTGGCCTCCATCGTGAACATCTTCCTGCAGTCGTCGGGAATGCAGTTCGCGATTTCCATCCTGGGCGTGCTGATCTTCGCGGGCCTGACCGCCTATGACACGCAGAACATCAAGAACACCTATCTGCAACTGGCCGGTTCGGACCGGGACTTCATCGGCAAGACCGCCATCATGGGCGCCTTGCAGCTGTACCTGGACTTCCTGAACCTGTTCATGTTCCTGCTGCAGTTCATGGGCAACCGCGAGTGACCTGCAGGACAGCCTGACCGTCTTGACCCCCGCCCTGACCGGCGGGGGTTTTTCATTGCGCGAACCCCCATTTGCCGTCCCCGAGCGCGGGGGCCGCGCGGTCATGGGCCATGCCGCTGCGGCCAAAGCGGATCGGTGTGCGCAGCCCGGCAATGCCTTCGGGTGCGACCCGCAGGCCGCGCGCGGCGACCTGTGGGTCGGAGAGCGCCTCGGCCACGTCGTTGACGGGGCCTGCCGGGACGCCCGCCGCCTCCATCGCGGCGATCAGGTCGGCGCGCGTGCGCCGGACGGTGGCAGCCGTCAGCAGCGGCACCAGCCGGTCGCGATGGGCCACGCGGGCGGGGTTGGTGGCATAGTCGGGATCGGCGGGCAGGTCGGGCAGGTCCAGCACCCGGCACAGCGCCGCGAACTGCCGGTCGTTGCCGCAGGCCACGATCAGGTGGCCGTCGGAGGCCGGAAAAAGCTGATAGGGCACGATGTTGGGATGGGCGTTGCCCAGCCGGTGCGGCACGGTCCCGCCCAGCAGGTAGTTCGTGGCCTGGTTGGCCAGCACCGCCACCCCGCAGTCCAGCAGCGACAGATCCAGGTGCTGCCCGCGTCCGGACCGCTGGCGTTCCGCCAAGGCCGCCTGCACCGCGATCACCCCGTAAAGCCCGGTGAAGATGTCGATCCAGGCCACGCCGACCTTTTGCGGCTCGCCCTCGGGGCTGCCGGTCAGGTCCATGATCCCCGACATGCCCTGGATCAGGAAGTCATAGCCCGGCTGCGATGCGCGCGGCCCGTCCTGGCCGAAGCCGGTGACCGAGGCATAGACCAGCCGCGGATTGCGCGCCGAGAGCGTGGGGTAGTCCAGCCCGAAACGCCCCAGCCCGCCGACCTTGAAGTTCTCGACCACCACGTCAGCCCCGTCGATCAGCCCGTGCAGCCGGTCCAGATCGGCGGGATCGTCAAAATCGCAGGTGACCGAGGTCTTGCCCCGGTTCGCGGCGTGGAAATAGGCGGCCACCCGTTCGGTCGTGCCGTCCGCGCGGAGCCGGTCGATGAAGGGCGGGCCCCAGCGGCGGGTGTCGTCGCCCTCGGGCGCCTCGACCTTGATCACCTCGGCGCCCAGGTCGGCCAGCGTCTGCCCGATCCACGGCCCGGCGAGGATCCGGGCCAGTTCGACCACGCGCAGGCCCTTCAGCGGCGGCTCAGCCAAAGGCCTGGATCCCGGTCTGCGCGCGGCCCAGGATCAGCGCGTGGACGTCATGTGTGCCTTCGTAGGTGTTCACGGTCTCCAGGTTCTGCGCGTGACGGATGACGTGGTATTCGCTGGAGATGCCGTTGCCGCCATGCATGTCGCGGGCCATGCGCGCGATCTCCAGCGCCTTGCCGCAGTTGTTGCGCTTGACGATCGAGATCATCTCGGGCGCGAAGCGGCCTTCGTCGAACAGCCGCCCGACCCGCAGGCTGGCCTGCAGCCCAAGCGCGATTTCCGTCTGCATGTCGGCCAGCTTCTTCTGGAACAGCTGCGTCGCGGCCAGGGGACGGTTGAACTGGTGGCGGTCAAGGCCATACTGGCGGGCGCGGAACCAGCAATCCTCGGCCGCGCCCATGGCGCCCCAGCTGATGCCATAGCGCGCGCGGTTGAGGCAGCCGAAGGGCCCGCCCATCCCTTCCGCGCCGGGCAGCAGGGCGTCCTCGCCGACCTCCACGTTCTCCATCACGATCTCGCCGGTGACGGAGGCGCGCAAGCTCAGCTTGCCCTCGATCTTAGGGGCGGAAAGGCCCTTGGTGCCCTTTTGCAGCACGAAGCCGCGCACCTTGCCGCCATGGGCGTCGGACTTGGCCCAGACCACGAACACATCGGCTATGGGCGAGTTCGAGATCCACATCTTCGCGCCGTTCAGCACATAGCCGCCATCGGTCTTGCGGGCGCGGGTCTTCATGCCGGCCGGGTCCGATCCGGCATCCGGTTCGGTCAGCCCGAAACAGCCGATGAATTCCCCGGTCGCCAGCTTCGGCAGATAGCGCCGCTTCTGGTCCTCGCTGCCGTAAGCCTCGATCGGGAACATCACCAGCGAACTTTGCACCGAGGCCATGGAGCGATAGCCGGAGTCAACCCGCTCGATCTCGCGCGCGACCAGGCCATAGGCCACGTAGGAGGCGCCGACGCCGCCATAGGCGTCGTCCACCGTGACGCCCAGCAGGCCCGCCGCGCCCATTTCGCGGAAAATCTCGGGGTCGGTCGTTTCGTTCAGATAGGCGTCGGTGACGCGCGGGGCCAGCCGGTCGGCGGCGAATGCCGCAGCCGCGTCGCGGATCATGCGCTCCTCGGCGCTCAACTGGTCGTTCAGCAGGAAAGGGTCGGCCCAGTCGAAGGCAGCGCCCTTGGGGGATGGGGTGGACATGTGTTCCTCCTTGGTCGCGGCGAGAGTAGCGACAGGTGGCGCCGTCCCGAAAGGCCAAATCGCGGGTGATTGGTCTGCCCGCGCGGATCGGCTAAGCCTGCCGCCAGAATCAACATCCCCGAGAGAGACGATGGGCTATTTTCCCCTCTGGCGCCCGGCCACCGGCGCCACGGTCCTTCCTGACGAGAAGCTGCCCTGGGCCGCAGCCATTCCCATGAGCTTCCAGCACCTGCTGGCGATGTCGGGATCGACGATCCTGGCGCCGCTGATCATGGGCTTCGATCCGAACGTGGCGGTGTTCTTTTCCGGCATCGGCACGCTGCTGTTCTTCGCGATCACCGGCGGGCGGGTGCCCAGCTATCTGGGATCGTCCTTCGCCTTCATCGCGGTGGTGATGGCCGCGACCGGATTCGCGGGCGGCGGGGCCAATCCGAACATCGGCGTGGCCCTGGGCGGGATCATCGCGGCGGGGCTGGTCTATGCGCTGATCGGGCTGGTGGTGATGGCCGCCGGGACCGGCTGGGTCGAGCGGCTGATGCCGCCCGCCGTGACCGGGGCCATCGGGGTGTCCATCGGGCTGAACCTGGCGCCCGTCGCCGTGGGCCAGTTGAAGGGCAGCATGGCGCATCTGGCCATCGCCCTGGCCACCGTGCTGTGCATGGCGATGGTGTCGGCCTATGGCACGCGCGCCACGCGGCGGATCGCCGTGCTGATCGCGCTGGCTTTCGGCTACGGGCTGGTGCTGGTCTTCGGCAATGGCGCGGGCCTCGTGCCCGGGATCGACTTTTCCCGCGTGGGGCAGGCCGCCTGGTTCGGCATCCCGAACTTCACCGCGCCGCAATTCGACTGGACCGCCATCAGCATGATCGCCCCCGTCGCCGTCGTCCTGGTGGCCGAGAACCTGGGCCACATCAAGGCGCTTGGCGCGATCACCGGGCAGAACATGGACCGCTATATCGGGCGCGGCTTTCTGGGCGACGGGCTTGCCACGATGATCGCCGGGGCAGGGGGCGGGACCGGGGTCACGACCTATGCCGAGAACATCGGCGTCATGGCGATGACCAAGGTCTATTCCACGCTGATCTTCCCGGTCGCCGCCGTCATCGCGATCCTGCTGGGCCTGTCGCCCAAGTTCGGCGCGATCCTGCAAACGATCCCCGCGCCGGTGCTGGCGGGACTGGCCGTGTCGGTCTTCGGCCTGATCGCCAGCGCCATGGCGCGGATCTGGGTGGACAACCGGGTGGACTTTTCCGACCCGCGGAACCTTTTCACCGTGGGCGTGGCGCTGATCCTGGGGGCGGGCGACTTCACCGTCACCATCGGCGGCTTTGCCCTGGGCGGGATCGGCACGTCGACGCTGGCCGCCCTGGTGATCTATCAGCTTCTGGGCATCGGCCGCGACCGGCGCGGGGCCTGACCCTCACGCCTCGGCAAGCTGCGAGACCAGCAGCTTGTCGATCCGGCGGCCGTCAAGGTCCACGACCTCGATCTGCCATCCCCCGACCGAGATGCGCGCCCCCACGTCGGGCAGCACGCCCGCGCGGTCCAGGACAAGACCCGCGACGGACTGGTAGTCGCGATCCTCGGGCAGGGTCAGGCCGATCATTTCGGCGAATTCGTCGGCGGGCATCCAGCCGGCCACCAGCCAGCTTCCGTCGTCGCGCCGCACCGCCTTGGGCTCGTCGTCGCCCGGCTCGGGGAAGTCGCCCGCGATGGCCTCCAGCAGGTCCATCGCGGTGATGACGCCCTCGAAATGGCCGTATTCGTCATAGACCAACAGCATGTGGGCGGGGCTGGCCTTCAATTCCTCGATCACGTTCAGGGCGGGCAGGCCCTCGCGGATCACCGGCACCTCTTGGACCAGCGGGCGCAGGTCGGTCACGTCCTCGGACAAGAGGTCGCGCAGGCTGAGGACGCCGATGATGTCGTCGTCGCTGCCCTCGCGGACCAGGAGGCGGGACCGGCGGCTGTCGCGGAAGCGTTGCAGCACGTCCGAGGCCGGTTCGCCCACGTCGACGGATTCGACCTCGTGGCGCGGGGTCATCAGCCCGCGGGCCGACCGGTCGGCGATGCGCATGACGCCGGCGATCATCTCGGTCTCGGCGGGTTCGATCACGCCGGCGGTGCGGGCCTCGGACAGCATCACGCGGATTTCCTCGTCCGAGATGCCGCGTTCGGATTCGCCCGACTGCCCCAGAAGCCGCAGCACGACATTGCCCGACTTGTCGAGAATCCAGACGATGGGCGCGGCGATCCGCGAGATGAACAGGATCAACGGCGAGATGCGGGTGGCCACGCCTTCGGGCGAGCGCAGGGCGATCTGCTTGGGCACCAGTTCGCCGATGATCAGCGACAGGTAGGTGATCAGCACGACGACGCCGCCGACGCCCAGGGTCCGGGCCAAGGCGGGCGCCATGCCGCTTTCGATCAGGGCGGCGGTCAGGCGGGTGCCCAGCGTGGCGCCCGAAAAGGCACCGGACAGGACGCCGACCAGGGTGATGCCGATCTGGACGCTGGACAGGAAGCGGCCGGGTTCGGCCCCCAGTTCCAGCGCGGTCTGCGCGCCGCTGCTGCCCTCGGCCGCCATGACCTTGAGCCGCGCCGGCCGGGCCGAGACGATGGCCAGTTCGGACATGGCCAGGACGCCGTTGAACATCGTCAGCAGCAGGACGACGAGAATTTCCAGAAACATCGGTTCACTTTGTTCAAGTCAGGCTTTTGGCAATCTGCACGAAGCGGACGCCGGTGCAAAGGCATGAAGCCGCCTGAACGCCAGTTTTGGAAGCAAGGCGCCGATGAGGGCGCCTTGCCACGGGGTTCGTCCTATTCGCTCGGGGCGCGGGAAATCTGCGGATCGGGCACGTTGTCCTTCGTTTTCCACAGCGAGTAGGCCACGCCCGCGCCCAAGATGGCGAAGGTGATGCCCAGCGACCAGGAGGCGGGGAATTTTTCCCATCCCAGCAGGTCGGCCACGAAGATCTTCGACCCGATGAAGACCAGCAGCACCGACAGCGCGTATTTCAGATAGTGGAAGCGGTGGATGATCGCGGCCAGCGCGAAGTACAGCGCCCGAAGGCCCAGGATCGCGAAGATGTTCGAGGTGTAGACGATGAACGGGTCCGAGGTGATCGCGAAAACGGCAGGCACCGAATCCACGGCGAAGATCACGTCCACGATCTCGACCATGACCAGGGCCAGGAACAGCGGCGTGGCGAACCGGACCAGCTTGCCCGTCTTGGGATCGGGCTTCCTGACCCAGAAGTCGTGGCCGTGGATCTCCTCGGTCACGTTCATGCGCCGCTTCATGAAGCGCAGGACGGGGTTCTGCGAAATGTCCAGCGGCTTGTCGCCCACCATCATCATCTTGACGCCGGTGAAGATCAGGAACAGCGCGAAGATGTACAGAACCCAGGAATACTGGCTGACCAGCGTGGCGCCCAGGCCGATCATCAGGCCGCGCAGCACGATCACGCCCAGGATGCCCCAGAACAGCACCCGGTGCTGGTATTTCGGCGGGATCGCGAAATAGGTGAAGATCATGGCGATGACAAAGACGTTGTCCATCGCCAGCGTCTTTTCGACCACGAAGGCCGTCAGGTAGAGCTTGCTTTCCTCGGCGCCGATCTGCCACCAGACAAATCCCGAGAAGAGCACGCCCATCGTCAGATACATGGCCGACAGCTTGAGGCTTTCGGCCACGCCGATTTCGTGGTCGTCCTTGTGCAGCACCCCCAGGTCAAAGACCAGAAGCGCGATCACGATCGCCACGAACAGCAGCCACATCCACAGCGGCTTGCCCAGGAATAAAAGAAAAAGCAGTTCCACGTATGCCCTCATCGTTGCTGGATGTGCATCGATGCCAAGGGCTTCGCAAGACAGGGCCGCTTTGCATCGAGGCACGCTCGATGCGGTCCGACATCACGACATGAACTGCCGTCAGAGGGGCCCGGTCCGCTGAGTTCACACGTGGCGGATCACACGCCGGGTTGCAAGGGGGCACAGGCAAAAAGATTGCAGGTCATGGCCGGAATTGGCAATTCTGGCGCCTGCAACGCGGGGGATGGTCATGGAACAGGCAAGTCTGGGCACCGGGGGCGATGGGCACTGGCTGGACGACCCGGCGCATCGGCAGTTCCTGGTCCGCGACGCCTTGCAGGCGCTGCGGTTCTTCGATGCCAGTGCCGGGGATCGCGGCTTCGTGACGCTGGATGTCGCGGGGCAACCGCTGCCGGGCGACCTTCTGGAGCTGCACACGACCACGCGGCTGGTTCATTCCTATGCCCTGGGCCAGTTGGCGGGGCGGCCGGACAGGGCGGGGATCGTCGACCGGGGCATGGACCTGCTGTGGCGCGGCCATCGCGACGGGCGGCATGGCGGCTATCACTGGGCGATCCGGGGCGGTGAGGTGGCGGACGGCACCAAGCTGGCCTATGGGCATGTCTTCGTGATGCTGGCGGCCTCGACCGCCAGGCTGGCGGGCCATCCCGATGCGGACCGGTTGCTGGCCGACATCGCCGATGTCCTGGACGCGCGCTTCTGGGATGCGGGCGCAGGGTTGTTCCGCGATGAACTCACCGGCGACTGGCAGCCCTTTTCCACCTATCGCGGCATGAACGCCAACATGCACGGCGTCGAGGCGCTGCTGGCCGCGCATGAGGCCACGGGCGAGGCAGAGTATCTGGATCGCGCCGGACGCATCCTGGATTTCTTCATCGCGGGACAGGCTGCCCGCAACGGCTGGCGCATCCCCGAGCATTACGACGACGCCTGGCGCCCGGACCAGGGATACGAGGGCAACCCGATGTTCCGCCCCGCGGGCACGACGCCCGGCCATTCGTTCGAGATGGCGCGCCTGCTGCTGCAATACTGGGATCTTGCGGGCAGGCGGGGCAGCGATGCGCCGCGGCAGGCGCGGCTGCTGGTGGAAACGGCCTTGGCCGATGCCTGGGACAAGCGGGGCGGGCTGGCCTATACGCTGGATTTCGACGGCAGGGTGGCGCGGGCCGACCGTTACTGGTGGCCCGTGACCGAGGCCATCGGCGCCCTGGCCGCCCTCATCAAGCTTGACCCGCAGCCAGGGGACGAGGAGCGGTATCGCCGGATGTGGCGCTTTGCCGATGCACGGCTGATCGACCACGTTCACGGTGGCTGGTTCCCGGAACCGGGGGCGGACGATCGCTCCGCCAGCGGCCAGTTCCAGGGCAAGCCCGATATCTATCATGCCCTGCAGGCGGATCTTTTCCCGCTGGTGTCCGCGTTGTCGCATCTTGGACGGGCACTGGCCGACACGAAGCCGCTGGCATCCTGATTTGGGGGTGCAATCCGCGTCGAAGCGCCTATCTAGGACCGTGATGGAAGCTGGGATACGACTAAAGTATGAGAGAGAATAACGGTTTCGCGGGTCCGATCCTGCATTTTCGGGGCTGCGATGCCGGGACGTTGCACCTTGCCGCCATCACCATCCGCCCCGATCACGCCCCGGCACCCGGTCCGGTGCAGGCGCAGGCAGGGTCGGTCGCGCCCGTCCTGCTGGCGCAGGTGGCCGGGCTGTCGATCTGGCGGCACGATTTTGCCCTGCGTGCGGGCGAGGCGGGCTATCGCCTGGATGGCCGCGACTATCCCGTCGCCACCCGGCTGGACGGCGACATCCGCCTCGCCTTCGTGTCCTGCAACGGAGAGGAGAACGGCGATCTCGACCGCGACGGGGCCGAACGCAACCTGATGTGGGCGCGGCTGCAGGCGGACCATGCCCGCGCGCCCTTTGCCCTGCTGCTGCAGGGCGGCGACCAGATCTATGCCGACGAGGCGACGCATGGCCACCCCCTGACCGAGGATTGGCCGAAGCATGTGCCGGACAGCCCCTCGGAGGCCGACCTGGCCGACCTCACCCGGCATCTGGAGCGCAGGTTCGCGCAGCGCTACATGATGGTGCTGGCGGCGGAAGGCTGCGCGGATCTGTTCGCCACCGTGCCCTCGCTGTCGGTCTGGGATGATCACGACATCTGCGACGGCTGGGGATCGCTGCCGGAAAGCCGCACCAATTCGTCAGTGGGGCAGGCGCTGTTCGGCGTGGCGCGCCGCATGTACCTGCTGTTCCAGCATGGCGCGACGGATGCGGACGTGCCTGGGCTGTTCATGGACCCGGCGGGCCGCAACCTGGGCTGGCGGCGCGACCTGCCGGGCGTCACGCTGTGGGCGCCCGACCTGCGGTCCGAACGCCGCCGCGACCGGATCATGGGGCCGGGCGGCTGGAACGCGGTCGAGGCCCTGCATCCTTCGGGCGATCACGTCTTCATGGTGTCCAGCGTTCCGCTGCTGGGGCCGCGCCTGTCGCTGGTCGAATCGCTGCTGATGGCGATCCCCCGGATGCAGCATTACGAAGACGACCTGCGCGACCAGTGGCAAAGCCATGCCCATCGCGCCGAATGGCGCCGGATGCTGGGCCACGTCCTGCGGATGCGCGAAAAGGCCCCCGTCACGGTCCTGTCGGGCGAGATCCACCTGGCGACCCGGGCCGAGATGGGGCCGGAGTCCACGCGGATCCACCAGCTTGTCGCCTCGGGCATTTCCCACCGCGCCCCGCCCAAGGCCTATGCCCGTGCGCTGGGCCTGTTCGCAGGCCTGGGCGAGGCGCCCCTTGCGGGCCATCCCATCGCCATAAAGCCGCTGCCGGGCCAAAGGCACCGCTATGTGGCGGAACGCAACTACCTGACGCTGGACCGCGGGAACGGGCGCTGGCAGGCGGTCTGGCACCTGGAGGAGAGCGGCCTGACGCCGCCGCTGGACCTGGACTGAGCACCCCGCCGCCTCACCGCCCCAGCCGTTGGGTGGGGTTCCAGCCCACCATCTTACCGCTCCAGGATCAGCAGATCCCCTTCAAAGCTGACGCGGGCGAAGGTGCGAAGATAGGACATGCCCAGCAGCGATCCGTCCAAGTCGGCGCCGATCACCCAGGCGCGGACATTGCGGTCCACGATGTCGCCGATGGCGATCTCGTCAAGGGTGACAGGGGCGGTCTGGACCTCTCCGTTGGCGGTCATGGCGGTGCCGACATAGGCAATGCCGTCCGGGTCCAGGCCGATGCGCCGGGCATCCGCCGGTCCAAGCGCGATGGAGGACGCGCCCGTGTCGACGATGAACCGCACCTCTTGCCCGTTCACCCGGGCGGTCAGGTGGAAATGGCCGTCCCGGCCCACGGGGATCTCGATCCGTCCGCCGTCCAGGACCTGCTGGCGCGGGGCGTTGCCTTCCAGATACCAGTCGGCCGCCAGCGTGGCGCCCGCGAAGATCACCACCCACAGCATGACCTGGCGCAGCACCTGCCCGCCCCGGCCTGCCAGCTCGAAGATCATGGCCCCGCCGATCACCAGCAGCAGCACGCCGTAATAGACCAGCTGCATCCTGTCGTCACCGGTCACGGGAACAGCCCCGATCCCTTCAGCCCGTCGATGACGAACTGCACCGACAGCGCGGCCAGCAACATGCCCAGAAGGCGGGTGACGACCATCACGCCCGTGCGGCCAAGGGCATGGGCCAACGGCGTCGCGATCACGAACAGCGCCATCGCGATGACCAGCACGGACAGCATCACCAGGTTCACCATCACCATGTGGCCGATGCCCGGCGCCTCGCCCTGCAGCAGGATCATCGTGGCAAGCGCACCCGGCCCGGCCAGCAGCGGCATCGCCAGCGGAAAGACGGAAGGGTCGTGATCCGGGGGATCGCCCTCGCCCTGATGCTCGCGCCGCTGGGTGCGGCGTTCGAACAGCATGTCCAGCGCGGTCAGGAACAGCAGCAGCCCGCCCGCGATGCGGAAGGCGGAAATCGAGATGCCGATCGCGCCGAGGATCGATTCGCCCGCAAGCCCGAAGATCGTCATCAGGATCGCGGCGATCACCAGCGCGCGAAAGCCGATGCGGCGGCGCTGCGCGGCGCCCATGCCCGGCGTCAGCGCGATGAAGACCGGCGCCAGCCCGATCGGGTCGATCACCACGAAAAGCGTGACGAATGCGGTGACATACAGCGACAGGTCCATGCTGCCTTATGGCCCGCACGCCCGGCCCTGCCAAGCCGGGCGGCCGGGGGCAGTGCCGTCAAAATAACGTCAGTTTGTCGCAGTATGATGACGGCGGGCGCGAATCGTGGCAGTTGGGGTTTCGCTGCGTGGGCCAAGGCCCTATATTCCGCAGATTGGTTTATCCCAGGTCATTGGCCTGACTCTGGAACTGGAGAACTGGAATGCACGCACCGTCCCCCATGGCACTGCTCGTCATCGCCATCGTGGTCCTGGTCCTGTTCGGCCGCGGCAAGGTTTCCTCGCTGATGGGCGAATTCGGCAAGGGCATCACCGCTTTCAAAAAGGGCCTGAACGACGGCACGTCCGAAACGAATGCCGAACGCAACGCCGCCCTAGACAAGCCTGTGCAGCCCATCCAGCCCGTCCCGGGAACCGAGGCGCGCGACGTCACCCCGCAAAACGAACCCCGCGTCTGATCCCGAAGACCGGGCAGGGGGTTCCTGAATGCTGGATGTCGGGTGGAGCGAACTGCTGCTGATCGGCGTTGTCGCGCTGGTTGTCATCGGCCCCGAGGATTTGCCGAAGCTGTTTCATACCCTGGGCCGGATCACGGCGCGGGCGCGGTCCATGGCGCGCGAGTTCACGAGCGCGATGGAGGACGCCGCCAAGGGGACCGGCATCAACGAGGTCGGCAAGGATCTCAGGGACCTGAAGTCCCTGACCTCGAAGAAGTCGTTGGGGCTGGATGCGCTGGATCGCGCCGCCACGCGGTTCGAGCAGTGGGACCCCAAGGCCAGCATGGACAAGACCGCCCGCGCCAAGCCCGATCCCGCGGCGCCGGTCGCGCCTGCCGTCGCCCGGCCGGTTGACGCGCCCCCTGTTCCTGCGGCAATGCAGGTCGCGAACGACCCCGCGGGCGCCGCAACCGACAGCCCGCGCCGCATCGCAGGGGTCCGCCGTTCGGACATGAAGGACCACTAAGTGGCAGTGCATGACGTCGATGAGCTGGACGACAGCTCGGCCCCGCTGATCGAACACCTGAAGGAACTGCGGACCCGGATCATCTGGTCCGCGCTGGCCTTTGTGGTGGCGATGATCCTGTGCTATGTCGTCTGGAACCCGATCTACAACTTCCTGACGCAGCCGATCTGCGCCGCGCTGGAAGATCGCGGGCAGGAATGCGGCCTGATCCTGCTGAAGCTGCAGGAAGGCTTCACGGTCGCCATCCGCATTTCCTTCTTCGGCGGCTTCATGCTGGCCTTCCCGGTGATCGGCTATCAACTGTGGCGCTTCGTCGCGCCGGGCCTTTACCGCAGCGAGAAGCGGGCCTTCCTGCCCTTCCTGGTCGCCTCGCCGCTGATGTTCGCGCTTGGCGCGGCCTTCGCCTATTACGTCATCCTGCCGATGGTGTTCACGTTCTTCCTGGGCTTCCAGCAGGGGCCGCTGGCGCTGCCGGACGATCCCGACGGGGCGCAGGGGGCATCGCATCTGGCGGGGATCGTGTTCCAGGGCTCGGTCAGCGAATACCTGAACCTGACCACGCGCTTCATCCTGGCCTTCGGTCTGTCCTTCCAGTTGCCGGTCGCGCTGGCGCTGATGGGCCGGGCGGGGCTGGTCTCGGCCGACACGCTGGCCAGCACGCGCCGCTATGCCGTGGTCATCATCCTGGTTCTGGCGGCCTGCCTGACGCCGCCCGACGTGGGCAGCCAGCTTGTGCTGTTCTCGGTCATCTACGGGCTCTACGAGATCTCGATCCAGATCGTGCGCCGCATCGAGAAGAAGCGCGACGCGGAGTTGCGCGCCGAAGGACTGCTGGACGACGAGGAATGATGCGCGACGTGGCTGATACCGACGTCCTGACCCGCATTGCCGCCGCGCTGGAGCGGCTGGCCCCTCCGCCGGTTCCCGCGCCCAGCTTCACCGAAGCCGGCGCCTATGTCTGGCACCCCGATCCCGACCGGCTGGAGCCGGTGGAAACCGTGGCGCGCGTTGATCTGGTGCAGCTGATCGGCATCGACCGCGCCAAGGGGATCCTGTTGGACAACACCCTGCAATTCGCGCGCGGCTTTGGCGCCAACAACGCGCTGCTCTGGGGCGCGCGGGGAATGGGCAAGTCGTCCCTGGTCAAGGCCGTCCATGCCGAGGCCATGGCCCAGGGCCTGCCGCTGGTTTTGGTCGAGATCGCCCGCGACGACCTCGGTTCCGTGGCGCGGCTGCTGGCGATCCTGGGCCGCGCCCGCGACAAGCGCTTCCTGCTGTTTTCGGACGACCTGTCCTTCAGCCACGACGATACGCAATACAAGTCGCTAAAGGCCGTGCTCGACGGCGGGATCAGCGGGCGCCCGGCGAACGTGATCCTTTACGCGACCTCGAACCGGCGCCACCTGATGCCGCGCGACATGATCGACAACGAACGCGCGACCGCCATCCATCCCGGCGAGGCGGTCGAGGAGAAGGTCTCGCTGTCAGACCGCTTCGGCCTGTGGCTGGGCTTCCATCCCTGTTCGCAGGACGAATACCTGGCGATGATCCGGGGCTATTGCGAGGCCTATTCCCTGGCGATCGATCCCGAAACCCTGCGCGCCGAGGCCGTCGAATGGCAGGCCACGCGCGGCGGACGGTCGGGCCGGGTGGCCTGGCAGTTCTTCACCGACCTGGCCGGGCGCCACGGCGTCGCGGTCTAGCCAGCCCGATCGGCGGGTGCAGCCTTCCCGCGTCGCCGCGCGCCGGAAGGGGTCCATGCCTTGTCCATTGACTTTTTTCAGTCAACATTTGCCAGCTTGCGGCCTGTTCGATCGACGCCTAGTTTCCGGAAACTTTTCTGACCATTGCGGTGAAAGCATGATGACTGACCAGCCCCGCCGTGCCTGGCCCATCGGGGGCGGCGTTTGCGGAGAACTGGTGCGGCAGTTCGACTGGGGAAAGACGTCGCTTGGTGCGATCGACGCCTGGCCGCAGCACCTGCGGATCAAGGTCAACTCGCTCGTGAACTCTCCCATCCCGCAGGTGCTGATGTGGGGGCCGGATCACGTCATGATCTACAATGACGGCTATGTGGAGATCGCGGGCAGCTATCACCCTGCGGCCCTTGGCGGAACGGTCCCCGACATCTGGCCCGAGATATGGGACTTCAACAGCAAGATCCTGGAACGCGGGCTGCGCGGCGAGGTGCAGGCCTATCGCGAACAGCCCATGGTCCTGAACCGCAACGGCGCCCCCGAGGATGTGGTCTTCGACCTGTTCTACACGCCGATCTACAACGAGGACGGCAGCCGCGTGGACGGCGTGCTGTGCAACGTCCTCGAGATCACGCAGACGGTCCGGGCACGGCAGGCGCTGGCGGAAAGCCGGGCCGAGCTTTACCACCTGTCCGACGCCCTGCCGATCCTCGTCGGCTTTCTGGACCGGACGCTGACCTTCCGCTTCGCCAACCAGTGCTACCTGGACGTCTTCAACGTCACGCGCGAGCAGGTCATCGGCAGCCGCATCGCCGACGTCCTGGGCCCCCGGCAGGGCGCCGTGACCGAGGAGATGCTGCAGCGCGCCCTGGCGGGCGAGACGGTGAATGTCGATGCCATCGTGCGCCTTCCCGGCAGCCGGTCGCGCGCCTTCGAGATGCGCTGCCTGCCCCGCAGGACCGGCGACGGGCGGATTGACGGCGTCTACATGATCCTGATCGACATCGAGGATCGCAAGCAGACCGAGATCCAGCTTCGCGACAGCAATGACCGTTTCCGCGCGGCCGTGGATGCGATCCACAGCGTGTTGTGGACCAACAGCGCCGATGGCCGGATGACCGGCGAGCAGCGCGGCTGGGCGACCCTGACGGGGCAGGATCACGACCACTACCAGGGCTATGGCTGGACCGAGGCTGTCCACCCCGACGACCGGGCGGGCACCGTCGAGGCATGGCACCGCTCGCTCGAGGCTCGGTCCACCTTCGAATGGGAACACCGGGTGCGGTGCGCCGACGGCGAATACCGGATCTTCACCGTCCGGGCCGTGCCGACGCTGAACGGCGACAACGAGATCACCGAATGGGTCGGCGTCCATACCGATGTCACCGAACAGCGCATGGGCGAGGCGCAGTTGCAGGCCCAGGCCGAGGATCTGCAGCGCCAGATCGCCCATCGGCAGCGGGCCGAGGATCAGTTGCGCCAGTTGAACGAAACGCTGGAAGCCCGCGTCAGGAACGAGATCGAGCAGCACCGCAAGACCGAGCAGGCCCTGCACCGGGCGCAGAAAATGGAATCGATGGGCCAGCTGACCGGCGGGGTCGCCCACGATTTCAACAATCTTCTTCAGGTGATCGCGGGCAATCTTCAGATGCTGTCGAAGGATGTCGAAGGTAACGGCAAGGCGGTCCAGCGGGTCGACAACGCGCTGTCCGCCGTCGCCCGCGGCGCCAAGCTTGCCAGCCAGCTTCTGGCCTTCGGCCGGCGCCAGCCGCTGGAGCCACGCGTGATCCAGCCCCACCGCCTGGTGAACGAGATGGACGAATTGCTGCGCCGGTCCCTGGGCGAGGCGATCCAGGTCGAGGTCATCGTGCCCGCGAACCTGTGGAACATCTGCGTGGACCGAGCGCAGCTGGAAAGCGCGCTTCTGAACCTTGCGATCAACGCCCGCGACGCCATGGACGGCCCCGGCCTCTTGACCATCGAGATGGCCAATGCCCAACTGGACGCGGCCTATGCGGCCGCTGTCGGGGATGTCGCGGCAGGAGACTACGTGATGCTGGCAGTGACCGATACCGGCTGCGGGATGCCGCCCGAGGTGCTGGAGCGGATCTTCGATCCTTTCTATTCCACCAAGCCCGAGGGACGCGGCACGGGCCTTGGCATGTCGATGGTCTATGGCTTCGTCAAGCAGTCCGGCGGCCATGTGGCGGTCTATAGCGAACAAGGAGAGGGGACGACCGTGCGCATCTATCTGCCGCGCTCTGACAGCGAGGAGGAAACCGACGCGCCTTTGCATGACGGGCCGGTCGTGGGCGGCACGGAAACCATCCTGGTGGTCGAGGATGACGAGGCTGTGCGGGCCACGGTGGTCGATCTTCTCACCTCGCTGGGCTATCATGTGCTGACGGCGCGCGATGCCCATGCGGGCCTGGCCGTGGTGGGAAGCGGCCTGCATATCGACGTGCTGTTCACGGACGTGGTGATGCCCGGCACGCTGTCCAGCCGGGACATGGCGCAGCGCGCCCAGGCCGTGCTGCCGGGCCTCGCGGTGCTGTTCACGTCGGGCTATACCGAGAATTCCATCGTCCATGGCGGCAGGCTCGACCCCGGCGTCGAGCTTCTGTCGAAGCCCTATCCGCGCGAAGCCCTTGCGCGTCGCTTGCGCCACGTCATCGCCAATGCCCAGCAGGCCCGCAAGGCGGCCGAGGCCTTGCGCGCGGCCCAGCCCGAGCCGCAGCCCGAAGCCCAGCCGGAACCCGAAGCCGCCGTTGATGGGCCCGTTTCGATCCTGCTGGTCGAGGACAATGCCCTGATCCGCGCCGATACCGCGATCATGCTGGAGGAGATGGGCCACACCGTCGCGCAGGCAGGCAAGGCCGCGCCCGCGCTGGCCAGCCTGGAAGGCCAGTCCTTCGACCTGCTGCTGACCGATCTCGGCCTGCCGGACATGAACGGCAACGACCTGGCGCGGCGCGCGGTGGAAATCCAGCCGGGCCTTGCCGTGGTTTATGCGACCGGCGACAGCAGCCTGCCCGCGGGGTGCCCCGAACAGACCGTCCTGCTTTGCAAGCCTTATGGCGAGGAGCAGTTGCGCGGGGCGGTCGAGGAGGCGCTGGCCAGAATCGGCTAAGCCCCCTTGGCGGAAGGGGCATCAGATGCTATCTAGGGATCGTTCTCAGGGCGGGGTGCAATTCCCCACCGGCGGTCACAGCCCGCGAGCGCCCTTCTGCAACGAAGGGGTCAGCAGATCCGGTGAAACTCCGGGGCCGACAGTATAGTCTGGATGAAAGAGAACCGTGGCCGCGCCGCCCCATTGGCACGGTCATGGCTCGTGCTCTGGGGGCCTGACGCAAGCTAACGTAAGGTTCCTCATTATGACCCATAAGACCCCCCGTATCGCCTTTATCAAGGCCCGCTGGCATTCCGATGTCGTGGACCGCGCGCACGAAGGCTTCCTGGCCGAACAACAGCGCCTGATGCCCGGCGCGGAAGTCGTGGCCTATGACGTGCCCGGCGCCTTCGAGATGCCGCTGCTGGCCAAGAAGCTGGCGCAGACCGGCAAGTATGACGCCGTGGTCGCTGCCGCGCTTGTCGTGGACGGCGGCATCTACCGCCACGATTTCGTGGCCACCGCCGTCGTGACCGGGCTGATGAATGCCGGGCTGGAAACCGGCGTGCCGTGCTTCTCGGTCTCGCTGACGCCGCACAACTACCAGGAAACGGACCTGCTGACCGGCTTTTATCGCGACCACTTCGTCAAGAAGGGCGCCGAGGCGGCGAATGCCGTCCACCAGATGCTGGAACTGGATGCCCGCATCGCCGCCGAGGGCCGCGCGGACGTCGCCTGACGGCGCTGGCGCGCGGGGCCGGCCCGCGCGCCTTTTCCTATTCCACCGTGACCGATTTCGCGAGGTTGCGGGGCTGGTCCACGTCGGTGCCCTTGGCGACCGCCGTGTGATAGGCCAGATACTGCATGGGGATTGCATAAAGGATCGGCTGGAACGCCCCGCCGCCCGATGGCATCCGCAAGCTGGCCTGCACGCCATGGCTGGCCGCAGACAGGCCCGCCTCGTCGGACAAAAGCAGGATCTGGCCGTGGCGGGCCATCACCTCCTGCATGTTCGACACGGTCTTTTCGAACAAGGCGTCGTGCGGGGCCAGCACGATCACCGGCACGTCGCGGTCGATCAGCGCGATCGGCCCGTGCTTCAGCTCGCCCGAGGCATAGCCTTCGGCGTGGATGTAGCTCAGCTCTTTTAGCTTCAGCGCGCCTTCCAGCGCCACGGGATACAGCGCGCCGCGTCCCAGGAACAGCACGTCGCGCGCCTGCGACAGCCATTCCGACAGACCGCGGCAGTCGTCCGACAGGTTCAGCGTCTGCTGCATCAGGCCGGGGATGGACCGCAGGTCGGCCAGATGCGCGGTCAGTTGCGCGTCGTCGATGCGGCCCCGGTCATGGGCGGCCTTCAGCGCCAGGATCGCCAGCACGGTCAACTGGCAGGTGAAGGCCTTGCTTGATGCCACGCTGACCTCGATCCCCGCGCGGGTGGGCAGTGCGATGCTGGCGTCGCGCGCGATGGCCGAGGTGCCCACGTTGACCAGGCCGATGGTGCGGGACACATGGTCCTTGGCGTAATGCAACGCGGCCAGCGTGTCGGCCGTCTCGCCCGACTGGCTGACGGCGATGAACCAGCTTCTGGGCGACAGGGGCGGCTCGCGATAGCGGAACTCGGACGCGACGTCGATGTCGCAGGGCAGGCCCGCCAATTGCTCGAACCAGTATTTCGCGACATGGCCGGCCAGATGCGCGGTGCCGCAGCCGACCAGGCTGATGCGGTCCACCGTGGCAAAGTCCAGGCTGTCGGGCAGGACGATCCGGTCGTCCTTGACGTAATGGTTCAGCACGTCGCCGATCACCACCGGCTGTTCGGCGATCTCTTTCGCCATGAAGTGGCGATAGCCGCCCTTGTCAATGGCAGTCGTGCCGGTGTCGATGCGGGCTTCGGGGCGGTTGGTCTGGCGGCCGTCCGCGTCGAAGATCTGCGCGCCCGCGCGGGTCAGGATGGCGTGGTCGCCATCTTCCAGATAGGTGATCCGGTCGGTGAAGGGCGCCAGCGCCACCGCGTCCGAGCCGATGAACATCTCGCCCGTGCCGTGGCCGATGGCCAGGGGGCTGCCCTTGCGGGCGGCGATCATCAGGTCCTGTTCCCCGTCGAACAGGAAAGCCAGGGCAAAGGCGCCCTTCAGCCGGGCCAGGGTCTTGCGCGCGGCCTCGACGGGCGAGGCGCCCTTGTCCATGTAGTGCGCGGTCCACAGCGCGACGGTTTCCGTGTCGGTCTGCGATTGCGGCTGGATGCCCAGGCTTGCCAGTTCCTCGCGCAGCTCGCGGAAGTTCTCGATGATGCCGTTGTGGACCACCGCCACGGGGCCGGACTGGTGGGGATGGGCGTTCACCTCGGTCGCAGGGCCGTGGGTGGCCCAGCGGGTATGGCCGATGCCCGCGTGGCCCGGCAGGGGCTCGTGGACCAGCTTGTCGCTGAGGTTCACCAGCTTGCCGACCGCGCGGCGCCGGTCCAGCCGGCCCTGGGCATCGACTGTCGCCACCCCGGCGCTGTCATAGCCGCGATATTCCAGCCGCCGCAGCGCATCGACCAGTTGCGGGGAAACCTCGTGATTGCCGAGGATGCCGATAATGCCGCACATCAGCGGGCCTCCTTCTTGGCGCGAAGCGCCGCCATCAGGCGCGTGGCAAGGCCGGGCTTGGTGTCCTGCCGCGCCCGCCCGATCGCAAGCGCGCCGTCGGGCACGTCGGCGGTGATGACCGACCCCGATCCCGTCATGGCGTCGTCACCAACGCGCACCGGTGCCACAAGCATCGTGTCGCTGCCGATGAAGGCGCGGGCGCCGATCTCGGTCCGGTGCTTCATCACGCCGTCATAGTTGCAGGTAACCGTGCCCGCGCCGATGTTCGTGAGCTCGCCCACATGGGCGTCGCCCAGATAGGTCAGGTGGCCGACCTTCACGCCTTCGTCCAGGATGGCGTTCTTGATTTCCACGAAGTTGCCGACATGCACATCCGCGCCCAGTTCCGCGCCGGGACGCAGGCGGGCAAAGGGGCCGACGGTCGCGCCTGCCGAGATATGGCAGCCTTCCAGGTGGCAGAAGGGCAGGATCTCGGCGCCGGATTCGACGGTCACGCCGGGGCCGAAGACCACGTTGGGGCCGATCACCGCGTCGCGGCCTATCACCGTGTCCAGCGCGAACCAGACCGATTGCGGGTCGCACAGCGTCACGCCATTCTCCAGCGCCTGGCGGCGGGCGCGGTCCTGGAAGGCGGCCTCGGCGCCGGCCAGTTCGGTGCGGGTGTTGATGCCCAGCGTTTCCGCCTCGTCGCAGGTGACGACATCGGTGCTGCAACCCTCGGCGCGGGCAAGCGCCACAAGGTCGGTCAGGTAGTATTCGCCGGACGCGTTCTGGTTCGTCAGCCGCACGATCAACTGGCGCAGCAGCGAGGCATCCAGCGCCATGACGCCGCTGTTGCACAAGGCGATGTTGCGCGTGGCGGCATCGGCGTCCTTGTATTCGACGATCCGTTCCAGTCCGCGCGCGCCGACGATCAGGCGCCCGTAGCGGCCCGGGTCCTCGGCCTCGAAGCCCAGCACCACGAGGTCCGAGGGATGCGAGGCCAGCGCCGCCAGCGTATCCTCTCCGATGAAGGGGGTGTCGCCGTAAAGAACGATCACCTTGCCCTCGAAGCCCTCCAGTTCGGGCAGGGCCTGGCGGACGGCGTGGCCGGTGCCAAGCTGTTCGGCCTGCAGCACGATCCGCGCCTCGGGGTCGATGCGGCCCACGGCCTTCGTGACCAGGTCGGCGCCGTGGCCGGCGACAACGGTCACCTGCTCGGGTTCCAGCGTGCGGGCGACCGCCAGGGCGTGGCCGACCAGCGGCACGCCGCCCAGCCGGTGCAGCACCTTCGGCAGGTCTGATTGCATCCGGCTGCCCTGACCCGCCGCCAGAACCACGATCGCCACCGGCCTCTCTGCCATGCTGTCCCCAATACCTGTTCTCATTCCTTGAAAGGCGTTCTAAATCGGGGCGCGCGCGTGGGGAAGCCCCGCGCGATCACCTTTGGTGTCGGATCGTTACGGGAAAAGGCAGGCGCATGGCGGGAACGGTGGTCTTTGATCTGGACGGCACGCTGGCCGATACCTCGGCCGACCTGATCGCAGCGGCGAATGCCTGCTTCAGGGCGCGCGGGATCGACGTCGCGCTGGACCCCGTCGCGGATGCGCTGACCGCCTTTCACGGCGGCCGGGCGATGCTGCGCGCGGGCTATGGCCGGATGGGGGCGGACCTGCTGCTGCCGCCGGGCGCCGAGGACGAGGACTATCCCCGCCTGCTGGCGCATTACGGCGAGAACATCGCCGTTCACACGAAGCTGTATCCGGGGGTGGAGGATACGCTGGACCTGCTGCAGGCCGACGGCCACATCCTGGCCGTCTGCACCAACAAGCCCGGCGCCCTGGCCGAGACGCTTCTGCACGCCCTGGGGGTCCGGGACCGTTTCGCATCCATGATCGCGGCGGATACGCTGCCGGTCCGCAAGCCCGATCCGCGCCCCTACAAGGCGGCGGTCGAGCGGGCAGGCGGCAGCGTGGCTGCGTCCTTCCTGGTGGGTGATACCGAAACCGACCGCAAGACGGCGGCGGCGGCGGGCGTCAAGGTGGCGCTGGTGTCCTTCGGTCCGGAAGGCGAGGCGATCTCCCGCCTCGCGCCGGACGCGCTCATCGGGCATTTCGAAGAACTGCCCGATCTGGCGCGGCAATGGCTGGGCTAGGTCACTCGGCCTTGTCGGCCGGCTTGGCGTTCAGCTGGCCATAGTTCTGGGCGCCGATCGTCTCGTAAAGCTGGATCTGGGTTTCCAGGAAGTCGATATGGCCTTCCTCGTCCTCGATCAGGTCGTCGAACAGCGACTTGGACACCTGGTCGTTGATGGAGGAGCAGTATTCACGCGCTTCCAGATACAGGGTCCGGGCGTCGTATTCGGCGGCGAGATCCGCGTCCAGCGTTTCGCGCAGGGTCTGGCCGATCCGCAGCGGGTCCAGCTTCTGAAGGTTGGGATGGCCTTCCAGGAAGATGATTCGCTTGATCAGCCGGTCGGCGTGGTTCATCTCCTCGATGGACTCGGCGCGCGACTTGTCGGCGATATGGCCGAAGCCCCAGTCTTCCTGCAGCCGGTAATGCAGCCAGTACTGGCTGACTGCGGTCAGTTCAGACCGCAGCGCCGCGTTGAGATAGTCGATGACCTTTGCGTCGCCCTTCATGATGGCTGTCCTTTGCGATCTCTGTTCTTGCCCGCAAAATCGGCGGGGCCACGCCCAGATTATCGCAGTGACGCATCGTGTCCAGAAAGAGCGGCATGCACCCGCCGCAATCGGCGCGTTTGCCAAGCGCGTGGTAGATCTTGCCGGGCGTGATGATCGTCTGGGGGTCCGCCGTGCGCATCCAGTCGATGGCTGCCTTGATCTCATGATCCGAGATTTGCGTGCAATGGCAGACGATCATCGCTCAACTCCTGTTCCCGCGAAACTTAGCGATTCTGTCGGGAAAGTAAAGGCGACTTTTTCCGTGTGTTTTGGCTGCGGCTTGACGGAGGGCCGGGCCGGGCGCAGAAGCGCGGGCATGAAACTGTCCGATTTCGATTTCGACCTGCCCGAGGGACTGATCGCCACGCGCCCGGCCCGGCCGCGCACCTCGGCCCGCCTGCTGCTGGCGGAAGGCGGCGGGATCGCCGACCGGCGGGTCGGCGACCTGCCCGACATCCTGCGGGCGGGCGACGTCCTGGTGCTGAACGACACCAAGGTGATCCCGGCGCGCCTGACCGGCACGCGCCGCCGCGAAACGCCGCAGGGCGAGGCCACGGCCCGGATCGAGGTCACGCTGCTGGAGCCCGCCGCCGATGGCTGGCGCGCGCTGGCGAAGCCCCTGCGCAAGCTGCGCGAGGGCGAGGTGATCCGCTTCGGCGATGCCCTGTCCGCCGAGGTGGCCGCCATTGCCGAGGGCGAATTGCGCCTGCGCTTCGACGCGCAGGGGGATGCCTTCGACCGGGCGCTTCAGCAGGTGGGGGCGATGCCCTTGCCGCCCTATATCGCCGCGCTGCGCGCGCCCGATGACCAGGACCGACAGGACTACCAGACCGTCTGGGCCGCGCGGCAGGGCGCCGTCGCCGCGCCGACCGCCAGCCTGCACTTCGACACAGCGCTGCTGGAGGCCTTGGCGGCAAAGGGCGTCCAGTTCGTCCATGTCACCCTTCATGTCGGCGCAGGCACCTTCCTGCCCGTCAAGGTCGAGGACGTGACCACCCACCGGATGCACGCCGAATGGGGCGAGGTCGGCGCGGATGCCGCCGCCGCCATCAACCGCGCCAAGGCCGAGGGTCGGCGCGTGATCCCGGTCGGCACCACCGCGCTGCGGCTGATCGAATCGGCGGCGCAACAGGATGGAACGGTGCGGCCATTCGAGGGGACGACCGACATCTTCATCTATCCCGGCTATCACTTCCGGGTGACGGACGGGCTGATGACCAACTTCCACCTGCCGAAATCGACGCTGCTGATGCTGGTCTCTGCGCTGATGGGACCGGAAAAGATCAAGCGGATCTATGCCCATGCGGTTGGAACCGGCTATCGTTTCTTCAGTTATGGCGATGCGTCGCTGTTGATCCCCTAGGGTCGCTTTACGGGTAGCCTGCGCTTTCGGGATAGGCCACAGATGGCGGCGGAGTGCGCGACCCCGACAAGACGAGACCCCGATGCTTTCCGTGCTGCGAACGACATGGCCGCTGTTTCTGGGCATCCTGCTGCTGATGGTCGGCAACGGGATGCAGGGCACGCTGCTGGGCATCCGCGGCGGGCTGGAGGGCATCCCGACCCTGCAGATGTCCGTGGTCATGTCGGGCTATTTCGCCGGATTCCTGCTGGGCAGCCTGACGGTGCCGGGCCTGATCAAGAACGTGGGCCATGTCCGGGTCTTCGCGGCGCTGGGCTCGATGATCTCGTCCGTGCTGGTGCTGTATTCGGTCGAGCCCAACTGGATCTGGTGGACGCTTCTGCGCGGCATCATCGGCTTCTGCTTCTGCGGGGTCTACATCACGTCCGAAAGCTGGCTGAACGCCGGGTCCACCAACGAGAACCGTGGCCAGACGCTGTCGGCCTACATGATCGTGCAACTGCTGGGGATCGTGGCGGCGCAGGCGTTGCTGAACACCAGCGATCCGGGCGGCTACACGCTGTTCATCGTCGCATCTGTCCTGGTGTCCTTCGCCTTCATGCCGATCCTGCTGTCCGCCCGGCCCGCGCCGCAGTTCCAGACGATCAAGCGCATGACCTTCAGGCAGCTTTACCGCGCCTCGCCGCTGGGCTGCGTGGGCATCTTCCTGATGGGCGGGGTGTTTGCGGTCCTGTCGGGCATGTCCTCGGTCTGGGGGGCGACCATCGGGCTGTCGGTGGCGCAGATCTCGCTGTTCGTGGCGGCTAGCTATGCGGGCGGGCTGGTGCTGCAATATCCGATCGGCTGGATTTCCGACCGCTACGACCGGCGCAAGCTGGTGCTGATGCTGGCCGCCGTGGGCGCGGTGACGGGCCTTCTCGTGATCGCCGCGCAGCCGGGCACCTGGGGGCTGGTCATCGCTGGCGCGATGATGGGGGGCATCGCCAACCCGATCTATGCGTTGCTGCTGGCCTACACCAACGACTACCTGGACCAGTCGGACATGGCGGCGGCCTCGGCCGGGCTGCTGTTCATCTATGGCATCGGGTCGATGGGTGGGCCGGTCATCACCGGCTGGCTGATGGAGGTGATCGGGCCGGACGGGTTCTGGGTCTACATGGGCGTGCTGCTGGCGATGCTGACGGTCTATGCCGGATGGCGCACGACGCAGCGCCGCGCCCTGACGCCCGAGGAACAGGGCAACTTCGCCGTCATCACGCCCAACGCCACCACCATCGCGGTCGAGGCCGCCTTGGACGACAAGCAGTCCGAACCTGCCGACCGGCGGGCTTCTGACGCCGCGTAACCGGCCTGCTTGTTCCCCCTTCACGATTGGTTTAACGCTGAACTATCGTGACCTGACGGGGGAAACCTATGGCCCAGAATTTCGACATGGTGGTGATTGGTGCCGGGCCGGGCGGCTATGTCGCCGCGATCCGGGCGGCTCAGCTTGGCCTGAAGGTGGCCTGCATCGAGCGCGAGCATCTGGGCGGCATCTGCCTCAACTGGGGCTGCATCCCCACCAAGGCGCTGCTGCGGTCGGCCGAGGTGTTCCACCTGATGCACCGTGCCAAGGACTTCGGGCTGTCCGCCGACGGGATCGGCTTCGACCTGGAAAAGGTCGTGCAGCGGTCGCGGGGCGTGGCCAAGCAGCTGACCGGCGGCATCGGGCACCTGTTCAAGAAGAACAAGGTCACCACCATCATGGGCGAGGCGCGGCTGACAGCCCCGGGCAAGGTCAGCGTCAAGACGGACAAGGGGACCGAGGAGGTCACGGCGAAGAACATCGTCCTGGCGACCGGCGCCCGCGCGCGCGAACTGCCGGGGCTGGAGCCGGACGGCAAGCTGGTCTGGAACTACAAGCACGCGCTGGTGCCGCCGCACATGCCGAAAAAGCTGCTGGTGATCGGCTCGGGCGCCATTGGGATCGAGTTCGCAAGCTTCTTCAACACGCTGGGCGCGGATACCACGGTGGTCGAGGTGATGGATCGCGTGCTGCCGGTCGAGGACGCCGAGATCAGCGCCTTCGCCAAGAAGCAGTTCGTCAAGCAGGGCATGAAGATCCTGGAAAAGGCCACGGTCAAGAAGCTGGACCGCAAGGGATCGACCGTCACCGCGCATATCGAAACCGGCGGCAAGACCGAGACGCAGGACTTCGACACGGTGATCTCTGCCGTGGGCATTGTCGGCAACGTGGAAAACCTGGGTCTTGAGGACTTGGGCGTGAAGATCGACCGCACCCATGTCCTGACCGACGAATATTGCCGCACCGGGGTCGAGGGGCTGTATGCCATCGGCGACGTGGCGGGCGCGCCCTGGCTTGCCCACAAGGCCAGCCACGAAGGCGTCATGGTGGCCGAACTGATCGCGGGCGGGCATCCGCATCCCGTCAAGCCTTCCAGCATCGCGGGCTGCACCTATTGCCACCCGCAGGTGGCGTCGGTCGGCCTGACCGAGGCCAAGGCCAAGGAACTGGGCCACGACGTCAAGGTCGGCCGCTTCCCCTTCGTGGGCAACGGCAAGGCCATCGCCCTGGGCGAGCCCGAGGGCATGATCAAGACCGTCTTCGACGCCAAGACGGGCGAGCTGCTGGGTGCGCACATGGTCGGCGCCGAGGTGACGGAACTGATCCAGGGCTATGTCATCGGCCGCCAGCTGGAAACGACCGAGCAGGACCTGATGGAAACGGTCTTCCCGCACCCGACCCTGTCCGAGATGATGCACGAGGCGGTTCTGGACGCTTACGGCCGCGCCATCCATTTCTGAGCGTTGCGCGGGGCGGGGCTGCAACGCCCGCCCCGTCAAGGCCGCGTTAACCCTTTCCTAACTATCTCTTCACCCATGCGCCCAGCCGCGGCGGAAGGAGATAGTCATGAACATTGCCATCACCAACGGGCTTCTGCTGATGCCGCCGGCCTTCCGGGGCGGATTGGGCGCCTGGTCCCGGACCAACGGGACGCCGGGCAGCGCCACCTGGGCCTCGGCTGACAACGGTGCGCTGGTCCCGGCGGACCAGGACTTCGGCACCTGCCTCGAGGTGATGAAGCAGCAGACCACCACAAGCGTCCGCTTCATGGGCGAGACGCCGATGATCCCCGGCGTCTATCTGCGCGTCTCGGCCCGCATCAAGGCGGTCGCGGGGGCGCTGTGTTCCGCCCGCATCGCCGGCTGGGCTGGCAACGGATCGCGCGCGCATGTGAACGGCCTAGTCGAGGTCGGCCCGACCGTGCCCCTGACCGCCTATGGCGATGTGGTGGAAATCAGCGCTATCGTCGGCGTCGGATCGCGGCGCGGCGTGGACATGGCCTGGGGCACCGCGCCGGTCTATGGCCATTTCGGGCTGGATCTGGTCGGCGCGAATGGCGGGGCCTTCCGCATCGAATCGCTTCGGATCGAGGACGTGACGGCGGCCTTCATCCCGTCCCTGATCGATTGGGTGGACGTGCGCGACTATGGCGCCAAGGGCGACAACGTCACCAACGACCGTGCCGCCTTCCTGGCGGCGGACCAGGCGGCGAATGGCGGCTGGATCCTGGTGCCCGAGGGGACGTTCTTCATCAGCGGCGACCTGGGGCTGAACAGCAAGGTTCGCTTCAAGGGCACCATCCGCACGCCCGACTCCACCAGCGTGTCCTTTCTGCAAAGCTACAACTTCCCCACCTATGCCGATGCCTTCGGCAGCGAGACGCTGGGCATGAAGAAGGCGCTTCAGGCGCTGTTCGGCTATACCGACCATGTCTCGCTGGACCTGTGCGGACGCCGCGTCGATCTGGAGGAGCCGCTGGTGGTGGGGTCGCTGGCGCCGGACCTGACCGGCTTTTCCAACCGCCGCGTGATCTGCAACGGCAGCATCAGCGCCAAGCCGGGCACCGCCTGGGACATCGGCAAATGGACCAGCACCGCCACCTATGACCCCGCGCAGCCGCTGCGGCTGTCCAATGTTCTCAACGTCGCGGCGATCGAGGTGGGCAGCCGCGTGATCGGCAACGGCGTGGGCCGCGAGGTCTATGTCAACGCCAGGGATGTCGCGGCCAGGACTTTGACCCTGTCGCAGCCGCTCTACGGCGGGGGGGGAACACGCAGCTATGCCTTCGAACGCTATCGCTACCTGTTCGACTTTTCCGGCGTCGAGCAGGTCTCGCGGCTGAACTTCGTCGATCTGGACCTGAACTGCGAGGGCGTGGCCAGCGGCATCATGCTGCCCCCCCGGGGCGAGATGATCGCGCTGCGCGACTGCTACATGACCAAGCCCAGGGACCGGGGCATCACGTCCATCGGGCGGGGCTGCCAGGACCTGCTGGTGGACCGCTGCCAGTTCCTGTCGAACGAGATGGACCTGCCCGCCCAGCAGCGGACCACCATCGCCATCAACGTCAACGCCAATGACGTGAAGATCCGCGACAACCGCTTCGTGCGCTTCGCGCATTTCATGGTGGCCGACGGGGGCGGGCACATCATCTCGGGCAACCACTGGTTCCAGGGCGACGGCTCGGGCGAGGGGCTGCGCTATGCCGGGTTGGTGCTGACCCAGCCCAACGTGCAGACCACGGTGAACGGCAACTACATCGACAACGCCTCGATCGAATGGACCAATGAACACAGCGCCATTCCCAATTACACCGGGTCCGAGTTCAGCTTCGGCGGGCTGACCATCACCGGCAACACCTGCCTGTGTTCCAACACCGCCGCCTGGTTCACCTGGTTGACGGTCAAGCCCTATGGAACCGGCCATTTCATCCACGGGCTGACGGTCACCAGCAACGTCTTCAAGGCGCTTTACGGCGACATCGACCGGATCGAGCGGGTCGATGCCTCGATCGCGGACCTGAACTACAACAACATGCGCAATCTCCAGTTCGAGGGGAACACCTTCAACGGCATCAGGAACTATGTGTCGAACCCGCTGATGCTGCAGCACAACCAGACCGGCGCCTCGGCAGCCTGGACCCTGCCGGTGATCGAGGGGCTGCCCTTCAAGGGCTGGGCCAAGTCGGTCCAGTCGGTGATTTCCGAAACCGCCATCACCAATGCGGCGGGCGCGCGCGTCGATGCAGCGCCCTGGGTCCAGACCGAAATCGGCACGACCAAGCGGCAGGTCCGGCTCAACTGGCCGTCGGCGGTGAAGGGCAGGGTGTCCGTCTATGTCCGGATGGACCGGCCGCAGTAAGGGTCTTTCCAGTGCAGGCATCGGACCGCCGCGACCCTGTCGCGGCGGTTTCTTCATGCAAGGCCAAGATCCGCAGGCGTCAGCCGGAACGCCGCGCCGAAGCCCGCGTTCAGGAAGCCCGCCTGCGGGTCAAGCCGCCAGAAGCGGAAGTCGGGCAGGTCGATGAAGACCGCCGCCTTGGGATGGGCCCGCAGCCAGCGGTCGCGGAGCCCGGCCCCGTCGGCGATCACCCGCGCCGTCACCTGCAGCGACAGGCGCGGCCAGGTCATCGGGTCGCCGCGATCCTGCTGCGTCTCGACCAGCAGCGCGGCCCGCGGGTCGGCGGCCAGGGCCTGGCTGTGAACCGCCAGCCCGGACAGCAGCGCGACAGGAACGCCCGCCTCGTCGATCTGGCAGGCGATCTTCGACAGGTGCGGGTGCCCGGTCCCCGCATCGTTCACCGCCAGCACGGCATGGCGCATCGCCGCAAGCATGTGCCGCGCCGATTGCCGCGCGTCGTCGTCGGTGGTCCGGATTGGGCCCTTGTTCATGGGCCGACGCTGCAGCCTGAACCCGTGGTTTTCAAGGCTTGTGAAGGATTTACAAAATCCATCTTCATCCAGTGAAGAAATTTTCCGAAATATCGTTTCCCTGAAACTACTTAACAGAATGGATATCGTGTGATTAACATGACCGGGGGAATGGCAGACAGCCTGCGGCCGTTCGGGGAAGTCGGCGGCCCGCAAGCAAAGCGAGGAGGGGAAGATGAGCACCGAAACGATTGAAAAGCATCCGGTTCCTGCGGGGTTCGAGAACGCCCTGTGCGGGCCCGCGGATTACGGCCGCCTTTATGCCGAATCGGTCAGCGACCCCGAATCGTTCTGGGGGCGCGAGGGCAAGCGCCTGGACTGGATCCATCCCTACAGCGTGGTCAAGAACACCGACTTCACCTTCGGCCGCGTCGACATCCGCTGGTACGAGGACGGCATCCTCAACGCCGCCGTCAACTGCGTGGACCGGCACCTGCCCGCCCGCGCCAACCAGACCGCGATCATCTTCGAACCCGACGATCCCGCCACCCCCGCCCAGCACATCACCTATGCGCAACTGTCCGAGAAGGTGAACCGCTTCGCCAACGTGCTTCTGTCCCAGGGCATCATGCGCGGCGACCGGGTGGTGATCTACCTGCCGATGATCCCCGAGGCGGCCTACGCGATGCTGGCCTGCGCGCGGATCGGGGCGATCCATTCCATCGTCTTCGCGGGCTTCTCGCCCGACGCGCTGGCCAACCGCATCAACGACTGCGGCGCCAAGGTGGTCATCACCGCCGACACCGCGCCCCGCGGCGGGCGCCGGACCAACCTGAAGGCGAACACCGACGCCGCGCTGCTGCACTGTTCGGACCGGGTGCGCTGCCTGGTGGTCAAGCACACGGGCGACCAGACGACCTGGATCGACGGGCGCGACGTGGACGTCAAGGCGATGATGGAAACGGTCGCCCCCGACTGCCCGCCCCGCCCGATGAGCGCCGAGGACCCGCTGTTCATCCTTTATACCTCGGGATCCACCGGCAAGCCCAAGGGGGTCGTGCACACGACCGGCGGCTATCTGGTCTATGCCGCGATGACCCACCAGTACACCTTCGACTACAAGGACGGCGACGTCTTCTGGTGCACGGCGGACGTGGGCTGGGTCACGGGCCACAGCTACATCGTCTATGGCCCGCTGGCCAACGGCGCGACCACCGTGATGTTCGAGGGCGTGCCCACCTGGCCCGACGCGGGCCGCTTCTGGGAGGTCTGCGCCAAGCACAAGGTGACGCAGTTCTATACCGCGCCGACCGCGATCCGGTCCTTGATGGCCAAGGGCACCGAGCCGATCCAGGGCCACGACCTGTCGTCCCTGCGCATCCTGGGCACCGTGGGCGAGCCGATCAACCCCGAGGCCTGGAACTGGTACAACGACAACATCGGCAAGAACCGCTGCCCGATCGTCGACACCTGGTGGCAGACCGAGACCGGCGGCCACCTGATCACGCCGCTGCCCGGCGCCACGGAAACCAAGGCCGGTTCCGCCACGCTGCCCTTCTTCGGCATCAAGCCGGTGGTCCTGGAAGCCGAAAGCGCCAAGGTGGTCGAGGGCAACCCGGCCGAGGGGGTGCTGTGCATCGCCGACAGCTGGCCCGGCCAGATGCGCACGCTGTGGGGCGACCACCAGCGGTTCCAGGAAGCCTATTTCCAGCAGTATCCGGGTTACTACTTCACCGGCGACGGCTGCCGCCGGGACGAGGACGGCTACTACTGGATCACCGGCCGCGTCGATGACGTGATCAACGTCAGCGGCCACCGCATGGGCACCGCCGAGGTCGAATCGGCCCTGGTCGCCCACGAGAAGGTCGCGGAAGCGGCCGTGGTGGGCTATCCGCATCCGCTGAAGGGACAGGGCATCTATGCCTATGTGACGCTGATGAACGGCGTGCAGCCCAGCGACGACCTGCGGGGCGAGCTGGAGAAATGGGTTCGCACCGAGATCGGCCCCATTGCCAAGCCCGACCTGATCCAGTGGGCGCCCGGCATGCCCAAGACCCGCTCCGGCAAGATCATGCGCCGCATCCTGCGCAAGATCGCCGAGAACGACTATGGCGCCCTCGGCGACATCTCGACCCTGGCCGAACCCGAGGTGGTCGATGACCTCATCGCCAACCGGATGAACAGGGCCTGACGACGCGCGGGGGTCATGCCCCCGCGGTGACAAGGCGGCCTCCGGAGAGGAGGACCGGGTGCCGCCAGACCCGCCTGACGAGCAATCCCCCGCACGCGTTTCGAACCCGAACACGCGACCGGAGAAGGCTTGACCGCCAGGCCCCCATGCCAGCGACCGGCTGGCTCAACAGGAGGAGGAGGATTGATGGCTTACGCATCGCCCGACGCGACGACCCGTTCGCGTCCCATGACGTCCGAGGAAAAGAAGGTCATCCTGGCCTCGTCCGCGGGCACGATCTTCGAATGGTACGACTTTTACCTGTATGGCTCGCTGGCCGCGATCATCGGGGCGCAGTTCTTCACCGCCTTCCCCGAAGCCACGCGCAACGTCTTCGCGCTGCTGGCCTTTGCCGCGGGCTTCCTGGTGCGTCCCTTCGGCGCGCTGGTCTTCGGCGCCCTGGGCGACCTGATCGGCCGGAAATACACCTTCCTGGCCACGATCCTGATCATGGGATTCTCGACCTTCCTGGTCGGCCTGCTGCCCGGTTACGCCTCGTGGGGGATTGCCGCGCCGATCATCCTGATCGCGCTGCGGATGCTGCAGGGCTTGGCACTTGGCGGCGAATACGGCGGCGCGGCGGTCTATGTCGCCGAACACGCGCCGCAGGGCCAGCGCGGTTACTTCACGGCCTTCATCCAGACCACAGCGACGCTGGGCCTGCTGCTGTCGCTGGTGGTGATCCTGCTGGTGACCGCCTATGTGAACGGCAACTATCCCCCGGTGCCGCAGCTTGGGCTTGACGGCCAGCCGCTGCTGGACGCCACGGGCGCGCAGGTCATGCTGGAGCCGTTCAAGGCCTGGGGCTGGCGCATCCCGTTCCTGGGGTCGGTCTTCCTGCTGCTGATTTCGCTGTATATCCGGCTGCAGATGAACGAATCCCCGGCCTTCAAGAAGATGAAGGAAGAAGGCGCGCAGTCCAAGGCGCCCCTGAAGGAAGCCTTCGGAAACTGGAAGAACGGCAAGATCGCCCTGATCGCCCTGCTGGGCCTGACGGCAGGGCAGGCGGTGGTCTGGTATTCGGGCCAGTTCTACGCGCTGTTCTTCATCCAGAACGTCGTGAAGGTCGATCAGTTCAGCGCCAACGTCTTCGTGGCCTGGTCGCTGATCCTGGGGACCGCGGGCTTCATCTTCTTCGGCTCGCTGTCGGACCGCGTCGGCCGCAAGCCGATCATCCTGGGCGGCTGCGCCCTGGCTGCCGCGACCTACATGTGGGTCTTCCCGATGCTGACGGGCGTTGCCAACCCGGCCTTGGCTGCGGCGCAGAACACGCCCGTCACGGTCACGGCCGCGCCCGACGACTGTTCCTTCCAGTTCAACCCGGTGGGCACCGCGCAGTTCAACAACAGCTGCGACATCCTCAAGGCGGCGCTGTCGAAATCGTCGGTCAACGTCCAGGAAACGGTCGATGCCCCGGCGGGCACCGTCGCCTCGGTCAAGGTGGGCGACACGGTCATCCAGGCCTATGACGGCAATGCGCTGACGGGCGATGCCCTGAAGGCGGAAAAGGACCGCTTCACGGCGGAAATCACCGCCGCCCTGACGGCGGCAGGCTATCCGCTGGCCGGGACCGAGAACCCCACCGTCGCCAAGGCCGACCACTTCTTCGACATCTTCAGCGGCCAGAACATCCAGATCGTGCTGATCCTGACCTATCTGATCGTGCTGGTGACGATGGTCTACGGCCCGATCGCGGCGCAGCTTGTCGAACTCTATCCGACCCGCATCCGCTATTCCGGCCTGTCGCTGCCATATCACATCGGCAACGGCTGGTTCGGCGGCCTGCTGCCCGCGACCGCCTTCGCGATCTCGGCCCAGACCGGCAACATCTATGCGGGCCTGTGGTATGCGATCGTGATCGCGGTGATGACGGTGATCGTGGGTATCCTGTTCGTGCCGAACAACAGCCACAAGAAGGACATCTTCGCGGACGACAACGTCTGATCCTTCACGGCGGCGGGCCGGGTGATCCCGGCCCGCCAGTTCCCTTTCAGATCGGGAAGGCACGGCCATGGCCAGGATTCTTGTGGTCGAGGACGAGGACAACATTGCCATCGCCCTTGAGTTCCTGCTGGCTCGTGACGGACATGACCATTCGCGCCTGTCCGAAGGCGGTGCCGCCCTGGCGATGATCCGCAGCGAACGCCCCGACCTTGTGCTGCTGGACGTCATGCTGCCCGACATGTCGGGCTACGAGATCGTGGAACTGCTGCGTGCCGACCCCGGCCTGTCCGGGGTGCGCATTCTGCTGATGACCGCGCGCGGCTCGGTCGTCGAAAGGCGCCGCGGCCTTGCGCTTGGCGCGGACGGCTTCATCGCCAAGCCGTTCGAACTGTCCGAACTGCGCGCCGAGATGACGCGGCTGCTGAGTTGAACGCTAACGGCGTGCGCGCCACAGCGACCATGCGCCCAGACCGACGGCAAGATAGGCGGCGTTGACCAGAAGCCCCGCCAGGACCTGCATCGCCATCGGCTCGGGCCGGGTCGAGGCGCCCGTCAGCGGAATGATCACCGCCACGAAGATCGCGCCCGCCGCCAGCGGCAACAGCACGCCCGTGACCGGCCGGTTGCGCAGCGTCGTCAGCATCAGGGCAATCAGCAGGCCGATCCGAAACACATCCGCAGCCTGTGCCGCAAGCAGGTCAGCCATCATCCATTCCCCTGTCTTTTCCGCACCCTAGCTTGTCGGATGCCGTGCCGTCCAGCCGCCTACAGGGGGATTTCAGGCTGGTCTGGATCGATGGGAACATCGGGCAGGGCCGGCGCGGGATCGCCCGGAACCCCTTGCAGTTCTCCGATCGGCGGGGGCGGCGGCGCCCCGGCCTTGCGGCGGATCAGGACATCGCCGTTTTCCAGCCGCTCGGGTGCTTCATAGTTGCCCAGGTCGTCCACCAGCACCGCCAGATCCTGCAGCACGGGGGCGAGATCGGCCAGGGCGCCGCCCATGTTCTCGCCCAAGCGGTTCAGGTCGGGCCCAAGCTCTGACCAGAGGTTTTCGGCGATGATGCCGATGCCGCGCTCGACAAGGCTCATTCCGTCCTCGGTCGAGGTCTGAGACTGCGCGGAACCAGGGGCGAAAAGCAGGAGAAGGATCAGGAACCGGCGCATGATGGACCCCGCTTGCTGCCCTTGTCGGCCCGATCATGCTACGCCCTGGAACCCGGTGCGTCCAACGAAAAAGGGCTGGCCCAAGGCCAGCCCTTTATATCTGACAGACCCGAGGTCCGTGCAGAAATCAGGAGTCGTCGTCGTCCGAAGCAACGGCGGCGATGACGCCCAGCAGCAGCAGAGCCGGGACAACCAGGCCAGCGTTGGTCGAAGCGGGCTGCTCCTCCACAACAACGGGCTCAACGTCGACGACGGGGGCGACATAGCCACCGGCCAGAGCCGACGATGCGGTCAGGCCGAGAGCGGCAGCAAAGGTAGCAAATTTGGTCATGATCATGCTCCGTTTCGTTGAAGGCTGCCGTCACCGGCAACATCGAGGCGACAGTTACACAATCCCGGACCGTTTGAAAGCTGCATTGATTCAAATCCGTCGCGGGGTTGCGTCGACTGTTGCATATTGGCCAACACCCTTCGGGCCGCTCGGTTCCGGCTGAAAACCGGCCCGGGAAAGGGGTGTGGCAATCCTGCACTAGCCCCGTCGAAACACCTGTGAAACTGCGAAAATCGCGGCGGCCGCGGTGACGATCGACGGACCGGCCGGAGTGTCCAGGTGCAGGCTTGCCGACAGGCCGGCGATCACCGAAAACGCGGCGATCAGCGTCGCGTTGCCGACCATCCATTCCGGGGTGCGCGACAATCCGCGGGCGGACGCTGCCGGCACGATCAGCATCGCCGAAATCAGCAGCGATCCGACCACGCGAATCGACAGCGCGACCACAACCGCAAGGGCTAGCGACAGGACCACCCGCTCGACCCGCGGGTCGATTCCGGCAGCCATCGCAAGCTCCTCGTTGACCGAGGCCGTCAGCAGCCGCTGCCATCGCCAGGCCAGCACCGCCAGGACGGCAGCCGCGCCCGCCCAGATCAGCGCCAGGTCCGCCCGGCCCACGGCCAGGATGTCGCCGAACAGATAGGCCGACAGGTCGGACCGCGCCTGGGGCACGAAGCTGATCGCCACCAGCCCGATCGCCAGGGCGGAATGCGACAGCACGCCCAGGATCGTGTCCATGGCCTGCCCGCGCGTGACCAGCGCCGACACCGTCAGGGCCATGGCCAGCGCAACCAGCACCGTTCCGGCATAGATCGACACATTGAAGGCCAGGCTGATCGCCACCCCCAGGATCGCCGCATGGGCGGTGGAATCGCCGAAATAGGCCATGCGCCGCCACACCACGAAGCTGCCCAGCGGCCCGGCGACCACCGCCACGCCAAGCCCCGCAAGGATGGCGCGGATGAAGAAATCGTCCAGCATCAGGAGGCCTCGGCGTGGTGGTGCGGATGCGCGCAGGCCGCGCCGTGATCGTGGTCGTGGTCGTGGTCGTGGTGATGCTGGTAAAGCGCCAGCGTGCCCTCGGACCCGGCGCCGAACAGGGCGCGGTATTCGGGGGCGGTGCTGACATGCTGGGGCGTGCCCTCGCAGCAGACATGGCCGTTGAGGCAGATCACCCGGTCCGACGCGCGCATGACGACCAGCAGGTCGTGGCTGACCATCAGCACCGCCGCGCCGGTCTGGCGGCGCACCTCCTCGATCAACTGGTAGAAGGCGACGATGCCGGGCTGGTCCAGGCCCTGCGTCGGCTCGTCCAGGACAAGCAGGTGCGGGTCGTGCAGCAGGGCGCGGGCCAGCAGGACGCGCTGGAACTGGCCGCCCGACAACTGGGTCAGTTGCCGCGACTGCAGCCCGCCGACACCCGTCCGCGCCAGCACCTGCGCCGCCATGTCGTCGCCGACCCGGCGGGGCAGGGACAGGAACCGCCGCACGGTCATGGGGATCGTCGTGTCAAGCTGCACCCGCTGCGGGACATAGCCGATGCGCAGGCCCGCCTTTCGCGCGACCTGGCCCGCCGCCAGCGGCATGTGCCCCAGCAACGCCCGAATCAGGGATGACTTGCCCGAGCCGTTCGGCCCCACGACGGTGACGATCTCCTGCGGGTCGATGCGGAAATCCACGTCGCGAAGCACCGTTTCGAGGCCTCCGGGGCGCAGGATCGTCAGGCCGCGCGCCTCGATCAGCGCGGTCATGCCTCCGCTCCGGCGGGGTTCTCGGCGCAGGCGGGGCAAAGGCCCACGGCCTCGATGGTGACGCGCTCGACCGCGAAGCCGGTTTCGCCGGCCAGATCCGCCAGGGCAGCGCGGACCGGGGCCGCGGGCAGTTCGGCCAGCTTGTCGCAGGCGCGGCAGATCAGGAAGGCGGGCGCATGGTCGTGGCCGGGATGCAGGCAGGCCGCGAAGGCGTTCAACCGCTGCAGGCGATGGGCAAGGCCATGCTCGACCAGAAACTCCAGCGCGCGATAGGCGACGGGGGGCTGGCGGCCGAAGCCCTCGGCGGCAAGCCGGTCCAGCACCTCGTAGGCACCCATGGCACGGTGGGATTCCAGCAGGATCTCCAGCGTGCGACGGCGCACGGGGGTCATGCGGCCACCTTGTTCGGCCAGCCGGTCCGCTGCCTCATCCAGCGCACGGGCCTCGCAGGCGCTGTGGTCGTGCGGGGCAAAGGCAGGCGTGGTCCTGTCGGTATCGGTCAATGGCGTTACTTTATCACATTCGGGTTGACTTGTTATCATGTAACATGGTTAGGGGCGGTCCTGCAATCAACCAACCAAAGGACATCCCATGCGCCTTGTGCTTTCCACGCTGGCCCTGCTGGCCGCCTTCCCGGCCTTGGCCGAGCAGCCGCAGGTCGTGGCCGATACGTCCGTGACCGCGTCGCTGGTCCGGCAGGTGATGGGAGAGGAGGCGCAGGTCCGGGTGCTGCTGCCGCAGGGGGCAAGCGTGCATCACCACCAGCTGCGGCCGTCGGACGCGCGGGGGCTCCAGGAGGCCGGGCTGCTGGTCTGGACCGGGCCGGAGCTGACGCCGTGGCTGGCCCGGTCGGCCGGGTCGCTGTCCGGGGACGTGATGCAGTTGCGTCTGCTCGAGGTGCCGGAAACGCATCTGAGAAACTACGCCGGGGCCGATGATCACGATCACGATCACGATCACGATCATGAACACGGCCACGATCATTCCCCAGACGACCACGACCATGTTCACAGCGGCACCGACCCGCACGCGTGGCTTGATCCGACGAATGCCCGGCTCTGGCTGACGGCCATCGCCGACACGCTGGCGAAGGCCGATCCTGACAATGCCGGCCTCTATGCCCAGAATGCAAAGGCGGCAGCGCAGCGCATTGCCGAACTGGATGCGGACCTTCAGGCGCAGCTCGCGCCGCACAAGGAGGCCAGCTTTGTCGTGTTCCACGATGCCTACGGCTATTTCACCGAACATTACGGCCTGCGCCCGGCCATCCCCGTGTCTCTTGGCGATGCCAGCACTCCGTCGGCCGCGCGCCTGTCCGCCATCAGGGCCGAGATCGAAGCCACGGGGGCGACCTGCGCCTTTCCCGAATACGCAAGTGATCCGAGGCTGGTCCGGACCGCCGTCGAGGGAACCGACATCCGCATGGGGGACGAGCTTTCGCCCGAGGGTGGCGCCGCAGAGGCGGGTCCCGGCCTTTATGCCGATGTTCTCACAAGCCTTGCGACTGCGCTGACCGATTGCCTTTCGGACCGCTAAGTCTTTGTTGCGGGGGCGGTTCAGGCCGCCCCAAGACACCGGAAATATTTCCGACTATTTTACTTTGACATTCCAGATGGAATTTGTCAGATTTTGGTCAACGCAGGCTGAACCCCAAGAGGCTGACCATGACCGCAGCACGTCCCGCAGATTTCCAGCAACCGGCGACCAGCGTCCTGTCGCGTATCCCGCAGCATGACGCCACGGCCTTGACGCGGGGCGGCAACCAAGCCCTGATCATCCTTGACGACCAGATCTATCAACTGCGCATCACCCGCGCCGGCAAGCTGATCCTGACGAAGTGATCCTCCCGGCGCAGGCGGCGCGGCTCAGCCGCGCGGCTTGCCGCCGGGGCGGCCGCCAGGCTTTCCGGCAGGACGCCCTCCCGGCTTGCCGCCGAACCGGCCGCTTCCGCCGCCCGGACCCCCCTGTGCAGGCCTTTGGCCGCCCGGCTTGCCGAACTTGCGGTCGCCGCCGGGCTTTCCGTCACCCCGGGGCTTGAAGCCACGCTCGCCCGCAGGCTTGTCGCCGCGTGGGCCGAAGCCCGGTTTCCCGTCGCCGCGCGGCTTGAAGCCGCGGTCGCCGCCCGGCTTGCCTTCACCCCGAGGGTTGAAGCCGCGCTCGCCTGCAGGCTTGTCACCGCGCGGGCCGAAGCCCGGTTTCCCGTCGCCGCGCGGCTTGAAACCGCGTTCGCCATCCGGCCGGTCGCCGTCGCGGCGCGGCTTGAACGGACGCTCGCCTTCGGATCGTCCTTCGTCACGGCGGGGCTTGAAGCCACGCTCGCCGTCAGGCCGCCCTTCGCTGCGCGGCTTGAAGCCGTCGCGCTTGCGCTCTCCGCCCTGGCCGTCGCGGGCGGGCTTGCCGAAGCGGGGCCGGTCCTCGGAGCCTTCGGAGCGCGGCTTGCCGGACCAGGACCGCGCGGGACGGTCGCCATCCTCTCGCGGGGCACCCGGCTTGCCGCGGAAGCGCGGCCGCTCGCCATCCTCGGACCCGCCGAAGCGCGGCTTGCCGGGCTTGTCGCCCCAGGGCCGCGCCGGGCGGTCCCCGTC
>NZ_JAFNAW010000024.1 GCF_017356265.1 Paracoccus fontiphilus | reverse complement strand
TGTCAACGGCGGTGCAAAATCCGGCCACGCGGCGGGGTAAAATCAGGCCAGGCGGCGGTGACCGGCACCATGGCGCGCGCGCTCACCATATAGCTGGCGCGTGCCATGGTGCCTTGGCCCCTTGGGCCAAACGACGCGATGTTTTTCAGGGCTTTTGTTGCCGCTTCCGGGCAGTGCTGTTGGCGAGGCGATAACTCTCGCCGTTCATTTCGAGGATGCTGACGTGATGGGTCAGCCTGTCGAGCAGTGCGCCGGTGAGGCGCTCGGAGCCGAAGGTCTCGGTCCATTCATCGAAGGGCAGATTGCTGGTGATCAGGGTTGAGCCGCGCTCGTAGCGTTGCGAGATCAGTTCGAACAGCAATTCGGCGCCGGTCTTGGACAGCGGCACGAAGCCCAGTTCGTCGATGATGAGCAGCTTGTAACCGGCCATTTGCTTCTGAAAGCGCAGCAGACGGCGCTCGTCGCGGGCCTCCATCATCTCACTGACCAGGCTCGCGGCGGTGGTGAAGCCCACGGAGAGCCCCTTCTGACAAGCCGCCAGTCCGAGGCCAAGGGCGATATGCGTCTTGCCCGTGCCACTTGGGCCGAGGGCAATGACGTTCTCGCGACGGTCGATCCATTCGCAGCGGGCCAGTTCCAGCACCTGCATCTTGTTGAGCTTCGGAATGGCGCTGAAGTCGAAGCTGTCGAGGCTTTTGACCGCGGGGAATTTGGCGGCCTTGATGCGGCGCTCGACCATCCGCCGCTCCCGGTCAATCAGCTCCAGTTCGACGAGGCGGGCAAGGTAGCGGACATGGTCCATGCCTTCGGCCGCGCATTGCCGGGCCAGCTTCTGATGTTCGCGCAGGAATGTTGGCAGCTTCAGGGCCTTGAGGTGATGGGCGAGCAGGATTTCCGGGGCGTCGTTCATGCCGCGTCCTCTGCATCGCTCGACAGCAGCCGCATGTAGGACCCGGGCCTGGTCTTCTCGACTGTCGTCCGCGGCAGATAGGGATAGCAGTCCAGGTCCAACCGGGGCGGACGCCGTTCGACACGGCAAAGCAGCAGGTGCTTTACGGCATCGAAGCCGATCGCGCCCATCTGAAGCGCCTGCTTTACCGCGGCATGCAGATCAGCCAGATCGAAGGTCTCGAGCAACCGCAGGACCTGGACGTATTCGCGTCGGCCATGGCGGTTCATGCGGGCTTCCATCAGCTGGCGCAACGTCGCGAACTCCTCGGGAAGCTCCCAACCTTGCAACGGCGCGGCCTGATCAAATGCGTTGAGCTTCTGCTCCAGCAGCGGCAGGTAGTGGATCGGGTTGAAGATGAGTTCATCGCGATCCCAGCACCGGGGATGGCGGGCAATGACTTCGCCCCGACAGCCAATCACCACGTCATGGACATAAGCCCGGATCCAGACATCCTGATGGGCAAAGGCGACCGGCACCGAGTAGTCATTGGTCTTGTAGCGCACGAGCGATTGCGACGAGACGCGGCCGGTGTCCTGATCGCAGGCGTCAAAGGGTGAAGCAGGCAAGGATCGCATCTCTGCCAGATCGCGCTGCAGCCGCTCGCCGATCGTTTCGCCCTCACCGCGCAGGACATCCTGCTGGCGCTTGCGGCATTGCTCCTCCAGCCAGAGGTTGAACGCCTCCCAGGTCGCGAACTCGGGGAGCGGCACCATGAAGTTGCGGCGGCAATAGCCTGCAATAGCCCACCAGGCCCTCGACATTCCCCTTGTCGTTGCCTTTGCCGGGGCGGCCATAGCGATCCCGGATCAGGTAATGGGAGAGAAACCCGCTGAACAGGGCGGCCCGCTTGCGGGTGCCATCGGGCAGGATCTTTGCCACCAGGCAACGGTCGTTGTCATAGACAATCGACTGGGGGACCGCCCCAAAGAAGGCAAAGGCGTGGATATGGCCGTCCACCCAGGCCTCGGCCACAGCCGCCGGATAGGCGCGGACGTAACAGGCGTCGCTGTGCGGCAGATCCAGAACAAAGAAGTGGGCCTTCTGCTCGACACCGCCGATCCTGACCATCGCTTCGCCGAAGTCGGCCTGCGCATGGCCCGGGGGATGCGCCAGCGGCACGAACACTTCCTGGCCCCGCCGTTCCCGCTCCCGGATGTAATCCTTGATGATCGTGTAGCCACCGGTGAACCCGCATTCGTCACGCAGCCGGTCGAACACCCGCTTTGCCGTATGCCGCTGCTTCCGCGGCATGGAGCGGTCCGCCTCCAGCCAGCCCTCGATGATCGCGATAAAGGGATCGAGCTTCGGCCGCCTGACCTCGGCCGTCCGCCGGTAACCCGGTGGCACCGAGAACGTCATCATCTTCGCAACCGTATCACGGGAGATGTTGAAGGCCTTCGCCGCCTGACGCTGGCTCATGCCCGCCGCGCAGGCCTGGCGAACCCTGAGATATAGTTCCACGCTGAAAATCCTCGCGCCCTCCCTGCTGCCGCAGAAAGGGAAAGGGTGGACGACTTTTACGCCGCCCGCAGCAGCTCCATGCCGCCGCTTCCGTGGCCTAATTTCTCACCGCCGTTCTCATAAAGGGAAAGGGTGGACGACTTTTACGCCGCCCGCAGCAGCTCCATGCCGCCGCTTCCGTGGCCTAATTTCTCACCGCCGTTCTCAATGATCTCGACTGGTTCGACGCGCGTGAAGAAGGTCTGGGCGACCTTTACGAAGGCCTTCTCCAGAAGAATGCCGAGGACAAGAAATCAGGCGCTGGCCAGTATTTCACGCCCCGCCCCTTGATCGACAGCATCATCCGTTTGACAAAGCCTCAACTTGGGGAACGGATCCAGGATCCGGCAGCGGGCACCGGTGGCTTTATCGTCGCCGCGCATCGCCGCATCTACAACGAGAACAACGAGCTCTACGGCCTGCCCGATGGCGCCGCCGAGAAGCAGATCCGCGACTGCTACACCCTTGCTGAATTGGTGCCTGACACGCATCGCCTCTGTCTGATGAACCTCATGCTCCACGGCATTGAGGGCGACGCGCATTCCATGGACACGCTGACCGACGAAGGCGCCAGCTTGCCCAAGGCCGATCTTATCCTCTCCAATCCGCCCTTCGGTACCAAGAAAGGCGGCGGAAGGCCGCAGCGGGGTGATTTCTCGACCACTGCGAACACGTCAAACAAGCAGCTGGCTTTCGTCGAGCACATCATTCGCGGCCTCGCTCCGGGCGGCCGCGCCGCCGTTGTGGTGCCGGACAACGTGCTGTTCGAGGACGGCACCGGCCGCACCCTGCGGCAGATGCTGATGAATTGGTGCGACCTGCACACCATCCTGCGCCTGCCCACCGGCATCTTCTACGCTCAAGGGGTAAAGACCAACGTCATCTTCTTCACCCGCAACGCCGACAAGGCGCAGAGCGGCGGGACGAAGGAAGTCTGGGTCTACGACATGCGCGCTGGCGCGCCCTCCTATGGCAAGACGCGGCCTCTCAAGGCTGAGGACTTCACCGCATTTGAGGCCGCCTTCGGGGACGATCCCTATGGTCATGGCGAACGGCAGAATCAGGGCGAGGAAGGCCGCTTCCGCCGCTTCACCCGCGACGAGATCGACGCGCGCGGCGACAACCTTGACATTTCTTGGCTACGCGACGGAGAGGAAGAGGCCGAGGACGGCCTAACCGACCCCGACGACATTACGGCGGCTATCTTGGGCCACCTGCGCGAAGCCACGCGCGAGATCGAGGCGCTGGTGTTGGAACTGGAAGGCGGGGAAGAGGACGAGGCAACGGCAGCGGTGGCAGCGGAATGAGCGAACTACCCAGAGGCTGGTCTGTCGCGATTATCAAGAGCGTGGCGGACATCAACCCGAAGCATGATTCCACAACCGATCGCGAGACCGAAGTCAGCTTTGTCCGTATGCCGGCTGTGGATGAGCACCTGGGGGTTATTACTACGCCAGACATCAAGCCTCTTAAGGACGTCTGGAAGGGCTTCACGCACTTTGCAGAAGGGGATGTCATTTTCGCGAAGATCACGCCGTGCATGGAGAACGGCAAGACGGCAGTGGCCCGCGGCCTCAACAATGGTCTGGCGTGTGGTTCCACAGAGTTTCACGTGCTCCGGCCAACTGAGGCGCTGAACGCCGATTACATATGGCGCTACCTCCGGCAGAAATCGTTTCGCGCAGAAGCAGAAGCCGCGATGACAGGAGCTGTTGGCCAGCGGCGCGTGCCAAAACCCTTCTTGGAGGAACGCGAGCTTCACTTACCCCCCATTGCCGAGCAGCGTCGCATTGTGGCGAAGCTGGACCGGCTCTCGGCGCACTCCGCTGCCGCCCGCGACCACCTCGCCCACACCACCAAACTCGCCACCCGCGCCAAGCAGGCGATTCTTGACGCGGAAACAGTTCAGGCAACCGTAGACTGTGGTGTCGTGACCATAGAGGAGATTGCAGATGTCATGTTTGATGGTCCATTCGGATCCAATCTGAAATCAGAAGATTACACTGCTGAGGGCGTCCGTGTAGTTAGGCTGGAAAACATCGGTGTTATGGAGTTCCGCGCCGAAAAGATCACGTTCATCTCAGAGAGGAAATACAAGACACTTCAACGCCACAGCCTTCACCCGGAAGACATCGTATTTTCATCCTTCGTTGCTGATGATGTCCGTGCAGCACTAATCCCTGCCAACCTCGGAAGTGCCATCAACAAAGCGGACTGTTTTTGTGTACGTTGCGACAAGAATATCGTCGACCCAAAGTACCTTCTGTTCCGCCTGAGCGCTCGTCGAACATATCTCGACATGGAAGATCTGGTGCACGGGGCGACAAGGCCACGGATCGGCTTGAAGCATCTCAAGGCGTATAAAATTTCACTGCCTGCTCTCGAACAGCAGAAGGCAATTGTCCGCCGTATCGAAGCTGCCTTCGCCCGCATCGACCGGATGACCAAGGACACCAGTCGCGCTGCCCATCTCCTCGACCAGCTTGATGAGCGCCTACTGGCCAAGGCCTTTCGCGGAGAGCTCGTCCCTCAGAACCCTGAGGACGAACCTGCCGAGGCCCTACTTACCCGTATCCGCGAAGCCCGCGCTACTGCCCCGAAGCAGAAGCGGGGCCGCCGGAAGGAAACAGCATGACAGAAGGACGCACCTTCACCGTGGCCACCGATGCTGAGATCGTTAACCTGATCGAAGCAGCCCAACGTCGCTTGGTGGTCATTGCGCCGGCCCTGTCTCTGCTGGTTGCAAAGGCGCTTGCACGCCGCTTCAACGATCTCGACCATCTCGACGTCCGGGTAATCGTCGATGCAGACCCGGAGGTCTACCGTCTCGGATTTGGTGAACAGGAGGCATTGGAGGAGATCCGCCAAGCGGCGACCCGGAACCTTCTGGATCTTCGGGAACAAACGGGGGTGCGGATTGGGGTGGTCATTTCGGACGACACTACGATGATTTTCGCGCCAGTCTCAAAAAACATCGAAGCCGGGTCCGAGACGGCGGAGAAGCCAAACGCCATCATGCTCAGGGGTAGCTCTTCTGATTCCCTCATCAGCGCTGCAGGAGCCGACCCATTATCTGCAGCCTCGAAAGGCGAGATCGGCAATTCAGCGCTTGACCCGGCAAAGGTCGAGGCAATGCAGGCCGACCTTGCCCGCAATCCACCGGCAAAATTCGACATCGCCCGCCGCATGCAGGTGTTCACCTCCCGCGTGGTCTACGTAGAATTCGAGATCAAGAACTTCACCCTTAGCCGAAAACAGGTGCCCCTGCCGCGAGATTTCCAGACGGTGGTGAATGCACAGCTCAGGGATCAGATCACGAGTCGGCTGACTGCCCCCATCGCCCAACTGGGTGCTGTCAAGGTGTCGGTCGGAACTGGGGACAGCGCACAGGAGGAATTGATCGATGACACTTGGCTGCGCAAGGCGCGGAAGCAGATCGAGGATCTCTACACTTTCCAGATTGATAATTTCGGCCGGGTCATTTTGCGCGAGGATCGAGAGAAGTTCGATGCGGCAATTCAGGAGTTCACCACAGTCGTGGAGAGCTATCATGCAGCCGTTCGCAAAGCACTCGACGAACATCGCAAGACGTTCCGCGATAATTTTGTCGCTGAGTTCCTTCCACGCTGGAAGACCTCACCGCCGACCTACATGAGCCAGTGGGGCAGAACGCCTGATGAAACATCACTTAGTAAAGAGCTGGAGAACAGAGCAAACGAAGTTTTCGACGAGATGATGAACTTCGCGCCTCCGACTGTTCGTCTGGTCGAGAAGAACGTGTCGCCAAAGAACGTCGAAGATCCGCGGTTTCTCGATCCGTTGCGTCGCATCATGGAGAAGCGGCGGGTACCACGGCAAATCATTGAGTCGCTCTTTGCGTCTGGAGACGCGGCGCCGCAACAGCCTGACTTCCTTGATCTGTCGTAACTGCGGAGCCTCGTGACACATATCTTGCTCGAGCTTGTATATCCCAAGGCCTGAAGATGCTGCCGTGCAAAAGGTTCGCTCACGCTAAAGCTCCTTCGGATGAAGGAGGTTGATGACTCACGACTGGGTGGCTTTCAGGGGTGGGGCTGTGTTCTCGACAAGCGTTTGGGCCGGGAACAGCCGCTTCAGATTCGCCAAGATTGCGGTCGCCGGTCAGAGTTTTTATCCAGTTTTTGTCCAGAGCCGAGACCTGCGGGCAAAACGGCAAAGCTAAGTTGTTGAAAATTTGGTGACCCCGACAGGACTTGAACCTGTAACCTGCCCCTTAGGAGGGGGCTGCTCTATCCAGTTGAGCCACGGGGCCGCCACAGCCCTTTTGACCGCTGCGGCGCGCTTTGGCAAGGTTGTCGCGGGTGTTGCCGTCCGCTAACATCGCGCAAAGACCTGACCGACCGGAAGCCGATGAACGCCCCCAGACCCCGCCGCCCGCTGACCCTGCGTGATGTGTCCGAAGCCTCGGGCGTGTCGGAGATGACGGTCAGCCGGGTCCTGCGCAACCGGGGTGACGTGTCCGCCGCGACGCGGGAAAAGGTGCTGACCGCCGCCAAGATGCTGGGCTATGTCCCTAACAAGATCGCGGGCGGGCTGGCCAGCCAGCGGGTGAACCTCGTGGCGGTGGTGATCCCGTCGCTGTCGAACCTGGTCTTTCCCGACGTGTTGGGCGGGGTGTCGGCGGAACTCGACGACACGGGGCTGCAGCCGGTGATCGGCGTCACCAACTATTCCCCCGCACGAGAGGAGATGGTGCTTTACGACATGCTGTCCTGGCGCCCGTCCGGCGTGATCCTGGCGGGGCTGGAACACAGCAAGGCCTCGCGCGCCATGCTGGCCAATTCCGGCATCCCCGTGGTCGAGATCATGGACGTGGACGGCGAGGGGATCGACACGGTGGTGGGCATCTCGCACCGCCGTGCCGGCCGGGAAATGGCCGCGCGGATCCTGGCCGCGGACTATCGCCGGATCGGCTTCGTGGGCACCCACATGCCCGAGGATCACCGCGCCCGCAAGCGGCTGGCGGGTTTCGAGGAAGGCCTGGCCGAGGCAGGCGTGACGCTGGAAGCGCGGGAATACTATCAGGGCGGGTCCTCGCTGCTGAAGGGGCGCGAGTTGACCGAGCGCATCCTGACCCGCGCCCCGGATCTGGACTTCCTGTATTTCTCGAACGACATGATCGGGGCCGGGGGGCTGCTTCACTGCATCGACAAGGGCTATGACATTCCCAACCGGATCGGCCTTGCGGGTTTCAACGGCGTCGACCTGCTGGACGGGCTGCCAGTGCGGCTGGCCACAACCGACGCCCGGCGCATCGACATCGGGCGGCGCGCGGCGCGGCTGGTCGCGGGCAAGGACCCGATCCCCGAGGATCGCATCGTCGCGTTAACCCCGACCTTCCTGCCCGGCGACACGATCCGCAATGGATGACGCTTGTTGCGGGGCAGGGGCGTGATTAAGTCTGCCGCCATGCGTATTCCCTATCTCGACCGTCTGACGAACAAGGGCCCCCGCGTGTCGGTGGTGCGGCTGCACGGCGCCATCGGCATGGCCGGGCGCGGCGGCGCGCTGACCGATGCCGCGCTAGCCCCGGTGATCGAACGCGCCTTCCGCAAGGGCAAGCCCGTGGCGGTGGCCCTGTCCATCAACTCGCCCGGCGGGTCGCCGGTGCAGTCGTCCCTGATCGCCGCGCGCATCCGGCGGCTGGCCGAGGAGACGAAGATCCCCGTCCATGCCTTCGTGGAGGATGTCGCGGCCTCGGGCGGCTATTGGCTGGCTTGCGCGGGCGACGAGATCTGGGCCGACGAAAGCTCGATCCTGGGGTCGATCGGCGTGATCTCGGCGGGCTTCGGCTTCCAGGACCTGATCGCCCGCTGGGGGATCGAGCGGCGCGTGCACACGGCGGGCCGGTCCAAGTCCACGCTGGACCCCTTCCGCCCCGAGCGCCCCGAGGACGTGGAGCGCCTGCACAATGTGCTGGAGCCGATCCATCAGGCCTTCAAGGACCATGTCACCCTTCGTCGCGGGGCAAGGCTGGCCGCCGATCACGACCTGTTCACGGGCGAATTCTGGGCGGGGCGGAAGTCGATCGAACTGGGGCTTGCCGACGGCCTTGCGCATCTGGTGCCGAAGATGAAGGCGCTTTACGGCGACAAGACCCGCTTTGTTGTCCACAGCCCGCGCCAGTCGCTGTTCCGCAGGCTGGGCCTGTCGGCGGGCACCGTCCTGGACGCGGCGCAGGAACGCGCGGCCTTCGCGCGCTTCGGTGCCGGGGGATGAGCGTGCGGGTCGTGATCCTGTTCCTGCTGGTGATGGTCGCGCTGGCGCTGCTGCGCGGCCGGGCCTTCCGGCGCGGCTTGGGGCGGCTTCTGGGGATCGCGCCCGCGGCCCGCCGCTCCGGGCGTCGGCGCGACTGACCGCGCCGGTCCATTTTGTCCCCGGCCAGGCAAGATGTGGCAAGCAAGGGACTGAAACTGCGCAAGTTTCATCAAGCTCTGGCCGAATTATTAATTTCTTTAGCCAAAACAAGGGCCTGAATAACTGCCTAAAATATCGGCAAAGTTACGGGAATGTAACGATTGCTGGTTGGGACCGCCCTGCCTCACAGGACTCTCACAGAGTTATCCACAGCGGCGGTGGACAGCTTCCGCCTTGCATTCGCCCCTTGGAACTTGCAGCCCGCCACGGGAATCACTTTCTTGACTGACATGACCCAAGACACAGCACCCAAGACCGGCCATGCGCTGATCCAGGACTATCTTCGCCAGCTGGATCGCAGCCCCGGCGTCTACCGGATGCTGGATGCCCAAGGTGGGGTGCTGTATGTCGGCAAGGCGCGCGACCTGAAGGCGCGGGTGTCGAACTATGCCCGGCTCTCGGGCCATTCCGCGCGCATCGCGCGGATGATCCGCGAAACCTGTTCGATGATGTTCCTGACCACGCGCACGGAAACCGAGGCGCTGCTGCTGGAACAGAACCTCATCAAGCAGCTGAAGCCGCGCTACAATGTGCTGCTGCGCGACGACAAGTCCTTTCCGAACATCCTGGTGGCGAAATCCCACGCCTTTCCCCAGATCAAGAAGCATCGCGGGGCGAAGTCGGAAAAGGGCGACTACTACGGCCCCTTCGCCAGCGCCGGCGCGGTGAACCGCACGCTGACGCAGTTGCAGCGAGTGTTCCTGCTGCGCAACTGCACGGACGCCACCTTCGAATCCCGCACGCGCCCCTGCCTGCTGTTCCAGATCAAGCGGTGCAGCGCGCCTTGCGTGGGCCGGGTCTCGGCGGATGACTACAACGCGCTCGTGGCCGATGCCGAACGCTTCCTGCAAGGCAAGACCACGGTGATCCAGGCGAACTTGGCGCGCGACATGGCCGCCGCCGCCGAGAACATGGAATACGAACGCGCCGCCGCCCTGCGCGACCGGATCAAGGCGCTGACCGCCGTGCAGTCGGTCCAGGCCATCAACCCCAAGCGCGTGGCCGAGGCCGACATCGTCGCCCTGCACATGGAAAGCGGCCAGGCCTGCGTGCAGGTCTTCTTCATCCGCGGCAACCAGAGCTGGGGCAACCGCGACTTCTATCCCCGGCTGGGGGGCGTGGAATCGCCCGCCGAGGTGATGCAGGCCTTTCTGTTGCAATTCTACGACGACAAGCCGCCGCCCCGGATGATCCTGCTGTCCCATGCGCCCGACGAACCCGAACTGACGCGGCAGGTCCTGTCCGAACGCGCCGCCCGCCGCGTCGTCATCGGCGTCCCCCAGCGGGGCGAGAAGTTCGAGCTTGTCGAAAACGCCCTGCGCAACGCCCGCGAAAGCCTGGCCCGCCGCATGTCGGAAAGCGCCACGCAACTGCGCCTGCTGGAAGGCGTGGGCGAGGCCTTCGACCTGCCCGCCGCGCCGCGCCGGATCGAGGTCTATGACAACAGCCACATCATGGGCACCAATGCCGTGGGCGGCATGATCGTCGCGGGCCCCGAGGGCTTCATCAAGAGCCAGTATCGCAAGTTCAACATCAAGGGGACCGAGATCACGCCGGGCGACGACTTCGGCATGATGAAGGAGGTGCTGTCCCGCCGCTTCGTGCGCCTGCTGAAGGAAGACCCCGACCGCCAGACCGAGGCCTGGCCCGACCTTCTGCTGATCGACGGCGGGGCGGGGCAGGTTTCGGCCGTGGACGGCATCATGGCCGAACTGGGGGTCGAGGACATTCCCGTCGTCGGCGTCGCCAAGGGCATCGACCGCGACCAGGGGAAAGAGGAGTTCCACCGCCCCGGCCGCGCGCCCTTCGCGCTGCGCATGAACGATCCGGTCCTCTATTTCATCCAGCGCCTGCGGGACGAGGCGCATCGCTGGGCCATCGGCACCCACCGCGCAAAGCGCGCCAAGTCGGTCATGGCCAACCCCCTGGACGAGATCGCGGGCATCGGCGCGGCCCGCAAGCGCGCCCTGCTGGCCCATTTCGGCAGCGCCAAGGCGGTCAGCCGCGCGGGCCTGGCCGATCTGCAGGCGGTCGAGGGGATCTCGGCGGCCATAGCGCAGAAGGTTCATGACCATTTCAACGCCCGCGGCTGATGCGGCAACTCAGAAACCGCAGAAACCCTCCAGTCTCAGGGAGAATTATTTCCTGAATTTCATGGATATCCGGAACACTCATTCACCCATCTGCCCTAGCGTCAAGCTTAAGTCGTTACATAACCGATGGTTGAGAAAGTGCCTCTGCATCCAAGCCTCGGGCGCTGCAATGCCGCAGGAGGGCTGCGGTATTCACCTACCACTTTGTGCAGCGAGAGGCACGTTATGGTTGTGACTTGCTCAACTCCAGGAGGCCTTCATGCCCCATCTGCCTGAAGCCGGCATCGCTGACCCGAGAACCCCCGCCTTGGATCTGACGACCACCATCGAGCATACTGCCTGGGACGAATTCAAACCCCACCTGGTTCGGCTGGAAGCCGTGGTCACCGACAACTACGCGACCGGCAGCGATCCGGTCCTTTGCGTCCGTGACAGGAATGGCCACAACTGGACGATCGAACTGGCCAGCCGCGCCCGCAACGCCCAGGTCGGCCTGACCGAAAGCGCCGCCCTGCCGGGCGATCCGGTGCGCATCATCGGCCGCCGCGCCCGCCTTTTCGGCGAACAGCGGATCAAGGCCGTCCACCTGACCATCGCGGGCCGCGCCTTCGAGCTTTACCCCGGCGCACTTGGCTGATGTTCCCGGCGGCGGCGCATTTCCTCGCGCCGCCCCTTTCCAAGCCGGGCGGCACGGACTAGCTTGCCGTCATGCGCTGGACCGTCCCCAATATCCTGACCCTCCTTCGGCTGATCGCGGCGCCCGCCGTGCCGCTGATGTTCCTTTATTTCAGCCGTCCCTGGGCAGACTGGGCGGCCCTGGCGCTGTTCCTGGTGGCTGCCGCGACCGACTGGATCGACGGCTACCTGGCGCGAAGCTGGCAGCAGGAAAGCCGCTTCGGCGCGGCCATGGACCCGATTGCCGACAAGGCCATGGTGGTGATCGCCATCGTGGTCATCACCGGCTATTCCGGGATGAACCCCTGGCTGATCCTGCCCGCCACCCTGATCCTGTTCCGCGAGGTCTTCGTATCGGGCCTGCGCGAGTTCCTGGGATCGAACGCCCGCCTGCTGAAGGTCACGAAGCTGGCGAAATGGAAGACCACCACCCAGATGGTCGCCATCGCGATCCTCTTTCTGGGCACGGGCCTGGCCTATGTCCAGCACGGGCGCCCGCCGCTGGTCGGGGAATCGCGGTTGCCGTGGTTCTCGTCGTCCTGGGCGGATCTGGCGACCCAGGCCGGGCTTCTGATGATCTGGATCGCGGCGATCCTGACGGCCTGGACAGGCTGGGACTACTTCGCGAAGGCGCGGCCCTACCTGCGGGAACCGGGCCATGACGCTTGACGTGCTGTATTTCGCCTGGCTGCGCGAACGCATCGGCCAGCCGCGGGAACGGGTCGACACCGACGCCGCCACCGTCCGCGACCTGATCGCCGACCTGGCCGCCCGCGACGACTGGCACGCCGCGGCCTTTGCCGACCTTGCCGCCATCCGCTGCGCCGTCGATCAGCAGCTTGCCGACCTGGATGCACCGCTTGCCGGCGCGCGAGAGGTCGCGTTCTTTCCGCCCATGACCGGCGGCTGATGCCATGTCGGCCCGCGTCCAGTCCGCGCCCTTCGACCTGGCCGCCGAACTGGCGGGCTTCGGCGCGGGCGCGGGGGCCATCGTCACCTTCACGGGCGTGGTCCGCGACGACACCGGCCAGATGGCCGCGCTGGAAATCGAGCATTACCCCGGAATGACCGAACGCGCGCTGTCCGATTACGGCACCGAAGCCGCCACCCGCTTCGACCTTGCCGACTGGCGCATCGTCCACCGCCACGGGCGGCTGGCCGTGGGTCAGCCGATCATGATGGTCGCCACCGCCGCCCGCCACCGCCGGGCCGCCTTCCAGGCGGCCGATTACCTGATGGATTGGCTGAAATCCCGCGCCCCCTTCTGGAAGCGCGAGATCGGCCGCGATGGCGCCGCCCGCTGGGTCGACGCGAAATCCAGCGACGAAGATGCCCTGGCGCGATGGTAGCTTCTTCGTTGTCCAAATACCCATTCCCGGCTGCCTGCCATGATCCGGCCTGACCTGCGAGCCTGGGCCGCCAGACGGTCCGAGGTCCTCGTGGCGACCGCCATCCTTCTCGCCGGGCTGTGGCTCGCCCTTCGCGGTGGCTGGTTCTTTGCCGCGCTTGGCGGGCTGGTCCTGCTGGTGGGCCTGTCGCTGCTGATCGGCGCCATCCGCAGGCTGCCCTTCCGCCGGCAGGTCACCGCCCCCGGCCTGGTCGAGGTTGACGAGGGCGCCATCCGCTACTACGGAGCCGCCGTCCTGGGTGGCGAGATCGCCTTGCGCGATCTGGCAGAGATACGCCTGCTGCGCCTGAAGGGCCGGGGCCACTGGCGGCTGCGCAGCACCGGCGGGGAGGCGCTGCTGGTCCCCGTCGATGCCGCCGGGGCCGATCTGCTGGCCCATGCCTTCACCGCGCTGCCGGGGCTGGACATGGGCGCGGTGTCCGCCGCGCTGGCGCATCTCGCGGACCGGCCCGACGCCGTGCGCACCGTTTGGCGGAGGCCGGGTTGAGGCGGGTTGACTTGGCAATCGCCGCTTGCCACCTGTGACCGGCAAGAACCCAGAAAGGCCTCTCGCATGTCGATACCACAACAGGGCGGAGGCCCGATCGAAAGCCGCGACCAGCTTGCGGCCTATATCGCCAGCGGCGAAAAGCCGCGCGACGCATGGCGCATCGGGACCGAGCACGAGAAGTTCGGATACGACAAGGCCAGCCTGATGCCCTTGCCCTATGAGGGGACCTGTTCCGTCCTCGCGATGCTGACCGGCTTGCAGGAACGCTTCGGCTGGACCCCGGTGATGGAAGCGGACAAGCTGATCGGCCTTGAACGCGATGGCGCCAATATCAGCCTGGAACCCGGCGGGCAGCTGGAACTGTCGGGCGCGCCGCTGGAAACCATCCACCAGACCTGCGACGAGGTGAACCGCCATCTGGCCGAGGTGAAGGAGGTTGCCGACCGCATCGGCGCGGGCTTCATCGGCTTGGGCGCGGCGCCCGTTTGGTCCCAGGACCAGATGCCGATGATGCCGAAAGGGCGCTATCGGCTGATGACCGACTACATGGACCGGGTCGGCACCCTGGGCAAGCAGATGATGTATCGCACCTGCACCGTGCAGGTGAACCTGGATTTCGGGTCGGAAGCCGACATGGTCCAGAAGATGCGCGTGGCCCTGTCGCTGCAACCCGTCGCCAACGCGCTGTTTGCCAATTCGCCCTTCCTGGACGGCAAGCCCAATGGTTGGAAAAGCTGGCGGGCGCATATCTGGCAGAACCTGGACGGCGCGCGCACCGGAATGCTGCCCTTCGTGTTCGAGGACGGTTTCGGCTATGACGCCTGGGTCGATTACGTCCTGAACGTGCCGATGTATTTCGTCTATCGCGACGGCAAGTATATCGACGCCCTGGGCCAGTCGTTCCGCGATTTCCTGGACGGCCGCCTGCCTGCCCTGCTGGGCCAGGTGCCGACGCTGTCGGACTGGGCCGACCACATGACCACGGTTTTCCCCGAAGCCCGCGTCAAGAAATACATCGAGATGCGCGGCGCCGACGGCGGCCCCTGGCGCAGGCTCTGCGCGCTGCCCGCGCTGTGGGTGGGGCTGATCTATGACCGGACGGCCTTGGATGCCGCCTGGGATCTGGTCAAGGGCTGGGACCACGAAACCCGCGAATCCTGGCGGCGAGAGGCAGGAATCCATGCGCTTGACGCGCAGGTGAACGGCGTCAGGATGCACGACCTGGCCCGCCGGGTGGTCGAGATCGCCGAACAGGGCCTGAAGAGCCGCGCCCGTGCGGGATCGGGCGGGATGGTCCCGGACGAGACGCATTTCCTGAACGCGCTGAAGGAAAGCCTGGACAGCGGCAGGGTGCCTGCCGACGAATTGCTGGCGAAATACCATGGCGAATGGAACGGAGACCTGACCCCGATCTATCGCGAATATTCGTATTGATGCGTCAGAACCACCATGTCAGGCCCGGCAGCGGGCCACACATGGTGGCGTCCATCCGCGTCCCGCCGCTGCGGTGATCCACGTCCAGCCGCCGGTATCCCACCGGGGCAGAGGCCCGGTCGGTCATCCGGTAATTGACGGTCGCCACGACCCGCGTCGTGCTGTCCGGCCCCAGGCCGGTGACGCCGTGGTTGATCTGGGCGATGGCCGACCAGCGGTGTGCGGCTGGGCGCGCCGGTGAATGGCGTGACATGCCTGCCCACACCCGAGGCCCAGACCTAGGGCGTGACCTGCGCGTTCCGGTTTTGCGCCGGGGCCGGGGTTGCGACCAGCGTGGCAAGGGCGGCACGCCTGATCATATCGAATCCCCCGAAAGCTCGTTCTTGACCACACGGCCGTTCTTCATGATCAGCCGCAGATTGGCCGTATCGGCCAGCCAGTCCAGGGTTTGCTCCGGCTCTCCGTCGATCACCAGCAGGTCGGCAAGCGCGCCTTCCGCGATCACCCCCAGCCTGCCGTCATAGGGTGCTCGCGCCCCGGACAGCGCCAGCAGCCGCCCCGCCGCGCCCGTCGCGCGATGCAGCGCCGACAACGGCGACATGAAGCGCGCAAGCTTGGCCAGTTGCCGCCCTTGGCTTTCGCCGCCGCCGTAAAGAATGTCGCTGCCGAAGGTCCAGTTGACCCGGTGCTTGTCGGCCCATTCGAAGGCGCGGGCCGTGCCCTCGGCCACCTGCCGCTGTGCCGCGACGGCCTTGGGGTCGGTGTACTGGTTCGCATCCTCGTCGGCCAGGAAGGGCTGGATCGACCACCAGGTGTCGCTGTCGGCCATCAGACGCACGGTATCCTCGTCCGCAAGCTGGCCGTGTTCGATGGATCTGACCCCGGCCGCGATGCAGCGCCGGATGCCGGGCGAGGTATAGACATGGGCGCAGACATAGGTGCCCCAGTCGGTCGCGGCATCGACCGCCGCGCGCATTTCCGCTTCGGTGAACTGCAGCGATTCCAGCGGGTCGTATTGCGACGCGACGCCGCCGCCCGCCGTGATCTTGATCTGGCTGGCGCCCTTCATCAGCTGCTCTCGGGTGCGGCGCAGCACCTCGGGGGCGCCGTCGGCCAGGGCGGACATGCCCTGTTGGCTGGCGTAATCGGCGGGATCGCCGGGCATCATCGGCAGGCTGTTCGCGAACCGGAAATCGCCATGCCCCGAGGTCTGCGAGATGATCGCCCCCGCCGGAAAGATCCGCGGTCCCGCGACCACGCCCCGGTCGATCGCCGCCTTCAGCCCGAAGGCCGGGCCGCCAACGTCGCGCACGGTGGTGAAGCCGCGCATCAGCGTGGCCCCTGCCTCTTGCCCGGCCATCAGGTGCAGGAAGCCGATGTCCTGGGTCATGGCGACGATCTGGCTGACGGATGCCAGCGTGGCGTGCCAATGCGTGTCGATCAGGCCGGGAATGACCGCGCGCCCGCCGCAGTCGATCACCTGCGCGTCCTGGGGACCTTGGCCCCGGGCCGGCAGTGCGGCGATGCGTCCGGCGTCGATCAGGATGCCGACGCCTTCGCGCAGGGACAGGGTTTCGCCGTCGAACAGCCGCAGGTTGGTCAGCAGGACAGGCCGCGCCGGCGCCTGTGCCTTGGCTGGCGCAAGGCCGAAGCCCGCGAACATGCCGACAACTGCCGCCAAGCCGCCCAGCATCTGACGGCGGGACAGGTCTGCCTCGATCCGTCGCATGATGGCCAGAGTCGCGGGGCTGCCGCAATGGCAGAAATGCAGCGTGCCGGACACGGGATCGGGCTTGAAGCAGGCTTGGCACATGGCGAATCACCGGCGAGTGGGGAAGCCGACAGCATTTGTTTGTCGCATCATGGGACGGACGGGCCGCATGGCAAGCCCCTGGCGCATTCCACCTCCGGTTCGGCGGGCCACCGGATGCACGATAATATGAAGGCCCGCGGTTCCGGCCCGTCTTGCAACGCGGCCCCGCCGGTGGCAGGGCAAGGCAAACGCGAAAGGGGGCGGGCGATGAAGGGCGACGTGATGGTATGGGTGCAACGGATCGTGGGTGCGGTCTTCGCGGTGGGTGTGGTGGCCCTGATCGGGGCCATTCTCGCCCAGGTGGGCCAGACCGAAGGCTTGCCCCCGCTGCCGATCTTCGTGGGGCTGCTGGGGATCGTCACCCTGATCCTGATGTCGGGGGCCTGCCTTGCGCTGATCTCGTTGGCGATTTCGGCGCGGCGCGGGGCCGATGCGCTGCGCCGCATGGCGGGATCGACCGTGACCGCCCCGGCCGCTGTCCGTGTCTTCAACCAGCCCTCGCTGCGCGAGGTGGTGTCGGACCCGCAGCCCGAACCCGCCCCGGCCCGGCCCGCGCGCCCCGTCGGCCGGACGCTGGTCGCCGAGCGCTAACCCTTCTTCCCGATCCGAGGCTCGGTCCCGTCCCGCAGGCGGGCGATGTTCGGGCGGTGGCGGACAAAGATCAGCACCGCCATGAACAGGCTGACGGCGATCAGGTCAGGCCGCCCCAGTCCCCAGGCGAAGACCGGCGACAGCGCCGCCGCCAGCAGGGCCGACAGGCTGCTGATGCGGCTGACGGCTGCCGTCAGCAGCCAGGTCGCGCAGGCGATCAGGCCCAGCGGCCAGTGCAGCGCAATGAGCGTGCCCAAGAAGGTCGCGACCCCCTTGCCGCCCTTGAAGCCCAGCCAGGCCGGGAAGCAGTGTCCCAGGAAGGCCGCGCCCCCCGCCAGCATCGCCGCCGTCTCGCCGCCCAGATGCCGGGCAACCAGCACGGCAATGGCGCCCTTGCCCGAATCCAGCAGAAGCGTCGCCAGCGCGGCGGGCTTGTTGCCGGTCCGCAGCACGTTGGTCGCGCCGATATTGCCCGACCCGATCTTGCGCAGGTCGCCCAGGCCCAGGGCGCGGGCGATCACCAGCCCGAAGGGGATCGAGCCGAGAAGATAGCCGAAGACGGCCCAAAGCGCGATCATGCCTGTTCTCCGAAGACGCGGTGTCCGCCGACCCAGGTGCCGATCACCCGGCCCTCCATCCGCGCGCCGTCGAAGGGGGTGTTCTTCGATTTCGACAGCAGCGTGAAGCGGTCCAGCACGAAGGGCGCATCCGGGTCGAACAGCACCAGATCGGCAGGCGCGCCCACGGACAGCCGGCCGCCCGGCAGGCCCAGCCGTTTCGCCGGGTTCAGCGACATCGCCCGCCACAGTTGCGGCAGGGTCAGCCCGCCGCCGTGATACAGCCGCATCGCGGCAGGCAGCAGCGTTTGCAGGCCCACGGCGCCGGGGGCGGCGGCCTCGAAGGGCAGGCGCTTGGATTCCTCGTCCTGCGGGGTGTGGAAGCTGGCGATCACGTCGATGGTGCCGTCCGCCACCGCCTGCACCATCGCCAGCCGGTCGTCCTCGGACCGCAGGGGCGGCGTGAAGCGGAAGAAGGTGCGGTAATCGCCCACGTCGTATTCGTTCAGCGTCAGGTGGTGGATCGAGATCCCCGCCGTCACGTCCAGCCCCGCGTCCCGCGCGCGCTTCAGGGCGGGCAGGGCGCGGGCGGTGGTGATCTGGTCGGCGTGCCAGCGGCAGCCGCTCATCGCCGCCAGCGCCAGGTCGCGGTCCAGCCCGATCACCTCGGCCATGGGCGATACGGCGGGTATTCCATAGATCGAGGCAAACTTGCCGCTGGTGGCCGCCGCCCCGCGCGACAGGCCCGCGTCCTGCGGGTGCCCCACGATCAACGCACCGACGCCGCGCGCATAGGTCATGCAGCGGCTGAGAAGCCGCGTATCGGCCACCTGCCGCACGCCGTCGGTGAAGGCCACCGCGCCCGCGTCGGTCAGGAAGCCGATCTCGACCATCTCGCGCCCGTCGCGGGCCTTGGTCAGCGCGGCCATGTGGCGGATGTTCACGGGCGCGTCGGCTGCGCGGCGTGTCACGAACTCCAGCGACTCGGGCGTGTCGATGGGCGGCATTGTGTCGGGCCGGGCGACGATGGTGGTCACGCCGCCTGCCGCCGCCGCCAGACCGGCGCTGCGGAAGGATTCCTTGTGCCGCTCGCCCGGCTCGCCGATCTTGACGCCCCAGTCGATGATCCCCGGCGCCAGGGCGCGGCCACCGCAGTCGATGACGGTGGCGCCCTCTGGGGCGTCCGTGTCGATGCCCTCGATCACGCCGTCGCGGACCAGCAGGCTGCCGGGGGCGTCGGTCTGCGCCTCGGGGTCGATCAGGCGGGCGTTTGTGAACAGCGTCGCGGTCATACCATCACCCCCGCCGCAGCGCGGCCGCGTTCGGCGCGCAGGTTCCGCGCCAGCAGGTCCAGCGCCGCCATGCGCACCGCCACACCCATTTCCACCTGGTCCTGGATCACGCTGCGGTTGATGTCGTCGGCGATGGTGCCGTCAATCTCGACCCCCCGGTTCATCGGGCCGGGATGCATGACGATGGCATCGGGCGCGGCACAGGCCAGCTTTTCGGCATCCAGACCGAAGCGGTGGAAATATTCGCGTTCAGACGGGATGAAGCCCCCGTCCATGCGTTCCTTCTGCAACCGCAGCATCATCACCACGTCGGCGCCCCTCAGGCCCTCGCGCATGTCCTCGAACAGTTCGACGCCCATCTCGCCCGCGCCTGCGGGCATCAGGGTCGCGGGGCCGATCAGGCGCAGGCGGTTTTCCATCTTGCCCAGCAGCAGAAGGTTCGACCGCGCCACGCGGCTGTTGGCGATGTCGCCGCAGATGGCGACCGTCAGGCGGTGCAGACGCCCCTTGGCGCGCCGGATCGTCAGCGCGTCCAGCAGCGCCTGCGTGGGATGCTCGTGCCGCCCGTCGCCCGCGTTGACGACGGCGCAGTTGACCTTGCTTGCCAGCAGGTTCACCGCGCCCGAATGGGGATGGCGCACCACCAGCAGGTCGGGCTGCATCGCGTTCAGCGTCAGGGCGGTGTCGATCAGCGTCTCGCCCTTCTTCACGCTGCTGTGGGCGACGGCCATGTTCATCACGTCCGCGCCCAGGCGCTTGCCCGCCAGTTCGAAGCTGGCCTGGGTGCGGGTCGAGTTCTCGAAGAACATGTTGATCTGGGTCATCCCCTCCAGCGCGTCGGCGTGCTTGACCGTGCGGCGGTTCAGGGCGACGTAATCCTCGGCCAGATCCAGAAGCGTGACGATCTCGGGCGGGGAAAGGTGGTCGATGCCAAGCAGGTGGCGGGCGCGGAAGGTCATGGGCGGCCTCGTGGTCGGGGTCGCGCACTCTATCGCAGATGCCTCCTCATGCGGCAAGCGGGTCAGCCGAGACGCGGCCTGCGGGCGGGCAGATCGGCCATGATCCGGCGCCGGGTTTCCGGCGACAGGCCGGACCAGGCGGCGATCTCGTCCAAAGACCGCAGGCAGCCGGTGCAAAGCCCGGACGCGGGGTCGATCACGCAGACCTTGATGCAGGGGCTGTCGATCATGATTGCAGATATCGCAGCCGGTCCAGCGCGCCTTGCAGGATATAGCCCGCCGCCACCTGGTCGATGACCTCGGCCCGGCGCTTGCGCGAGGTGTCGGCCTCCAGCAGGGCGCGTTCGGCGGCGACCGTGGACAGGCGCTCGTCCCAGAAGCCGATGGAGAGATCCGTCAGCCGTTCAAGGTTGCGGGCGAAGGCGCGGGTCGATTGGGCGCGCGGGCCCTCGCTGCCGTCCATGTTGCGCGGCAGGCCCAGGACCAGGCCCACCAGCCCGCGATCCCTGGCGATCGCCAGCAGTTCGGCCGCATCCAGCGTGAACTTCTGCCGCCGGATCACGGTCAGGGGGGATGCCACCTGCCGCAGCCCGTCGCTGACCGCGACGCCGATGGTCTTGGTGCCCAGATCCAGTCCGGCGATGGCGCCCACCGGGGGCAGGCTTGCGGCAAAATCGACGATCTCGGGATGGATCATTCGGCAAGCCCTGCCTCGGCGGCGGCTTGCCGCACGGTTTCCAGCGCCTCGGGCTGGCTGGCAAAGCGCGCCTGCGCCTCGGCCCAGATCTCGCGGGCGTGGTCCGCGTCGCCGATCACCACCAGCGAGGAAATCAGCCGCGCCCATTCCTCGGGCGTGCCGCCCTGCTGGGCCAGCCGCGCTTCAAGCTGCGCGACCATGCCCGCGATCATCTGCTGGCGTTCCTCGGGGGCCATGTCCTCGGCTGCGGCCATGGCCTCGGCGTCGGGGCCGGGCAGGGGCGCGGGGGGCACATAGTCCGGATGGCCCGCCAGCCAGGCCAGGTCGGTGATGGCCGCGCGGATGGGCGCGATCCAGGGGGCGTCGTCGGGGCCTTCCTCCAGCAGCCGGCGCCAGATCGGGAAGGCGCGGTCGGGGCGGTCGTTCTGAAGCTGCAGGATGCCCAGAAGATAGCGAGCCTGCGGATGGGCCGGATCGGCCTGCAGGGCGCGGGCCAGCACCGCCTCGGCCTCGGGCGTGATGACGCCGCCCGCCGCCTCGACCATCAGGGCCGACAGGCGCACCAGCTCGTCGGGGGACACGTCCTCGCCGCGCAGGTCGACCAGCCGCTGCTGGGCCGCGCGGGCCGCGGCGAGATTGCCCACCCGCATCTCGTTCGTGGCAAGCAGTGCAAGCCCCTGCGGGTCGTCGGGGTTCTTTTCCACCGCCTCGCGCAGCTGGTCGATCAGCACTTCGAAGTCCTCGGGCACCGGGGGCACCTGGGGGCGCGGGGCGCGGGCCTCGGCCTCGGCCTGGCCGGGGCGGCTGTCATAGGCCTGCTGGGCATCGGCGATGCGCCGGGCGATGGGCAGGTCGTCGCGCCCCGGCTGGCCTTCGCGCAGATACAGGGCGGCGGCACCCGCGAACAGCACCGCCAGCACGGCCAGGGCCAGAAGCCCGCGCCCGCCCGCGCCGCCCGCCGTGGCCTGCGACAGGCGGCGGTCGGCATCCAGCACCTTGCGGCCGATCTCGGTGCGCAGGCGCTCGGCGTCCTCGGGGGCGATGACGCCGCGCTCCAGGTCGCGCTCGACCTCGCGCAGCTGGTCGCGATAGACGCGCAGGTCGAAGGCCGCCGCCGGTTCCGCCGCGGAACCGCGCGCCCGCAGCAGGGGCGCCATGATGGCAAGGCCGACGATAAGGGTCGTGGCGGCGCAGATGATCCAGAACATTGCCGTTTTCTCCGTTCGTCCTGCTTCTAAGGCGGTTTTCCGCGCGCGGAAAGCGGCAGCCTGTCGCATTTCCGCGTGATCGCGCCGCAACCCGGCTTGAGCCTGCCGCGGCAGGGCGCCATGCTGCGCCTGTGCCATACCGGAGGTTCCATGCCGTCACGCCGCTACTCGGTCTTTGCCATCGCGCGCGAGGCGCTGCGTCAGCATCAGGGCTGGAACCGCGCCTGGACCAGCCCGGAACCGCGCGACCGCTACAAGGTGGTGATCGTCGGCGCGGGCGGGCACGGGCTGGCCACGGCCTATTACCTGGGCCGGAACTTCGGCATCACCGATGTCGCCGTGATCGAGAAGGGCTGGCTGGGCGGCGGCAATACGGGTCGCAACACCACCATCATCCGGTCCAACTACCTGCAGGACCCGTCGGCCGCGATCTATGACAAGGCGCTGAAGCTTTATGAAACCCTGTCGCAGGATCTGAACTACAACGTGATGTTCAGCCCGCGCGGGCTGATCATGCTGGCCCAGACCGAACACGAGGTCCGCGGCTACCGGCGCACTGTCCATGCCAACACCCTGCAGGGCGTGGCGACCGAGTGGATCGACGCCCGGCGCGTCAAGCAACTGGTGCCGATCATCAACATCGACGGGCCGCGCTATCCGGTCCTGGGCGGGCTTTATCAGGCGCGCGGCGGCACGGCGCGGCATGACGCGGTCGCCTGGGGCTATGCGCGGGCGTGCAGCGACATGGGGATGCACATCATCCAGAACTGCGAGGTCACGGGGATCGAAACCGAGAACGGGCAGGTCCGCGCCGTCAACACCGCCAAGGGCCGCATCGGCTGCGACAAGCTGGCCCTGGTCGTCGCGGGCCATTCGTCGCAGCTGGCCGCGATGGCGGGCTTCCGCCTGCCCATCGAAAGCGTCCCCCTGCAGGCCATGGTCAGCGAGCCGATCAAGCCCTGCATGGACGTGGTGGTGATGGCCAACACCGTCCACGGCTACATGAGCCAGTCCGACAAGGGCGAGATGGTGATCGGCGGCGGGACCGACAGCTACAACGCCTTCACGCAGCGCGGGTCCTGGCACCATATCGAGGAAACCGTCCGCGCCCTGATCGAGACCTTTCCGATGATCTCGCGCCTGAAGATGCTGCGCCAATGGGGCGGGATCGTGGATATGACGGGCGACCGCTCGCCCATCCTGTCCGCCACGCCGGTGGGCGGCATCTTCGTCAACTGCGGCTGGGGCACCGGCGGCTTCAAGGCCATTCCGGGGTCGGGCTGGGCCATGGCGGAACTGGTGGCGCAGGGCCGGCCCGGTCCGCTGGCGGCCGCCTTCGGGATGAACCGCTTCCGCGAGGGGCGCTTCATCGACGAATCCGTCGCGGCGGGTGTGGCACATTAGCCATGGCTGGAATCGCGCGCCATTTTCGGGGAACCCAAGGGGCACCGGCCTCATTGTCCGGTTATCGAATGTTGAACCGAAAGGGACGAGAATGGCCGAACCCAACAGCAATCGCATGTATATCATCATCGGTGCCATCGTCGTTGTGGTGGCGCTGCTGTTCTTCTTCATGTCTGGCGGCGACGATCCTGCGGCTGACGCCACCGCGACCGGCGACGCGGCCACGACCGCCCCGGCCACATCGACCGCCCCGGCAACGACCACGACCGACCCGGCGACCGATGACGCTGTCGATGTCGAACCCGCCGCGCCCGGCGCCACGACCGGCACTCCGGCACCGGCCAACTGACCCGCGTCGCGCCGGCCATGGCTGGCGGGCATCGCTGACAGTTCCGCGGGGGACCGGGGGCAGCCAGCCCCCGGCCTTCGCCCATGAACCACCCGCGGCCTTGCCGACCGGGTGGTTTTCGTCGTTCGTCCCTTCCTCCCGTTCGAGAGCGCGATGCTGATCCTGTTATGCCCCTATTGCGGCGTCAAAGCCGAGGAAACCGAACTCTCCCCCGGAGGCGAGGCGCATCTGAAGCGCATCGGCCCCGACGGCACCGCCGAGGAATTCGAGGCCTATCTGTTCGCCCGCAAGAACCTCAAGGGCGTGCATTTCGAACGCTGGCGCCATGCCTATGGCTGCGGCAAGTGGTTCCTGGCCGCCCGCGACACCCACACCATGCAGGTCTATGGCACCTACAAGGCCCAGACGGCCCATGCGACCGACGAGATCGTGGCGAACGCGCGGCAGGCCCGTCCCGAATGGGTGCCCGACTGGCCCCAGGCATCCGAGGCGGTGGTCGGATGAGCCATACGCCCCCCTTCCGTTTGCCCAAGGGCGGCCGCCTGATCGACCGCGCCTTCCAGCTTGCCTTCCGCTTCGACGGCCGCCACCTGCGCGGGGTGCAGGGCGACACGCTGGCATCCGCGCTGCTGGCCAACGGCCAGATGCTGATGGGCCGGTCCTTCAAGTACCACCGCCCGCGCGGCCCCATCGCCTCCGGCGCCGAGGAGCCGAACGCCCTGCTGGGCCTGGGCCAGGGCGGGCGGTTCGAACCCAACCAGCGCGCCAGCACCACCGCGCTTGAGGCGGGGATGGTGCTGCGCAGCCAGAACTGCTGGCCCTCGCTGGACGCGGATGTCGGCGCGATCAACACCTGGCTGTCGCCGCTGCTGCCTGCGGGCTTCTACTACAAGACCTTCATCCACCCGCGCCCCTTCTGGAAGCACCTGTTCGAGCCGATCATCCGCCGCAGCGCGGGCCTTGGCCGCGCCCCTAGCGATCCCGATCCCGACCGCTACGAACAGGCCTATGCCTTTGCCGAGGTGGTGGTGGTCGGCGGCGGCATCGCCGGCCTGACGGCGGCGCGGGATGCCGCCGACAAGGGCGGCCGGGTGATCGTGCTGGAACAGGACCCCCACTGGGGCGGGCGCACGCCGACCGACCATGACGGCGGGCAGGCCGCCATCGACACCCTGCTAGAAGACCTGCGCGGGCGGGACAACGTCACCCTGCGCCGCAACACCATGGCGACGGGGCTTTACGACCACGGCTACCTGCTGGCACGCGAGGCCCTGGCCGATCACGACCTGAACCAGGGCATTCCCCGGCAACGCTTGTGGCGCATCCGTGCGGGCCATGTGATCACCGCCACCGGCGCCCTGGAGCGTCCGCTGTCCTTCGCCTGCAACGACGTGCCGGGGGTCATGCTGGCATCGGCCGTGCGCGACTTCATCGCCGACTACGGTGTGGCGCCGGGCAAGCGGATCGTGGTCGTCACCAACAACGACGACGCTTATCGCACGGCACTTGTCGCGCACGGGGCGGGGCTGGAGGTCGTGGCCGTGATCGACGCCCGCCTGCGGGCCAAGGGCGATCTTCCGCAGGCGGCGCGCGCGGCGGGCATCCGGGTGATGACCGGCACCGCGATCGCCAAGGTCAAGGGCGGCCGCCATGTCGAGGGCGTGGCGCTGTGCGAGCAGGCGGGCGCGGGCCGCGTGACCGGCAGCCTGGATTGCGACGTGGTCGCCATGTCGGGCGGCTGGTCGCCGGTCGTCCATCTCTACAGCCATTGCGGCGGCAGGCTGACGTGGGATGAGCCCGAGGCGATGTTCCGCCCCGATCCCGCGCGCCCGCCGCTCGGCGCGGACGGCAAGGCCATGGTCACCGTGCTTGGGGCCGCCAATGGCGACCTGCGCTGCGCGGGCGACCTGGAGCGGGCCGAGGGCGCGACGATGCCCGTCTGGGTCATGCCGCACAACGCGCCCTACAAGCTGCGCGCCAAGATGTGGCTGGATTTCCAGAACGACGTGAAGGTCAGCGACGTGGAACTGGCCGCGCGTGAAGGCTATGCCAGCGTGGAACACGCCAAGCGCTACACGACGCTGGGCATGGCGACGGATCAGGGCAAGAACAGCAACATCAACGGCCTTGCCGTCCTGTCGAACGCCTTGAACCAGCCGCTCGAGGCCACCGGCACCACCACCTTCCGCCCGCCCTACACGCCGCTGACCCTTGGCACCATCGCGGCCGAGGCCAAGGGCGACGCGTTCCAGCCCCTGCGCAAGACGCCCATCCACGACTGGCACGCGCGCAATGGCGCCTCCTTCGAACCCGTGGGCCATTGGCGCCGCCCCTACAGCTATCCCCGCGCGGGCGAGGATCGCCATGCCGCCGTGAACCGCGAGATCCTGGCGGTGCGCAGCGGGGTGGGGACGCTGGACGCCTCGACCCTGGGCAAGATCGTCGTGAAGGGGCCTGATGCCGGGCGGTTCCTGGACATGATGTACACAAACATGATGTCCACCCTGCCGGTCGGCAAATGCCGATACGGCCTGATGTGCAACGAGAACGGCTTCCTGATGGACGACGGCGTGGTGGCGCGGCTGTCGCCCGACACCTGGCTGTGCCACACCACCACCGGCGGGGCCGACCGCATCCACGGCCACATGGAGGATTGGCTGCAATGCGAATGGTGGGACTGGCAGGTCTATACCGCCAACCTGACCGAGCAATACGCCCAGATCGCCGTCGCCGGACCAAGGGCGCGCGAATTGCTGCAACGCCTGCCCGGCACCATCGACCTGAAGCAGGAGGCGCTGCCCTTCATGCAATGGGCCGAAGGCGAACTGGCAGGCATTCCAGCGCGCCTCTATCGCATCAGCTTCTCGGGCGAACTCAGCTACGAGATCGCGGTGCCCGCGAACCGCGGGCTGGATCTGTGGGAAACGCTGCACGACACCGGTCGCGACCTGAACATCACCCCCTACGGGACCGAGGCGATGCACGTCATGCGCGCCGAAAAGGGCTTCATCATGATCGGGGATGAAACCGACGGCACAGTGATCCCGCAGGATCTGGGGCTGCATTGGGCCATCTCGAAGAAGAAGCCCGACTACATCGGCAAGCGCGCGCAGGCCCGCAGCTTCATGAAGGACGGCAGCCGCTGGCAGCTGGTGGGGCTGGAAAGCCTGGATGGCCGGGTGCTGCCCGACGGAGCCTATGCGGTGGAACCCGGCGTTAACGCCAACGGCCAGCGCAAGACCCAGGGCCGCGTCACCTCCTCCTATCACTCGCCCACGCTGAACCGCCCCATCGCGATGGGTTTGGTGCGGCACGGCCCGGCGCGGATGGGGCAGGTGCTGGACTTCCCCATTCCGGGGGGAGAGGCGATGAAGGCGCGGATCGTCGATCCGGTCTTCTACGACAAGGAAGGAACCCGTCTGAATGGCTGAGGCGCTTGCAACCATCGCCCGCATCGAAGGCTTGGGCATGATCGCGATCCGCGCCGACCTGTCGCGCACGGGCGATGCCATTGCCGAAGCCGCCGGGCTTGCCATCCCCGGGGTGACCCGGATCGTGACCAACGGCAGCCGCAGCCTGGGCTGGATGTCGCCCGACGAATTGCTGCTGGTCCTGCCGGTTGCGGAACTGGCTGACACCCTGACGACGCTGACCGACGCCCTGTCCGGCGAACACGCGCTTGTCGTGGACGTGTCGGACGCCCGCGCGGTCTTTGACGTCACCGGCCCCCATGCCGCCGACGTGATCGCCAAGCTGATGCCGGTCGATCTGGACGACCTGCCGTTCGACGGCCTGCGCCGCTCGCGCGCTGCCCAGACTGCGGCGGCGGTGTGGCGCGTCCCCGGCGGCTTCCGGCTGATCGGCTTCCGATCCACGGCGGATTACCTGCGCCTGATCCTGGAAAACGCCGCCATTCCCGGCAGCCGGCTAGCGCCGCGCTGACGTTCATCTTGGCGCAAATATCCCGCGGGGGTCCGGGGGCGCGAAGCCCCCGGCCTTGGCCCGACAGGAACCCGGCCAGAACCCCTTGCGTTGATCCCGCGAATGCGGGACTGTGCGCCCGGCTCAAGGTTAATCCCTTTACGAAAGGACAGAAAATGGCTTTCACGCTTCCCGATCTTCCCTATGCGCATGACGCACTGGCCGAAGGCGGCATGTCCAGGGAGACGCTGGAATACCACCACGACAAGCACCACAAGGCCTATGTCGACAAGCTGAACGAACTGGTCGCAGGCACCGAATGGGACGGCAAGTCGCTGGAGGACATCGTCAAGGGCACCTACCAGAAGGGCGCGGTCGCGCAGAACGGCATCTTCAACAACGCCAGCCAGCACTGGAACCACGCGCAGTTCTGGGAAATGATGGCGCCGAAGCCCGGCGCGATGCCGTCCGAACTGGAAAAGGCGATCACCGAATCCTTCGGCTCGGTCGATGATTTCAAGAAGAAGTTCACCGAAGGCGGCGTGGGCCAGTTCGGCTCGGGCTGGGTTTGGCTGGTCAAGAACGCTGACGGCAAGTTGGAAGTCACGAAGACCGAAAACGGCGTGAACCCGCTTTGCCACGGCCAGACGGCGCTGCTGGGCTGCGACGTGTGGGAACACAGCTACTACATCGACTTCCGCAACGCGCGTCCGAAATACCTGGAAAACTTCCTCAACAACCTGGTGAACTGGGAAAACGTCGCCTCGCGCATGTGATCGCCGCGACATCGACGACAGGCCCGGCCGGTGCGTCCCGCCGGGCTTTTTTCTTGTGATCGGGGCGGCATTGGCTTTCCGCGCCATGCGGGTATAAGACGGGACGCAAGACACTGCGGAAGGCGGCCATGGCCAACCAGAACGACAATTTCATCGACGAGGTCTTCGACGACCTGCGCCGCGAACGGCTGTTCAGGCTGTTCCGCCGCTGGGGCTGGGTGGCAGGCCTTGTGATCCTTGGCATCGTCGCGGGCGTGATCTGGCGCGAATACAGCCAGTCGCGGGATCAGGCGCAGGCGCGCGCCTGGGGCGACGCGATCCTGGCGGCCGAGGCTTCCGGCGATCCGGCGGCGATCACGCAGGTCGATCCGCAGGGCGCGGACGGGCGCCGCGTGCTGGCTGCGATGCTGGCGGCCTCGGCCTGGTCCGACAAGGGCGGAAACGACGCCGCGGCCGAGGCGCTGCGCAATGTCGCGAGCGATCAGGCGGCTGGCACCGTGCTGCACGACCTGGCCGAGTTGAAGCTGGTCATGCTGCAGGGCGAAGGCATGGACCCGGCGCAGCGCGACGAGATCCTCTCGCGTCTGTCGCGCACTGGCGCGCCTTTCGAGCTGCTCGCGCTGGAACAGAAGGCCATTGCCCTGATCGGCGCCGGCCGGACCGAGGACGCGATCACCCTGATCCGCCAGATCCAGCAGAAGGACGGGCTCAGCGAAGCCTTGCGCCTGCGCCTGTCCGAGATGATGATCGCCCTGGGCGTCGAGCCGGAGCCGTCCGACACCGTGCCTGCGGGCTGACGCGCGGGCCAATGAACGATACGAGGGAGAGGCGAGGAATGACCGCCACGCTGCGAATGACCCTGGCCCTGGCGGCCACGCTGGGCCTGGGGGCCTGCGGCGAGAGAGAGACGATCCTGCCCGGCCAGCGGCTGGACCCGCTGGCCGTGACCTCGCCCGACGGTCCCGCCATCGAGGGTCCGGCGCCGGTTTCCTCGACCGTGCTGTCGCTGGCGGCGCCCGTGACGAACGGCGAATGGACGCATCGCGCGGGCAATGCCGCGCATCAGCCGGGGCATCTGGCCGTGGGCGCCGGGACCGGCCGCATCTGGACCGCCGCGATCGGGCAGGGCAGCGACAAGCGCCACCGCATCAGCGCCGATCCCGTCGTGGGCGGCGAGCTGGTCTTCACGCTGGACAGCCGGACCCGCGTCACCGCCACCACCACGGGCGGGGCCACCGCCTGGACCAGCGACATCGCCCCGGCCCTGGAAACGCGCGACAGCGTGTCGGGCGGCGGCATCGCCTACGAGGCCGGGCGCGTCTATGTCACCAGCGGCTTCGGCGAGCTTGTGGCGCTTGACGCGGCCTCGGGGCGGGTGTTGTGGCGCCAGCGCGTCGATGCGCCCATCGGCGGCGGCCCGGCGGTTCAGAACGGCGTGGTCTATGTCCTGGGCCGCAACGACATCGGCTGGGCGGTGCGCGCCGCCGACGGCAAGGTGCTGTGGCAGACCTCGGGCACGCCCTCGACCGCGGGGGTGATGGGGGTGTCGGTTCCGGCCATCCAGGGCAACACGGTGGTCTTTCCCTTCGCATCCGGGCAGTTGCTGGCCGCCGACCGGGAAACCGGCGCGACGCTGTGGACCGCGCAGATCGGCGGGCAGCGGATCGGCCGGGCCGTTTCCAACATCCGCGACGTGACCGGCGATCCGGTCATCGCGGGCAATACGGTCTACGGGGGCACGTCCTCGGGTCGCATCAACGCCGTGGATCTTGCCAGCGGGATCGAGGCATGGTCGGCGCGCGACGGGGCCAACAGCCCGGTCGTCGTGGCGGGCGGGTCGGTCTTTGCGGTGAATGACCAGGCCGAACTGATCCGGCTGGACGCTGCGACCGGCGGCGCGATCTGGCGCGTCGGGCTGCCCTACTACACAACCCAGAAGATCAAGAGGCAGGACCGCATCCTTGCCCATTTCGGCCCCGTCCTGGCCGGGGGGCGGCTGTTCGTCGTGTCCTCGGACGGCGTGATGCGGGTGTTCGATCCCAATTCCGGCGGCCTGGTCGGTCAGGCGCAGATCCCCGGCGGTGCCGCCGCCGCCCCCGCCGTCGCCGGCCAGACGATCTATGTCGTCTCGCGCGATGGCCAGTTGCACGCATTCCGATGACATTCACACTCGCCATTGTCGGCCGGCCCAATGTCGGCAAATCCACCCTGTTCAACCGCCTTGTCGGCAAGAAGCTGGCCTTGGTCGATGACCAACCGGGCGTCACCCGCGACCTGCGCGAAGGTGCGGCCCGGCTGGGCGACCTGCGCTTTGTCGTGATCGACAGCGCCGGGCTGGAAATCGCCGAGGACGACAGCCTGCAAGGCCGGATGCGGCGCCTGACCGAACGCGCCGTGGACGAGGCCGACATCTGCCTGTTCGTGATCGACGCCCGCGCGGGCGTCACGGCCGCCGACGAATACTTCGCCGACATCCTGCGCCGCCGCGCGAAGCACGTGATCGTCGCCGCCAACAAGGCCGAGGGACGGGCGGGCGAATCCGGCGCGATGGAGGCTTACGCCTTGGGCCTGGGCGAGCCGCTGCGGATTTCGGCGGAACATGGCGAGGGGATGGACGACCTGTATCGCGCCCTTCTGCCCCTGTCCGAGCAGATCGAGGCCGAACGCCCCACGCCCATCGCCGCCGAAACCGACATCGACCTGACCGAGGAAGACGCCGAAACCGGCGAGGGGGCCGAGGACTGGCGCCCCTCTGCCGCGCGTCCGCTGCAACTGGCGGTGATCGGGCGGCCGAATGCGGGCAAGTCCACCCTGATCAACAAGATCATCGGCGAGGACCGCCTGCTGACCGGCCCCGAGGCCGGGATCACCCGCGATTCGATCAGCGTCAGCACGGAATTCATGGGCACGCCCATGCGCATCTTCGACACGGCGGGAATGCGCAAGCGGGCCAAGGTCACGGACAAGGTGGAAAAGCTGTCGGTCGCCGATGGCCTGCGCGCCGTCCGCTTTGCCGAGGTGGTGGTGGTCCTTCTGGACGTCGCCATCCCCTTCGAGCAGCAGGACCTGCGCATCGCCGACTTCGCGGAAACCGAGGGCCGGGCGGTCGTCGTGGCCGCGAACAAGTGGGATCTGGAGGACGACAAGCCCCACAAGCTGAACGAACTGCGGGCGAACTTCGAAAAGCTGCTGCCGCAGTTGAAGGGCGCGCCCCTGGTTACGGTCTCGGCCCGCACCGGCAAGGGGCTGGACCGCCTGCACGCCGCGATCCTGAAGGCGCACGAGGTCTGGAACCGCCGAATTTCCACCGCGCGGCTGAACCAGTGGTTGAGCGCGATGACTGAAAGCCATCCGCCCCCCGCGCCGGGTGGCCGACGGATCCGGCTGCGCTACATGACGCAGGTGAAGACCCGGCCGCCCGCCTTTGTCGTCAAGGCAACCCACACCGACAAGCTGCCCGAAAGCTATCAGCGTTATCTGGTGAACGGGCTGCGGGCCGACTTCGACATGCCGGGCACGCCCATCCGGCTGTTCTTCCGCGACCAGGGGGCCGACAACCCCTACAAGGCCAAGGCAAACAAGATCAGCCAGTCGGGCGCGCTGTCCAAGCACAAGAACCGGCAGAAGCCCAAGGAAGGCTGAGGGTCGCGGCGCGGCGCGTCGCCCTTCAGGTGGCGGCGCGCACCAGCACGACGCCCATGCCCGATATGCCGATGATCGCCGCCAGCGCGACCTCGGGATTGCTGCCCATGGTAGAGATGGCCACGGCGCAGAAGGCCCAGATCATCGCCAGCGAAAAGCCCAGCGCCCCGTCCAGCCGTTCCTGCGTGATCATGCCGATCACCGCACCCGGCAGGATCGCCAGGATCGCGGTCTGGGGGGTCGTCAGCGCTAGGGGCGCGCCGATTAGCGTGGCCAGCGTCGCGGTGCCCAGCGCCAGGCTCCATCCCGCCATGAAGGCGGTGGCGGGGCGGAACTGGCCGCGCGCCCGGATGGCGCCAGACAGCGCCGCCGTCAGCATCAGCAACGCGCCCAAGGTCGCCAGGGGCTTGTGGATGCCTACAAGCCACGGCCAGACCGCGCCGCCCAGCAGCGCAAGGCTCAGCGGCAGCCAGGCAGGGTTGCGGCCATGGTCGGTGGGGGACAGGTACTGGACGATGGCATCCGCCAGCAGCAGCGACCACAGGGCAACCAGCAGCGCCCACATCAGCAGATTCTGCGGCTGCACGTAAAGCTGCGGCAAAGTGGCGACCGGCAGGACCGTCGAAAGCCCCAGCGAACCGCCGGGCGCCGATCCGGCCAGGATCGGGGCTGCGATCTGGGCAGCGGGGTGGCCCATCGTTGCAAGCACGGCTCCGCTGGCGACGAAGACCGTCACCGAACCCAGGTAGAGGATCTCTGCCATGCGCGCCATGCGTGCCAACGTCCGGCGGCAGGGCCCAGTTTCGGGCCTGCCGTCCGCAATCGCCTTTTCACGCAGTCGTGGTCAGGACAGCCTGCCGTCCGCCGTCAGGCGCGTCGCGCCGCCCAGATAAGGATGCAGCGCGGCGGGCAGGATCACCGACCCGTCGGCTTGCTGGCCGTTTTCCAGCACCGCGATCAGCGTGCGTCCCACGGCCAGGCCCGATCCGTTCAGCGTATGGACGAATTCCGGCTTGCCGGTCTTGTCCGACCGATAGCGGGCGTTCATCCGCCGCGCCTGGAAGTCGCCGCAATAGCTGACGCTGCTGATCTCGCGGTACTTGTCCTGGCCGGGAAGCCAGACCTCGAGGTCATGGGTGATGCGCGCCCCGAAGCCCATGTCGCCGGTGCAGAGCACGATGGTGCGATAGGGAAGCTCCAGCGCCTCCAGCACGGCCTCGGCGCAGCGGGTCATGCGGTCGTGTTCGGCCACGCCCGTGTCGGCGTCGGTGATCGAGACCATCTCGACCTTCTCGAACTGGTGCTGGCGCAGCATCCCCGTCGTGTCCCGGCCCGCGCTGCCGGCCTCGGACCGGAAGCACTGGGAATGCGCCACCATGCGGCGGGGCAGCGAGGCGTGATCGACCAGATCGCCGTGGACGGTGTTGGTCAGCGTCACCTCGGACGTGGGGATCAGCCAGTAGCCTTCGCGGGTCAGATAGCTGTCCTCGCCGAACTTCGGCAGTTGCCCGGTGCCGACCATCATGTCTTCCAGCACCAGCACGGGGGTCCAGGTTTCCTGCAACTCGTGGCGGGTCACATGCAGGTCCAGCATGAACTGCGCCAGAGCGCGGTGGATGCGGGCGACGCCACCCTTCAGCACCACGAAGCGGCTGCCCGACAGCTTGGCCGCGGTCTCGAAGTCCATGCCGGGCTTGACGGCCGCGATCTCGAAATGCTCCACAGGGGTGAAGTCGAAGGTGCGCGGGTTGCCCCAGCGGCGCAGCTCGACATTGTCGTTCTCGTCGCGGCCGTCGGGCACGTGGTCCAGCGGCAGGTTCGGGATCTCCATCAGCATGTCGCGCAACCGGCCGTCCAGCAGCGATGCCTCGGCCTGCATCCGCGCCACGTCGGCCTTCTTCTCGGCCACCAGGGTTCGCAGCCGCTCGAACTCGGCGTCGTCGCCGCGCGCCTTGGCGGCGCCGACCTCCTTGCTGGCGCGGTTCTGGTCGGCCTGGGCCGTTTCAGCGGCGACGATGCGGGCGCGGCGGTCGGCGTCCAGCGACAGGACGCGATCCGACAAGGGCGCAAGGCCGCGCCGCGAAAGCGCCGCGTCAAAGGCTGCGGGGTTGTCCCGTATGGCACGGATGTCATGCATGATCGTCACCGTCGCTGAGAATGCTGGCCGCTGCCTAGCCCATGCGCGGCCCGTGCGGAAGCCCGCTCATCGTGCTTGGTCCAGCAGGGCGTTCAGCGCGGGATAGAACTGCGCGGCCGTCATGTGGCCTTCCAGGCGACCGACCTCGAAACCCCCGTCCAGCAGGATGAAGGTGGGCGTGACAAAGGGCCGCCGCGCCAGGGCCAGGCCGTCAGGGTAGGGGCCGTGGATGTCCACCCGCGTCAGGGGCGCGGCCTGTCCCGCATCCGAGGCCGCATAGCCCGGCCCGATGGCGCGGTCCCAGGCGGCGCAATAAATGCAGTCCTTCTTTTCCACCATCAGCAGCCGCAAGGGTTCGGCGGCGAGGGGCAGGGCGGTCAGCACCAGGGCAAGGGCGGCAAGAAGGCGGGTCATGGCCCCCTTATCGGCCCCGCGCGACGGCTTGGCAATCGCCGTCCCGCCCCCTATCCCTTTGCCCATGGACGAGCTTCTGGAACCGTTGGTCGCCAAGGACCGCCGCGCCCTGTCGCGGGCGATCACGCTGATCGAATCGACGCGGCCCGATCATCGCGCCCGCGCCGTGGCGTTGCTGGCGGATCTGCCCGACCGGCAGGCGCTTCGGATCGGCCTGTCGGGCACCCCCGGCGTCGGCAAGTCCACCTTTATCGAGGCGTTCGGGACGATGCTGACCGAAAGGGGCCTACGCGTCGCCGTTCTGGCAGTCGATCCCTCGTCCGCGCGCTCGGGCGGGTCGATTCTGGGCGACAAGACGCGGATGGAGACGCTGTCCAGGAACCCCATGGCCTTTATCCGGCCCACGCCGTCCAATGCCCAGCTTGGCGGCGTCGCGCGCCGCACGCGCGAGGCGATCCGGCTGTGCGAAGCGGCGGGCTTCGACATCGTGCTGATCGAGACGGTGGGCGTCGGCCAGTCCGAAACCCTTGTGGCCGAGATGTGCGACCTGTTCGTGCTGCTGCTGGCGCCGGCGGGCGGGGACGAGTTGCAGGGCGTCAAGCGCGGCATCATGGAGATGGCCGACCTGATCCTGGTCAACAAGGCCGATGGCGAGCTGTTGGGCACCGCCCGCCGCACCGTGGCGGATTACGCGGGCGCCCTGCGGCTGCTGCGCAAGCGCCCGCAAGACCCGCAGGGGTTTCCCAAGGCGCTGCCGGTATCCGCCGCCACGGGCGACGGCCTGGCAACGGCATGGGAGGAGATGCAGGCGCTGACGGAATGGCGCCGCGACAACGGCCATTTCGCGGCCAACCGGGCCGAACAGGCGCGGCACTGGTTTCTAGCCGACGTGCGGGCGGGGTTGCTTGCGCGGCTGGATACTCCTGATGCCCGCGACCGGCTGGCCCGGCTGGGCGATGCCGTGGCCCATGGCGCGACCGCCCCGGCCGAGGCGGCGCGGGACATGCTGTCATGGCTGTCCCGGCACGGAAATTAGATGCCCGATTTTGCGGCCCCCGGTGGCGGCGAATCGGCTAGGGTCTAGGGCATGGAGAAGGTGAACGACATGCTGGACCTGCCCCCCGACGAAACGCTTTACGCGGCCCTTGTGGCGCGCGACCCGGCCTGGGAAGGCCGCGCCCTGGTCGGTGTCACGACCACGGGCATCTTCTGCCGCCTGACCTGCCCGGCGCGAAAGCCCCTGGCGCGGAACTGCCGCTGGTTCGCCTCGGCCGTGGCAGCGCAGGCCGCCGGTTTCCGCCCCTGCCGGCGCTGCCATCCGCTTGGCCCTATGGCCGAAGGCGATCCGCTGGTTCGCGACCTGATGGCCCGGCTTGAAGCCCAACCCGACCGCCGCTGGTCCGAGGCCGACCTGCTGGCGCTGGGTCACGACCCCTCGACCGTGCGGCGCGCGTTCAAGCGCCACTTCGGACAAAGCTTCCTGGACATGGCCCGCGCGGCGCGGCTGCGCGGCGGCATGGCCAGCCTGGCGAAAGGATCGGCCATGATCGACGCGCAACTGGATGCGGGCTTTGACTCGGCCTCGGGGTTCCGGACGGCCTTTGCGCGGCTGTTCGGCCATCCGCCTCACCGGCTGCGGCAAGGGTCCGACCTGCTGGCCGACTGGATCGACACGCCCTTGGGCGGCATGATCGCCATCGCCGACGACCAGGCGCTGCATCTGCTGGAATTCATCGACCGCAAGGCCCTGCCCGAAGGGCTGCGCCGCCTGTCCGCCCATGTCGGCGGGCGCGTGGGCCTCGGCCGCACGGGGGTCCACGACCTGACCGAGGCCCGGCTTGGCGCGTATTTCGCAGGCAAAGCCCCGCTTCTGGACGTGCCGGTGGTTCTGCACGGCACCCCTTTCCAGCAGCAGGTCTGGCGCGCCTTGCAGACGATCCCCGCCGGGCAGACGCGCAGCTATCTGCAGCTTGCGGCGGCGATCGGCAGGCCCGCGGCGGTCCGGGCCGTGGCGCGGGCCAATGCCACCAACCGCATCGCCCTTGTCGTGCCGTGCCACCGCGTGATCGGCGCCGACGGCACCCTGACCGGCTATGCCGGGGGGCTGTGGCGCAAGGAAAAGCTGATCGGGATCGAGCGCGGTTATGCTTGATTCGGGTTGACGCGGTAGCCCGGTTCCATTAGGGACGCGCAAACGGATTTCCGGGCGCTGCCTCGCGGCGCCCTTTCACATTGGGCCGGAACCTTTCGCCGGGGCCGCCCGCATAGCAAAGACGAAGGATCAACACCATGTCGCGCGTCTGCGAACTGACCGGCAAAGGCCCGATGACCGGTAACAATGTCAGCCACGCCAACAACAAGACCCGTCGCCGGTTCCTGCCGAACCTGAACGAGGTCACGCTGCTGTCCGACTCGCTGGGCCGCAGCTACTCGCTGCGCATCTCGGCCGCGGCGCTGCGTTCGGTGGATCACCGTGGCGGTCTGGACGCCTTCCTGGCCAAGGCCAAGGACAGCGAGCTGTCGGACCGCGCGCTGAAGATCAAGCGCGAGATCGCCAAGGCGGACGCTCCCCAGGCCTGATCGGAATCCCGCTCTGCGGCAATATGCCCCGTCGTTCCTGCGGCGGGGCTTTTGCATGTGTGTTGCCTTTCGGTGGTTCTTCAGGAAAGGTCGCGTCGATTTTCGTGATGCCCTTTCCGGGCAGATCTTTGATGTAAAGGGACGCGATGACCATGATCCGCATGACCTTGGCCGCTCTGGCGGTCGTAACGCCTGCCGCCGCCTTCGCGCAGGACGGGCTGACGATCCGCGACGCCTATGTGCGCAGCGCCAATTCGAAGACCGCCGCCGCCTTCATGGTTGTCCAGAACGACCGCGACGCCGAATGCCGCCTGACCGGCGCGTCCTCTGACGCCGCCGAACTGGTTGAACTGCACACCCATTCCGAGGTGGACGGCGTCATGAAGATGCACAAGATCGAGGGCGGTATCGCGGTACCGGCGGGCGGCGACCATGCGCTGGCGCGCGGCGGGGATCATGTCATGCTGATGGGGCTGGCAAAGCCCCTGTCAGATGGCGACACGGTCGCGCTGGTGCTGGATTTCGGCGACTGCGGCACCCGGCAGGTCGATGCGGTGCTGGACAACGACCGCGCCGATGGCGCCGGCGGCCATGCGGATCACCAGTCCCACTAGCCCAGCATCTGCCTGACTTTCGGGCCCAGCGCCGCAACCATCAGCCGGATGCCTGCGGCGTTCAGATGCACGCCGTCCGGCAGAAGATAGTCGCGATGCCGGGCCTTCGGCAGGGCGGCGATCGGCGCGTAAAGGCTGGGCAGCAGGACGGCACCGTGGCGGTCGGCCAGGCGTGGCCAGAGGGCGCGCCAGGCCTGCCGCCAGGCGGTCTTTCCGGGAACGGGGTTCAGGCCCACCAGCAGCAGCGGCCGACCCCCCATGCCTGCTCGCGCCAGGATCGCCTCGGCCCGCGCGGCGGACCAGCCCAGCAGCATGTCGTTGCCGCCAAGCGCGACGATGACGGCATCGGGCCGGTGTCGGCGCAGCGAGGGGCCGATGCGGACCCGCCCGCCATAGGTGGTGTCACCCGACAGGGCCGCCGGGATGACCGTCGCGGGCGTCCCGTCCTGGTCGAGCCAGGCTTGCAACTGCGGCACCATCCCTTCGCCACGCCGCAGGCCATAGCCCGCGAACAGGCTGTCGCCGAAGGCCAGGACGCGCGGGCGGGACTTGCCCGCCCCGGCCAGGGCCAACGCCCCCGCCGCCGCCAGAAGGGCGCGGCGGGCGATCACCGCACGGTCCGCAGGCGCAGCGCATTGCTAACCACGAAGACCGACGACAGCGCCATGGCCCCCGCCCCCAGCATGGGCGACAGCTGCGGCCCGCCGAAGGGCACCAGAACGCCCATCGCGACGGGGATCAGCGCCGTGTTGTAGGCGAAGGCCCAGAACAGGTTCTGCCGGATGTTGCGCATCACGGCGCGCGACAGCCGGATCGCGCGCGGCACCCCGCCCAGATCGCCGCCCATCAGCACCAGATCGGCCGATTCGATGGCGATGCCCGTGCCCGTGCCGATGGCGATGCCGGTTTCCGCCGCAGCCAGCGCCGGGGCGTCGTTGATGCCGTCGCCCACGAAGACCGAACCTCCGCCCATGTCGCGGATCGCGGCCAGCTTGTCGCCGGGCAGCAGGCCGGCCTGCACGGCGTCGATCCCCAGCCGCCTGCCCACCGCGTCGGCCGTGGCAGGGATGTCGCCCGACAGCAGCGCCGTTTCCAGCCCCATGCGGTGCAGGGTGGCGACCGTCTCGGGCGCCTCGTCCCGGACCCTGTCGGCCAAGGCGAAGCTTGCGACATGGCGGCCATCGACGGCCAGGTGCACCGGGGTCGCGCCTTGGCCGGCATCCGCCTCGGCTGCGGCCCGCAGGGGGGGCGAGGCGGCGATCCCGGCCTCGGACAGGGCGGCCAGGTTGCCGATCAGCAGGCGCCGACCTTCGACCAGACCCGAAAGCCCGCGCCCGGCGGCGGCCTTCACGTCCTGCGCGGGCGGCAGGTCAAGCCCGCGCGCCACGGCCCCGGCGACGATGGCGGCGCCAAGTGGATGCTCCGACCGCGCCTCGGCGGCCGCGGCAAGGCGCAGGGCATCCTCCTCGGCGATGCCGTCAGCATGGATCTGGACCAGTTCGGGTCGGCCGCGTGTTAGCGTCCCGGTCTTGTCGAAGGCGATCAGGCGGGCATTCGACAGGCGCTGCAGGGCCTCGCCCCGGCGGAACAGCACGCCCAGCTGTGCGCCCCGCCCGGTGCCCACCATGATGGACACGGGAACCGCCAGCCCCATGGCGCAGGGGCAGGCGATGATCAGCACCGCCACGGCTGCCACGACCGCATGGGCGAGGTCGGGGCCAAGGACCAGCCAGATCAGGAAGGTCAGCGCCGCCAGCCCGATCACGACGGGCACGAAGATGCGGGTGATGCGGTCCACCAGGGCCTGCACCGGCAGGCGGGCGTTCTGCGCGCCTTCGACCATGCGGACGATGCGGGACAGCGTGGTCGCAGCCCCCGTGGCCGTGACGCGGTAGGCAAGCGCGGCGGGGCCGTTCACCGTGCCGCCCGTGACGGGATCGCCGGGGGACTTGGGGGCGGGCACCGGCTCTCCGGTCAGCATGGATTCGTCGACATGGCCCTGGCCCTCGGTCACGACCCCATCGACGGCCACGCGTTCGCCCGGTGCCAGCAGCACCAGGTCACCCCGCTTCAGGTCTGCGACGGCCACCGGCACGGGCTTGCCGTCGCGCAGGGCGGTGGCATGGTCGGGGGCAAGCTCGATCAGGGCGCGGATCGCGGCGCCCGCCCGGCCCTTGGCGCGGGCTTCCAGCCAGCGGCCCATCAGGATCAGGGTGACGATGACCGCCGCAGCCTCGAAATAGACATGGCGCGAGGCGGGCGGGATCAGGCCAGGTGTCAGCACCACGGCCGCCGAATACAGGAACGCCGCCCCCGATCCCAGCGCGACAAGGCTGTTCATCTCGGGTCCGCCGCGCAGCAGGGCAGGGATGCCGGTGGCGAAGAACCGTCGTCCCGGACCGGCCAGGACAAGGGCGGTGAGGATCATCTGCGCCCACAGCAAGGCGGCCGCCCCGACCTGCGCGTGCAGCCAGTGGTGGAAGGCAGGGACCAGATGCCCGCCCATTTCCGCCACGAAGACCGGCAGGGTCAGGACAAGGGCCAGCAGGAAGGCGCGTTTCAGGGTGGCCGCCTCGTCTTCCCTGGCGACGGGGACGGCGTCCTGCTCGACCACGGCGGGATAGCCAAGCCGGGTGACGATCCCGGCCAGGTCGTCGGGCGAAAGATGGGGGGCGTGCCGGATGCTGGCGGTGCCCGCCAGCAGGTTCACCTGCGCATCGGCCACGCCGGGGCGCGTGGACAGGGCGCGCGTCACGCGGCCCGAACAGGCGGCGCAGCTCATCCCCTCGATGGTCAGGCGGGTGGTGGTCAGGTCGGACGGATGGCCCGGGACGGGCAAGTCAGCGGATTGAACGGTCATGATGGTTTCCCGAGATCGTGCATGGGGTGCAGGACGGCTTCAGGAAACGGGGCGGCGCCTGCGGGCGCAGGGGCGCCTGCCGTGGAAGGAACGCGGCGATCAGGGCCCGAGGATCAAGGCGGGGCGCAAGGCGGGGACGGGCAACGACCGGGCGCGCGTCCTGGTGGCAGCGGCAGGCCCGGTCCCCCCGGCCCCGGCACAGATGCGCAGGCCGCCGCAGGGGGCGGCGCCGTCCGGTGCAGCAGAGGCGCGGGGTCGGGGCCATGCCTAGCAGATGTGCCCCCCGCACCCCTTGGTCAAGGTCAAAGTGAACGCGAAACGCCCTCGTGAGTTGCATGGGCAGCCTGTCCCTTGTTATGGGCAGGACAGAGCAGAAGAACACGAGATTGACAGGATCACCATGAACCGCCGTGAGCTGATGTCGCTGGCCGTGCCGCTGATGGCCGCCGCCTATTTCGCCCCGTCGCTGGCCTTCTCGCAAGAGGCTGCCCCGCAGCAGGCCGCACGCGATCCCTATGCCCCGACCGAGGTCGCGATCCGCAACGACTTCGAGGTCGGCAGCATCGTCGTGGTCAGCAAGGACTTCTTCCTGTACCACGTCGTGGCGCCGGGCCGGGCTGTCCGCTACGGCGTCGCCGTGGGCACGGCCGAACTGGTCTGGAAGGGCCGCGCCACCGTGGGCCGCAAGGTCGAATGGCCGTCCTGGACCCCCACGCCCGAGATGATCAAGCGCAAGCCGCAGCAATACGGCAAATGGGCCGACGGGATGCCCGGCGGCCCGCAGAACCCGCTGGGCGCACGGGCGCTGTATCTTTATAACGCGCAGGGCCAGGACACCGCGATCCGCATCCATGGCACGACCGAGCCGGGGTCCATCGGCCGCGCCGTGTCCAACGGCTGCCTGCGGATGCGCAACGAGGCGGTGATGGCGCTGTATGACCAGGTGCCCATCGGGACGCCGGTCTACGTCTACTGACTTGGCGCTGACGCTTTCGCGCGTGGCGGACCCCGCGCTTGCGGGGTTCGACGACATCATCGACGTGCGCTCGCCCTCGGAATACGCCGAGGATCACCTGCCCGGGGCGATCAACCTGCCGGTCCTGAGCGACGAGGAACGCACGCGGGTCGGCACGATCTACAAGCAGGTTTCCCCCTTCGACGCGCGCAAGCTGGGCGGGGCCTTGGTCGCGGCCAATGCCGCGCGCCACATCGCCGGCCCGCTGGCGGATCGCGACGGAAGCTGGCGCGGGCTGGTCTATTGCTGGCGGGGGGGGCAGCGGTCGGGCAGCTTTACGACCATCCTGTCCCAGATCGGATGGCGGGTGGACCGGGTCGAAGGCGGCTACAAGGCCTGGCGGGCGCTTGTGGTGGACCGGGTACAGAACCGGGCCGTCGCCTCGCCCGTCATGGTCCTGGACGGCAATACCGGCAGCGCCAAGACCGCGATCCTGGGGCGCCTGGCCGCGCGCGGCTGGCAGGTGATCGACCTGGAAGGCCTCGCCAATCATCGCGGCAGCCTGTTCGGCGGCCATGCCGAGGGCCAGCCCAGCCAGAAGATGTTCGAAGGGCGGCTGGCCCTGGCGCTGGAGTCGCTGGATCCCGCGCGCCCCGTCCTGGTCGAGGCCGAGAGCAGCCGCATCGGCGACCTGACCGTGCCCAAGGCCATGTGGCAGGCGATCTGCGCCGCGCCCCGGCTGCGGCTGGACGTGCCGGTCGCGGCCCGCGCCGCCTATACCGCCGCCACCTATGACGACATGGTGGACGACCCCGCACGGGTCGAGGCGATCGTGGCGGCCCTGTCGCGCCTGCACCCGGCCGAGCGGGTCGAGGCGTGGAACACCGCCGTCGCCGCACGCGACTGGCGCGGTCTGGCCGAGGGGCTTCTGCGCGACCATTACGACCCGCGCTATCTCAAGCACCGGCTGCGCTACGCGGCGGGAGAGAAGGGTGTCGTCGCCCTGGACGACCTGCGCGACCTGGACAGGGCGGCGGGGCAGGTCGAGGCGGCCTTGGCCCGGCTGGTGCCCTAGCGGGTTGCGGTCCGCGTCCGGGCCGCTTATCACGCGGGCAGCGAACATGGACCCGGGTGCGATCCCCGGGTGGCTCTTCCGGCCGCCGATCCGCCGGACAACCTGAACAAAAACCCCTTGCGGATTCCGGCGCGACCCAGCGCCGGTCAGGACCGAAGACATGCTTTCCTGGACTCTCTACAAGCAGCAATGGCTGGGCAATGTCCGCCGCGACCTGCTGTCGGGCCTTGTGGTGGCGCTTGCGCTGATCCCCGAGGCCATCGCCTTTTCCATCATCGCGGGCGTGGACCCCAAGGTCGGACTTTACGCCAGCTTTTCCATCGCCGTGATCACCGCCATCGCGGGCGGGCGGCCGGGCATGATCTCGGCCGCGACCGCCGCGACGGCGGTGCTGATGGTGACGCTGGTGCGCGACCACGGGCTGCAATACCTGCTGGCCGCCACGGTCCTTGCGGGCCTGCTGCAGATCGGCATGGGGCTTTTGCGGCTGGGCTTCGTGATGCGCTATGTCTCGAAATCGGTGATGACGGGCTTCGTGAATGCCCTGGCGATCCTGATCTTCCTGGCGCAACTGCCGGAGCTGGACCCGGCCCGCGTCACGCCCCTGACCTATGTGCTGACCGGGGCGGGGCTTGCGATCCTCTACCTGTTCCCGCGCATCACCCGCGCGATCCCGTCGCCGCTGGTCACCATCGTCGTGCTGACCGCGCTGACGCTGGCCTTAGGCTGGGACGTGCGGACCGTGGCCGACATGGGCGCGCTGCCCGACACGCTGCCGGTCTTCCTGATCCCGCAGGTGCCGCTGTCGTTCGAGACGCTGGGGATCATCTTTCCCTATGCCATGGCCGTGGCCGTGGTGGGGCTTCTGGAAAGCCTGATGACCCAGAACCTTGTGGATGAGCTGACCGATACGCGAACCAGCCGCAACCAGGAATGCATCGGGCAGGGGCTGGCCAATGCGGCCACCGGCTTTATCGGCGGCATGGCGGGCTGCGCGATGATCGGGCAGAGCATGATCAACGTCAAATCCGGCGGGCGCGGGCGGCTGTCCTGCTTCTTCGCGGGCGTGATGCTGCTGGTCTTCTGCGTCTTCCTGGGGCCGTGGGTAGGGCTGATCCCGATGCCCGCGCTGGTGGCGATCATGATCATGGTGTCGGTCAGCACCTTTTCCTGGGTCTCGATCCGGTCGCTGCGCACGCATCCGCGTTCCTCGTCCGTCGTGATGCTGGCGACGGTGGTGGCGGTCGTCTGGACCCACAATCTCGCCATCGGGGTGCTGGCGGGGGTGCTGCTGTCGGGCATCTTCTTCGCCGCCAAGATCGCGCAACTGTTCCGCGTCACGTCGGAACGGTCGGCCGACGGAAGCACCCTGACCTACCGCGTGGAAGGGCAGTTGTTCTATGGCTCGGTCGAGGATTTCACGGCGGCCTTCGACTTCCGCGACGTGCCCCGGCACGTAGTGATCGACGTGTTCGGCGCGCATATCTGGGACATCTCGTCCGTGCTGGCGCTGGACATGGCGGTGCTGAAGTTCCGCCGCGCGGGGGCCGAGGTCGGGATCGTCGGCATGAACCAAGCGTCCGAGACGATCGTGGACCGGCTTGCCCTGCACGACAAGCCGGGTGCCCTGGACAAGCTGATGGCGCACTAGGGCGTGCGCCCCTCTCAGGCGTCCCGCAGGAAGCGGCGTAGGATGCGTTCCAGCTTGGCGGCGCCCAGGGGGGCCATGGCCTTGGTGTGGTCGTGGCTGATGGATTCGTCCGACAGGCCCGCGCCCATGTTGGTGATGACCGAGATCGCGGCGCAGCGCAGGCCCAGGAAGCGGGCCAAGATGATCTCGGGCACCGTGGACATGCCCACGGCATCGGCGCCGAGGATCCTGGCGGCGCGGATTTCGGCAGGGGTTTCGAAGCTGGGGCCGGAGAACCAGCAGTAAACGCCTTGCGGCAGGTCGATGCCTTCCGTCAGCGCGGCAGCCTTCAGGGCGGCGCGCATGGCCGCGTCATGGGCATCCGTCATCGGCACGAAGCGGGCGTCGGTCGCCTCTCCGATCAGGGGGTTGGTGCCGGCGAAGGCGATATGGTCCTCCAGCAGCATCAGCCCGCCCGGCGGGATGTCGGGGCGCAGCGATCCGGCGGCATTGGTCAGGATCAGTTTCTTGCAGCCAAGCGCCGCCAGCACCTCCAGCGGCAGGCGCATGGCGTCGGCGCGGCCGGATTCGTAATAATGCGACCGTCCGCCGAACACAGCGACGCGGCGACCTTCAAGCTGGCCGATTACCAGTTGCGGGACATGGCCCGACACGCCCGCATGGGGAAAGCCCGGCAGGTCGTCATAGGGGATCGCCACGCCGTCGACCGTGCCCGACAGGTGCCCGAGGCCGGACCCCAGAATCAACCCGTATTCCGGCGCGGCCTCGCCGGCGCGGTCGCGGATCAGGCGGGCAAGCTCAACGCTCCTTGACATAGGGTTCTCCTCCGGCGCGAGGCGGGATGGCGCGGCCCACGAAGCCCGCAAGGATGATGACCGTCAGGATATAGGGCAGGGCGTTCATGAACATGGACGGCACGGTGATCACGCCCAGGTCCAGGTTCGGATAGCGGTTGGCGACGGCCTCCAGCAGGCCGAACAGGAAGGTCGCGCCAAGCGCCCCCCATGGCCGCCACTTGGCAAAGATCAGCGCGGCCAGGGCGATGAAGCCGCGCCCGGCGGTCATTTCCTTGACAAAGCCCGCCGACAGCCCGGTCGCCAGATAGGCGCCCGCCAACCCGCAGAGCAGCCCGGCGATCGCCACGGCGGCAAAGCGCAGCCGCGTGACCGACACGCCCGCTGTATCGACCGAGGCCGGGTTTTCCCCCACCGCCCGCAGCCGCAGCCCGAAGCGCGTGCGATACAGCACCCACCAGGTCAGCGGCACCATCAGGAAGGCCACATAGACCAGGATCGTGTGGCCCGAGATCACCTCGGCATAAAGGGGGCCGATCACGGGGACGCCGCGCAGGGTTTCGGCCAGCGGCAGGGTGATCTCGCCGAAGCGCGGGGTGGCGGTCAGCGCGGCCGCCGTATCCGGGCCCGTGGTCCCCGACAGCCAGGCACGGAAGGGCGTGACCTGCGTTTCAAGCTCGGCCCCGGGCGTCAGGCTGGGGGTGCGCCCGCCCAGGCCGAAGATCTTCTGCCCCAGCAGCACCGTCAGCCCCGAGGCTAGGAAGTTGATCGCCACCCCCGAGATCAACTGGTTGCCCCGGAAGGTAATCGAGGCGATGCCGTGGACCGCCGCCAGCAGCAGCGCCCCCAGCAGGCCCGCCATCGCGCCCAGCCAGACATTGCCGGTCAGGGCGGCCACGGTGGCGGCGCTGAAGGCGGCCATCAGCATCTTGCCTTCCAGCCCGATGTCGAAGACGCCCGCGCGTTCGGAATAAAGCCCGGCCAGACAGGCCAGCAGCAGGGGCGTCATCAGCCGCACCGCGCTGTCGAGGATTTGCAGGACGGTGTTCAGATCCATCATGCGCCTCTTTTCCGCATCGCCAGGAACATCCGTTCCAGCGGCATCCGCACCATGTTGTCCAGGGCGCCGGTGAACAGGATCACCAGCGCCTGGATCACGATGATCAGCTCGCGCGGGATGCTGGTCCACAGCGCCAGTTCACCGCCGCCCTGATACAGGAAGCCGAACAGCAGCGCGGCCAGGAACACGCCCAGCGGATGGTTGCGGCCCATCAGCGCGACCGCGATGCCGATGAAGCCCGCGCCTTCGACGGCGTTCAGGACCAGGCGCTCGGCCTCTCCCATCACGTTGTTGATGGCCATCAGGCCCGCAAGCCCGCCCGAGATCAGCATGGCGATCACGGTGATGCGGACCGGGTTGATGCCGGCATACAGGGCTGCGGGCTCGGATTTGCCGAAGGCGCGGATTTCGAAGCCCAGGCGCGACCGCCAGATCAGCAGCCAGACCAGCACGCAGGCGATCACCGCCACGAAGAAGCTGATGTTGACGGGCGTGTTCTTGCCCCATTCAAACCCCAGGGCCAGCGCCATGTCCGACAGCTTGGGCAGGTGCGTGGCCTCGGGGAAGCGGCCCGATGCGGGGTCCATGCTGCCCACCGGGCGCAGCAGGTTTACCAGGATGTAGTTCAGCGCGGCGGCGGCGATGAAGTTGAACATGATCGTGGTGATCACGATATGGCTGCCGCGTTTCGCCTGAAGCCAGGCGGGGATCAGCGCCCATGCCGCGCCGAACAGCGCCGCGCCGATCATGGCGGCGGGCAGGGCCAGCGCCCAGTGCGGCAGGGGCAGGGACAGCAGCACCAGGGCCACGCCCAGGCCCCCCATCGCGGCCTGCCCCTCGCCGCCGATGTTGAACAAGCTGGCGTGATAGGCGACCATCACCGCCAGTCCGGTGAAGATGAAGTTCGTCGCGTAATACAGCGTGAAGCCCCAGCCGTAGCTGGAGCCCAGCGCGCCGTCGATCATCGTGGTCAGCGCCACGGTCGGGCTTTCGCCGATGGCCAGGATCACAAACGCCGAAATCGCCATCGCCAGCACCAGCGAGATCACGGGTGTCAGGATCACATCGGCCCATTTCGGCATCTTGTTCATGCGTCAGCCTTTCATGCCATGACACAGCGCCAGGAAGTTTCGTGCATCGGCGATCCCGTCCCAGGCGATCGCGTCCCCGTTGCCCGCCATGCGCGCGAGGCTGCGGGCGCGGGGAACCGCGCCGCCGGCGCCGGGATAGCCGCGCACGACAAGCAGGTTCTCCTCGGCTCGGGTCTGGCCCTGGCGCGCCTCTCCGGTGCAGCGGCTGCCGTCGGCAAGCGTCGCGAAGGCGATGGCCACGCGGCCCGTGACCTGGGGCGCAGTCGCGGCTTCGGCGGGCATTTCCACCGGGGCGTGGTCGGCGCAGGCGGTGCCGCGCGCGTCGGTGACGCAGTTCGCGGCGAAGTCATCCTCGTAGTCGGAGTCCCGGACGGGATCGGCCACGGCCCAACTGCCGTCGGCGTTGCGGGCGCGGGTCTGGGCACGGGCCTCGGCCGCCATGACCAGACGGTCGGGCGCCTCTCCGTCGGGCCAGATGTTCATCTTTGGCATCCGCGGGGCAGGCATGGCGCTGCACCCGGCAGCCAGAAGAAGAACGGAGAAAAGGCAGGTCGCTTTCAGGGTCATTCCGGTACTCGAAGGGGTCTTGGGGTCTTCTAAGGGGTATGGGCGGGCAAGGTCCCGTCCCGGGTCGGCGCGGTGGCGGGATCGACGCCTGCCATCAGCAGGCCCAGTTCGCCCGTAGTGGTGGCGCCGGGCAGGCGTTCACCCATGATGCGGCCGTCGAACATCACGGCGATGCGGTCGGACAGCGACATGATCTCGTCCAGTTCCACGGACACCAGCAGGATCGCCTTGCCCGCGTCGCGCAGTTCCACGATGCGCTTGTGGATGAACTCGATGGCGCCGATGTCCACGCCGCGCGTCGGCTGGCCGATCAGCAGCAGGTCGGGATTGCGCTCGATTTCCCGGGCGACGACGATCTTCTGCTGGTTGCCGCCGGAAAAGTTGCGCGCGGCCAGATCGCAGCTTGGCGGGCGCACGTCGAAGCGGGCGATCTTGCCCTCGGCGTCGCGGCGGATCGCATCGCGGTCCATCAGCGGGCCGCGCCCGTATTCCGGCGCGTCGTGATAGCCGAAGGCCACGTTCTCCCAGGCGGCGAAGTCCATGATCAGGCCCTCGACCTGCCGGTCCTCGGGGATATGGCCCAGCCCCTGGCGGCGGCGCTCGGCGGCGTTGCAGCCCGCGCCGCTCAGCGGCAGGGGGGTGCCGTTCACGCGGGCCTTCCCCGTCACGGTGCTGCCCTTTTCAGGGTATCCGCCCAGGATCTCCAGCAGTTGCGTCTGGCCGTTGCCGCTGACCCCCGCGACGCCAAGGATCTCGCCCGCGCGGATGTCCAGGTCGATGCCGCGCAGCCGTTCGACGCCCGCCGCATCGACCATGCGCAGGCCGCGAACCTCAAGCACGGGCTTGCCGGGCGTCGCCGGGACCTTCTGCACGTTCAGCAGCACCTTGCGGCCCACCATCAGCTCGGCCAGTTGCTCGGGGCTGGTCTCGGCGGTCTTGACGGATGCCACCATCTCGCCCCGGCGCATGACCGACACCGTGTCGGTGATCTCCATGATCTCGCGCAGCTTGTGGGTGATCAGGATGATCGTCTTGCCCTCGGCCCGCAGGCCTTCGAGGATGCGGAACAGGTGGTCGGCCTCGGCCGGGGTCAGCACGCCGGTCGGCTCGTCCAGGATCAGGATGTCGGCCTGGCGATACAGCGCCTTGAGGATTTCCACCCGCTGCTGGTGGCCGACCGACAGGTTTTCCACCACCTCGTCGGGATCGACGTTCAGTTCGTAATCCTTTGCCAACTGCCGCAACACGCCGCGCGCCTTGGACAGCGACGGGCGCAGCAGCCGCCCCTCCTCGGCCCCCAGGATGATGTTTTCAAGCACGGTGAAGTTCTGCACCAGCTTGAAATGCTGGAAGACCATGCCGATGCCTGCGCGGATCGCGGTCTGGCTGTCGGCGATGGTCAGGGGCCGCCCGCCCACCAGGATCTCGCCCGCGTCGGGCTTGTAGAAGCCATACAGGATCGACATCAGCGTGGACTTGCCCGCGCCGTTTTCGCCGATGATGCCGTGGATCGTGCCGCGTTCCACCCGCAGGTAGATGTCGCGGTTGGCCTGCACGGACCCGAAGGCCTTGGAGATGCCGCGCAGTTCAATCGCCGCAGGGGCGGCCGTTTCCAGCCGCCCCCCGCCTTGCATCATCGCGGCCATCTACTGGACCGGGCAGGCGTTGTCGGTCATGTAGTCGTGGACCGCGATCTCGCCCCCGGCGATCTTGGCGCGCGCCTCGTCCACGGCGGCCTGCATCTCGGGGGTGACCAGCGCCTTGTTGTTGTCGTCGATGGCGACATCCACGCCCTCGGCCTTGAGGTCCAGAACCTTGACGCCCGGCTCCACACCGTTCTTGAAGGCGTCATAGACCGCATTGTCCACGCGCTTGACCATCGAGGTCAGCACCTTGCCCGGATGCAGGTGGTTCTGGTTGCTGTCCACGCCAACCGACAGGATGCCTTCGTCCGCCGCCGCCTGCAGGATGCCGATGCCGGTGCCGCCCGCCGCCGCATAGATCACGTCGGCGCCCTGGCTGATCTGGGCCTTGGCAAGCTCGCCCCCCTTCACCGGGTCGTTCCACGCGGCCGGGGTGGTGCCGGTATAGTTGATGAGAACCTTGCCGTCGGGCTTGGCGGCCTTGAAGCCCTGGGCGAAGCCGCATTCGAACTTGTGGATCAGCGGAATGTCCATGCCGCCGATGAAGCCCACGGTGCCCGACTTGGACGCCATGGCCGCCATGATCCCGGCCAGGTAGCTGCCCTGTTCCTCGGTGAAGACGACGGACTGGACGTTGGGCTGTTCCACGACCATGTCGATGATGGCGAACTTGGTGTCCGGATAGTCCGGGGCCACCTGGTTCAGCACGTCCCCGAAGGCGAAGCCGGTCATCACGATGGGGTTGGCGCCCGTTTCGGCCAATCGGCGGAGCGCCTGTTCGCGCTGCGCCTCGGACTGCATTTCCAGTTCCTTGTAGGTGCCCCCGGTCTCGTCCGCCCAGCGTTTCGCGCCCATGTAGGCCGCCTCGTTGAAGGACTTGTCGAACTTGCCGCCAAGGTCGAAGATCAGCGCCGGTTCCGCCAAGGCAGCGGTGCCCGTCAGAGCCGTCAGCGCCACGCCCGCCAGAAGCGTTTTCGTCAGGGACATAAGGAAACCTCATCCTGTTGTGCCGGGCGATTCAAGCCGCCCGCGTGATGGGGCGATTAGGGCGCAACGGTTGTAGGCGGTCAACCGCCTTCTTGACCCGCTTCCAGTGGCAGCGTCATGACGATGGCGTCCAGGTCGGGGCCGTAATAGCGCCGCCTGCGCCCCGACTCGCGCCAGCCCGTCGCGCGATACAGCGCCTGGGCAGGCGCATTGTCCGCCGCGACCTCCAGAAAGGCCAGGGATGCGCCGCGCCTCCGTGACGTGGCGGCAAATTCGCCCACCAGGTCGCGGGCCGTGCCGCGGCGCCGAGTCTCGGGCGCGACGGCAAGGGTCAGCAGTTCCGCCTCGTCCGCAACAGTGCGGCCCAGCAGGAAGCCTCGGGCGCGGGTCAGCAGGAAGGCATGGGGGCTGTCCAGCAGGGCGGCGAACTCGGCCGCGCTCCACGGCCGGGGGCGGGTGAAGCAGCGGGCGTGCAGCGCGGCAAGCCGGTCGGGGGTCACGGCAGGATCAGGGGCGGCGCCTCGCGCGCGGGGGCCGCGTCGGCCGGACGCAGGTAAAGCGGCGCGGGACGGGGGCCCGGATCGGCGC
>NZ_JAFNAW010000023.1 GCF_017356265.1 Paracoccus fontiphilus | reverse complement strand
GATTGGCCGCGGCCCGCGCCGGCCTGTCCCAGGCCCGTCAGGCCAGCGACCGGGCCGAGGCGCTGCTGGCCCGCGGCGTCGGCACCCGCGCCGCCCGAGACGATGCGCTTCGTGTCCTGTCCGAGGCGCAGGGCACGGTCGAACGCGCCGAAAGCACGCTGGAACAGGCCCGGCGCGCGGTCCAGGACACCATCCTGCGGGCGCCGGAAGAAGCCGTCGTCACCGCGCGCGACATGGCGCCGGGACAGATCGTCGGCGCGGCGCAGGTGGTGCTGACCATTGCCACGCTGGACGGGCTGGAGGCCGTGTTCGACGCTCCCGACCACCCCCGGCTGGACAGCGCCATGGGCGGCCCGGTGCGCCTGGACACCATCGACATCGACCGCCCCGAGATGCACGGAACCGTCACGGAAATCTCTCCCCTGGTTGATCCGGCCACGGGAACGGTAACGATGCGGGTTAGGATCGACGACATCAGGGGCGACACCGCCCTGCTGGGCGCGGCCGTGCGGGGGCATGTGGACATCGCCACCGACGCGGGGATCGCCGTGCCCTGGACGGCCCTGATGCGGGACGGGGACCACCCCGCGGTCTGGCGGGTGGACCCCGACAACCGCGTCAGCCTGGTGCCCGTGACCATCGGCCAGTTCACCAATGACGTGGTTTATCTGTCCGACGGGATCGAGGCGGGCGACATCGTCGTGGGCGCCGGCTCGCAACTGCTTTACCCGGGCCGCCAGGTCCAGCGGGCCGAGGTGCTTCCATGACGCGGATCATCGCCCTTCTGGCCGCGCTGGGCATGGCCGCGCCGTCCCATGCCCTTGATCTGCCGGCATGGCTCGATTTCAGCTCCCATGCCGAGGATGTGGTCCATGTCCGCCCCGTCGTGTCCGAGATCGTCGAGGACAGGGGAGAGGACGCGCGATGGGTTCCCGGCGTGGTGGCATCCCGCACCCAGGTGACGATGGCCTTCCAGACGCTGGGGCGGATGGTGTCGCGCAATGTCGATCTGGGCGACCGGGTGGCGCAGGGCGACGTCCTGGCGAACCTTGCGGCCGAGGATCTGGCGGCGACCACCCGCGCCGCCGAGGCGGCCCTGGCCGCGGCCGAGGTGCAGCGCGACACCGCGCGCCTGACGCTGGAGCGGACGCAGGCCCTGGCCGAACGCAACGTGGCGACGGCCGCGCAACTGGAACAGGCACAGCGCGCCGCCGCCGCCGCCGAGGCCGGGGCCGAGCAGGCGCAGTCCGCGCTGCTGCAGGCAAAGGACACCCAGGGTTTCGCCCGGATGACGGCGCCCTTTTCCGGCGTGGTCAGCGCGGTCTACGAGGCGCCGGGCAGCGTCCTGAGCGCGGGAACGCCGGTCCTGCAGCTCTCGGCCGAGGACCGGCGCGAGGCGGTGATCGACCTGCCGGAAGCCGCCCTGGCGGGCCTGCCCGACCAGGCGGTCTTCACCGTCTGGCAGCGCACCGACCCCACCCGAGAGGTCCGGGCCGTCCTGGACCGCATCGACCCGATCGCCGATGCCGCCACCCGGACGCGGCGGCTGTACCTGACCCTGCCGCCTGATTCGCCCTTCCGCCTGGGCGCGCTGATCCGCGCCCGGCTCGGCACGGCCGGAGAGCCGGCGCTGATGCTGTCCAGCGCGGCGATCTTCCGGCGCGACGGCGCCCCCCATGTCTGGCGCGTCCTGCGCCAGGGCGACGGGGCGCATGTCGAGGCCGTGCGGATCACCCCCGCCGCCGAACTCCACGGCCGCGTGCTGATCGGCGAAGGGCTTCGGCCCGGCGACGAGGTGGTCGTGCGCGGCGTCAATTCCCTGACGGACGGCCAATCCGTGGGGCCAAGGGTCCAGCCATGAACCGCTTCAACCTGTCCGACTGGGCGCTGAAACACCGCAGCTTCGTGTGGTTCCTGCTGATCATCTCGCTGGTGGCGGGAACGATCGGCTACAACAACCTCGGGCGCGAGGAAGACCCGAACTTCACCATCAAGATCATGGTCATCAGCGCCTCGCTGCCCGGCGCCACCGTGGACGAGACTCTGACCCAGGTCACAACCCGGATCGAGAAGAAGCTCGAGGAACTGGACGAGCTTTACTTCACCCGCTCGGTCACGGCGCCCGGCCAGGCGGTGGTCTATCTCGAGCTTCTGCCCACGGTCCGCGGCCCCCAGGTCCCCGAGGTCTGGAAGCGCGTGCGCGAGATGATGTCGGACATCCGGCCGGAGTTTCCGCAGGAATTCGCGGGCTTTCAGTTCAACGACGATTTCGGCGACGTGTTCGGCAACATCTATGCCTTCACCGCCGACGGCTTCAGCCCGCGCGAGTTGCGCGACCGGGTGGAGCGTATCCGCAAGCAGGTCGCGGCGCTTGACGCGGCCGGCAGGACCGACCTTCTGGGCGAGCAGGAGGAACAGATCTACCTCGAGTTCTCGGCCGCGCGGCTGGCGGCGCTGGGGCTGAACCAGCAGCAGGTCGTCGCCACCCTGGCCCAGCAGAACGCCATCCTGCCCTCGGGCGTCATCCAGGCCGGGCCGGAACAGGTGCTGGTCCGCGTCGGCGGGCAGTTCGACGACGCCGACGCGATCGCCGCCGTCAACCTGCGCGTGGGCGAGCGGTTCTTCAACCTCGGCGACGTGGCCACCGTCACGCGCGCCTATGCGGACCCGCCGCAGTCGCTGTTCCGCTACAACGGCCGGCCCGCCATCGGCCTGCAGATCGGTATGCGCGAAGGCGGCAACATCCTGGAGTTCGGCAAGGATCTGGACGCGCTGATGGCGCGCGTGGCCGCCGACCTGCCGGTCGGGATCGAGATGGCCAAGGTCGCGGACCAGCCGCATGTGGTCGATCATGCCGTGGGCCATTTCGTCCAGGCCCTGGCCGAGGCTGTGCTGATCGTCCTTGTCGTCAGCTTCATCAGCCTGGGCCTGCGGGCGGGTTTCGTCGTCACGCTGACCATCCCGCTGGTCTTGGCGATCACCTTCGTGATCCTGGATCTGTATGGCATCACCTTGCAGCGCATCTCGCTGGGGGCGCTGATCATCGCCCTGGGGCTTCTGGTCGATGACGCGATGATCGCCATCGAGACGATGATCTCGCGCCTGGAAATCGGCGAGTCGCTGGAAAACGCCGCCAGCTATGCCTGGACCTCGATCGCTTTCCCGATGCTGACCGGCACGCTGGTCACGGTGGCGGGCTTCATCCCCATCGGGCTGAACAGTTCCGCAGCGGGCGAGTTCACCTTTTCGCTGTTCGTGGTGATCGCCGTTTCGCTGGTCATCTCGTGGATCGTCGCGGTGCTGTTCGCCCCCCTTCTGGGGGTGACATTCCTGCGCACCTATGCGGCCCATCACCAGCCAAGGCCCGGCTGGTTGCGGCGGCGGTTCCACGGGCTGCTGCTGTGGTCGATGCGCTGGAAATGGATCGTCATCGCGATCACCCTGGCCTTGTTCGCCGTGTCCGTCTGGGGAATGCGCTTTGTCGAGCAGCAGTTCTTCCCGACATCGGACCGGACCGAGGTTCTGGTGGACATCGTCGAACGCCAGAACACCGCCATCGCCAGGACCCGCGCCGACATGGACCGTCTGGAATCGATCCTTGCGGACAATGAGGACGTGCTGTTCTGGACGTCCTATGTCGGCAGCGGTGCCCCGCGCTTCGTTCTGGCGATGGATGTGCCGACGCCGGGCCCCTACATGGGCCAGATCGTCATCCAGACGCCCGATCTGGCCGCGCGCGACCGGCTGAAGGCCTTGCTGATGGACACCGCCGCCCGCGAATTCGCGGGCGTGGACATCTACGTCAAGAACCTGGAGATCGGCCCGCCGGTCGGCAAGCCCGTCCAGTATCGCGTCAGCGCCCCCGATGCCGACGCCGCCCGCGACGCCGCGCGCAACTTGGCGGCCGTCCTGGCGGGCGAGCCGAGGCTGCGCGACATCTCGATGGACTGGAACGAGCCCGCGCGGGTGGTGCGGTTGGAAATCGACCAGGACCAGGCCCGCAGGCTGGGCGTGACCACGCAGGACGTGGCCGACATCCTGTCGGCGCTGTTTTCCGGCCAGACCATCACCCAGCTGCGCGACGACATCTTCCTGATCGACGTGGTCGGACGCGGAGAGGCGGACGACCGCACCTCGCTCGATTCGATCCGCAACCTGCAACTGAGATTGGCCAGCGGGCAGGGCACGCCGCTGTCCTCGATCGTCTCGCTGGACTACGGGACCGAGCAACCCTTGATCGCGCAGCGGGACGGCCTGCCCACCGTGACCGTCAAGGCGGATATCGCGACCAAGGACCAGCCCGCCACGCTGGTCAATGCGCTGGCTCCCGCCGTGGCCGAGTTCCAGGCGGGCCTTCCCTCGGACGTGACCATCACCGTGGGCGGCACGGTCGAGACCTCGGCCGACAGCCAGGAACCCATCGCCGCCGTTGTGCCGGTCATGCTGCTGGTCATGGCGCTGCTGGTCATGGTTCAGATGCAAAGCTTCCGCTTGACGTTGATCGTCTTTGCCGCGGCCCCCCTGGGCCTGATCGGGGTGGTGGCCGTGCTGGTCCCCTTCGGCGTGCCGATGGGCTTTGTCGCGATCCTGGGGATCCTGGCGCTGATCGGCATCCTGATCCGAAACTCGGTCATCCTGGTGCACGAGATCCAGGAACTGCTGCACAAGGGCCGCAGCCAATGGCAGGCCGTGTTCGAGGCCTCCGACAGCCGCGCCCGCCCGATCCTGCTGACGGCGGCGGCGGCGTCGCTGGCGCTCATCCCGATCGCGCGGCAGGTGTTCTGGGGTCCGATGGCCTTCGCGATGATGGGCGGCATCATCGCGGGCACGCTGATCACGCTGGTCTTCGTGCCAGCGCTTTATTGCGCGGTGATGCGGGTCAGGCCGCCGGCGGACCGGGCCTGACTTCTTGCCGCCCGTCTGCCTGCACCGTCGCGGTGCGGGCGGCATCCCCAGGCAACGCCTGCCGGCGGTGCCATCGCGGGACGCAGATGGCGGGTCAGCCCAGGTCGGGGAAGAACCTGTCGGACCCCGTGAAGATCTCGCAGCCGTTCGCCGTCACGCCGATGGAATGCTCGAACTGCGCCGACAGCGACTTGTCGCGCGTCACCGCGGTCCAGTCGTCGGCCAGGACCTTGGTTTCGGGGCGGCCCAGGTTGATCATCGGCTCGATGGTGAAGAACATGCCTTCCTCCAGCACCGGGCCCTTTCCGGGGCGGCCGAAATGCAGGACGTTGGGCGGCGCGTGGAACACCCGGCCCAGCCCATGTCCGCAGAAGTCGCGCACGACCGACATGCCGTGGCCTTCCGCATAGGTCTGGATCGCCGCGCCGATGTCGCCGAAGGTCGCGCCCGGGCGAACCGCCTCGATCCCCTTCATCAGCGCGTCATGCGTCACCTGGATCAGGCGGCGCGCCTTGATCGAGGCCTTGCCCGCCACGTACATCCGGCTGGAATCGCCGTACCAGCCGTCCACGATCACCGTCACGTCGATGTTCAGGATGTCGCCGTCCGCCAGGATCTTGTCGCCGGGAATGCCGTGGCAGACGACATGGTTCACGCTGATGCAGCTTGCGTGTTCATAGCCGCGATAGCCGATGGTGGCCGAGGTCACGCCCAGTTCCTCGACGCGGCGGGTGATGAAATCGTCCAGGGCGCCGGTCGTGACGCCGGGGCGGACCAGCGGCCCCACCTCGTCCAGGATCTGCGACGCCACGGCCCCCGCCTTGCGCATGCCCGCGAAATCCTCGCGCACATGGATGCGAATGCCTTCCTTGGTGATGTGGCTCTGGTCCATCGGTGATCCTTTCGTTCGCTCGCATAGATAGACCCGCATGGCCACTTGTTCCAGCCCCGCGCGAGGGCATAGAACCGGAGCGAGGCAAGTTTCAGGGGCAGGCGATGCAATCCGACAATCCGACGGCGGCGATCCTGGTGATCGGGGACGAGATCCTGTCCGGCCGCACGCGCGAAGGCAATGCCCATCACCTGGCGCAGGTGCTGTCCGCGACCGGCTTCGACCTGCGCGAAATCCGCGTCGTGTCCGACGACCACGACGGGATCGTCGCGGCCATCCGCGCCTTGGACCGCAGCCTGGGCGGGGCCTACGACCTGCTGTTCACCTCGGGCGGGATCGGACCCACCCATGACGACATCACCGCCGATGCGGTGGCCGATGCGCATGGCACCACCGTCGAGATCAATCCCGACGCGCGCGCCTTGCTGCAGGCCCGCTGCGACCGCATGGGCTACGAGTTGACGGAAAACCGCCTGCGCATGGCGCGCATCCCGGTCGGCGCCCGGCTTATCGACAATGCGGTGTCGGCCGCGCCGGGCTTCTCCATCGGCAACACCCATGTGATGGCGGGCGTCCCCGAGGTGTTTCGCGGCATGGTGGACTGGCTGATCCCGCGCCTGTCGGCCGGCCGCCCCGTCCAGTCGCAAAGCGTCGAGGTCCGGCGAGGCGAAAGCGACGTGGCCGAGGGGCTGAAGGCCGTGGCGGGCGAATATCCCGACCTGTCGCTGGGGTCCTATCCCTTCCACGACGACACCGGCTGGGGCACCAACCTGGTGGTGCGCGGCCTTGACGCGGCGCGCGTGGCCGAGGCGATGGCGGTGCTGAAGCAGCGCCTGGCGCTGTGATGGACGCCGCCCTGGCCCGCGCGTTCGAGGACACCTGGCCTGCTGCGGAATACGCCGATGCCGGGGGCCTGCGGGTCGGGCGGGGCCTGGGTGCCGGGGGCCGGGTCAGTTCGGCCCGTGCGGTCGGGACATGGCGGCCTGACGACATCGGGGCCGCCGAGGCGATCCACCGGGGCTGGCACCAGCAGCCGATGTTCCGGGCCTTGGACGACGACACCCGCCTGATCGATGCGCTGCGTGCCGCCGGATACCGGCGCGAGACGCCGACCGCGATCATGGAGGCTCCGCTGTCCGCGCTGACCGGCCAGCCGATCCCGCCCTTGACGACCTTCGCAATCTGGCCGCCCTTGGCGATCCAGCGCGACATCTGGACGGCGGGCAACATCAATCCGGCGCGGCAGGCGGTGATGGACCGCGTGGCCGGGCCCAGGACCGCCATCCTGGGCCGCATCGACGACCGCGCGGCGGGGGCGGGCTTTGCCGCGCTGCTGGGCGAGGTGGCGATGGTCCATGCCGTCGAGGTCCTGCCGCAGTTCCGCCGCCGGGGGCTGGCGGGCTGGATGATGCGGCAGGCGGCGGCTTGGGCGGCGGACCGGGGCGCCACCCGGATCGCCTTGGCCGTCAGCCGCGCCAACACGGGTGCCCGCGCGACCTATGACCGCCTGGGCTTCGTCGAGGTCGCGGGCTATGCCTATTACGCCAAGCCGCTATAGGGCGGCGCGGATGCTGGCGGCGATCAGGGCTGGCACCTCGGGCGCAAGGCCGATCGGGTCCAGCCGGGGGCCGCGGAAGCCGGCCTGATCCAGCGCCGCCGGCAGGTCGTCCAGGACATGCTCGGCCCGCAGCGCGAAGAAGGGCAGGCTGACGGCGCGGTCCAATCCCCGCGCGGCATCGGCGATGAAGGGTTCCTGTTCCACGAAGCCCGTGACGACGCGCGCGAACTGCGGGGCGATGCTTTCGGCCAAGGCCGTGGCGATGGTGTAGGACGCCTGCGACCGCTGCGAACCATGGGCGGACAACAGAAGGGTGGTGTCCTGCGGCGCCCAGCCCTGGGCAGCGGCGGCGGCATGGGCCTGGGCCACGATCAGGCCCGGCAGGGCCGGATCGGTGCCGAAGGGCCGCAGCACCCGCGCACCGCCCGCGCCCGCCTTTTCCAGCCGCCGGGGCAGTTCGCTGCGCGTGAACCAGCCCTCGGCCATGAACATCGGATAGATCAGGCTGTCGCCATCCGCGACGGCCGCAAGTGCCCCCGGCATCGCCAACGTCGCACCGGCGACCGGGCAACCGGGGTCACAGGTGGCGACGCGGGCGGCCAGATCCTCGATGGCCTGCTGCTGCGGGCCGGGATCGCCCGGCTGGCCGTGGGAGACGATGATTGCTTTGGCTGTCATGGTCGCATCAGTCGCGGAAATATTGCGCCAGGGCCTCGGGCATCGGAAACTCCTCCAATGCGCGGGCACGGCCTTCGGGAGACATCTTGGCGGCGGTCTTCTGGATGATGCGGTCCATCTTCTCGTCCGGGATCGCCGCCATGAAGTCGCCCAGATACCAGCGGATGAAGGTGAAGCAGATCACGTCCTCCAGCGCCTGCACCTCGGGGTCGCGCTTGAGACCCTGCTTGGTCAGCATCCTGCGGGCCTGGGCGATGTCGTCGTCGGCGTATCCCGCATCGGCCATGATGCCCGCGATGCGGTCCGCGTGGCGGCGGCCCTGTTCCTGGCGCCATTGCAGATAGCCCGCCCGGTCCATGGGATAGGCGTCGCGCGGCAGAAGCCAGCGTTCGATGTGCTGGCCCCGGCAGGCGATCCGCAGCGCGTCCGAGGCCTGGGGGAACAGATGCTGCTGCTGTTCGGTCATGCGCTGGCCGTAGAGCAGGTTGGCGGGCTTGCCCTCATCGAGGTTCGGGTCACGGGCATTGGCGGCGTCGATGGCCTGGAAGGCGTGGTCCAGTTGCGTGGTCATGGGGCGTCCTTTTTGCCGCAGTTTCACCCGCTGGCGGTCCGCGCCGCAAGCGGGTATCGAAGGGCCATGACCGGATGGATCGAATATGCGGCCGCTTGGGCCTGTTTTCTGGGCGCGCACATGATCCCGGCGCTGCCGGGGCCGCGCGGCTGGTTGATCGGTCGTCTGGGGCGGCGGGGATACCTGGCCGCCTTCAGCCTGCTGTCGATCGGGCTTCTGTACTGGCTGATCGTCGCGGCCGGACGCGCGCCTTACGTGCATCTTTGGGACCAGCCGGCCTGGAGCCGCTGGCTGGTCAACATCGCGATGCCCGTGGCGATCCTGATCGGGGCGCTTGGCGCCGGCATGTCGGGGCTTGTTCTGGCCTTCGCCTTGTGGGCGGGCGCGCATCTGGTCGCCAATGGCGATCTGGCCCACGCGATCTTCTTTGGCGGGATGGGGGTCTTTGCGCTGTCGGGCGTGGCGCGGTCGGGCCTGCCGGGGGCGTTTCGGGTGACATGGCAGCGGCTGGTGCTGGCGGTGCTGGTCTGGGCCGCGTTGCTGCACCTGCATCCGCTGGTGATCGGCGTATCGCCGTTGCCTGCCTGACGGCAGGCGAAGGCCGGGGCGCTGCCCCGGACCCCGGGATATTTTCGCCAAGATGAAATCAGGCCAGGCGGAAACCGTCCGGGATGGTGTCATGGCCGTCCAGGATCAGGTCGGCCATGACCCGTGCGATCTTCGGCGCCATGCCGAAGCCGATCTTGAAGCCGCCATTGGCGACGAAATGGCCAGGGCGGCCGGGCCAGGGACCCAGGATCGGGGCGCGGGTCCGGGCGCGGGGGCGGGCGCCCGCCCAGCGGTCGATCACCGGGGCGTCGTGCAGCCGCGGGCAGGTGGCGCGTGCCTTGGCGATCAGGGCGTCGATCTGGTCGTCGGGGTTCAGGTGGGCGTAGTCGTTTTCCGAGGTTGAGCCGATTGCCACCGTTCCGTCGGCATGGGGCACGATATGCAGACCGTCGGCAAAGACCTGAGGCGCATCGGGGGCGGCGTGGCGCATCAGCGCGGACTGCCCCTTGACGCCCTTGCCGATGGGGCGGCCCAGGTCGCGGGACAGATCCTCCAGCCCCGGCGTGCCGGTGGCCCAGAGGACCGGGCCGCCGAGGGTATCGGGGTCGTGGCCCTCGATGATCTCTCCGCCTTGGTTGCGGATGGCTGTCGCAAGCGCCGCGCCTGCCGCGCGGGGGGACAGGCGGGCGGTCAGCCCGTCGAACAGCCACAGGCCCGAGGGGCTGTCGGGAACCAGGTCGTCAGCCGGGGCGTCAGTCAGGCGCATGGCGCAATCCTCGGGCCAGCGGTCGGCCGCGGCGGCGATGCGGTCGCGCAGGCGTTCGGCGGCAGAGGCATCGGCGACGGGCTGCAGCCGTCCGGTGCGCGCGTAGCCAGGGGAAAGGCCGGACGCGGCCTCGACCCCGGACCAGAAGGCCGGGGCCATCAGCAGGCTGTCCAGCTGGAAGGCCTTCTTGGGGTTCCAGTTGTCCGGCGCGTGCGGGGCCAGGGCGCCGACATGGCCGCCGGACGATCCGGCGCCGATCCGCCGGGCCTCGAACAGCCGGACGCGGGCGCCGCGCCGGGTCATTTCCCATGCGCAGGACAGGCCGAAGATGCCGCCGCCGATGATCGTGACGCTTGTCAAAGCCGGTTCCCTTCCCCTAGCTGCAGGTCATGAGCGCGTTATCCGATCAAGACCCCGCCCGCCACCCGCAGCTTGACTGGCGCGACGGCGGCGTGCCGGTCTCCACCCGCTTCGACGATCCCTATTTCAGCCTGGCGGGCGGGTTGGCCGAGACGCGGCACGTGTTCCTGGACGGCAATGGCCTGCCCGGGCGGCTGCGGCCGGGGTTCCATGTGGCGGAACTGGGCTTCGGCACGGGGCTGAACTGCCTGGCCTTGGCGCAGGTGGCGGCGGTCCCGGTCGTGATGACCAGTTTCGAAGCCTGGCCGATGAGCCTGCCGCAGCTTGAACAGGCCCATGCCGCCTTTCCTGAACTGGCGGATCTTTCGGCGCAGCTTCGCGCAGGCTGGGGTGGCGGCGTGATCCGGGTGGGGCAGGTGGAGTTGCGGCTGGTGATCGGCGATGTCGCGCGGACGCTGCCGGACTGGCAGGGGCGGACGGATGCCTGGTTTCTCGACGGCTTCTCGCCCGCGAAGAACCCCGAGATGTGGGGCGAGGCCATCATGGCCCATGTGGGGCGCTGCACCGCGCCGGGCGGCAGCTTCGCGACCTATACGGCGGCTGGCGCGGTGCGGCGCGCCCTGGCCGAGGCGGGCTTCCAGGTCACCCGCCGCCCCGGCTTCGGCCGCAAGCGGCACATGAGCGCAGGGATCAAGCCCTAGCGCCCCACCCGAGGGATGCGGGTCGGGGCATAGACGATTTCGGGATGCGGGGGATGGCCGTGGGTGCGCGCCCAGAAGGTCCGCCCGCCAAGCCGCAGGAAGCGCGGCAGGGCAAGCACCGCCCCGGCCCCGAAGCCGCCGGCATGGGCCCAGTAGGCGACGCCGCCCCCGTCGGTGGGCGTGGTGGTGCCGCCGAAGATCTGGATCGCCAGCCAGACACCCAGCACGATCCAAGCGGGCAGCGTGAAGACCTTGAAGAAGATGATGAAGATCGCGATGATATCGACCCGGGCGCGCGGAAACAGCAGCAGATAGCCGCCCATCACCCCCGCGATCGCGCCCGAGGCGCCGACCATGGGAATGGTCGAGAAGGGATCGGCGGCGATCTGGGCGGCCGCCGCGACCAGACCGGCGGCCAGGTAGAAGGCGAGGAAGCCCAGCCGGCCCAGCTGTTCCTCCAGGTTGTCGCCGAAGATGTAGAGGAACAGCATGTTGCCCGCGAAATGCATGATCCCGCCATGCAGGAACATATGGGTCAGCAGGCCCCACAGCAGCTCGCCCTGGATCACTGCCAGGGGATAGAGCGCCAGCCGCGTCCACAGCCATTCGCCGCCCTGCACCATCGGCAGGGTCAGCAGGAACATCGCCCCGTTGATCGCGATCAGCGCATAGGTGACCCAAGGCCTTTGCTGCGACGGGTTGTGGTCGCGGATCGGGAACACCGGGTCAGCTTCCGCCGGCCGGGACGAGGCCGATGCGTTCCTTGCCCTCGGGGTCGATCAGGGCGATGCCGTCGGCCACGCGGCGGGCGGCGGTGACGCTGCCCAGGGCATTGCCGAAGCGCATCTCGGCCAGGTTGCGGTCCGCTTCCGCGCAGGCCATGCGGGTCATCACGGTGCCGCTGACCGTCATGGCGCCGTCGCGTTCGGTCAACTGCGCGCTGTAGCGGTTGCAGGGCGCGCGGCCCGTGACGCGGCTGCCCTCGCCGACCTCGAAGGTGACGGCGGCGGGGGCGGGGGCGCCGTCGATGCGGGCCACGGTGAAGCTGCTGCCCGGCCGCAGCATCGACACCGACCGTTCGCCCGCGTCCTGACAGGCGGCAAGGGCTGCTGTGGCGGCAAGAACGGCAAGGGCGCGGGCGATGGGCATGGGAAACTCCTGCTGTCCGGGCAGCATCGCGCGGCCTGCCGTCCGGCGCAAGGGCAGGCTGTTCGGCGGCCAGGCGCTGCGCTAGCATCCCCGCAAACCCAACAGGGGAGAGCGATTCCGATGACGACCATGACCGACCGCAAGAACGCCGCCATTTCCCGGGGCGTCGGCATGACCACGCAGATCTATGCCGAACGGGCCGAGAATGCCGAGATCTGGGACCGCGACGGCAACCGCTATATCGACTTCGCGGCGGGCATCGCGGTCGTGAACACCGGCCACCGCCATCCGAAGGTGATCGAGGCCGTCAAGGCGCAGTTGGACCGCTTCACCCACACCTGCCACCAGGTCGTGCCCTATGAAAACTACGTCGCCCTGGCCGAGCGCCTGAACGCGCTTGTTCCCGGCGATTTCGCCAAGAAGACCATCTTCGCCACCACCGGGGCCGAGGCGGTGGAAAACGCCATCAAGATCGCCCGCCATTACACCGGACGTCCCGGCATCGTCAGCTTCGCGGGCGGCTTTCACGGGCGCACCTTCATGGGCATGGCGCTGACCGGCAAGGTCCAGCCCTACAAGGCGGGCTTCGGGCCGATGATGCCCGATGTCTGGCACCTGCCGTTCCCCAACCCGCTGCACGGCGTCAGCAAGGAAGACGCGCTGAAGGCCCTGCAGCAGCTGTTCAAGGCCGACCTGGAACCCGCCCGCGTTGCCGCCATCATCCTGGAGCCGGTGCAGGGCGAGGGCGGCTTCTACGAGGTGCCCGCCGGCTTCATGGCGGAACTGCGCGCGCTGTGCGACCATCACGGGATGCTGCTGATCGCGGACGAGGTGCAGACGGGCTTCGCCCGCACCGGCAAGCTGTTCGCGATGGAACACCACGGCGTCGCCGCCGATCTGGTGACGATGGCCAAGGGGCTTGGCGGCGGGCTGCCGATCAGCGCCGTCACGGGCCGCGCCGAGGTGATGGACAGCCCCAACCCGGGGGGCCTGGGCGGCACCTATGCGGGCAATCCGCTGGGCGTGGCTGCGGCCCATGCCGTCCTGGACGTGATCGAGGAGGAGGGCCTTTGCGACCGCGCCACCCGCCTGGGCCAGCGGCTGAAGCAGCGGCTGGCGGCGGCGCGCGACCAGATCCCGCAGATCGCCGACATCCGCGGCCCCGGTTTCATGAACGCGGTGGAATTCAACCTGCCCGGCAGCGACAGCCCCAACCCCGATTTCACCAACCGCGTCCGCGAGGAGGCCTTGAAGCGCGGGCTGATCCTGCTGACCTGCGGCGTCTACGGCAACGTGGTCCGCTTTCTGGCCCCCCTGACCATCCCCGACGCGGTGTTCGAGGAGGCGCTGGACATCCTGGACGAAAGCCTGCTGGCGGCGCGGGGATAAGGCCGGGGCGGGAACCCTTGCGCCCTGATCCGGCTTTTTGAACGTCGGCGTCGGGGCGGCTGTCGCCCTGTTCGACGCTTTCGCCTTGTCCTGCCGTCAGGATCGGGGTTCAACGGTCATCCCGGACTGGAAGCTGCAAGGAACAACCATGGCGGAACGCAAGTGCATCGGGGTGATCCTGGGGTCCATCCGGGAAGGCCGGATCAACGACCGGGTGGCCTTCTGGGTCATCCGTCAGCTGGAAGGCCATGGATTCGCCACGCGCACCATCGACCCTGCCGATCCCGATCTGCTGCCGGTGCAGACCGGCGACGCGGCTGCGATCAAGCGCCTGCGCGAAAGGATGGCGAATCTCGACGGCTTCGTCATCGTGACGCCCGAATACAACCACGCCGAGCCGGGCCAGTTGAAGACGCTGATCGATTCCGTCACCGCGGAATGGTGGGCGCGGCCGGTGGGGCTGATCGGCTATGGCGGCATCTCGGGCGGCTTGCGCGCGCTGGAGGCCTTGCGGATCATCCTGGCGGAATTACATACCGTGACGCTGCGCGATACGGTCAGCTTTGCTTCTCCCTGGCGGAAGTTCGACGAGTTGGGACACATGACGGACCCCAACGACGCGGCTGCGGCCGAGGCGGCGATGGCGGTCTTCGCGCATCGGCTGGAATGGTGGGTGGACGCCCTGGCCGACGCACGCCACGCCCGGCCCTACCACCCCGAGGACGAGTGAAAGGAACCCCGATGACAGGCATCATCCAGATCGAGAGCCTTTCCAAGCAGTATGGCAGCGGCACCAAGGCGCTCAGCGATGTCAGCCTGACCATCGAGGAAGGCGAGATCATCGCCCTGCTCGGCCCGAACGGGGCGGGCAAGACCACGCTGATCTCGATCATCTGCGGGCTGGTGGTGCCCACCGGCGGCACGGTCCGCGTGGGCGGCCACGACATCCGCACCGACTGGCGCGCGGCCCGCAAGCTGATCGGCCTTGTGCCGCAGGAAATCGCGTTGGAGCCGTTCGAGAAGGTCATCAACTGCGTCCGCTTCACGCGCGGCCTTTACGGCGAGGGGCCCGACGACGCCTATATCGAAAAGGTGCTGCGCAGCCTTGCGCTGTGGGACAAGCGCGACGCCATGACCCGCGAGCTGTCCGGCGGCATGAAGCGTCGCGTCCTGATCGCCAAGGCCCTGGCGCACCGGCCCAAGGTGCTGTTCCTGGACGAACCCACGGCCGGCGTGGACGTGGCCCTGCGCCGCGAGATGTGGGAGGTGGTGGACCAGCTTCGCCGCGACGGCGTGACCATCATCCTGACCACGCACTACCTGGAGGAAGCCGAGGAAATGGCCGACCGCATCGGCGTCATCAACAAGGGACAGCTTCTGCTGGTGAAACCCACGTCGGAGTTGATGGGCGAATTCGGCAAGAAGACCCTCACGGTCGAACTGTCCGAGCCTCTGGCGGCGGTTCCCGCGGTGCTGGGGGATCGCGGCCTGCGCCTGTCGCCCGACGGCCGGTCCCTGGCCTATGAATATGACACGCGCGCCGACCGGACGGGCATCGCGCGCCTGCTGGGTGATCTGGCGGGGCAGGGGATCAAGGTGCGCGACGTGTCCACCCGGCAGTCCAGCCTGGAAGAGGTGTTCATGACGCTGGTTGCCGAACCGCGTCAGGAGGTGACGGCATGAGCGGCATCAACTGGCCCGGCGTGGGGGCGATCTTTCACCACGAGATGACGCGGTTCTTCCGCACCGTCATGCAGTCGCTGCTGTCGCCGGTGGTGTCCACGGTGCTGTATTTCGTGGTCTTCGGCGCGGCCATCGGCGGGCGCATCCAGTCGGTCGAGGGCGTGGAATACGGCGCCTTCATCGTGCCCGGCCTGATGATGCTGACGATCCTGCAGCAATCGGTCAGCAACGCAAGCTTCGGCATCTACTTCCCCAAGTTCAGCGGGACCATCTATGAATACCTGGTGTCCCCGGTCGGCTGGATCGAGGTCACGCTGGGCTTTGTCGGCGCCGCCGCAATGAAGGCTGTGCTGATCGCCCTGGTGATCCTGCTGACCAGCTTCTTCTTCGTGGGGGTCCATATCCTGCACCCGTTCTGGATGCTGGCCTTCCTGGTGCTGACCGCGACGGGCTTCAGCCTGCTGGGTTTCATCATCGGCCTATGGGCGAAGAGCTTCGAGCAGTTGCAGATCGTGCCGATGATGGTCATCACGCCCTTGGTGTTTCTGGGCGGCGCGTTCTATTCGTCGGACATGCTGCCGCCATTCTGGGAAGGCGTGGCCAAGCTGAACCCGGTCCTGTACCTGGTGTCGGGCTTTCGCTGGTCGTTCTTCGGCCTTGCCGACGTGCCGGTCGGCGTGTCCCTTGTGGCGGTCAGCCTGATGATCGCGGCGTGCTGCGTGGCGATCCGCTGGATCTTCGCGACGGGCTGGCGGCTGCGCGAGTGAGCCTTGCCGGTCCGGGCCGCAAATCCGCGCCTGCGGGTCCATGCGGACATATTGCCGGGCGGTGATGACCTGCATCTCCATGGACCTGTTCCAGCCGCCGAACCAGCGGTCGCGGATGCCGCCGCGGTAGTAGTTGCCCATGATCTGGTCCACCAGGGGCGGGATGATCTGGGTGTTCGGAATGCGCGGGGCGTGAAAGCCGATGCGCGCGCCGCCGCCCAGGCAGGCATTGGGCAGCGTCGTCAGGATGGTGCAGGCCGAACGGCAATAGCCGCGGATGCGCACCGTCTTGCCCGACTGCGCCAGCCGTTCGCGCAACTGGACCATCTGCAGGACGTTGCCGCCGCGATGGTTTTCCACGTCGATGAAGCGGCCGCGCTCGACGATGTCGGCATGGCTGGTGGCGGCCAGGGCGGCCAGCAGGGCGGCGGCAAGGATCAGGCGCATTTTGCTCATGCGGTCATCTTGCCGATCGGCCCCGGTTCTGGAAATCACGTTCTGGCGACAACGCGACAGGTCGCATCCCCCTTTTCTGGCGGCACCGAATCACCTATCTGCGGCGGATGCACATGAACCCGCCCGATCTGCGCCCCGACCTGGCGCGCGCCCGTATTCCCGATGAACGGCGGGAAGGCCAGCCAACCATTGGCATGGTCAGTCTTGGCTGTCCCAAGGCGCTTGTGGACAGCGAACGCATCCTGACCCGCCTGCGGGCTGAAGGCTATGCGATCAGCCCCGACTACAAGGGCGCGGACGCGGTGATCGTGAACACCTGCGGCTTCCTGGACAGCGCCAAGGCCGAATCCCTGGACGCCATCGGCGAGGCGCTGCGCGAGAACGGCAAGGTGCTTGTCACCGGCTGCCTGGGGGCCGAGCCTGAATACATCACCGGCGCGCACCCGAAGGTGCTGGCCGTGACCGGCCCGCATCAATACGAAGCGGTTCTGGATGCCGTCCATGCCGCCGTGCCGCCGCAGCCCGACCCCTTCATCGACCTGCTGCCCGCATCGGGTGTCAGCCTGACGCCGCGCCACTACAGCTATCTGAAGATTTCGGAAGGCTGCAATCACAAGTGCAAGTTCTGCATCATTCCGGACATGCGCGGCAAGCTGGTCAGCCGCCCCGCCCATGCCGTGGTGCGCGAGGCCGAGAAGCTGGTGCAGGCCGGGGTCAAGGAACTGCTGGTCATCAGCCAGGACACCAGCGCCTATGGTCTCGACCGCAGGTTTGAAACCGAGCGCGGCCACCGCGCGCATATCACCGATCTGGCGCGCGACCTGGGCTCCTTGGGGGCATGGGTGCGGCTGCATTACGTCTATCCCTATCCCCATGTCCGCGACTTGATCCCGCTGATGGCGGACGGCCTGGTGCTGCCCTATCTGGACATCCCCTTCCAGCACGCCCATCCCGACGTGCTGCGCCGCATGGCCCGCCCCGCCGCCGCCGCCCGGACCCTGGACGAGATCGCCGCCTGGCGCGCGATCTGCCCCGAGATCACCCTGCGATCCACCTTCATCGTGGGCTATCCGGGCGAGACCGAGGCAGAGTTCCAGACCCTGCTCGACTGGCTGGACGAGGCGCAACTGGATCGCGTGGGCGCCTTCCAGTACGAGAACGTCAAGGGCGCGCGGGCCAACGACCTGCCCGACCATGTCCCCGCCGAGATCAAGCAGGATCGCTTCGACCGCTTCATGGAAAAGGCGCAGGCGATCAGCGAGGCCAAGCTGCAAGCCAAGGTGGGCAGCCGGATCGAGGTGATCGTGGACAGCGTGGACGATCAGGGCGCGACCTGCCGCACCAAGGCCGATGCCCCGGAAATCGACGGCAACCTGTTCATCGACGAGGGCTTTGAAAGCCTCGCCCCCGGCGACATCGTGACCGTCACGGTGGACGAGGCGGGCGAATACGACCTTTGGGGCCGATTGTAACGCGGTCGCGCCGGCTACCCTGGATTGAAGGTGGCGGCGCGGCAGGCTGTCCGCTAATGGTGTTCGGGATCGCGAACCCTTTGGCGGAGGCCCAGCTTGAGCAGCGCGTCTGACGATCTTCTGGCCACCGCCGGCGCGGTCAGGTTCGGCACCATCCTGGCCGACCCGCCCTGGCAGTTCCAGAACCGCACCGGCAAGATGGCCCCGGAACACAAGCGCCTGTCGCGCTATCCCACGATGACGCTGGACGAGATCTGCGACCTGCCGGTCGCAACCGTCGCGGACACCCGGTCGCATCTCTACATGTGGGTGCCCAACGCGCTGCTGCCGGAAGGGTTGAAGGTCATGGAGCGCTGGGGCTTCACCTACAAGTCCAACCTGATCTGGTACAAGACCCGCAAGGATGGCGGTCCCGACCGGCGCGGCGTGGGGTTCTATTTCCGCAACGTGACCGAAATCCTGCTGTTCGGCGTGCGCGGCAAGGACGTCCGCACGCTGGATGCGGGCCGGTCCCAGGAAAACGTCATCGCCACCCAAAAGCGCGAGCACAGCCGCAAGCCCGACGAGCAGTACCCCCTGATCGAAGCCTGTTCCTGGGGTCCCCGGCTGGAAATGTTCGCGCGCGGCCCACGCCCCGGCTGGACCGTCTGGGGCAATCAGGCCGAGGCGTATCAACCCGACTGGCCGACCTATGCGAACCACTCGCAAAGCACCGTGGTGAAGTTGCCTTGAGTAGTCTGGGCACGGTCATGGACCCCGCGGGTCAACCGCGAAAGCCCGGCGCGCTCTGCATCGGGGCGCAGAAGGCGGGCACAAGCTGGCTGGCGCAGATGCTGGGCCAGCATCCGCAGATCTGGATTCCTCCGTTCAAGGAGGTGCAGTATTTCAACCACCTGTTCATTCCCGGCCACCAGAAATGGATCGGCTGGCATTACCGCCAGAAGCCGCAGGAAATCCGCGATCGCCACGCGAAGCGCGGCATCCCTGTTCCGCCAGATCTGGAAAGCTATCTGCAGTCCGTGACGCGCGGCAAGATGTTTCACAACCAGTGGTACAAACGCGTCTTCGCCCCCGCGCCACGCGTCGCCATGCCGATGGACTTCACGCCCGAATACTCGACCCTGCCGGACGAGGGGGTCGATTACATCGCGAACTTCCTGCCCAAGGCCAGGATCATCTACCTGATCCGCCATCCGGTCGATCGCGCCGTGTCGCAATTGCGCATGAACCTGCAGCGCGAAAAGCGGCGCCCCGAGACGCTGGCCGACTGGATGGCCGAGATCGACAATCCGGTCCTTTATGACCGGGGCGACTATGCCAGCTACCTGCCCCGCTGGCAGGCCCGCTTTCCCGACATGCTGGTCCTGCCCTTCGGCCGCATCGCCCGCGATCCGCAATCGGTGATGGATGCGGTCGAGGCCTATCTGGGGATCGGTCCCTATCTTTATTCCCATATCACCGAGAAGGTCTTCGCAAACCGCAACCCGCTGCAACCCCATCCCGAGGCCGTGGCAGCTTTGGCGGAAAGGATGGCCCCTCAGATGGCCTTCCTGGCGGACCATCTGGGCACTGATTTCGTCGAGGAAACGCGCTGACCTTTCCCATGCCCCCGCTTTCGCCTAAATAGCAGCAAAACCTGCAGGAGATTCTGATGGCGTCCTATCAGTTCGTGTACCACATGGACGGCGTGTCCAAGACTTATCCCGGCGGCAAGAAGGTCTTCGAAAACATCCGCCTGAACTTCCTGCCGGGCGTCAAGATCGGCGTGGTGGGCGTCAACGGAGCAGGCAAGTCCACCCTGCTGCGCCTGATGGCAGGCTGGGACAAGGATTTTTCCGGCGAGGCTTGGGCCGCCAAGGGCGCGGTCGTGGGATACCTGCCGCAGGAACCGGAACTGGACCCGGCGCTGAACGTGCGCGGCAACGTGATGGAAGGCGTGAAGGCCAAGCAGGCCAAGCTCGACCGCTACAACGAACTGGCCATGAACTACTCGGACGAGACCGCCGAGGAGATGGCGAAGCTTCAGGACGAGATCGACGCCGAGAACCTGTGGGATCTGGACAGCCAGGTCGATGTCGCAATGGAGGCGCTACGCTGCCCGCCGGACGATGCCGACGTGACCAGCCTGTCGGGCGGGGAACGCCGCCGCGTGGCGCTGTGCAAGCTGCTGCTGGAAGCGCCGGACATGCTGCTGCTGGACGAACCGACCAACCACCTGGACGCGGAAACCATCGCCTGGCTGCAAAAGCACCTGATCGAATACAAGGGCACGATCCTGATCGTGACCCACGACCGCTATTTCCTGGACGACATCACCAGCTGGATCCTGGAACTGGATCGCGGCCGGGGCATCCCCTACGAAGGCAACTATTCCGCCTGGCTGGAACAGAAGGCCAAGCGGCTGGAACAGGAATCGCGCGAGGACAAGTCCAAGCAGAAGACGCTGGAACGCGAGCTTGAATGGATCCGCGCCGGCGCCAAGGCCCGCCAGGCCAAGCAGAAGGCCCGGATCAACGCCTATAACGAACTGGCCAGCCAGTCCGAGCGCGAAAAGCTGTCGCGCGCCCAGATCATCATCCCGAACGGCGAACGCCTGGGCAACCGCGTGATCGAGGTCACGGGCCTGAAGAAGGCCATGGGCGACAAGCTTCTGATCGAGGATCTGGACTTCGCCCTGCCGCCCGGCGGCATCGTCGGCGTGATCGGCCCCAACGGCGCGGGCAAGTCCACCCTGTTCCGCATGCTGACGGGCCAGGAAAAACCCGACGCGGGCGAGATCGCCTATGGCGACACGGTGCACCTGTCCTATGTGGACCAGTCGCGCGATGCCCTGGACGCGCAGAAGACCGTGTGGGAGGAAATCAGCGGCGGCGCCGAGCAGATCGTCCTGGGCGACGCGCAGATGAACAGCCGCGCCTATTGTTCGGCCTTCAACTTCAAGGGCGGCGACCAGCAGAAGAAGGTGGGCCAGCTGTCGGGCGGCGAACGCAACCGCGTCCACATGGCGAAGCTGCTGAAATCGGGCGGCAACGTGCTGCTGCTGGATGAACCGACCAACGACCTGGACGTGGAAACCCTGCAGGCCCTTGAAGCCGCGCTGGAGGATTTCGCCGGCTGCGCCGTCATCATCTCGCACGACCGCTTCTTCCTGGACCGCCTGTGCACGCATATCCTGGCGTTTGAAGGCGATGCCCATGTCGAGTGGTTCGAGGGCAACTTCGAGGCCTACGAGCAGGACAAGGTGCGGCGTCTGGGGCCCGACAGCATCGAACCGAAGCGGGTGAAGTACAAGAAGTTCGCGCGCTGAACCGTATGGTGGGTTTCACCCCACCATCGCGACGTCGATGAAAGGTGGGGCGAACCTCCACCCTATGCCAGGAAACGCAACGCCCGCGGGCGTTGCGCAGGCTTCAGGCATTCACCGGCGGCTTGCCGGGGCAATCGGCCACGATCAGCGTGGGCGCCGGACCTGCGGCCTTGTCTGTCCCGATCGGACCTTGAGAGGCCAGAACCGGCGCGGCAAGCAGGCAGGCGGTGAGAGTGGCAAGGGAAAGTCGCGTCATGAGGGCTCCTGTCTCTTGTTGCGGTGGTTCAGCGTGACCCGAATCAGCCAATCACCCAAGACACAGGCGCGTTACCGGGCCCTTCTGCCCGGCGGGCGGTGTTCGGCCTGCGGCATGGAGGGGCAAGGCCGACGCATGGCGGGACGGACCGCATCGCTGTCGTCTAGGCCGTTGCCAGCATCCGGTCGAAGCTGCAAAGCTCCATCCCCTCGGCCGTCAGATAATCGAAATGCCGCTCGATCGCGCGCTCCACGTCGGCCCGGCTTGCCGGGCGCATTCCCCGCTTGCGCAGGATCTCGGGCGCGTGACGCGGGGTATCATTGTCGCCGCGATGTGTCACGATGTTGGGGAAATGCGGATCGGTGACCGCCACCAGGCGCGTGGGGATGGCATAATGACCATAGTCGAAGATCGTGCGCGATGAATGGCGGATTGCAGCGCCTGCACTGAAGAAGGGGCTGTACCAGTCATAGATGCCCTCGGTCGGTCCGTCCGTGATGCAATAGAAGATCGACGGGAAGCTGACGGCGAAATGAGCGTTGCGCCACATGCTGGCCGCATGGCGGCGCAGGCGGCGTATATAGTCCTTGGACACGCAGTCGTCGTCATCCAGGCGGAACTGGACCGTGTCGGCCAGATCTAGGCCGACCTCGGGCGCGATCTGCTGGATGGCATCGGAAATATGGGTCGGAGGAAGGAAGCGCAGCACGACCTGCTCCACGTCCCGGCAGATGGTTTCCAGACGCTTGCGATATTTGTCCGGCATCCGGTCCGACGAGGCGACCAGCAGGCGGAAGTCCCCATCCGACTGGTTCGCCAGCGACCGCAAGGTCAGATGCTCGAATGTCGCCAGACGGGCTTCGAGGCGCTCCGGCGCGAACAGGTCCTGCGCCTGCTTCAGGTAGATCGTCTCCAGCGCCTCGTCCGGCTGGTTGCGATAGGCTTTCCAGTCGCCCCGGCCCAGCATGGAAAAGCGGCAAATGCCAAGGATGTTGACGTCGCGGTCATTCATGAGGCGTTCCTATATTCGGGCGGGGCAACTTGCGACCGCGACTCGGGCAGACTTGTTGTCGTGTTTCGACGGAAGCCAGGTCAGGCTGCCGGCAAAGCCGTGCTGAACCGGTTTCCGGACCAGGCCACTGGGACCGGTCGCGTCCTGTCCCAGGTGGTCGGAAACCGTACCCTCTGTCACCCGGCTTACGGCCAATAGCGCGATGATCGGGTGGCGCCCCGTCCTGCTTCTGATCGGGGCGGCAGGGGATTTGCGGGCATTATTGGTTCGCGCGGAACAAGGCCGATGCGCCTGGCAGAATTGACGGCCACGCCTGATGCGGATTTCGCGCCGGTCGGCGGGACCTCCTGTCGTCAGCTTTGGCACGGTTGTGGGAAATTCCCGTGGGTCTTCAGTCCTACCCAAGCCGAAGTCCTGGCCGGCAACTGCCTGGTCCTCAACGGCCAGCGACTCGCGCGATATCAGTGCTGACACCGCGACGCCCGACACCGCCCAAAGACAGGACAGGCCCTGCTGAACGTCCGTAGGGCTGTCATGCTCAGGTATGACGTTGATGGTTTCAATGTCGTTCTGGTGAAAGGCCCGCCAGGACGCCATGGCTTCCGTCAGGAAGGGACCATGGGAGAGGTCGTCCCAGACAGCCTGCTCCTCGGGAAATACCGCTGCGTTCCCGATGGCCACGGTTTCACGTGACCAGCCTGCCTTCGGGAGTAGTTCGCTCATCGCCTGTCCTTGCTGCAGCCGGCAGGTTCGCCTTAAACGGTATTAACCAAAGCGCAGCTACACTTAAAGCGCGATCCCGCCAGAAGGTGGGACTGGTGTTCTAGGACCACTCCCACGGCCGCGTGAACTCACCCAGCTTGGCCTTGACCGCCGCTTCATCGACGTCTTGGGTGCGTGACAGCCGGGCCACCAGGCCGCGCTTCTTGTCCTCGACCACTTCGGCCACGCTGGCGCCGGTGCCGTGAAGGGCCGTGTCGTAAACGCGCTTGATGGCCATGCGGCGCAGGTCGGGCTTGAAGATCTTGCCGACGGCGGTCTTGGGCAGCTCGGGCAGGATCTCGATGTGCTTGGGAATGGCGGCGCGCTCGTGGATGTGGGCCTTGGCGTGGTCCAGAAGCTCGGTCTCGGTCGCCGTGGCGCCCGAGACCAGTTCGACATAAACGCAAGGCAGCTCGCCCGCGAAGCTGTCGGGTTGGCCGATGGCGCCTGCGAAAGCCACGGCCGGATGGGAAAGCAGCGCTTCCTCGATCTCGGCCGGGTCGATGTTGTGGCCGCCGCGGATGATCAGGTCCTTGGCGCGGCCGGTGATCCACAGATAGCCGTCCGCGTCCAGCCGCCCCAGGTCGCCCGTGCGCAGGTAGATGCTGTCGGCGAACAGCCTGTTGTTCTTGTCGGCCTCGGTATAGGTCGAGCCGGGAAAGACGCCGGGATTGGCCACGCAGATCTCTCCCACCACGTCGGTCGGGCATTCATGGACACGGCCCGCATCGTCGTGGTTCAGGATGCGGACATTGGTATAGGGCAGGGGGATGCCCACCGAGCCCACCTTCTTGACGCCGTCGATGGGGTTGCAGCTGACCAGGCAGGTCGCCTCGGTCAGGCCGTAGCCTTCGGCGATCTCGACCCCGGTGGCGGACTTGAAGCGGTTGTAAAGCTCGACCGGCAGGGGGGCCGAGCCCGAGATGGCGATCCGCAGCGACGAGACGTCGGCGTTGACCGGCCGCTGCATCAGCGCCGAGATCGCCGTCGGCACGGTGATGAGAAAGCTGCACTGCCAGCGTTCGATCAGCTTCCAGAAGTTGTCGAAGACCCCCTCGCCCCGGTATCCGGCGGGTGTGGGCATGACCACATGGGCGCCCGAGGCGATGCAGGACATCAGCACCGGATAGGCCGCGAAGACGTGAAACATCGGCAAGGGGCACATCAGCACGTCGTTCTCGTCAAAGAGCAGCGTTCCCCCAAGCCAGCCGTTGTAGATCATGCCGGAATACTTGTGCTGCGCGACCTTGGGCGTGCCGGTGGTGCCGCCGGTATGGAAGAAGGCCGCGACGCGGTCCTGCTGCACGTCCTCGAATTCGAGCCTCGTGTGGCGCTGCCCGCTGGTCGCGGCCTCGAAGTTCAGCACCTTGGCCTTGCCGCGGCGCTTCACGCGGGGGCGGATCAGCGGCACGATGTATCGCTTGATGCCGCGCAGGTGGCGGTTCAGGTCCACCTCGATCACATGGGTGACGCCGGGGGCGTTGGCGACGGCCTCGGCCGCCTTCTGGGCCACGTCGGTTTTGGGAAAAGCGCGCAGCGTCACCAGCACCTTGGCGCGGGTTTCGCGCAGGATGCCCGCGATCTGCTGGGCGTCCAGAAGCGGGTTGATCGGGTTCACGATCCCGGCGGTCGCGCCCGCCAGCAGGACCACCGGGGTCTCGATGCTGTTGGGCAGCAGATAGGCCACGGTGTCGGTCGGGCCGACGCCCAGCTTGCGGAACAGGTTGGCGGTCTCGGTCACGCGCTCCAGCAGGTCCTGCCAGGTCAGCGTGGTCGCGTGATCCTTGGGGCCGGACAGAAGCTGGAAGCTGATCGCGGGCCGGTCGGGAAACCGTTCGGCGGTGCGGGCCAGGAACCCGTAGATCGTGACCGGAAGACCGCGCGCCTCGTAGGGCATCTCCGCTTCCAGGGCATTGCGGTCTTCATAGCTGACGAAACGGCTCATCCATCCTCCCCCAGGGACCATCCTCCTGATCCCGCTTTTGGATACAATGGTCTATCGGCGGGAAAAGGGGCAAGGGCCTTGGCCCACGGTGTCGCCGGGACGCGGCGTCAGGGGTGCGGGACGCCGCGTCAGCAAAGTGTCAGGCCTGGGGGATGCGCAGGGTCTGGCCGGGATAGATCCTGTCGGGGTCGGACAGCATCGGCCGGTTGGCCTCGAAGATGGCGTTGTACTTGCTGGCGCTGCCCAGATAGGCCTTGGCGATCTCGGACAGGGTCTCGCCCTTCTTGACGGTGTGGAAGACCGGGGCCTTGTCATCCGAGGGCAGATCGGCCTCGACCTTGGCGATGCCCTCGATGTTGCCGACGGCAAGGACCAGCTTTTCCAGCGTCTCGCGGTCGGCGCCCTTGCTTTCGATCTTCACGGTGTCGCCGCCGCGCAGGGTCAGGTGGACGTCGTCCTTGTCCAGGTTCAGCGCCTTGAGTTCCGCCTTCAGCGCCGCGACCTTGCGCGTGGTTTCAGGGTCCTGGGCGGGCTTGGCGGCGGCGGGCGCCTGCGCCGGCGCTGCGGCGGGGGCCTTGGCCTCGGCTGCCTCGGCCTTGCCGAAGACCGATTTCCCGGCGTCCTTCACGAAATCCCAGATGGCCATCATGCGTCCTTTCGGCTGTGTTTCCGGCTGATTTGATGAAAAACGCGGGGTTGAAGCAAGCGTTCCATCTGGTTATTGGCTGTCCGGCTGCCTAGATTGCAACCGTGCATTGTTAATCGATTCATACTTTCACTCGTAGGATGCACCTGCTTCAAAGGTGGGAACTCTATGACTCGATCAATCCAACTTTCAGCCGCAGCGCTGCTTTGCGTCCTCATGGCGGGCTGCGCCCAGACGACACCCGACATCGCGGCGCGCGGCGATGATCCCCATGCCATGCAACTGATGCCGGCGGGCAAGGCGACATGCCTTTCCACCAGCTCCAGCCAGAACGGCCACGGCGCGTCGGCGACCAATGCCGTGCGCCGCAGCGCGGGCCTGGCCCCGGTGCAGCCCGATCCCGTGCTGGCACGGGTGGCGGCGCAACATGCCTGCGACATGGCGCAAAGGGGCCGCATGACCCATGCCGGCAGCAGGACCAGCGGGCCGGGCCCGCGGGTCAAGGCCGCGGGATACGCCCCGAGCGTCACGGCCGAGAATATCGCCGCCGGCCCGTTCTCTCAGGACCGTGTCCTGGCGGAATGGAACGCCTCGGGCGGGCACCGGGCGAACATGCTGATCCCGCAGGTCCGCGACTATGGCATCGGCCAGGCGATCGGCCCGGACGGGCGGACTCGGTTCTGGGCGGCCGTCTATGCCGCGCCGAAGTGATCAGGCGGGTTCCGGCAGGACGGCCAGGTCGGTGAACTGCATCCGCGCCAGCCGGGCGTAAAGGCCGCCTTCGGCCACCAGGGCATCGTGGGTGCCCTGCGCCACGATGCGGCCGCCGTCGAAGACGACGATCCGGTCGGCCTTCTTGACGGTCGCCAGCCGGTGGGCGACGACAACGGTGGTGCGGCCCTCGGACAGGCGGCTGACCGCGGCCTGCACCAGGGATTCGGATTCGGCGTCCAGGGCACTGGTCGCCTCGTCCAGCAGCAGCACGGGCGCGTCGCGCAGGATCGCGCGGGCGATGGCGATGCGCTGGCGCTGTCCGCCCGACAGCATCACCCCGCGTTCGCCCAAGGGCGTGTCATAGCCTTGCGGCAGGGTGCTGATGAAGTCATGGGCATGGGCGGCCCGCGCCGCGGCCTCGACCTCGGCCGGGGTGGCATCGGGGCGGCCCAGGCGGATGTTTTCCAGCGCCGTGGTCGCGAAGATCACCGGGTCCTGCGGCACAAGCGCCATCGCCTGACGGAAATCCGCGCGGGCCATGTCGCGCAGGTCGATGCCGTCCAGCGTCACCTGGCCCGTCGCAGGGTCCCAGAACCGCTGGATCAGCTGGATCACGGTCGTCTTGCCCGCGCCCGAGGGGCCGACCAGGGCCACCGTCTCGCCCGGCCGGATGGTCAAGGCGACCCCGTCAAGGGCCGAGACATCGGGCCGGGTGGGATAACGGAAGCTCACGTCCCGCAGGACGATATGGCCGCGCACGGGGCGAGGCAGGGCCTTGGGTTGCGCGGGATCGGTCAGCACGTCCTCGGCTGCCAGAAGTTCGCCCAGACGCTCGGTCGCGCCGGCCGCGCGCTGCAACTCGCCCCAGATTTCCGACAGCGCGCCGGTCGAGCCCGCGACAAGGATCGCATAGATCACGAACTGCACCAGCTGGCCCGCCGTCATGACGCCGGTGCGCACGTCGCGCGCGCCGATCCACAACACGCCGATGACGCCCGCGAAGATCAGGAAGATCACGATGGCGGTCATCAGCGCCCGCGTGCGGATGCGCGACAGGGCCACGTCGAAGGACCGTTCCGTCACGTCGTCGAAGCGCGCGATGCTGCGGCCTTCATGCGTATAGGCCTGCACCGTCTGCGCGGCCAGAAGCGTTTCCGACGCCGCCCCGGACGATGCCGCGATCCAATCCTGGTTGGCGCGCGACAGCCCGCGCAGCCGGCGGCCCAGCCCGATGATGGGCACCAGGATCGCGGGCACGATCAGCAGGACCAGCCCCATCAGCTTCAGCGAGGTGAAGGCCAGCATCGCCAGCCCGCCCGCCAGGATCAGCATGTTGCGCAGCGCGATGGACAGCGACGATCCGATCACCGACTGGATCAGCGTGGTGTCGGTGGTGATGCGCGACAGGATCTCTCCGGTCATCACGCGCTCGAAGAAGGCGGGGGACAGGGTGACGACCCGGGCGAAGACCGCCTTGCGGATATCGGCCACGACCCGTTCGCCCAGCCGGGTGACGAAGTAGTATCGAGCGGCCGTGCCCAGGGCCAGCAGGGCCACGATGATCAGGGCCGCGCCGAAATATTCGTCCAGCAGCCCCGCCCCGTCGTCGAAATTGTCCACCACCCTCCGGGCCGCCAAAGGCAGGACCAGGCTGATGGCCGAGGTGGCCGCCAGCGCGATCAGCGCCAGCGCCACCTGGACGCGGTAGGGCCGGACAAAGGGCCACAACGCGCCCAGGGCGCCCACGCGCTTGCTGGTGGGCCGGTCGGAGATGATCGTCGTGCCGCGTGCCATGTCTGCCCTTGCCGGTCGATGTGCCCCTAGGGGTTTTAGGGGGTGCAAGGCCCTAGGACAAGCGCGGGGCGGCCGGCACCAGACGTCCGTCCGCCAGTTGTTCGGCGATGCGGTCCACCGCCATCGCCAGCTTTTCGTCGATGATGTGCAGGTACTGGGTCCAGTCGGACAGGTGCTGCAATTCGGCCACCCCGTCCGAGATTCCGCGCAACCCGATCAGCGGAACCCCGAAATGCTGGGACGCGCGCAGATGGGCGAAGGTCTCCATGTCCACCATGTCCTCGGCGATGGCGGCGTAGGCGGCGCCGCTGACGATGTTGGCGCCGGTGGACAGGGTCGCACCCGCGACCCCCTCGACTCGATGGGGCATGTCGACGCGGACGGGCAGGTCCAGGAGCGGCGTGCGCCCCTTCTCGAACCCCAGGGGCGAGGCGTCCATGTCGCGATAGGCGACCGCCGTGACCTGGTAGACCTCGGCCTGTTCCAGCCGGGCCGAGCCCGCCGATCCCAGCGACACGACCAGCCGGGGCCGTTCGCGCATCCCGGCCAGGGCGGCGGCCAGTTGCACCGCGCCCTCGACCGGGCCGATGCCGGTGATCAGCGGGTCGATGCGGGCGCGCAGGGCGGGGCCGTATTCGGCAGGGGCCGCCATGACGAACAGGACGGGGATGTCTGCGATCCGGTCGGGGGTCTTGGGGGGCATGGCTTCGCTTTCGGTTTCCCTTGCAGGGGTGGCATGGCGGGCGGCGGGCGGTCAAGCATTGGCCCTTGCGGGTCTTCGGCCTTCCGTGGCAACTGCGGGCCATGGGCAAGGTCAGCGAACTTTATCGGCAGCGCGTGGCGGAAGGGCGGATCGAGCCCGATCCCGCGCAGCAATCCGTCCTGCCGCATCTGGACCGGGTGCTGGATGACATCGCCGCAACGCCCCCGCCCGAAAAGCGGTCCGCCTGGCGCGCCTTTCTGGGCGTCGGCAACCCCGCGCCCGCCGCCCCCGCAGCCAGGGGCCTTTACCTCTGGGGCGGCGTCGGGCGCGGCAAGTCGATGCTGATGGACCTGATGGCCGAGGCCGCGACGGTGCCGGTGCGGCGCGTGCATTTCCACGAGTTCATGCAGGAAATCCAGGCCGGGCTGAACCGCGCCCGCCAGCGGGGCGACCAGGACACCGTGCGTCCCGTGGCGCTGGAGGTCGCGTCCACCGTCCGCCTGCTGTGTTTCGACGAGATGCAGATCACCGACATCGCGGACGCGATGATCGTGGGGCGGCTGTTCCAGGTCCTGCTGGAGCAGGGGGTGGTGATCGTCACCACCTCGAACCGGGTGCCCGAGGATCTCTACAAGCACGGGCTGAACCGGCAGTTGTTCCTGCCCTTCATCGACCTGATCCGCCAGCGGCTTGAAGTCGTGTGCCTGGACAGCGCCGTCGATCACCGGCAGGGCAGGGTGACAGGCGGGCAGGTCTGGTTCTGCCCGGCGGATGCATCGGCCAAGGCCGCGATGGACGCGATCTGGTCCGACCTGACCGGCGATGCGGCGGGCAGCCTGCAACGGATCGATGTCGGCGGGCGCAGCTTCGATCTGCCCTTGTTTGCCGAGGGGGTCGGCCGGTCGGGCTTCTGGGACCTGTGCGGCAAGCCGCTGGGGCCTGCCGACTACTTGGCGCTGTCGCGCGCGGTCGAGGTCCTGATGATCGACGGCATTCCCCGGCTGTCGGCCTCGAACTACAACGAGGCCAAGCGCTTCGTGACCCTGATCGACGCGCTTTACGAGGCCAAGGTGCGCCTGATCGCCAGCGGCGCCGACCAGCCGGAGCAGCTTTACAACGAGGGCGAGGGCTCCTTCGAGTTCGAGCGCACGGCCAGCCGCCTGCGCGAGATGCAGGACGCCGGCTGGGGCCGCGAGGCCTGAGCCGTCAGCCGTTTTCCCGCAGAACCCGGCCCGCCAGATACAGCGATCCGCAGATCAGCACGCGGGCCTGCGGGTCGCGGTCGATGATCCGTGCGATGGCTGCCGCCGCATTCCGCGCGGTGGTCGCGGTCATGCCGACGCTGCCCGCCACCTCTGCCGTGGCGGCGGCAGGCAGGGTGTTCGGCTCTCCGGGGATGTCGATGGCCGTCAGGGATCGGGCATGGGTGGCCAGGGGCCGCAGGTAGCCCGCGATGTCCTTGGTGTTCAGCATCCCGCAGACCAGATGCGTCGGGCGGGGCGGCATGGCGGCCAGGGTCGCGGCCAGGGCCTCGCCCCCCGCCGGGTTGTGGCCGCCGTCCAGCCACAGTTCGGCCTGCGGGCCTGCCAGATCGACCAGGGGACCGCGCTTCATGCGCTGCATCCGGGCGGGCCATTCGGCCTGCGTCACCGCCGCGCGGGCCTGGGCCTCGGTCGCGCCCAGATGGCGCAGGGCGGCAAGCGCAGTGCCCGCGTTCTGGATCTGGTGGGCGCCGATCAGGTTCGGCAAGGGCAAATCCCACAGGCCGTGGTCGTCCTGGTAGACCATGCCGTCGCGGTCGCGCGCGATCATCCAGTGCTGGCCATGGGCGAAGACGGGCGCCGTCAGGCCGGAAGCCTTGGCCTCGATCACGCGCAGGGCTTCATCCTGTTGCGGGCCGACGATCACCGGCACGCCGCGCTTGATGATGCCGGCCTTTTCCCCTGCGATCAGGGGCAGCGTGTCGCCCAGGTACTGCGTGTGGTCGATGCTGACGGGGGTGATGACCGTCAGGTGCGGGTTGTCGATCACGTTGGTGGCGTCCAGCCGGCCGCCGAGGCCGACTTCCAGCAGGGTGTAGTCGGCGGGTGTTCGCGAGAAGGCGAGGAAGGCCGCCGCCGTGGTGATCTCGAAGAAGGTGATCGGCTGGCCGTCGTTGGCGGCCTCGCATTCTTCGAGAGTCGCGGCAAGGTCGGCTTCCGCGATCAGGTCGCCCGCCAGCCGGATGCGTTCGTGGAAATGCGCAAGATGCGGCGATGTATAGGCATGGACGCGCGCGCCCCCGGCCTGGAGGCCCGCGCGGATCATCGCCTGGGTGCTGCCCTTGCCGTTGGTGCCCGCGACATGGATGACGGGCGGGATGCGGCGTTCGGGGTTGCCGAGGGCGGACAGCAGGCGGTGCATCCGGCCCAGCGACAGGTCGATGACCTTGGGATGCAGGGACATCAGGCGGTCAAGGATGACGTCGGAATGGCTCATGGTGGACAAGCCGGGGGCCAGCCCCCGGACCCCCGGGATATTTGGACCAAGATGAAGGAAGGCCGTGTTCAGACGGCCTTCTCGGTGACCGGCTCGGCCGCGACAGGGGCGGCCGAGGGTTCGGCGGGCGCGGGCAGGTCGGCGCGGGTGGGCGCGGGCAGGCCGCCCAGCATCCGAAGGATCGAGACCAGCTCGTCGCGCAACCGCTTGCGATGGGTCACGCGGTCCAGCATCCCGTGCTCCAGCAGGTATTCGGCGCGCTGGAAGCCTTCGGGCAGTTTCTCGCGGATGGTCTGTTCGATCACGCGGGGGCCGGCGAAGCAGATCAGGGCATTGGGTTCGGCGATCTGGATGTCGCCCAGCATGGCGTAGGAGGCGGTGACGCCGCCCGTGGTGGGATGGGTCAGCACGACGACATAGGGCAGGCCCGCCTCGCGCAGCATCTCGATCGCGACGGTGGTGCGGGGCATCTGCATCAGCGACAGGATGCCTTCCTGCATCCGCGCGCCCCCGGCGGCGGAAAACAGCACCAGCGGGCGCTTGGTCTTCACCGCGCGTTCGGCGGCGGCGATGATGGCGTTGCCCACATACATGCCCATCGACCCGCCCATGAAGCTGAAGTCCTGGGCGGCGGCGATGATGGGGGTGCGGCCGATTTCCCCTTCGGCCACCAGCATGGCTTCCTTTTCCCCCGTGGCCTTTTGCGCGGCCTTCATGCGCTCGGGGTATTTCTTCTGGTCGCGGAACTGCAGCGGGTCGGCTGTGGGTTCGGGCACCTTCACCTCGACAAAGGCGCCGCCGTCGAACAGCGCCGCGAAGCGGTCGCGGGGGCTGATCGCCAGGTGGTGGTCGCAGTTGGTGCAGACGTTGAGGTTGTCCGACAGCTCGCGGTGGAACAGCATCGTTCCGCATTCGGGGCATTTCGTCCACAGGTTCTCGGGCACCTCGCGGCGCGAGAACAGCGAATTGATGCGCGGGCGGACGTAGTTGGTGATCCAGTTCATTCGCGGGCGACCCATGCTGTTGCAAGCCCCCGAAATAGGCCGCGACGGGGGGAATTGCAATTGCCGCGGCGGGCGGGAATGATGCGCGCCATGTGGGCCTCGATCCTTGTCACGCTGCATACGACGGTCACCCTGGCCCTGATCGCGCGCGTCCTGATCCGCCCGCGGCTGGACCCGTCCGTCCGCCTGGCCTGGATCATGGTGATCGAGGCGCTGCCGGTGGTCGGCATCCTGGCCTATGTGCTGTTCGGCGAGGTGCGGCTGAACCAGGCCGAGGTCCAGCGCATGGCCGACGTCCGCGACCGGCTGACCAACCTGCGCGTCCCGAACCCCGCCGTCATCGCGGAGCCGCCGCATTACGCGCTGCCCGTGGTCGCGGCGAATGCGGCCGTGGGCGGCATGTCGGCGCTGACCGGAAACCGCATCCACCTGCTGGAGGAGGGCGACGAAGCCATCGACCGCCTGATCCACGCGATCGACAGGGCGGCGGATCACGTCCACATCCTGTTCTACATCTGGCTGCCCGACCATTCGGGGCAGAAGATGGCCGAGGCCGTGGCCCGCGCCGCCCGGCGCGGCGTCGAATGCCGGGTGATCGTGGATGCGCTTGGCTCGCGGCTGCTGGTTCGATCTCCGTTGTGGGCGCAGATGCAGGAGGCAGGGGCCGAATGCGTCACCGCCTTTCCCTGGGGCTTGCCCTTCATCAGCGTGCTGTTCCGCAGGCTGGATCTGCGCAACCACCGCAAGATCCTGGTCGTGGACAACCGCGTGGCCTTTTCGGGCAGCCGCAACTGCGCCGACATGGCCTTTGCCATCAAGCCGCGCTTCGCGCCCTGGGTGGACATCCTGATGTCGGTCGAGGGGCCCGTGGTGCGGCAGTTCCAGTCGGTCTTCCTGGGCGACTGGATGAGCTATACCGGCAAGGATCTGGGCGACATGCAGCAGCCCGTCGCACCCGTCGCCGATCCCGGAGAGATCGCGCAGGTCATCGCCACCGGGCCGGACCGGCGGCAGGGGTCCATTTCCGATTGCCTGGCGGGGATGCTGCACGCGGCGCGCGACCAGGTGGTCATCACCACGCCCTATTACGTGCCCGACACCGCCGTGGACGCCGCCGTCCGCGCCGCCGCCCGGCGGGGGGTCGAGGTCACGATGATCCTGCCCGCCCGCAACGATTCCCTCGTCGTGGGCGCCACCAGCGAGGGGTTCTACTTCGGGCTTCTGTCGGCGGGCGCGCGGATCATGCTGTTCCAGGACGGCTTGCTGCATTCCAAGATCATGACCGTGGACGGCCGCATGGGCATGGTCGGCAGTGCCAATCTGGACCGTCGCAGCTTCGAGCTGAACTACGAGGTCAACATGGCCGTCTTCGACCGGGAGTTCGTGGCCGAACTGGACGCCCGGCAGGACGGCTACATCGAGCGATCGCGAGAGATCACGCTTGAGGAGGTTCGCGGCTGGTCCATCCTGCGCCGGATTCGCAACAACCTGCTGGCGCTGGCCTCTCCGTTGCTGTGAGGAGGACATGATGGAACCGGACCGGATCGCGGCGCGACTGGAAGCCCTGGACGGCTGGCGGCTGTCGCCCGACGGCAGGGCGATCCTGCGGCGCTTCGAGTTCAAGGGCTTCGCCAAGGCGGTGGAGATGGCCAATCTGGCGGCCTGGCTGGGCAACAGGCGGAACCACCATCCCGACGTGTCCTTCGGCTGGGGCTATTGCGAGGTCGCCTTCACCACGCACGACGCGGGCGGGCTGACGGATGCGGATTTCGCCTGCGCCGCCCGGTTGAACGAATTGGTGGCCTAGCGCGCTTGTTCGCGCTGTGGTTGCAGTCTATCCACGAGGGGCGAGCGGAAAGGGCCCCGAATGGTCAAGCGTCTGTTTGAAATGCTGCGTGCCGGCGGGGACCGCGTCGACTGGGCGCGTGTCGCCGACAGGCAGGATCGCAGGCCGCGCCCGGTCGACCCCGAGTTGCGAAGCCGCGCGCAGGTCCTGCATCGCCAGCTGGGCCGGTTCCTGCAAGCCTCGGACCCGTGGATGCTGCGCCCCCTGGGGGTGCCGGACGACGACCTGCCGCCCGGCACCGACTGGCACTGGCGCCCGCGCCTGCTGCGCGGGCGGATCAGCCCGCAGGCGGTCGCGGCCCCCGGCAACGGGCACCGCCTGGGCGAGGACGCGGCCTTGTGGCACGACTGCCCGCACCGCGCCATGATCCTGCGCCAGACGGCCCGTCCGCGCCCCGGACAAGGGTCCGGCTATGCGATGCACCTGGAGATGCTGGGCTTCTCGGGCAGCTTCCTGTCCCTGGCGATCGACCTGCCGGACGACGTGCTGGCGCGGCTGGGCGCCGACCGCATCCTGCAGCTTGACACCAGGCTGGATGCCGAGCGCCCGATCACCATCTATGCCCGGATCAACCTGGTCCAGGGCCCGAACACCGAAACGATGCTGCGCCAGCTTGGCCATCCGGTCGAAGGCCAGGGCGCCGCGAGGCGGGTCGAGTTCGACCTGGCCTATGCCGATCTGGCGAACCGCCCCATCGAGAAGGCCTGGCTGGATCTGATCTTCGAATCGCCGCGCATGAACGCGGTCGGCATCAATGACGCGGTGGTATCGTGCCGCCCGCGTGCGCAGGCCTGAAGGAACGGCAATGAAATTCGAAAGCCATGGCGTCTCGGGCGGGTGCTGGAACGGCGCGCTGCAGGCGGCCAACCCGCCGGCCGCCCTGTCCGTGCTTCATCGTGGAGAGGTCGTGGCCGAGGCGAGCCTGCGCGATGCGGGTCCCGGCGTCTGGGCGGTGTCAGTCAGCCTTCCGCCGGCCGTCATCGACCAGGGCGCGCACAGCCTGCTGCTGGTCGCGGGGGACGAGGTCCTGTCCAGCCTTGCCCTGACCGCGGGAACGGTCGCGGGCGACGACCTTCTGGCCGAGGTCGCGCAACTGCGCGCCGAACTGGACCTGCTGAAACGCGAATTCCGGCGCCTTGCCGCAGGCGGCTGACCGCCCGCGCCCGCCCTGTCACCCGGCTGTCACGCTTTCTTGCGAAAACCTCGTGCCGTGGCTATATCGGCCCTTTCGCATTTGACCCCAAAGGTTTCGCATGGCCCGGATGCAGACGCCGTTCTACCTCATCGACAAGCCGGCGCTGCGCCGCAACATGGAAAAGGTCGCCCATCTGCGCGAGGCGTCGGGGGCCAAGGCGCTGCTGGCGCTGAAATGCTTTGCCACCTGGTCGGTCTTCGACTTCATGCGCGACTACATGGACGGCACGACCTCCTCGTCGCTGTTCGAACTGCGCCTGGGGCACGAGGAGTTCGGCAAGGAAACCCATGCCTATTCCGTCGCCTGGGCCGATCACGAGATCGACGAGGCGGTAGGTTACGCCGACAAGATCATCTTCAACAGCCTGTCCCAGCTTGACCGCTTCGACAACAAGGCGGCGGGGATCGCGCGCGGCCTGCGCCTGAACCCGCGCTTTTCCACCAGCGGCTTCGACTTGGCCGACCCGGCGCGGCCCTTCAGCCGCCTGGGCGAATGGGACCTGTCGCGGCTGGAGGCCGCGATGGACCGGATCGGCGGGGTGATGATCCACTACAACTGCGAGAACCGCGACTTCGACCTGTTCGACAGCCAACTGACCCGGATCGAGACCGAGTTCGGCCCCATCCTCAAGCGCCTGGACTGGGTGTCCTTGGGCGGCGGCATCCATTTCACGGGCGAGGGCTATCCGCTGGACCGGTTGGCCGACCGGCTGAAGGCGTTCCAGGACCGCTGGGGCGTCCAGGCCTATCTTGAACCCGGCGAGGCCAGCATCACCCGGACCACCTCGCTCGAGGTGAGCGTCCTGGACATCATTGACAACGGCAAGCAGGTCGCCATCGTGGACAGCAGCATCGAGGCGCACATGCTGGATCTGCTGATCTATCGCGAAACGGCCAAGCTGCCGCAGGACGGCGGCCACGAATACCAGATCGCGGGCAAGACCTGCCTTGCGGGCGACATCTTCGGTGATGCGCGCTTTCCGCAGCCCTTGCAGGTCGGCGACCGGATCAGCATCGCCGACGCGGCGGGCTATACGATGGTCAAGAAGAACTGGTTCAACGGCGTCGCCATGCCAGCCATCGCCATTCGCGAGGACGACGGCACCATCCGCACCGTCCGCGATTTCCCCTATGAAGACTACAAGTCCAGCCTGTCGTAAGGCACCCTCTCTGCAACCCGGAAAGGATCCGTAATTGGCCAAGAAGAACGTCCTCATCATCGGCGCGGGTGGCGTCGCGCAAGTCGTGGCGCACAAGGTCGCGCAATGGGCTGCCGAATTCGGCGAACTGCATATCGCCAACCGCACGCAGTCCAAGGCCGATGCCATCATCGACAGCCTGCGCGGCAAGGGCCACCAGATGCCCTTCGCCAGCCACGCGGTCGATGCGATGGACGCAGGCGCGGTCGAGGCGCTGATCCGTCAGGTGGACGCCGGGATCGTGGTGAACGTGGGGACGGCCTTTATCAACATGACGGTGCTGGAAGGCTGCATCCGCGCCGGGGCCGCCTATATCGACACGGCCATCCACGAGGACCCGTCGAAGATCTGCGAAACGCCGCCCTGGTACGGCAACTACGAATGGACGCGGCGCGAGGACGTGGCGGCGGCCGGGATCACCGCGATCCTGGGCGCGGGCTTCGATCCGGGCGTGGTCAACGCCTATGCCCGCCTGGCCGAGGATGAATACTTCGACAAGATCGACTCGATCGACATCGTGGACATCAACGCGGGCAGCCATGGCCGCTGGTTCGCCACCAACTTCGACCCCGAGATCAACTTCCGCGAATTCACCGGCGTGGTCTATTCCTGGCAGGGCGGCGAATGGCGCACGAACAGGATGTTCGAGGTCGGCCGCGAGTGGGATCTGCCGGTCGTGGGCAAACAGAAGGCATACCTGTCCGGCCATGACGAGGTCCACAGCCTTTCCGCCCGCTACAAGGACGCCGACGTGCGCTTCTGGATGGGCTTCGGCGACCATTACATCAACGTCTTCACGGTGCTGAAGAACCTGGGCCTCTTGTCCGAGCAGCCGGTGAAAACCGCCGAGGGGCAGGAGGTCGTGCCCCTGAAGGTCGTCAAGGCCGTGCTGCCCGACCCGGCCAGCCTGGCGCCCGACTACGAGGGGAAGACCTGCATCGGCGACCTGGTCAAGGGCACCCGCGACGGCAAGGCGGGCGAGGTCTTCATCTACAACGTCGCCGACCACAAGGAGGCTTTCCAGGAGGTCGGCAGCCAGGGCATCAGCTACACGGCGGGCGTGCCCCCGGTCGCGGCCGCGATCCTGGTCGCGCGCGGCATCTGGGACGTGAAGGCGATGGTCAATGTCGAGGAACTGCCCGCCCGCCCCTTCCTGGAGCTTCTGGGCGAGATGGGCCTGCCCACCCGCGTGATCGACGCGACGGGCGACCACCCCCTCTAGGCCGCCATCGCGGCCGACATGCGCGGCGGCCCGGAACGACCGGGCCGCCGCTTGCGTTTGCTGCCAAGGCATTGACCTAAGGGGGCGTCCAGGCCGTGGCCGACAAGCAATTCAGCTTTCCGCGTTTTCGACCGGAAGGCAGTGGCGCCAGCGGGCGCGCGGCCAACTGGGCTGTCATCGGAATCTTCCTGATCCTGGCCTTCGCGGCGATCGCCGCCGGGCGCGACTTCCTGATGCCGGTGACGCTGGCGGCGCTGCTGTTCTTCGTCTTCACCCCCCTGCGCCGCCTGGCCCGCCGCCGCGGCATTCCCGATGCGCTGACGGCGACGGGGGTGACGCTGGGACTGATCGTGACGGTGGCCCTGATCGCCCTGGCCGCCAGCGGCCCGATCAACCAGGCGGCCCAGAACCTGCCCACCATCAAGATCCGGCTTGAACAGAAGTTCAGCGAACTGCGCGAATCCTTCGAGGAATTGCAGCAGGCCGCCCAGGAGATCGAGGAGGTCCAGAACGCCGACGACAACGGCGACGAGCCCCCGACCGTGAGGGTCGAGGAGGTGGGCGACAGCCCCCTGACCTCCATGATGAAGTTCACGCCGGCGATCCTGGGGCAGGTGGTCTTCACGCTGTTCCTGCTGTTCTTCATGCTGGCCTCGGGCGATCTGCTGTATCTCAAGATCGTGCAAAGCTTCGATTCCATGGCCGAAAAGCGCAGCGCCTATCTGGCCCTGCGCCAGATCGAGGATTCGCTGGGCAACTACCTGGGCGCCATCACCATCATCAACGCGGGGCTGGCGCTGGCCATCGGCCTTGCCATGTTCGCTTGGGGGATGCCCGGCGCGATCCTGTTCGGCATCAGCGCCTTCGTCCTGAACTACATTCCTTATCTGGGCGCCATCATGGGCGTGGTGGTGTCCGGGACCGTGGCGCTTGTGGTCATGCCGGGCGTCTTCTGGCCCTTGATGGTGGCCGGGACCTATATGCTGCTGACCGCGCTGGAGGGGCAGGTGATCACCCCCTATTTCGTGTCGCGCCGGTTGCAGATGAACACCGTGGTCGTCTTCCTGGCCGTGGCCCTGTGGGCTTGGCTGTGGTCGGTGATCGGCATGATCATCGCCGTGCCGGTGCTGGTCGTGTTGCGGGTTCTGGCCGACTATGTCCCCGGCTGGGAAAAGTTCGGCAACTTCCTGGCGGGCGAAGATCCCCCGACCATCGAGGATGAGGACGAGGAGGAAGCCCGCGACATCGTCGAGGCCGGCGCCGAGGCCGAGGACGAAAGCGCCGCGCGCGACGCGACCGCCGCGGTCCTGACCGAGGACAAGGCCGACCGCTGAGATTTTTTCCGAACGGCAGAAAAACTTTCCAACTGCGCTTGGAAATGCGCGGGCCTTGACGTAAGCAATGGGAAAGTGCGCGATGGTATACCGTCGCCCGAGTCGGAAAGGATTTGTCGGATGAGCGAGACCAGTTACACTCAAAGGCATGGCCTCGACGTGGCCGAGGAACTTGCGGCCTTCGTGGAAACCAGTGTGCTGCCGGGCATCGGCGTAGAGGCCGACCGCTTCTGGTCGGGCTATGCCGAACTGCTGGGCGAATTCGCATCCGAGAACCGCGTGCTTCTGGATCGCCGCGCCGACCTGCAGGGCCGGATCGACGCCTGGCACAAGGCGCGCGGCAACCAGCCTTGGGACGTGGCCGCCTATCGCGCCTTCCTGACCGAGATCGGCTACCTGGTTCCCGAACCTGCGCCCTTTGCAATCGACAACGGCCGGATCGACCCCGAGATCGCGCAGGTCGCCGGTCCGCAGTTGGTGGTTCCCGTCAGCAATGCCCGCTTTGCGCTGAACGCCGCCAATGCGCGCTGGGGTTCGCTGTATGACGCGCTTTACGGGTCCGACGTGATGGGTCCGCCTCCGGCAGGCGGGGGCATCGACCCCGCGCGCCGGGATGCCGTCGTGGCCCGCGCCGCCCGGTTCCTGGACGAAGCCTTCCCGCTGGAAAGCGGCAGCCATGCCGAGGTGACGGCCTATCATGCGGATGACGGCGGGCTGACCGCCACGGTCGGGTCGTCCGACGGTGCGCTGCGCGATCCCTCGGCCTTCGTCGGCCGCCGGGTCGAGGGCGGGGACACCGGGCTGGTCCTGCGCCACAACGGCCTGCATGTGGAACTGGTCATCAACCCCGACCACCCGATCGGCGCGGCCTCGGCGTCGGGCCTGCGCGACGTGGTGCTGGAGGCGGCGCTGACCGCCATCCAGGATTGCGAGGACAGCGTCGCCGCCGTCGATGCCGCCGACAAGGTCGGCGTTTACGCCAACTGGCTTGGTCTGATGACAGGCGACCTGGCCGACACCTTCGAAAAGGGCGGCAAGCCCATGACCCGCCGCCTGGCTGCCGACCGCGAGGTCACGCGCCCCGACGGCAGCACCGTCACCCTGCAGGGCCGCGCGCTGCTGCTGGTCCGCAACGTGGGCCTGCTGATGACCACCGATGCGGTGCGCCTGAACGGTCAGGACACGCCGGAAGGGCTGATGGACGCCATGGTGACGGTCGCCTGCGCGATGCACGACCTGAAGAAGACCGACGGTCCCCGCAACAGCCGCGTCGGCGCGGTCTATGTGGTCAAGCCCAAGATGCACGGCCCTGACGAGGCCGCCTTCGCCGACCGCACCTTCACCAAGGTCGAGCAGATCCTGGGCCTGCCCGCCAATACCGTCAAGCTGGGCCTGATGGACGAGGAACGCCGCACCAGCGCCAACCTTGCCGCCACCATTCAGGCCCTGCGCAACCGGCTGTTCTTCATCAACACCGGCTTCCTGGACCGCACGGGGGACGAGATTCACACCTCGATGCAGGCGGGGGCGTTCGCCGGGCGCGATGCCACGCGCCGGTCGGGCTGGCTCAAGGCCTATGAGGATCGCAACGTGCTGATCGGCTTGAACGCCGGGCTTCGCGGCAAGGCCCAGATCGGCAAGGGCATGTGGGCCAAGCCCGATGCCCTGGCCGAGATGCTGCAGGCCAAGATCGCCCATCCGCAGTCGGGCGCCAACACCGCCTGGGTGCCCAGCCCGACGGCCGCGACGTTGCACGCGCTGCATTACCATATGGTCGATGTCGCCGCGCGCCAGGATCAGTTGCAGGGCCAGCCCGTCCCCGACCTGGACGCGCTGCTGACCCCGGCGCTGGTGGGCGAGACGCCCTTGTCGGCCGACGAGATCGCGCGCGAGGTGGACAACAGCGCGCAAGGCATCCTTGGCTATGTGGTGCGCTGGGTGGACCAGGGCGTCGGCTGCTCCAAGGTGCCCGACATTGACGACGTGCCGATGATGGAGGACCGCGCCACCTGCCGCATCAGTGCGCAACTGCTGGCGAACTGGCTGGAACAGCGGCTGATCACCAGCGAGCAGGTCGAGGACGCCCTGCGCCGCATGGCCGCCAAGGTGGACGGGCAGAACGCGGGCGACCCGAACTACATTCCCATGGCGCCCGGCTTCGACGGCCCCGCCTTCGAGGCCGCCCGGGATCTGGTGCTGACGGGCACCACGCAGCCCTCGGGCTATACCGAGCCCGCGCTTCACGCGCGGCGGCGGGAAGCGAAGGCCCTGCGCCGCGCCTGACACGAAAAGACCGCCGGTCCGATGGGCCGGCGGTTTTTCCTTGGGGCAGGGCGGGGGCGGGTCAGCCCTGCTTCTGGAACTCGAACTGGCGCACCAGCCACAGCGCGATGGCCGTCGCGACCGCGCCCGACAGCAGGTAAAGCCCCGCCGCGAACAGGCCCAGCGTGGTGGACAAGGTCAGCGCCGTCAGGGGCGCCAGCCCCGCGCCGAACAGCCAGGCCAGCGCCGAGGCGAAGGCCGAGTCCGTATAGCGGTTGCGGCTGTTGAAGGCCGACGCCACCGCGCCCGAGGATTGGCCGAAGCTGATGCCCAGGATCAGGAAGCCCGCGATCAGATAGGTGGACACGCCGGTCTTGCCGCCCGACAGCAGCAGGGGCGCCAGCAGGCTGAAGGCGCCGATGCCCAGCGATCCCCACAAAAGGACGCGGCGGCGACCGAACCGGTCGGACAGCCAGCCCGACACCAGGGTCGAGACCAGCCCGCAGGCCGCGCTGACCGCCAGCAGGTTCAGGAAGAAGGTCAGCGTTTCGTCGGTGTAAAGATAAACCCAGGACAGCGGAAAGACCGTGACCATGTGGAACATCGCGAAGCTGGCCAGCGGCACGAACGAGGCCAGCCAGATGGCCCGCCAGTCGGCCCGGAAAGTCTGGCGGATGCGGGTGGGCTGCAACTCGCGCGTCTCGAACGCCTCCTGGAACTCGGGCGAGGCGATGATGCGCAGGCGCGCGAACAGCGCCACCACGTTGACCGAGAAGGCCACGAAGAACGGATAGCGCCAGCCCCAGTCCAGGAAGTCCTGTTCCGACAGGTTCGACACCAGATAGGAAAACAGCAGCGCCGCCACGATCAGGCCGATGGGCGCGCCAAGCTGCGGCACCATGGCATAGAAGCCGCGCTTCCGCTTCGGCGCGCTCAGCGCCAGCAGCGAGGCAAGGCCGTCCCAGCTTCCGCCGATGGCAAGGCCCTGGCCGATGCGCAGCAGGGCCATGACCACGATGGCCCATTCCCCCGCCACCGCATAGGAGGGCACGAGGCCCATCGCCACCGTCGAGGTGCCCAGCAGGAACAAGGCCAGCGTCAGCTTGGCCACGCGGCCCTGCTTGCGGTCGATATACATGAAGATCGCAGTGCCGACGGGCCGGGCGACAAAGGCAAGCAGCACCAGCAGGAACGACAGAAGCGTTCCCTGCAACGGGTCCGCGAAGGGAAACAGCCGCGCCGGAAAGACGATCACCGAGGCGATCGCGAAGACGAAGAAGTCGAAGAATTCCGATGTCCGCCCGATCACCACGCCCACCGCGATGTCCGAGGGCGAGACGTGGATGTCGTCGGCATCCTTGCCGGGGCTTTGACGGTCAGGGGTTTGGGCGGATGTCACCATTGCGTGAAACACTCCGGTTTGGGCAAGACGGCTTGAAAGGCAAGACAGGCGGGATCCCGACGGACTCGCGCGGTTTGGACAGCCATGCACCAGAACGGCGGAAAAGAATACGCGACAAATTGTCTTATGTTTGACTTGGATCAAGGCGTTTATCTGGGCCGCAATCTCAGGGCGTCGTCGTCTGAACAACCGTGTGATTCGCGCGGTCAACGGGGTCATTACCGATCATGACACATCACTTGAAACGTTTATCCTGGCTTGCCCCCCTTCCGCTGCTTGCGGGCTGCAAGCCGGTCGTGCTGGCCCCCTCGGGCGACGTCGCGGCGCGCCAGGCAGAACTGCTGGTGCAATCGACCTTGCTGATGCTGATCATCATCGTTCCCGTGATGGCGCTGACCGTGTGGTTCGCCTGGCGCTACCGCGCCACGAACAAGAGGGCCAGCTATGACCCCGACTGGGACCATTCGACCAAGCTGGAACTGGTGATCTGGGCGATCCCGCTGATGATCATCATCTGCCTGGGCGCGCTGACCTGGGTCGGCACGCATCTGCTGGACCCCTACCGTCCGCTGGACCGGATCAGCGCCGAAAAGCCGGTGGAACAGGCGCCGTTGCAGGTGCAGGTCGTCGCGATGGACTGGAAATGGCTGTTCATCTATCCCGAACAGGGCGTGGCTTCGGTGAACCAGCTTGCCGTGCCGGTGGACCGCCCGGTCGAGTTCACGCTGACCTCGACCTCGGTGATGAACGCCTTCTACATCCCGGCGATGGCGGGGATGATCTATGCCATGCCGGGGATGCAGACGACGCTGCATGGCGTCTTCAACGCGCCGGGCGAATACCAGGGCCTTGCCTCGCACTATTCGGGGCACGGTTTCTCGGGGATGCGCTTCAAGGCGGTTGCCCTGGACGGCGCGGGCTTCGAAGACTGGGTCGCCCAGGCGGCGGACAGCGGCCGGACGCTTGACCGCGCCCGCTATCTTGAACTGGAAAAGCCCAGCGAGAACGTCGCGCCCATGGCCTTTGCTTCCGTCGATCCGCAGCTGTTCCAGCGTGTCGTGAACATGTGCGTCGAGGAAGGCCGCATGTGCATGGCCGAGATGATGGCCTATGACGCGCAGGGCGGCCTGGGCCTGCCCGGCATCGCCAACATCGCGGCGCTGACCGACCCGGACATCCGCGGCGCCGCGCGCCCCGTCCTGGGTCTGCCGCCCTTCCAGGTGTCCGGCATCTGCAGCGTCGAGGAGCTGGAGCAGATGCTTGCCAGCGCCGGCACGACCGAGCCTGCGGCGCCGCGCGACCTGTCGCCCATCCGCGGCCGCGGCCTTGACGCCCCGCAGGGCATCTTCGGGCGCCAGCCGGTGCCCGGCCAACTGACCCAGTCCGTGCCGCAGGACGGCGCCGACCAGAACCTGTAAGCGGAGCCGACCATGGCGATCAGCGCTGACGACATCCAAACCACCTTCCTGCTGGGCCGTCTGGACTGGCACGCGATCCCGCAGGACCCGATCGTCTGGGCGACCTTCGTGGTCGTCGCCATCGGCGGCGTCGCGATGCTGTGGATGCTGCACAAGTACCGCTTGTGGTCCTGGCTGTGGACCGAATGGTTCACCTCGGTCGATCACAAGAAGATCGGCATCATGTATATCGTGCTGGCGCTGGTCATGTTCGTGCGCGGCTTTGCCGATGCGATCATGATGCGGCTTCAGCAGGCCATCGCCTTCAACGGGTCCGAGGGCTATCTGAACGCCCACCACTACGACCAGGTGTTTTCCGCCCATGGCGTGATCATGATCTTCTTCGTGGCGATGCCCTTCGTCACGGGGCTGATGAACTATGTCGTGCCGTTGCAGATCGGCGCGCGAGACGTGTCCTTTCCGTTCCTGAACAATTTCTCGTTCTGGATGACGGTCGGCGGCGCGGTGCTGACCATGATGTCGCTGTTCGTGGGCGAGTTCGCGCAGACCGGCTGGCTGGCCTTCCCGCCGCTGTCGGGCCTGGGCTACAGCCCCTATGTGGGCGTGGACTACTACATCTGGGGCCTTCAGGTCGCGGGGGTGGGGACCACGCTGTCGGGCATCAACCTGCTGGTGACGATTATTAAGATGCGCGCGCCCGGCATGACCATGATGCGCATGCCGATCTTCACCTGGACGGCGCTGTGCACGAACATCCTGATCGTGGCCTCCTTCCCGGTGCTGACCGCGACCCTGGTCCTGCTGACGCTGGACCGTTACGTGGGCACCAACTTCTTCACCAACGATCTTGGCGGCAACGCCATGATGTATGTGAACCTGATCTGGATCTGGGGCCACCCCGAGGTCTACATCCTGATCCTGCCGCTGTTCGGCGTCTATTCCGAGGTCGTGGCGACCTTCACCGGCAAGCGGCTGTTCGGCTATACCTCGATGGTCTACGCGACGGTCTGCATCACCATCCTGTCCTATCTGGTCTGGCTGCACCACTTCTTCACGATGGGGTCGGGGGCGTCCGTCAACTCGTTCTTCGGGATCACCACCATGATCATCTCGGTGCCGACGGGCGCCAAGATCTTCAACTGGCTGTTCACCATGTACCGCAGCCGCATCCGGTTCGAGCTGCCGATGATGTGGACCATCGCCTTCATGCTGACCTTCGTGATCGGCGGCATGACGGGCGTGCTGCTGGCGGTGCCGCCTGCCGACTTCGTGCTGCACAACTCGCTGTTCCTGGTCGCGCATTTCCACAACGTCATCATCGGCGGCGTGCTGTTCGGCCTGTTCGCGGCGGTTTATTACTGGTGGCCCAAGGCCTTCGGCTTCCGCCTGGATCCGTGGTGGGGCAAGGTCAGCTTCTGGTTCTGGGTGGTGGGCTTCTGGACCGCCTTCGCGCCTCTCTACATCCTGGGCCTGATGGGCGTGACGCGGCGGATGCGGGTCTTCGATGATCCCAGCCTGCAGATCTGGTTCATCATCGCGGCCTTCGGCGCCGTCCTGATCGCCATAGGCATCGCCGCGATGTTCATCCAGTTCGGCGTGTCGATCATGCGCCGCGACCGGTTGCGCGACGAGACCGGCGACCCCTGGGACGGGCGCACACTGGAATGGGCGACCTCCTCGCCGCCGCCGGCCTACAACTTCGCCTTAACCCCGGTCAGCCACGGGCTGGACACCTGGTGGGACATGAAGCGGTATGGCCAGACCCGCCCGCGCGCGACCTATGTGCCGATCCACATGCCCAGGAACACCGGGGCGGGGGTCGTCATCGCCGGCTTCGCCACGATCTGCGGCTTCGCGCTGGTCTGGTACATCTGGTGGCTGGCGGTCCTGTCCTTCGCGGGCGTCGTCGCGGCCTCGATCCTCCATACCTTCAACTATGCCCGCGACTACCACATCCCGGCCGAGGAGGTGCGCGCCACCGAAGACGCGCGCGACCGCCAGCTGGCAAGCGCAGGGGTCTGATCCATGAGCACCGTTTCCCCCCAGGCCCCCGGCGATTTCTGGGAAGTCGAGCCGCACCACCATCACGAGGGCGCCTCGACCTCCATCGGGTTCTGGGTCTACCTGATGAGCGACTGCCTGATGTTCGCGATCCTGTTCGCGACCTTCGGGGTGCTGGGCGGCAGCTATGCCGCCGGGCCGGGGCCGAAGGATCTGTTCGACCTTGAACTGGTGGCGCTGAACACGGCCTTTCTGCTGCTGTCGTCCATCACCTATGGGCTCGCGATGCTGGCCATGGTCAAGAACAACAAGGGGGGCACGCTGGGATGGCTGGCCGTCACGCTGGTCTTCGGCCTCGCCTTCCTTGCGGTCGAGCTTTACGAGTTCAGCCACCTGATCCACCTGGGCGCCGGGCCGCAGCGGTCGGCCTTCCTGTCGTCCTTCTTCGCCCTGGTCGGCACCCACGGGCTGCACGTGGCCTTCGGCTGCTTGTGGCTGGTCACGCTGATGATCCAGGTCGGCCAGCGGGGGCTGATCCCCGCGAACCGCCGCCGCCTGTCCTGCCTGTCGATGTTCTGGCACTTCCTCGACGTGATCTGGATCGGCGTCTTCACCTTTGTCTATCTGCTGGGGATGATCTGATGCCCTCTATCCAGGCCGAAGGCGACAAGCACCACGCGGAACGCCGCGCGGAAGCGCATGGCGACCATCACGAGGACAGCCACGACCACGGCAGCGTCCGCTCCTACATGACCGGCTTCGTGCTGTCGGTGGTCCTGACGGCGATCCCCTTCGCCGTGGTCATGGGCGGGGGCTTCGAAAGCCGCCTGCTGACGGCGGCCGTGGTGGTCGGGCTGGCGGTGGTGCAGATCCTGGTCCACATGGTCTATTTCCTGCACATGAACACCCGCAGCGACGAGGGCTGGACCATGATGGCCCTGATCTTCACGGTGGTCATCCTGGTCATCGTGCTGGCCGGTTCCCTGTGGGTCATGTATCACATGAACACCAACATGATGCCGCAGATGGATCACGAGGCCCTGGGCCTGGGATCGTGACCGCCCACCGCCGCCCTGTCGCCCTGCTGGTCGCGGCGGGGGCCGTTTTCCTGGTGCTGATGGCGCTAGGCGTCTGGCAGGTGCAGCGGCTGGGCTGGAAGACCGACCTGATCGCGCGGGTGGATGCGCGTGTCGCGGCGGACCCCGTGCCCGCGCCGGGTCCTGCCGACTGGGCAGGGCTGACGGCGGACAATGCCGAATACCGCCGCGTCACGGTGACGGGGGAATATGCCCCCGGCGGCGACGTGCTGGTGCAGGCCGTGACGGAGCGCGGGCCGGGCTTCTGGGTGATGACCCCGCTTGAAACGCGGCAGGGTTGGCACCTGCTGGTCAACCGGGGTTTCGTCGCCACCGACCGCCGCGACGACCGCCCCCTGCCGGCCGGGCCGCAGACCGTGACCGGCCTGCTGCGCCTGTCCCAGCCCGGCGGCGCCTTCCTGCGCGCCAACGATCCCGCCGCGGGCCGCTGGTATTCCCGCGACACGCAGGCCATCGCTACCACCCTCGCCCTGCCCGAGGTTGCTCCCTATTTCATCGACGCCGACCGGACGGGAGAGGGCCAGCCCACCGGCGGCCTGACCGTGATCGCCTTTCGCAACAACCACCTCTCCTATGCGCTGACCTGGTTCGCCATGGCGGGCGGGTTGGTCGTCCTGACCGCCTGCGCCCTGCGCCGCTAGGGGCTTTCAGACCAAAGTGGCAGGAAGAATTCCCCTTTAACGCTGGAACCCGTCCCCGCGCAGTTGCACACTAGGCATGTTCAGCGCGAGGGGAGGATGCGATGGACGATCACAGCGAACAGGCCACAGAACAGGCCCATGCCGTCCGCCGTCTGGGGGCCGAGATCGGCGCGACGCTGATCGGCCATGACGTCTTGGTCGAACGTCTGCTGATCGCCTTGCTGGCGGGCGGCCACGTCCTGATCGAAGGCCCGCCCGGCATCGCCAAGACCCGCGCGGTCAAGGCGCTGGCGGCCCACCTGCCGGGCAGCCACGCGCGCATCCAGTGCACGCCGGACCTGCTGCCATCCGACCTGACCGGCACGCAGGTGTTCCGGCCCGAAACCGGCGGCTTCGACTTCATCCCCGGCCCGATCTTCCACAGCCTTGTCCTGGTGGACGAGATCAACCGTGCGCCCCCCAAGGTGCAGTCCGCGCTGCTCGAGGCGATGGCCGAGGGGCAGGTGACGACGGGCGGCATCACGCGGCCTCTGCCAGATCCCTTCATGGTCGTGGCGACCCAGAACCCCATCGAGCACGAGGGCACGTTCCCGCTGCCCGAGGCGCAGCTCGACCGCTTCCTTCTTCACCTGCGCCTTGACCTGCCGGGGGCCGAGGCCGAGCGCGCGATCCTGGATCTGGTCGAGGCCGAGGCGGTGGCGCCCGCCCCCCTGCGCGGCACGGCGGTCACGGCGGCAGACCTCGCCCGCGCGCGGGC
>NZ_JAFNAW010000022.1 GCF_017356265.1 Paracoccus fontiphilus | reverse complement strand
GGGCAAGCCGGCGCGCGCCCCCGGCGCCGCCGCGCCGCCTGCCGATCGCCGCGACCGCGCTTGGCGGGGCCAAGGTGATCGGCGCCCCCACCGCCGATGCCGATCCCCATGCCGCCATGCTGCGCGGCACCCGGCTGCACCTGCTTCTGGAACACCTGCCCCGCCAGCCTGCACTGCACTGGCCCCGCATAGCCCGCGCCCTGCTGGCGGGGGCCGAGGGCGGGCTGCCCGACGCCGCCGAACTGGCCGAGCTTCTGGCCGAGGCGGCGGCGGTCATCGACGCCCCCGCGCTGTCCGACATCATGGCGCCCGACCCTGCCGCCCAGGTCCTGACCGAGGTGGAGCTGACCGCCCCCCTGCCGGGCATCGGCACCGTCCATGGCAGCATCGACCGGCTGATCCTGACCGAGGCGCGTGTCCTGGCCGTGGACTACAAGTCGAACGCGGTCGTGCCCGACCGCCCCGAGGACACGCCCGAGGGCATTCTGCGGCAGATGGCGGCCTATCGCGCGGCGCTGCGGATGATCTGGCCCAGCCGCCCGGTCGAGGTCTCGATCCTGTGGACGGCCACGCGCAGCCTGATGCCGATCCCCGATGCCGTGCTGGACCGGACCATCGCGGCCCTTGACCGGGGGGCCCTGGCTTCATAGCTGTTGACGACAGCCTTTTTGCCGCACCCCGCCGGCATCCATCCCTGAAGGAGCGACCCCATGGCCACCCAGCCCGTCACCGACGCCCAGTTCGACACCGAAGTCCGGCAGTCCGACACCCCCGTGATCGTCGACTTCTGGGCGGAATGGTGCGGCCCCTGCAAGCAGATCGGCCCCGCGCTGGAAGAACTGTCCGATGAATACGCGGGCAAGATCAAGATCGTGAAGGTCAACATCGACGAGAACCAGGAACAGGCCGCCGCCCTTGGCGTGCGCGGCATCCCGGCCTTGTTCATGTTCAAGGGCGGCGAGGTCGTGTCGAACCGCATGGGCGCTGCCCCCAAGGCCGCGCTGAAAAGCTGGATCGACGAGTCGATCTGATCCGTCCTTCGTGATCGCCAGAGGGCGGCTGGTTCACACGGGCCAGCCGCCCTTTCTCATGGCCGCCAGCATCCGCCCGTCCGCATCCGGCGCCATCATGTCCAGGCTGGTCCGGCGCAGGAACCAGTACAGATAGGCGGCGAAATCGGGACGGTGGCCGGGCGCGCGCGCCAGGGCCTCGTCCGCCCCGAGCGCGGCCACGTTCAGCGCGATGTGGTGGAAATCGGACATCCCGAACAGCACGGCGGGCTTGCCCAGGATCAGCCCGTCAAAGGCCACGCCGCTGTTCTGCGCGGCCACGAAGGCGCAGGTCCGCAACAGACCGGCCGTGTCGCCGCCGACCGTCAGGTTCGGGTATCGCCGGGTCAGCCGGTCCAGCGCATCGCGGTCGCCGGCGTCATAGGTTTCCTTCGGGTGAAGGGTGGCGACGGCCGGGCGGCCGGTGCGGGCGACGGCCTCGACCATCCTGACCGGGCTCATGGTCTGGAAGGACCGGCACGCGCGCAACCGGCCCTGCAGGGGGATCAGGACGTGATCGCCCCGGACCGGCTCCGGTCCCGGCAGGACGCGGCGGCGCAGCCGGTCGGCGAAATCGCGCGCGGCCTGCGCATCGACCGCACCGGGGTCGAAGCGCCCTTGCGCGATGGGCCAGGACCAGCGCTCCGCATGGCGTTCAAGCCGCCAGAAGGGATAGTGATAGGCCAGCCGGAAGGTCAGGGCGCGGTCATGGGTGGGCTGTTCCATGTGATACAGCGCATGGCCCGGCAAGGACGGGGCGGCAGCGCGCGCGTCCTTGCCCGACCGCGCGATCTCGACCCGCCAGCCGCGATCCTCCAGCAGGCGGGACATCCGGTTCAGAAAGCCCAGCTTGCCCGCCCGTGCCATCTGCAGGGTTGGTGGGTGCAGGTAGATGCGCAGGATGCGGGGCTGGTCCATGCGCGCTACGCTGCACAAGGGGCCGACGGGTTGCAAGGCCGGACCCGTGCCCATATCTGCAAGCCGGAAATGGAAGGAACACCTTATGGCGGATGACAGATTTCCCGATTGGCACGGCACCACGATCCTCGCGGTGCGGCGCGGCGGCAAGGTGGTGGTCGCGGGCGACGGGCAGGTCAGCGTCGGCCCCACCGTGATGAAGGGCACCGCCCGCAAGGTGCGCCGCCTGACGCCCGGCGGGCGCGACGTGGTGGTGGGCTTCGCGGGATCGACCGCCGATGCCTTCACCCTGCTGGAGCGGCTGGAAAAGAAGCTGGAGGCCGCGCCCGGCCAGTTGCAGCGGGCCTGCGTCGATCTGGCGAAGGACTGGCGCATGGACAAGTACCTGCGCAACCTGGAGGCCATGCTGATCGTGACCGACGGGCAGGGGCTTTACGTCGTGACCGGCGCGGGCGACGTGCTGGAGCCGGAACATGACGTCGCCGCCATCGGATCGGGCGGCAACTTCGCGCTTGCCGCCGCGCGGGGCCTGATGGAAAGCGACCTTGATGCCGAAGCGGTGGCGCGCAAGGCCATGGCGATCGCCGCCGACATCTGCGTCTACACGAACGGCAAGCTGACGGTCGAAATCATCGGCGCCTGAACGCGCGCGGATACCGGGCCCAAGCCCGGTATCCGGTGGCAAGGATTACAGGCGGACGGTCGCCACGTTGTCCTTGTAGCTTTCCTTGGGATCGCTGATGCCAAGCGCCACCATGGCGCCCGCGACGATGCTGGAGGCGTCCAGCCAGATCTCGGCCTTGTCGGGGTCGAAGCGCAGCAAGGCCAGCTTGGGATCGTCCTTGCCGTGTTCGTACCACGCGGCGACATGGGGGTTCCACAGCCGGTCCACGACGGCCGGGTCGGTGTCCTCGCGCAGCGTGCCTTCGATGGACGCCCAAAGGTCGTGGCCCTTGGACACGAACTGCACGCCCGCCTCCTGCGCGCCGCCTTGGCCCAGCTTCTGGATCAGGGCGTTGTCCCTGGACGTGAAGAACCACAGCGGTCCGTGATCCCCTTCCTCGATCTGCGAGGTCATGGGCCGGGTATGGCCGTGTTCGCCGCCCACAAGGCCCAGCATCACGGTCATGTCGGACCGCAGGGCCTTCCACAGGCGGGCTTTCAGTTCGTCGGGGGTGGGCATGTCCTGTCCTCCGCTAAGGGGTGCCCGTGGCAACGTGGCGCCCGGCGGATTGTTCCGTGCCCGGCCCCTCGTGGCGCATCAGAAGGACGTCGCCCGTGCGCCCGGCAAGCTCCGCGATCGGCTGGAAACCGGCCTTGCGATAGGCCCGGATCGCCCGGTGGTTGGCGATGTCGGGGTCGATGACAATGGTCCGGTGTCCCTCGGCCCGCAGCATTGCCACGAAACGCGCCAGGACCTGCGACCCGATCCCCTGCGACAGCAGATCCGGCGGGCCGATGGACAGATCGACGCCCACCGCGTCGTCCGGCAGATCCATCACCCAGGGCGCGTCGGACAGCCAGGGTTCCACCCGCGCGTCGGCGATCCACCAGACCTGGATATAGCCGACAGGCCGTCCGTCCAGGCGGAACAGAAAGGCCCGCGTGCTGTCGCGCCCGGCGATGATGTCGCGGATATAGCCAAGCTCGGTCGCGACATCGTCGCTCCACCAGTCGCGCCAATGCGGCTGGTCCATCCAGGCCGCCAGCAGCGGCAGGTCGGCGGCAGTGACGGGCGTGAAGGACAGCACCGGCCCGGACATGGGCCTCAGCCCGCCTTTTCCTGCGCTTCCTTGTAGGCGCGCAGCACCGCGTTCATCCGCGTCTGGTAGCCCTTGCCCTGCCTGCGGAAGAAATCCACTACATCGGCATCCAGCCGCAGAGAGATCAGGCGCTTGGGCTCGGGGACGACCACCTCGACCGCCGACCAGTCCACCGGAAACTCCGCCTCGCCCTCATGATCCCCTGCCTTGCGCAAACGGTCCCAGTCGGTCCGGCTTTTCATCCGCCGGATCTCGTCCAAGGACATGGGTCTGGTAACCTTCTCGCTCATTTCTCCGCGCCCTCCGGGCAGTTATGATGCGAATGACATCGTGACGTACCGTGAAAACGACCGCGATATAAACCCCGCCCAGCAGCCCCACGGCGATGTCGCGGTGTTCGACATCGCTTTTGCCGGGCAGCCTCAGAAAGGGATGGGCGAAGATCTCGGCCGCGTCGATGAAGTCGATGCCGTGTTTCTCAAGCGTCGCAAGGCGCTTTTCCTCATCCCATTCGAACATGGTGCCCGCCTCAGGGTATCGCAGTTGAACCGTGACATGTCAGATCGCCTGTTTTCCGCCTGATGCGCGAGGGTTGTCGCCTGCCCTTGCCGGGCATGACTTGAAGATACGAACTGTAGCTACAATTTGCAACCCTTCAAAATCGGCCTCCGGCTGTCTATTTGGGCAGGAACCGACAAGAAGGCAGACCCATGACCGACCTGACCCCGCGCGAAATCGTGTCCGAGCTGGACCGCTTCATCATTGGCCAGAAGGACGCCAAGCGCGCCGTGGCGGTGGCGCTGCGCAACCGCTGGCGCCGCAAGCAGCTGGGTGACGACCTGCGCGACGAGGTGTATCCCAAGAACATCCTGATGATCGGCCCCACCGGCGTCGGCAAGACCGAGATCAGCCGCCGCCTGGCCAAGCTGGCCAACGCCCCCTTCATCAAGGTCGAGGCCACGAAGTTCACGGAAGTCGGCTATGTCGGCCGCGACGTGGAGCAGATCATCCGCGACCTGACGGACGCCGCGATGATCGACACCCGCGAGCGGATGCGCGAGGAGGTCAAGGCCCGCGCCCACAAGTCCGCCGAGGACCGCGTGATCGAGGCGCTTGCGGGCAAGGACGCCCGCGACGGCACCCGCCAGATGTTCCGCGACAAGCTGAAGCGCGGCGAGTTGGACGGCACCGTGATCGAGCTTGAGGTGCAGGACAATTCGAACCCGCTTGGCGCGATGGAGATTCCGGGCCAGCCGGGCGCCAGCCTGGGCGGCATGATGGATCTGTCGGGGCTGATGAAGGCCTTCGGCGGACGGCGGGTGCGGCGCAAGATGACGGTGGCCGAAAGCTATGACCACCTGATCGCCGAGGAAGCCGACAAGCTTCTGGACGACGACGCGGTCAAGGCCTCGGCCCTGGACGCGGTCCAGCAGAACGGCATCGTCTTCATCGACGAGATCGACAAGGTCTGCGCGCGGTCGGACGCGCGCGGCGGCGATGTCAGCCGCGAGGGCGTGCAGCGCGACCTGCTGCCCCTGATCGAGGGCACGACGGTGTCCACCAAATACGGGCCAGTCAAGACCGACCACATCCTGTTCATCGCCTCGGGCGCGTTCCATGTCGCCAAGCCCAGCGACCTGCTGCCGGAGTTGCAGGGCCGGTTGCCGATCCGGGTGGAACTGCGCGCGCTGACCGAGGAGGACTTCATCCGCATCCTGACCGAGACCGACAATGCCCTGACGCGGCAATACACGGCGCTGATGGCGACCGAGGGCGTGACCGTCGGTTTCGCCCCCGACGGCATCGCCGCCCTGGCCCGCATCGCCGCCGAGGTGAACGCGGCAGTGGAAAACATCGGCGCCCGCCGCCTTTACACCGTGATCGAGCGCGTGTTCGAGGAACTGTCCTTCAGCGCCCCCGACAAGGACGGCGAGACGGTCCAGGTCGATGCGGCCTATGTCGAACGCCACCTGGGCGACCTGTCGCGGTCCACCGACCTGTCGCGCTACGTCCTGTAAGGGAACCGCGCGGCGCGCTTCCGGGTTGGCCGTTCAGAACAAGAGGGAGCCGATAATGGGTTACGTCTTCGGGATCATCATCTTCGTGCTGGATGTCTGGGCCATCGCCTCGGTCATCAACACGAATGTCAGCACGGGCACCAAGATCCTGTGGATCGCCCTGATCGCGATCCTGCCGGTGCTTGGCCTGATCATCTGGTATTTCGCCGGGCCCAAGGCAAATTACGGCGGCCGAGTCTGAGGCCGGGTCCCGCCCGCCGCCGACATCCCTGACAGTCTCGCCGCGAGCGTTCCCGTGAAGGTGACGCTGGCGGCGCTTCTTTTCGTGCCCGACCCTGCCTGCGCGGGCCGATCGGCGGGGCCTTCGGCCGGGTCGAACGGCGGTGCAGGTGGGCTGTCGCCCTCTTCCGGGGGCGTGGCGTGGCGGGGTGGAACCCCACCCTATCCCGCGCGGCGCAGATACACGTAATAGGCCCCCTCGCCGCCGTGGCGGTAATGGGCGGGCGTGACCTGCTGGACGACCGAGGACAGGGGCGGCATGTGCAGCCAGTGCGGCACCTGGTGGCGCAGGGCGCCGGGCCGGGTCGGCAGAGGGCCATGGTCGCCCCGCCCCTTGCCGGTGATGACCAGCACCAGCCGGTGCCCCTGCGTGTGGCAGGACAGGATGAAGCCGATCAGCTCGGGATGGGCGGCGGCCAGGGTCATGCCATGCAGATCCAGCCTCGCCTCGGGCGGCAGCTTGCCCAGCGCCATGCGGCGATGGGTCTTGTGGTCCATGCGCAAGGGCTGCTGCGCCAGCCGCTGTGCGGGACTTGAGGGCGAGGGCAGCGCGGCGGGCCGGGATGCCGCCGTCTGGCCGATGCTGAAATCGGGGATGCGGGGGCGCGGCGCCACGGGCTTCGGGACCGGACGCGCCTCGGAGTCGGCGGGCTTGGGCCGCTCGGGATGCATCGGGACAGCGCTGCGGGCGACACGCGCCCACAGGTCCCTGTCCTCGGGGGTCAGGCCCCGGTGCCGGGCCATCAGCCCGTCGCGACCAGCTGCCAGTTCGGATCGTCCTGGCCCATGCGCCGCGCAAAGGTCCAGGTGTCGCGCTGCTTGCGGGCGGCCTTGGGATCGCCCTCGACCACATTGCCCTGCGCGTCGCGCGTGGCCGCGATCAGCTCGCCCACGAAGCGGACGGAAATCTCGGCCATGCCGGTGGCGGGATCGTATTCCGCCCCCGCCAGGGCGGTTTCGCGCGTGCCGATATACTGCGCCGTCACGGTGTGGCCATTTGCCGCACGGGCGTCGATCACCGACTGGAAGGCCGCGGCCACGGGTTCCGCCAGGAAAGGTCGCACCTCGGACAGGTCGCCGCGCTCGAAGGCCATGAGGATCATCTCGTAGGCCCCTTTCGCGCCGTTCAGGAAGTCCATCACGCCGAATGACGGCTCGACCGCCTTCATCGCGGCAAGCGCCCGGGCAGCGGCGCTGCCCGCCTCGGCATGGTCTAGGATGTCGTGGTCGGCTTCCTCGGCCGAGCCCTCGATCACGTCAAAGCGCGGGCGGGGACGATCGGGCGCCTCGACCTGCGGCGGCTCGAACCCGTCGCGGGTGCCCAGCACGTTGCGCAGCCGCAGGATGAGGAAGATCGCGATCCCGGCCAGGACAAGCAACTGCAGCAACGGGTTGTTCATGCGATCGGCCTCATGTGGTCTTGGCTGGTATCTTCGACTTGCGTCATTATGTAGGGATTGGTCGGGGGCGAGTCCAGTTATCCCCTGTCCGGAAAGGGGAAACCGCATGTGGCTGTTGTGGCTGTTCGTGGCGCTGCCGATCATCGAGATCGCGCTGTTCATCCAGGTGGGCGGGCTGATCGGGGTCTGGGCCACGCTGGGGCTGGTGATCGGGGCGGCGGTCCTGGGGATGGCGGTGATCCGCAGCCAGGGCGCCCATGCCTGGCTTCAGGCCCAGCGCAGCCTGGCCGAGCTGCGCGATCCTTCCCGTCCGCTGGCCCACGGCATGATGCTGATGATCGCGGGCCTGCTGCTGATCGTGCCCGGCTTTTTCACCGACATCGTCGGGCTGCTGCTGCTGATCCCGCCGCTGCGCGACCTGGTGATGCGGCAGGCCGGACGCCGGATGCGGGTCAGGACCGTGCACATGGCCCGGCGCGAAACCTACCGCCCCCCCTATGCCGACGGGGTGATCGACGCCGACTACGTGGTCGAGGACGCGTCCCCCGCCGGCGACCGGCGCCCGCCCCCGGACCTGCCCGAGGACATGGACGACGACCAGTCCCCGCGCCGCGGCAACTCTGGCTGGACGCGGCATTGAGGCGATAGGCCGCGCCTGCTAGAACCCGGGCCGACGCTTATCCTTGAAGGGAAATCCCATGGCCGACGAAACCACCGCCAACGGCACGGCGCCCGCAGCGCCGCAGGTGCGCATGCAGATCCTGGCGCAATACATCCGCGACCTGTCCTTCGAGAACGCCGTGGCCACCAAGGGCGCGCCGCAGGGCGACGTGCAGCCCGAGATCACCGTCCAGGTCAGCCTGGACGCCCGCAAGCGCGCGGGCGACAACCAGTACGAGGTGATCTCGAAGTTCCGCGTGACCTCGACCAACAAAGGCGACAACTCGACCCTGTTCCTGGCGGAACTGGACTATGGCGGGGTCTTCCTGATCGAGGGCGTGCCCGAGGACCAGATGCACCCCTTCCTGATGATCGAATGCCCGCGCATGCTGTTCCCCTTCGTGCGGCGCATCATCTCGGACGTGACGCGCGACGGGGGCTTCCCGCCCTTCAACATGGACCCGGTCGACTTCGTGGCGCTGTATCGCCAGGAACTGGCTCGTCGCGCGCAGGCGCAGCAGGGCGCGCCGGCCGATCAGCGCCTGTCCTAAGGGCATGGCGCCACGACCGCGCCGGGCCTGGCAGCGGATGCTGTCGGGCCGGCGTCTGGACCTGCTGGACCCGACGCCCCTCGACATCGAGATCACCGACATCGCCCATGGCCTAGCCTTCGTGGCCCGCTGGAACGGCCAGACCCAGGGCGACTGGCCCTATTCCGTTGCCGAGCATTCTCTGCTGGTCGAGGACATCCTGGTGCGCCTTTATCCCGGGATCGAGACGCGCTGGCGGTTGGCCGCGCTGTTGCACGATGCGCCGGAATATGTGATCGGCGACATGATTTCCCCGGTAAAGGCCGCGCTGGGTGCCGAATATGGACGCATGGACGAACGCCTGACGGCAGCCATCCACCGCCGCTTCGGCCTGCCCGCGACATTACCCCCGGCAATCAAGGCCAAAATAAAAGCGGCGGACCGTATTTCAGCGCGCCTGGAGGCCGTTCAAATCGCCGGATTTACGCAATCCGAGGCGAAACGGTTATTTCCCCTGCAAAACGAGGCTATATTGTCCGTTTTGCACATTGAATTGCGCCCCCCGGCCGAGGTGCGCGCAGCCTTCCTGGAACGCTTCGGGATGCTTGTGGCCGAGGGCGGACGGGCCGAATGAAAAAGGCCACCCGGCAGGGTGGCCTTTCGCGAAAAACGCCATCAGATGAGAAGGTCGTCCAACTGCTTGCCGCCTTCAAGGCTTTCCTGGACCCAGCGCGGCTTCCGGCCGCGTCCCGTCCAGGTCATCGTCGGGTCCTGGGGATTGGCGTATTTGGGCGCCACCGTTCCGGAGCGCCGGGGTTTGGCGCCCGTCAGTTCGGACAGGTTGAAACCATGCTCTCGAGCGGCTTCCTCGATCGCGGCAAGCGCCTCGCGGCGTTTGCGATCTTCATAGGAGTTAATTGCCCGATCCAGTTTTGCCCGTAGATCACGCAATTCCTTCAGCGTCATCTTGTCCAGGTCTTGATTCATTTTTCTTTCATCCGTCGAGATTTGATAAAAGGGATTTTATATAATCGAATTGAAATTACAAGACGCAGTATTTTACTCAGCGCGGCCCGCGCTTGGCGAGAATGCGCTGAAGCGTGCGGCGATGCATATGCAAACGCCGCGCCGTTTCACTGACATTTCGGTCGCATTGCTCATAAACGCGCTGAATATGCTCCCATCTGACCCGGTCCGCGGACATCGGATTGGCCGGCGGCGGAGGAAGGGATTCCCCGTCCGAAAGTAACGCAGACGTTACGTCATTCGCATCCGCGGGTTTTGCCAGATAGTCGGTGGCGCCCATCTTCACGGCGGCGACGGCGGTGGCGATGGCCCCATAGCCGGTCAGGACGATGATCCGGGCATCCTCGCGCAGGTCCCGCAGGACCTCGACCACGTCCAGGCCGTTCCCGTCCTCGAGCCGCAGGTCGACCACGGCATAATGGGGAGGGTCGCTGTGGATCATGGCAAGCGCATCGGCCACGCCCAGGGCGGTGCGGGGAACGAAGCCGCGCTTTTCCATCGCGCGGGCCAGCCGCGTCACGAAGATTTCATCGTCGTCCACCAGAAGCAGCGACGGGTCGGAACCCGGGTCCATCCGGAGTGGTGTTTCGTCTTCCATGACGCGCGTATCCCAGCCTGCGTGAACGGACACATTGCCGCAGGCCCGGGACAGGGGCAATCATTTCTCAGCCCATGGCATCGACGAAGCAGCCGACGCGCTCTGCCATGACCTCGGGCGCGGTGTCGCGGTTGAAGAAATCGACCGTCCTGTTGCCGGGCAGGACCAGATAGGTGTTGGTCATGTGATCGACGAGGTAATAGTCCTGATCCTCCTCGTCGTTGGCCTTGTAGTAGTTGCGCCAGCCCTTGTTCACGGCGGCGATCTCCTCCTCGGTCCCGGTCAGTCCGATCATGTCCCCGGGAAACAGGCTGGTGAAATCGGCGACCACCTCGGGCGTGTCGCGCCGGGGATCGACGGTGATGAAGACGGTCTGGACGTCCTTGCCCTGCTCGGCCAGCAGGGCGGCGGCCTCGGCGTTGCGGGCGCTGTCCATCGGGCAGACATCGGGGCAGAAGGTATAGCCGAAATACAGAAGCGAGGGCTTGTCGAAGACCTGCTGGGCCGTGACGCGCTGCCCGTCCTGCCGGGTCAGCGTGAAATCGGTGCCGAAGCTGTCCATGCCTCCCGCAACCGCGCTGCCGCCGCACTGGGCGAACTGGTCGTCCCCCCGGCTGGCCAGGAAGATGCCCCCCGCCGCCAGCAGGGCAACGGCGGCAACGCAGCCGATCAGCAGGATTTTACGGTCGGCCATGGCTCGTCTCCTTCGCGCGGGCAGAAAGCGGCGCATTGATCGCCCATCCGGCCCCGCGTATCAAGGTCCGCAACGTCGCAGCGGGGCGCGCATGGCCGATCCTTCCCTTTTCCCCGCCGGTCTTCCGATCGGCCCCGAGGCCCCCGCCGAGGCCGAGCCGATCCGGATGCGCACGCTGGTGCTGCTGCGCTGGTTCGCGATCGCGGGGCAGCTGGCGGCGGTGATCGTCGCGCGCATGATGGGGATCAGCTTCGCCCTTCTGCCCGTGCTGGTCCTGATCGCCGCGGCGGTCGCGATGAACCTGTGGCAGGTGTTGTCCCCGCCGCGCCGGACCTCGGCCAGGCGGGCGGTCGTGCAGCTGACCTTCGACGTGGTCCAGATCTCGGCGTTGATGGCGTTGACCGGGGGATTGTCCAACCCCTTCGCGCTTCTGGTGCTGGCGCCGGTGACGGTTGCCGCGACCTCGCTTGACGCGCGCGAGACGGTGGCCCTGGGTGCGATGACCATGACCCTGGTCTCGGCGGCGTCGCTGCTGGCGCTGCCGCTGCATGACGCGGACGGTCGCGAACTGGTGCTGGTGCCGACGCTGGCGCTTGGCCACTGGACGGCGCTGCTGATCGGCGTCGTGTTCTTCGCGGGCTACGCCCATCGCGTCACGGTGGAACTGCAGGCGACCTCGAACGCGCTGTTCGCCACGCAGATGGCGCTTGCGCGCGAGCAGCGCCTGCAGCACCTGGGCGGGGTGGTGGCCGCGGCCGCGCACGAGATGGGCACCCCCCTGGCCACCATCAAGCTGATCGCGGCGGAACTGGCCGATGAACTGGGCGACCGCCCCGACCTGCAGGCCGATGCCATCGCACTGCGCGATTCCGCGGTGCGCTGCGCGCAGATCCTGCGCTCCATGGGGCGGGCGGGCAAGGACGACCTGCACCTGCGCATCGCCCCCCTGCGCGCCGTGCTGGAAGACGCCGCCGAGCCCCATGCCGGGCGCGGCCCCGTCATCGAGATCCACGCCGACGGCCCCGAGATCCGCCGCGACCCCGCCATCATCCACGCGCTTCGCAACCTGATCCAGAACGCCGTCGATTTTGCCAAGGCGCGCGTGATGATCGAATCGCAGGTCGCCAGCGGCTGGCTCTGCGTGACGATCCGCGACGACGGCCCCGGCTATTCGCCCGCGCTGCTGTCGCGGATCGGCGATCCCTACCTGACCAGCAAGCGCGGGGGCGCGCAGCGCGAAGGCTATGACGGCATGGGCCTGGGCCTGTTCATCGCCAAGACCCTGCTGGAACGCTCCGGCGCCAGGCTGGACTTCGCCAATGGCGGGCCGGGGGCGGTCGTGACCGTCAGATGGCCCCTGGACCGGATCACGGCCGATGCGCGCGCGCCACTGGGCGACAATCCCCCGCAAGGAACGTGACGTTTTAACTGTTCCTTAATCTCCCTCCTCCTAAGGTTGCGCCAAACGCGAAGGAGCGATGGATGGCCCTGCACGGAATCGCGCTTATCCTGCTGGCGGTACTGACCGGCACCGCCTCGGTCGTGCTGGCGACGGTCCTGGTGCGCTGGTGGGACAAGGGGCCGGGTCGGGGCCGGCCGCGGTTGCCGCAGGGGTTGGAAAGCAGCCTGAAGCCGATGGTGATGCTGTTCCGCGACCAGATCCTGGTCGACGCCACGCCGCCCGCGCGCGCCCTGCTGGACCGCTTTTCCGCGCCCGAAGGGGACTGGACGCGGCTTCTGCACTGGATCGGGCCACGCTTTCCCGACGCGATCGAGGCCTTGGGCCGCATCGACCGCCTGGGCCGCTTCGAATCGCTGGGCCAGGGCGGCTCGGGCAGCGCCGTGCTGCGGCTGGAGGTCGAGCAGATCGACGCGGGGCTTTTGCGGATCGCCATCACCGACCCGCAGGCGGAATATGCGGGCATCGTCGTCGATTCCATGTCCCAGCAGGCGATGGAGGAGGAGCTGGACCTGCTGCGACGGTCCCTGGACCAGACGCCGATGCTGGTCTGGCGCCAGGATGCCGAGGAACGCGTGACCTGGGCCAACGCCGCCTATCTGCGCAAGGCCGAGGCGCAATCGGATGATTCGATTGGCTGGCCGCTTCCGCGGCTTCTGGAATCGCCGCGGCCCGTGCCGGGTGCGGGCACCCGGACGCGACGGGCGTCGCTGACCCAGAATGGCGCCGTGTCCTGGTATGACTGCCACAGCCATCAGGTGGGCGACCAGACGATGATGTTCGCCCTGCCTGCCGATGCGGCGGTGCGCGCCGAACGGTCGTTGCGCGAATTCGTGCAGACCCTGACCAAGACCTTCGCCGACCTGCCCATCGGCCTTGCGATCTTCGACCGCCAGCGCCAGTTGCAGTTGTTCAATCCGGCGCTGATCGACCTGACCAACCTGCCCACGGGTTTCCTGACGGCACGGCCCACGCTGTTCGACCTGCTGGATCAGTTGCGCGAGTTGCGGATGGTGCCCGAGCCCAAGGACTTCCGCAGCTGGCGCCAGCAGATGAGCAATCTGGAAAGCGCCGCCGCGACCGGCCACCATGTCGAGGAATGGTCCCTGCCTGGCGGCCAGACCTATCGCGTGACCGGCCGCCCCCACCCCGACGGCGCCGTGGCCTTCCTGTTCGAGGACATCACCTCGGAGATGAGCCTGACGCGCAAGTTCCGCGCCGAGATGGCCCTGGGCAACAGCATCCTGGACAATATCGGAGAGGCTGTCGTGGTCTTCGCGCCCGGCGGGCAGGTGGCCATGACAAACCAGGTGTATCGCGACCTTTGGTCCGTCCAGACCGACAGCCTGGCCGCGGCGCTGGCCTGCTGGCAGTCCCATGCCGAAGCCGGCGCGGGCCTTGACGCGCTTTGCGCCCGCCTGATGGGAACCGAAGGGGGCCTGCGCGACAGCGGCCTGATCGCCGGCCCCAGGGGCCAGTTGCTCGGCTGGTCCGTGGCACGGCTCGCGGCCGGGCGGCAGATGGTCCGCTTCCGGCTGCCCGACGCCGCGGCATCGGCCCCCGATGCGGGTCAGCCCCTGCTGGCGACGGCCAGCGGCTAGCCCAGCCGGGCAAAGGCCGCCAGCACCACCCGTTCGGATTCGTCCAGGTAGCGCGTCATCATCGCCGCCGCACCCGCCTGATCGCCCGAGGCCAGCAGATCCAGGACCTCGGCGTTGCGGTCGATATAGGGCTCGTGCAGCCGCTCGGGGCTGTCCAGCAGCCCGAAGGCCAGACGCAGTTCCGCGATGATCTGGGCAAAGAACACCTGCAGCCGCACGCTGTCGGTCAGGGCGACGATGGCTGCGTGAAACTCCATGTTGGCGCTGCCGACGCTGCGCCAGTCCTGCGCCTCGCGCGCGGCACGGGCCTTTTCGACGGCCACGCGCATAAGGGCCACCGCCTCGTGCCGGGGCCAGGCATGGGCCAGGGCCGGGACCTCGATCAGGCGGCGGACGCGGTAGATGTCCACGATGGTCGCCATCGAGGGCACCGCCACGAAGACCCCCCGATTCGGCGTGTGCTTCAGCAACCCCTCGCGCGTGAGCAGGCGGAACACCTCGCGCAGTGTGTTGCGCGACACGCCCAGATCGGCGGCCAGCCGGGTTTCCGACAGGCGATGGCCCGGCGGAAGCCGGCCCCCGATGATGTCGCTGCGCAAACGCGATGCCGTTTCCTCGGCCAGGCCCGGCGGATCGATAACCATGTCATGTCCTTGTTTCGGGCGGAGAATGGATGCGGTTCCGGACCGAGGCAAGCTGGCAGGAGGGGAGAGTTGACGCAAACTGCCTTTTGGTCAGGCAGATCGCTTCCGTGATGCCGCTCATACTGGCTGAACGACGCGCGTAACAGTTCGCATTGTTCAACAATCAAATTACATATGTCAAATAATCGTTGACAGAATGTCACCTGTTCTTCACCTTCCAACCATTCGGAAAACAGCAATCACCCTTGCAGCGGGAGCATATCGGATGAGTGCATCCACCAGTCCGTCGGCCGCGAATGCCACCCTGCGGGGCGGTTTCCTGGCGGCGATCTTCCTGATGGCGACCTCGGCCATCGGGCCGGGCTTCATCACCCAGACCGCGACCTTCACCGCCAAGCTGGGCGCGGCCTTCGCCTTCGCGATCCTGGCCTCGATCCTGATCGACTTCGTGGTGCAGCTGAACATCTGGCGCATCACCGCATTGACCCGCAAGAACGCCTCGGAAACCGCGAACGCGGCGATCCCCGGCGCGGGCTATCTGCTGGCGATTCTGGTGATGATCGGCGGGCTGGCCTTCAACGTCGGCAACATCGCGGGCGCGGGCCTGGGGATGAACGCCATGTTCGGCCTGGACCCCAAGATCGGCGGCGCGATCTCGGCCCTGCTGGCGATCGGGGTGTTCCTGTCCAAGCGCGCGGGCCTGCTTCTGGACCGGTCGCTGATCGGCCTGGGCATCCTGATGATCGTGATGACTGTGATCGTCGCCGTCACCTCGAACCCGCCGGTGGGCGACGCGCTGCGCCAGACCGTCTTCCCGGACGTGATCGACTTCCCGACCATCACCACCATCGTCGGCGGCACGGTCGGCGGCTACATCACCTATTCCGGCGCGCACCGTCTGCTGGACAAGGGCCTGGTGGGCGAGGAGAACCTGGCCGCCGTCACCCGCGCGTCACTGACCGGGATCGCGGTGACGGGCGTGATGCGCTTCGTGCTGTTCCTGGCGATCCTGGGCGTGGTCGCATCGGGCGTGACGCTGGATCTGTCCAGCCAGGCCGCGAACCCGGCGGCGCAGGCCTTTGCCGCAGCACTCGGCGACTGGGGGCTGCGGATCTTTGGCGTGGTGCTGTGGGCCGCGGCCATCACCTCGGTCATCGGGGCAGCCTATACCTCGGTCAGCTTCCTGGTGGCCTTCATGGCGATGACCGACCGCAGCCGCAACATCGCCACCGTGGTCTTCATCGGCGTGTCGCTGGCGGTCTTCGTGGCCATCGGCACCGCGCCCGCAGCCCTGCTGGTCTTCGTGGGCGGCTTCAACGGCTTGATCCTGCCCATCGGGTTGACGATCTTCACCTATGTCGGCTTTGCGCGGCCGGACCTGATGGGCGGGCACCGCTACAACCGCTCGCTGCTGGTTCTCAGCGCCATCGTCTGCGCGCTGACCTGGTACATGGGCTATCGCTCCATCGGCCCAATCTTCGCCTTCCTGGGCCTGTAAGGGGGACCACATGCGAACCATCGACCTGAACAGCGACCTGGGCGAGGGCTACGGCGCCTGGACCATGGGCGACGACGCGGCGATGCTGGACATCGTCAGCTCCGCCAACATCGCCTGCGGCTTTCACGCGGGCGATCCGCTGGGCATCCGCGCCACGGTGGACGGGGCTGCCGCGCGGGGCGTGGCCGTGGGGGCGCATGTGTCCTATCCCGACCGGGTGGGCTTCGGCCGCCGCCCGATGGATGTCACCAGCGCCGAACTGACCGCCGACGTGATCTACCAGATCGGCGCGCTTCAGGGGATCGCGCGCGCCGCCGGGACGCGGGTCACCTATGTGAAACCGCACGGCGCGCTGTACAACACCATCGCCAATGACGCGCGGCAGGCCGATGCGGTCATCGCCGCCATCAAGGAGATCGACCCCTCGCTGGTGCTGATGGGTCTGGCGGGAACGCAGATCCTGTCGCGCGCCGCCGATGCCGGGCTTGCCACCGTGGCCGAGGCCTTCGGCGACCGCGCCTATACGCCCGAGGGCCAGCTTGTGTCGCGCCGCGAGAAGGGCGCGGTGCTGCACGATGCCGATGCCGTCGCCGCCCGGATGTTTCGATTGGCGACCGAAGGCGTGATCCAGGCCATCGACGGATCGACCCTGCGCCTTCAGGCGGACAGCATCTGCGTGCATGGCGACAGCGCGGGCGCGGTCGGCATGGCGCGGCGCATCCGCGAGGAACTGGTCGCGGGCGGCGTCACCATCGCCCCCTTCGCGGGGGCCGCGTGATGCGCCCCGATCCCGCAAGCGCCGCAGCGGCCCGGCTGGCGTGCCGCACGACCGTGGCCCCGACCGCCGGGATGGCGCCGGGCTTCACCCAATGCAACATGATCTCGCTGCCCCGCGATTGGGCCTGGGACTTCCTGCTGTTCGCGCAGCGCAATCCCAAGCCCTGCCCGGTCCTCGACGTGACCGACCCCGGCAGCTTCGAGTCCGCGCTTGCGCCCGGCGCGGATCTGCGCACCGACATCCCGCTGTATCGCGTCTGGCGCGACGGGGTGCTGGCGAACGAGGTCCCGGACGCGACCCGGGCCTGGGCCGAGCATCCCGACCTCGTGACCTTCCTGATCGGCTGCTCCTTCACCTTCGAGACGCCCTTGCAGGCGGCGAGGATCGAGGTGCGCCATATCGCGCAGGGCTGCAACGTGCCGATGTATCTGACCAACCGCGCCTGCCGTCCGGCGGGGCGGCTGCACGGGCCCATGGTCGTGTCGATGCGCCCTATCCCGGCGGACCGCGTGGCCGAGGCCGCGATGATCACCGGCCGCTTCCCGGCGGTCCACGGCGCCCCGGTCCATGTCGGCGAACCGCGCTCCTTGGGCATCGCGGATCTCTCGCGTCCCGATTTCGGCGACCCCGTGGACATCCGGGACGGCGAGGTGCCGGTCTTCTGGGCCTGCGGGGTGACGCCGCAGGCCGCCGTGATGGCCTCGAAGCCGCCGTTCGCGATCACCCATGCGCCGGGGCACATGTTCGTCACCGACATTCCCGACAGCACGTGGCAGGTGTGACGATGCGCTTTCTTCCCGTGGGGCCGCGCACGCTGCTGGTCGAACTGGCCGATCTGGACGAAACGCTGGCCCTGTTCGACGCGCTGGGGGCCGACCCGGTCGAGGGCGTGGCCGAGATCATTCCTGCCGCCCGCACGCTGATGATCCGCGTGGCGCCCGGTTTTGCCGCCGACGAGGCGCTGGCGGCGGCGATCCTGTCCCGCCAGCCCGCGCCCGGCACGCTGCGCGAGGCAGGCCCGGTGGAAACTGTCGAGATCCCCATGGCCTATGACGGCGCCGACCTGGCCGATGTCGCGGCCCACATGGACCTGACCGTGGCCGAGGTGATCGCCGCCCATCAGGCCGCGACATGGACCGTGGCCTTTTGCGGCTTCGCGCCGGGCTTCGCCTACATGACGGGCGACGATCCGCGCTTCGACCTGCCGCGCCGCCCCGCGCCGCGCACCCGCATCCCGGCGGGGTCGGTCGCCCTGGCGTCGCGGTTCTGCGGCATCTATCCGCAGGACACGCCCGGAGGCTGGCAGTTGATCGGCACGACCAAGGTGCCGATGTGGGATCTGTCGCGCGACCCGCCCGCGCTGCTGCGCCCCGGCGTGCGCGCCCGCTTTGTGGAAGGCGTGGCGCAGGTCCATCCCTCGGCGGCGATCCCCCTGCCGCAGGGCCAGCCTGCGCTGACGGTCCTGCAAACCGCCTTTCCCATCGTCTTCCAGGACGAGGGCCGACCGGGTCAGGGCGGGCAAGGGGTTTCGGCCTCGGGCGCGCTGGACATTGGCGCGATGCGGCGGGCGAACCGCGCGGTTGGCAATCCGTCCGGCGCACCCGTTCTGGAAATCACCCTAGGCCCCGTGCGGCTGCGCGCCGAACAGCCGGTGACGCTGGGCCTGACCGGCGCGGCGCAGGCCACGGTTGGCGGCCTGACGATGCCCCAGGCCTTCGCGCTCGACGCCGGGGACGAGGTGCTGATCCCGCCCCCCGACGCCGGGATGCGCAGCTATCTGGCGCTGCGCGGCGGCTTCGACGTGGCCCCGGTGCTGGGGTCCGCCGCAACCGACACGCTCGCCTTCGTCGGCCCTGATCCGCTGACCAGCGGCGCGCAGCTTTACGCCGCCAACCGCCCCGCAACCGCCATCGCCGCGCCCGAGGAACAGTCCGCCTTGCCGAAACCGGGCGACGTGGTGGAACTGCCCGTCACCCTCGGCCCCCGCGCCGATTGGTTCACGCCGGACATGATCCGGCACTTCCTGTCCCAGGACTGGCTGGTCACGCCGCAATCCTCTCGCGTGGGCATCCGCCTGGAAGGCAGCCCCGTCACCCGCGAGGACGCGCGCGAACTGCCGTCCGAGGGCACTGAGACCGGCGCCATCCAGATCCCCCATTCCGGCCAGCCGGTGCTGTTCCTGGCCGACCACCCGCTGACCGGCGGCTATCCGGTGATCGCCACGCTGCTGCCGTCCGCGCTTGACTTGGCAGGCCAGATCCCCCCCGGCGCGCGCATCCGCTTTGCCGCCGCCGCCCCCTTCCATGACATAAAGGTCCAGCCATGACCCTTTTCGCCACCGGCCCGACCCTGCCCCTGCGCCGCCTGCTGATCGCCAACCGGGGCGAGATCGCCGTCCGCGTCATCCGCGCCTGCTGCGACGAGGGGATCGAGACGGTCGCCGTCTATGCCGACGCCGACCGCGACGCGCCCTTCGTGGCGATGGCCGACCAGGCCTTTGCCCTTGGCGGCGACAGGCCTGCCGACACCTATCTCAACACTGAAAAGATCATCGCCATCGCGCAGCGCGCGGGCGCGGATGCGATCCATCCCGGCTATGGCTTCCTGTCGGAAAACGCCGGTTTCGCGCAGGCGGTGCAGGAGGCGGGCCTTCTCTGGATCGGTCCCGACCCCGCCGTCATCACCGCCCTTGGCGACAAGATCGAGGCCCGTCGCATCGCCGAGGCCGTCGGCGCCCCCCTGGTCGCGGGCACCCCCGGCCCGGTGGAAACCTCCGCCGACGCCCTGGCCTTCGCCCGCCGGCACGGCTTGCCCATCGCTATCAAGGCGGCCTTCGGCGGCGGCGGGCGCGGCATGAAGGTCGCCTGGCGCTTGGAGGAGGTCGAGGAACTGTTCCAGTCCGCCACCCGCGAGGCGCTGACCGCCTTCGGCCGCGGCGAATGTTTCATCGAGCAGTTCCTGGACCGCCCCCGCCATATCGAGGCGCAGGTGCTTGCCGACCGTCACGGCACCGTCAAGGTGATCGGCACGCGGGACTGTTCCCTGCAACGCCGCAACCAGAAGCTGGTCGAGGAAGCCCCCGCGCCCTTCCTGACCCCCGAACAGCGCCAGCGCATCCACGACAGCGCCCGCGCGATCTGCGCCCATGCGGGCTACAGCGGCGCGGGGACGGTGGAATACCTGCTGTCCGCGAACGGCACGATCTCGTTCCTCGAGGTGAACACCCGCCTTCAGGTCGAACATCCGGTGACCGAGGAAACCACCGGCATCGACTTGGTGCGCGGCATGATCGCCGTGGCGCGCGGGGCCAGGCTGGCTGATGACAGCGTGCCCCAACCGCGCGGCCATTCCATCGAGTTTCGCATCAATGCCGAGGATGTGGCGCGCGGCTTCCTGCCCACGCCCGGTCCCGTGGACCGCTTTGACGCGCCCTCGGGCCCGGGCATCCGTCTGGACAGTGGCGTCGTGGCCGGGTCCGTGATTCCCGGCAGCTTCGACTCCATGATGGCCAAGCTGATCGTGACGGGCGCCACCCGCGACGAAGCCTTGGCCCGCGCCCGCCGCGCCCTGGCCGAGTTCCGCATAGAGGGCGTGGCGACGGTCCTGCCCTTCGACCGCGCCGTTCTGGAACAGCCCGAGTTCCGGGCTGACGACGGCAGCTTCGGCGTCCATACCCGCTGGATCGAAACCGATTTCGCAGACCGGCTGGCCCAAGCGGTGCAGCCCCATGCCCGCGTGACGCCTGCAAACGCCCCGGCCCTGCTGCGCCTGGCCATCGAGATCGACGGCAAGCGCCACGAGCTGGGCCTGCCCGCGGGCATCATGGCGGCGGCCCCCGGCACCCCCGCCGCAGCCCAGGCGACAGCCGAGACCGACGAGGCGACCGTGACCGCCCCTGTCCCCGGTACCCTGACGGCCTGGCAGGTCGAGGATGGCGCGACGGTCGAGGCCGGGCAGGTCATCGCGGTGATGGAGGCGATGAAGATGGAAACCCGCGTCGAGGCGCATCGGGCAGGCCGCATCGGCCTGATCGCGACGGCGGGCGCGGTGCTGGGCTTCGGCGCGGCCCTGGCGCGGATCGAGGCGTAGAAGAACACCGGCGCGCGACCCCGCGCGCCGGCCGGGCGCATGGCTGCTACAGAACCCGCATGATCGCGCCGCGCAACTGGTCCACCGCCAGCGCGGCAAAGGTCAGCGCGCACAGGAACATCATGACGTTGATCACCAGGCCGTTGCGCCATTCCGCGGGCGTCCGGTCGGTGTTCAGGATCCACAGCAGCGTGATTGCCATGAAGGGCATGAACAGCGCGCCCAAGACGCCATAGGCCAGGATCAGATAGACCGGCTGGCCCAAAAACAGCATGACCATCGGCGGAAAGGTCAGCCAGAAGATGTAGAACTTGTAGTAGCGCCCGCCCGACAGCCGGTCGGGATGGTCGTGCGGCTTGCCCTGCACATGGCCGAAGAAGTCCGCGAACATCAGGCTGACGCCGTTCCAGACCCCCACCAGCGACGACATGGACGCCGCCCAGAAGCCCACCAGGAACAGCTTGCCCATCCAGGCGCCATAGCGTTCGCTCAGCACGCCCGACAGATCGACCATGCCCTGGTCGCCGCTGCCGATGGCGATCTGCGCGGAATACAGAAGCTCGGCCCCGACGATCAGCGTCGCGATCACGAACAGGCCCGTGACCAGATAGGCGATGCCGTTGTCCAGCCGCATCACCCGCATGAAGCGCGGCGTGTGCCAGCCCTTTTCGCGCAGCCAGTAGCCATAGGCCGCCAGCGTGATGGTGCCGCCGACCCCGCCCGCCACCGACAGCACGTTGATCATCGCGCCTTCGGGTATGCGCGGGACCAGCCCGGCGGCGATTTCGCCCAGGTTGGGCAGGGTCAGGGCGGCGGCCAGCAGCATGGTGACGAACATCAGGATCACCATGGCCGTCAGCACCTTCTCGAACAGGTCGTAGCGGCCCGACCAGACCAGCCCCAGGCCCAGCAGCCCCGAGATGATGCCCCAGGTCGCCACGCTGAAGAACGGCAGCAGCGAATACAGCGCAAGCCCCACCCCCGCCATCGCGGCGGCGCCGTAGACAAAGCCCCAGATCACGATATACGGGCCGAAATACCAGTGGGTCCAGCGGCCCAGGCTCGACCAGCCCTCGAAGATGGTGTTGCCGGTGGCGAGGCTGTAGCGGCCCGCCCCCTCGACCAGGATCACCTTCATGATGCAGCCCGCGACCACTGCCCAGAGAAGGGCATAGCCGTACTTGCTGCCGGCGACGGTCGTGGCGATCAGGTCGGCCGCGCCCACGCCGGTGGCCGCCACGACAAGGCCGGGACCGACAAGGCTCCACTTCGGCTCGGCGGCGGAGATATCTGTTCGGTTGGTCATTTTGTTTCTCCCTTTCCTTGCGCCCGTTTGCGGGCTGGGGGACAAAAGGACAACCCGAAAGCACCACAGCGTTCCGCATCATGGAACACGGCGCAGGTTTACGGCCGTGCGGATTGGCGAAAAGATCGTCCGAATGGGGCTGGTCCGGCATTTTTATGTTGTCAGGTCGAGCAGCAAGCCTCTAATCCTAGGGGCCGAAGGGTTGGACTTGCATCCACGATGTGGACGCAAAACGGCAGGAGGAGGCCGTGCCGACCCAGCGGAGGGGATGACAGGATGCACCAGACGGATGCTCATGCCGATGCCGAACTGGCGCTTGGCGGGATCGAGGCGCTGAGCGAGCCGAAACGCGCCGAGGCGTGGATGCGCCCGGTAGAGATCGCGGCGGCGGGCCTGCTGGTGGTGATGATCGTCACCGTCCTGGCCAACGTCTTCTTCCGCTATGTCCTGGCCAAGCCGCTGATCTGGGGGGACGAGGTCGCCTCGATCAGCTTCATCTGGATGGCGATGCTGGGCGCAGCCCTGGCGGTGGACCGGCACGAGCACATGAAGCTGACGGTGTTCCTGCCGCTGCTGCCCGCGCGCCTGTCCCGCGTTCTGGAGATCGCCGGCAGCGTGCTGGTCTGCGCCCTGCTGGTGCGGTTGTTCCCCGTGGCTGTCGAATACGCCTACGAGGAGTCCTTCGTCACCTCGCCCGCGCTGGGGCTGCCGATGTCCTGGCGCGCGTCGGCCCTGCCCGCGGGCATCGGGCTGATGGCGCTGCTGATGATCCTGTCGGTGGTCCGCACCCGCGAATGGGGCACGATCCTAGGCACGCTGGTCGTGGCCGGGCTGGTGGTCGCCCTGCTGTGGTGGGCCAGGCCCGCCGTCCTGTCCCTTGGCAACTGGAACCTGCCCTTGTTCCTGGGCCTGTTCGCGGGCGGGCTGCTGGTGGTGGGCGTCCCCATCGCCTTCTGCTTCGCCCTTGCCACGCTGGGATACCTGACCTTCGCCACCAGCGCGCCGATCTTCGTGATGATGGGCCGCATCGACGAAGGCATGTCGTCCCTGATCCTGCTGTCGGTGCCGGTCTTCGTGCTTCTGGGCTGCATCCTGGACGCGACCGGCATGGGCCGCGCCATCGTGGGCTTTCTCGCGTCGCTCTTCGGCCACGTGAAGGCGGGGATGAGCTATGTCCTGCTGGGCTCGATGTTCCTCGTCTCCGGCATCTCCGGGTCGAAGGTGTCCGACATGGCGACCGTCGCCCCCGCGCTGTTCCCCGAGATGCGCCGCCGGGGCCATTCCGCGCCGGAAATGACCGCGCTGCTGGCGACCGGGGCCGCGATGGCCGACACCGTGCCGCCCTCCATCGTGCTGATCGTGCTGGGCTCGGTCGCGGGCGTGTCGATCGCCGGGCTGTTCACCAGCGGCTTCGCCATCGCCATGGTGCTGCTGGTCGTGCTGGCGATCCTCGCCCGCTGGAAGGCACGGGGCGAGCGGATGGAGGGCGTGCGCCGTGCCACCTTGGGCGTCATCGGCAAGACCGCCCTGGTCGCCGCGCCCGCCCTGGTGCTGCCCTTCATGATCCGCAGCCTGGTCGGCGGCGGCGTCGCCACCGCGACGGAAGTGTCCACCATCGCCACGCTGTATGCCTTCATCATCGGCGCGGTGCTCTATGGCGGCATCCCCCTGCGTCGCGTGGGCGGGATGCTGGTCGAAACCGCCGCCATGTCGGGGGCGATCCTGCTGATCCTGGGCGCGGCCTCGGCCATGGCCTGGGCGCTGACGCAGTCGGGCTTCGCGCGCGACCTGATGACGCTTGTCACCGGCCTGCCGGGCGGCTGGATCGTGTTCATGCTGGCATCCATCGCGATCTTCCTGGTGCTGGGCTGCGTGCTGGAAGGACTGCCCGCCATCGTGCTGCTGGCGCCGATCATGTTCCCCATCGCGCGCGGCCTGGGCATCCACGACATCCATTACGCCATGGTCATCGTGACGGCCATGAACATCGGCCTGATGGCCCCGCCCATCGGCATCGGCTTCTATATCGCCTGCAAGATCGCCAATGTGCCCGCCGAACAGGTCATGGCGAAGATCTGGCCCTATCTGGCCGCGCTGATGGTGGGCCTGCTGGCCATCGCCGCCGTGCCCTGGTTCTCGACCGCATTGCTGTAAACCGTTTCCAACACCTCGGGGAGGAGGAGTTTCATGACGATCACCCGCCGCACCATCCTGCTGGGCGCCGCCGCCGGCGCGCTGGCCACGCCGTTCATCCGGGTCCGCCCGGCCATGGCCGCCGAATTCAGCTACAAGCTGGCCAACAACCAGCCCCTGGACCATCCCAGCAACGTCCGCCTGGCCGAGGCGCAGAAGGCCATCCTGGAAGCCACCGGCGGGCGGTTCGACCTGCAGATCTTCCCGTCGAACCAGTTGGGCGCGGATACCGACGTGCTGGGCCAGTTGCGGTCGGGCGGGGTCGAGTTCTTCCAGCTGTCGCCGATCATCCTGTCCACGCTGGTCCCGAACGCGTCCATCAACGGCGTGGGCTTCGCCTTCCCCGACTACGACACCGTCTGGAAGGCGATGGACGGCGAGCTTGGCGCCTATGAGCGGTCCCAGATCGAAGGTGCGGGCCTGGTGGTGATGGAGAAGATCTGGGACAACGGGTTCCGGCAGATCACCTCGTCCACCAAGCCCATCACGACGCCCGCCGACCTGGAAGGCTTCAAGATCCGCGTACCGGTCAGCCCGCTCTGGACCTCGATGTTCACGGCCTTCGGGTCGGCGCCCGCGTCGATCAACTTCGCCGAGGTTTATACCGCGCTCCAGACCGGCATCGTGGACGGGCAGGAAAACCCGCTGGCAATCATGAAGGTGGCAAAGCTGTGGGAGGTGCAGAAGTACTGTTCCATGACCAACCACATGTGGGACGGCTTCTGGCTTCTGGGCAACCGCCGCGCCTGGGGCGCCCTGCCCGAGGACATCCAAGGAGCGGTGGCCGAGAACTTCAACGCCGCCGCCCTGAAGCAGCGCGAGGACATCGCGCAGATGAACGCCTCGCTGAAGACCGACCTGGAAGCGCAGGGCTTCGTCTTCAACGACGCCGATCCCAAGGCCTTCGAGGACAAGCTGCGCGAGGCGGGCTTCTACGCCGAATGGAAGAAGACCTATGGCGACGAGGCCTGGGCCATCCTGGAAGCCGCCATCGGCCGGACGCTCGCCTGATGAAGGACGGCGCCGCCCCCATGGACACCGGCGGGACGCAGGCGGTGGCGCGTGCGCTGTCGCTTCTGTCGCTGGTCGGGCGGGGCGGCGCGCAGGGCCTGGGGCTGGCACAGCTTGCGGCGGCCTCGGGCCTTGCGCGGCCCACGGCACGGCGGCTGCTGCTGGCGCTTGGCACGGCGCGGCTGGTCGAACAGGACCGGGCGACGCGGCGCTATCACCTGGGGCCGGAAACCTATCTGCTGGCGGGCTTTGCGGCGGAACGCCACGGCATCCTGCACCACGCCCATGGCAGCATGGTCCGGCTGGCGCACGAGTCCGGCGACACGGTGCTGCTGACCGTGCCGCAGGACGACCATACCCTGTGCCTGGAACGGATCGAGGGCGATTTCCCCGTCCGCACCCACGCCCTGATGCGAGGCGACCGCAAGCCCGCGGGCGTCGGCGCGGGCGCGCTGGCAATCCTGGCCGCACTGCCCGCCCCCGAGGCCGACGCGCTGCTGGACCGCGTGGCGCCCCTGGTGGGCGACCTGATGCCCGCCCTGCGCGAGGATCTGGCCCATGCCCGTGCCCAGGGCCATGCTCTGAACCCCGGCCGCGTCGTGGCGGGGTCCTGGGGCCTGGGCGTGGCGATCCCCTGGCCCGACGGACGCCCGGCAGGCGCGCTGTCCATCGCCGCCATCGAAAACCGCATGACCCCCGCGCGGCAGGCCGACCTGGCCGCCGCGCTGCACCGCGAGGCCGGGCTGATCGCCCGACGCCTTGCCGATCTTGAAAGGAAAACCGGATGACCGACCCCCTGATCGTTGGCTGGGCGCACACGAAGTTCGGCAAGGCCGAGGCGCCCGACACCATGGCCCTGATGGCCGAAGTTGCCCTGCCCGCGCTGGAACACGCCGGAATCACCCCGGATGCCGTGGACGGCATCTTCACCGGCGTCTTCAACAACGGCTTCCAGCGCCAGGACTTCCAGGGCGCGCTTGTCGCCATGGGCAGCCCCGAACTGGCGGGCGTGCCCTTCATGCGCACGGAAAACGCCTGCGCCACCGGATCGGCCGCGCTGTATGCCGCCGCCGACTTCATTGCCTCGGGCCGTGGCAAGGTGGCCCTGGTGATCGGGGCCGAGAAGATGACCGCCATCCCCATCGCCGACGTGGGCGGCGTCCTTCTGACCGCCAGCTACGTGGCCGAGGAAGGCGACACGCCGGGCGGCTTCGCGGGCGTCTTCGGGCGCATCACCGACAGCTATTTCCAGAAGAACGGCGACAGGTCCGAGGAGCTGGCGATGATCGCCGCCAAGAACCACGACAACGGCACGCGCAACCCCTATGCGCATATGCAGAAGGCGTTCGACCTGGCCTTCTGCAACACGCCGTCCGACAAGAACCCGCTGGTCGCGGGGCCGCTGCGGCGCACGGATTGCTCGCTGGTGTCGGACGGGGCGGCGGCGATCGTCCTGGCCGCGCCCGAGGTGGCCGAGGGGCTGAACCGCGCCATCCGCTTCCGCGCCCGCGCGCAGGCGGGCGACATGCTGGCCCTGTCGCGCCGCGACCCGACCGAGTTCGCGGGGGCGCACCGCGTCTGGCGCAACGCGCTGGATCAGGCCGGGCTGGCGATCCATGACCTGTCGCTGGTGGAAACCCATGACTGCTTTACCACCGCCGAGATGATCGAATACGAGGCGATGGGCCTTGCCCCTCGCGGCCAGGGCTGGCGCGTGATCCGCGAGGGCACCACGCGGATGGACGGCAAGCTGCCCGTGAACCCCTCGGGCGGGCTGAAGTCGCGCGGCCATCCCATCGGCGCGACCGGCGTCAGCCAGCACGTCATGGCCGCGATGCAACTGACCGGGGATGCGGGCGCGATGCAGGTGCCCGGCGCGGAACTGGCGGGCGTCTTCAACATGGGCGGCACGGCGGTCGCCAACTACTGCTCGATCCTGGAACGCGAGAAATGACCGATCCTGCTGGCGGGCTGGCCCCTGTCTCCACCCGCGTGATGAACCTCGCCACCTTTCTGGCCCAGGCCGCGCGCCGCGACCCCGACGGCGTGGCCCTGGTCATGGGCGACACCCGCTGGACCTGGGCCGAATGGGACCGGCGCACCGATGCGCTGGCCCATGCCTTGCAGACCCGGTTCGGCCTGAAAAAGGGCGACCGGGTGATGTGCCAGTCGCAGAACTGCATGGAGATGATGCAGGCGATGTTCGCTGTCTGGCGCGCGGGCGGGGTCTGGGTGCCCGCCAACTTCCGCCAGACGCCCGAGGAGGTGGCCTATCTGACGGAGGCGTCGGGCGCGACGCTGATGTTCTGCAACGCCAGCTTCCCCGACCACGCGGCGGCTTGCGGGGTGACGACGCTGGCCTTCGGCGCGGCGGAGTTCGGGCCGGAGGTGACGGCAATCACCGCCGAGCACATGGGGGAACGCCCGCAGGTCGCCATCGTGGACCGCGACGATCCGTGCTGGTTCTTCTTTACCTCGGGCACGACCGGGCGACCCAAGGCGTCCGTGCTGACCCACGGGCAGATGGCCTTCGTGGTGACGAACCATCTGGCCGACCTGATGCCGGGGCTGACGGGCGAGGACGCGTCCTTGGTCGTTGCCCCCCTGTCGCATGGCGCGGGGGTGCACCAGTTGACCCAGGTGGCGCGGGGGGTGAGGACGATCCTGCTGCCGACCGAACGCTTTGATCCGGCGCAGGTCTGGGATCTGGTCGCGGAATGGCGCGTGTCCACCATGTTCACCGTGCCCACGATCCTGAAGCTGCTGGTCGAACATCCTTCGACCGCCGGGGCCGACACGTCGTCGCTGCGCTATGTCATCTATGCCGGCGCGCCGATGTACCGGGTGGACCAGCAGAAGGCGCTGCAAACGCTTGGCCCCGTGCTGGTCCAGTATTTCGGCTTGGGCGAGGTCACGGGCAACATCACCGTCCTGCCTGCCCACCTGCACCAGGCCGAGGACGGTCCCACGGCCCGCATCGGCACCTGCGGCCACGCCCGCACGGGGATCGAGGTCCAGATCCAGGACGACCAAGGGCGCGAAGTCGCGCCGGGCGAAACGGGCGAAATCTGCTGCATCGGCCCCGCCGTCTTCGCGGGCTATTACCGGAACCCGGAAGCCAACGCCAAATCCTTCCGCGACGGCTGGTTCCGTACGGGCGACCTGGGCCACATGGACGAGCAAGGCTTCGTCTACATCACCGGGCGGCAGTCGGACATGTTCATCTCGGGCGGCTCGAACGTCTATCCGCGCGAGATCGAGGAGAAGATCCTCACCCACCCCGCCATCAACGAGGTCGCCGTTCTGGGGGTCCCCGATCCCCTGTGGGGAGAGATCGGCTGGGCGGTCTGCGTGGCGAACGCCCCCGTGGCCGAGGCGGATCTGGCCGCGTTCCTGGACGGCAAGCTGTCGCGCTACAAGATGCCCAAGCGGTTCCTGTTCTGGGACGCGCTGCCCAAGTCGGCCTATGGCAAGATCACCAAGAAGATGATCCGCGAGGAACTGGAAGCCCGCGGCATGATCGCATGACGCGGATGATCCATCCGGGCCCGCGCGGGGCGGCGCGGGCGGTGGCGGTGCCTGCGTCCCTGCGGCCCATCGCGGGGGTGCTGCCTGCCGGGCAGACTGTCATGGACGCGGTAGGCGATCTGTTCGCCGCCCATGGCTGCAAGGGCGGCGTCGTCTGGCTGGACGGCGTCACCTGCGACCCCATGCGCTTCGTGCTGCCCGCGCCTTCGACGGACGGCATCCATGCGGCGTGGTATTCCGACACCCATGCGCCGGACGGGCCGGTCCGGATCGCCCGCGCCTCTGCCACGGTCGGCTGGAAGAACGGCGCGCCGTTCCTGCATTGCCACGGCACTTGGGGCGAAACCATGGGCCACCTGCTGCCGCTGGACTCGGTGCTGGCGGCGGATGCCGACGTCACCGGCCTCGGCGCGCCGGACGCCTGGTTCGAAGCCCTGCCGGATGCCGAAACCGCCTTCACCCTGTTCACCCCGCAAGGCGGCGGCACCGGCACCGGCCTGCTGGCCCGCATCCTGCCCGGCGAGGATGTGGTCACGGCCATCGAAACCCTGTGCGCCCGCCACGGCGTCACCCATGCCCGCCTGCACGGCGTCGGCAGCATCGACCACATCCGCTTCGCGGAGGGCCACCGCATGGATTGCCACGCCACCGAACTGCGGCTGGACGGGGCGACCCTGGACCAAGGCCGCGCCACGGTCCCGATCGAGGTCGTGGACATCGCGGGCACCATCATGCGCGGCACGCTGGAACGGGGTGCAAACCCGGTCGGCGTGACGCTGGAACTTGTTATCGAAAGGACAGACCCATGACAGACGCCAAAGCCGCCCCCAAAGTCGCCATCGTGACCGGGGGGTGCCGGGGCATCGGCCTGGCCGCGACCGAGATCTTCCTGGAACAGGGCTGGCGCGTCGCCGTGGTGGACCGCGACACGGAAGAACTGCACCGCACCTGCGACCCCATGGAAAACGTCCTGCCCGTCGAGGCCGACATCTCCGACCCGCAGGCCGTCGATGGCGTGATCCGCACGGTGGTCAGCCAATGGGGCCGCGTCGACGCCCTGGTCAACAACGCGGGCGTGGCGCTGTTTTCCCGAGCCCACCAGACCAATTTCGAACAATGGCGCGAGGTGATGGCCACGAACCTGGACGGCGTGTTCCTGTGCACCCAGGCCGCCGTGCCGGAACTGGCGAAGACCAGGGGCGCGATCGTCAACATCGCCTCGATTTCCGGGCTGCGGGCGTCCACGCTGCGGGTAGCCTATGGCACGTCGAAGGCCGCCGTGATCCACCTGACCAAGCAGTTCGCCGCCGAGCTGGGCGAACAAGGCATCCGCGTCAACTGCGTGGCCCCCGGCCCGGTGAAAACCAAGCTGGCGATGGCCGTCCACACGCCGGAAATCATCAGCGCCTATTACGACGCGATCCCGTTGAACCGATATGGCGAGGCGCGCGAGATCGCCGAGGCGATCGTCTTCCTGTGCTCGGACAAGGCCAGCTTCATCTCGGGCCAGACCGTGGCCGTGGATGGCGGATTCGATGCGACCGGGGTGGGCCTGCCCGCCATGCGCCGCGAGGACGGGACGCAGCGCAAGGTCTGAAACGGCCGCAAGGCCGGGCCGCCATAATTGCCTGTATGAAAAGGCGGGGCATATCGAATAATGTCGATATGCCCCGCCATATTATTTTAATAGCAATTACCAAATATAAATGGTATTTAAATATCTGGATTGATCGGGCTGAAAACAAAGCGCCGACATTCTTATAAGCCGCAACATTTCAGCGGAAGTAAATATATCCGGCGCAGATTATCTGCCCCGGCCTTATAATGATTGGCTTGGAGTTAAAAATGCTGTTCTCGCTCAGCCACGGAACGCGGATCATCCAGGATGCCGCCGTTCTGCAGCCCGCCGCCAGCGATGCCGTCAGCGGCGGCGCCAGGGTCCTTGAAAAGCCGGCCGTCGAACTGGAACGACTGGATGCAAAGCCCTTGTCGGCCGTCCTCGACGAAGCAGGCGGAACGGGCACCCTGACGCGCGCGATGTCGACCGCGGCCGGGGCCTTCCGCTATCTATTCCGCGACGCGCCCGGCCTGCCCGCCAGTCCCGCGACGCTGGCCGCGCTGGACCAGCTTGCCGAAAGCATGGCTGTCGAGGCGACCGGCCCCGCCGATGGTGCGATCGCGCCGATCCTGACCTATTTCGGCCAGTTCATCGATCACGACATCACCGCCAATACCGACCGCGAGGTCGCGGGCCTGTCGGAAATCGTGGGCGACATCGCCCCCATGGACCGCGTTCAGGTCGAAGGCGGCCTGGACAACCTGCGCGACGGGTCGCTGGCGCTGGACAGCCTTTACGGCGATTCCCCCGATCAGGGGGCGTTCGGGCTGAAGCTGGCGGGCCTGATGCGGCACCCGACCTTCACCGACAAGATGCGCCTGGGGCTGACCGCCGATTCCGGTGACGGACGCCCGCCGCTGCCTGCCGATCCCGCAGCCGACCTGCTGCGGCTGGGCTTCCTGATGGACCGGGGCGACATCACCGAGGCGGAACTCAACGCCCTGCCTTCGGACCTGCGCGCCAATTTCGTCGATGCCGGCGGGCCGATCCGCACCCGCGCGATCATCGGCGACGGGCGCAACGACGAAAACCTGCTGGTGGCCCAGCTTCACGTCGCCTTCCTGCGCCTGCACAACCGCATGGTGGACCTTGGCAACAACTTCGACGAAGCCCGCCGGCTGACCCGCTTCCACTACCAGTGGCTGGTCCTGAACGCCTTCCTGCCCGCCATCTGCGCGGGCGATGTCGTGGACGAGGTGCTGGCCACCGGCGCGCCGCTTTACGCCGAGTTCCTGGCCGCCAACCCTCCCTCGGACCCGGCGAAGATGCCGATGCCGCTGGAATTCTCGGTGGCGGGCTTCCGCTTCGGCCATTCGATGGTGCGCGGGCGCTATGACCACAACCGCTTCTTTGGGCGGGCCGTGGCCGGATCGACCCAGATCGCGCCCTTTGCCAGTTTCGAGCAGCTGTTCCAGTTCACCGGCAGCGGCAGGATGCCCTCGCCGCTGACGGCCGATCCCAAGACCTCGCTGCCGGGAAACTGGGTGATCGAATGGGACCGCTTCGTCCATGCCGAGACGCCGGTGCGGTCGGCCCGCAAGATCGACACGCATCTGGCCCCGCCGCTGGACGACATGGTCAACCAGACCGGCGCACCGATGATGAAGCGGCTGGCGATGCGCAACCTGCGGCGCGGATACCGGCTGAACATGCCCTCGGCCCAAGGCCTGATCGAGGCCATCAACGCGACCGGCCTTTACCGCCCGATTCCCGTGCTGACGCCGCAACAGGTGGCCGAGGGGCGCGACTTCCTGACCGCCCCCGGCCTGGATGCCGCAACGCCCCTGTGGTTCTATGTGCTGCGAGAAGCCGAACTGGTCGGCGGCAACCACCTGGGCGCGTTGGGCAGCCACCTGGTCGCCAACACGCTGGTCGGGCTGGTGGTGAACGACGCCGGCTCCTACTGGAACGCCAAGGTCGGCGGGCACCGCTGGTCGCCGCACCTGTTCCAGCCGTCGCAGCCCATCGACAGCCTGAAAGCGATGCTGCGGTTCACCGGGCTTCTGGCCTGACCTCCTCCGTGACGCCCTGGCCGAACTGTTCGGCCAGGGTCTGCACCATGTGCCTGCCCAGCGGGCCTGGCCTGCGATGCGCGGGCCAGGCCACGACCACGGTGCGGACCGGGTGGAACTGCATGTCCTCGCAGGTCAGGGGAACGACCTCGCCCCGGGCGATCTCGGATGCGAAGGTGCCGCTGGCCGAGAAGCACCAGCCCAGGCCCGCCGCGACCATCGACTTGATCGATTCCACGTCGTTGACCGTCCAGACGTCGGTGGAAAACAGCCGCCCCACGCGCTCCATGTCGATCTGCGGCGAGCCGACATAGTAGATCTGCCGTTCCCGGTCGAAGGCGCGCATGGCCAGCGGTTGCGGCAGTCCGGCCAGCCGGTGCCCTGCGGCGCAGACCGGCCCCAGCGTCTCGGACCCCAGGTGGCGGGCCGCGATGTCGGACGGGATCGCGGCGGCCAGCGTCAGGGCAAAGTCGAAATTCCCATCCCGCAGGTCGTCCCACAGCGTCGCCAGGGACGAGTTGAAGAACTGGAACCGCGCGTGCGGGTGGGCGGTCGCAAAGGCCCGCAGCGCCCGGTTCAGGTCGGCGCGCGGGAACAGCACGTCGATCAGCACGCGCAGGCGGGTTTCCTCGCCCTTTTCCAGCGAGGCGGCATGGGTCGCGAAGCTGCGGGCGCGTTCCACGACGCTGCGGGCCTCGGCCAGAAGCACGCGGCCGCGTTCGGTCAGGTCGGCCCGGTTGGTGCCGCGCCCCAGCAGGGGAAAGCCGCATTGTTGTTCCAGCTGCGCCAGCGAATAGCTGACCGAGGAGATCGGCCGCCGCAGTTCCTTGGCCGCCGCCGTCAGGCTGCCATGGTCCGCGATGGCGCAGAAGGCGCGCAGGTGATCGACCAGGTTCGGATGCATTTCAGGAATTCCGAAAGAACTTTGCCATTCTTTTCGGTTTACCGAAAAACGAATCCGATGCTAGCCTTTCCTCATCCGGGTCAGGGGAGGACTGACCAGCAAGACTGTTTGGGAGGACAGCCATGCGCGGACTGAACGGACGCCTGCCCGCATGAGCGGCGAACACACCCTTGTCTGCGACAACATCGTCCGCCGCTTCGGCGGGGTGGTCGCGCTGAAGAACGTCTCGGTCGCGGTGCGGCGGGGCGAGATCTTCGGCCTTGTCGGGCCGAACGGGTCGGGCAAGACCACGCTGGTCAACGCGATCACCGGATTTTACCCCCCGCAGGAAGGCCGCATCACGCTGGACGGGCGGCAGATCAACGGGCTGAAGCCGTTCCGCATCGCCGGGATGGGCGTGGCGCGGACCTTCCAGAACGTCGCGCTGTTCCACGGGATGTCGGTCCTGGACAACATCCTGATGGGCCGGCACATCTTCATGAAGCCGAACCCGCTGGCGTCCTTCTTCTATCCCTGGTGGGCGCAAAAGGAAGAAGTCGCGCACCGCCGCCATGTCGAGGAGGTGATCGACCTTCTGCAACTGGCCCCCGCCCGCGACGAGCATGTGGACGTGATCCCGCTGGGCCTGCAGAAGCGGGTCGAGCTGGCCCGCGCCTTGTGCGCCGAGCCCAAGCTGCTGGTCCTAGACGAGCCGATGGCGGGCATGAACCAGGAGGAAAAGGAATACATGGTCCGCTTCATCCTGGACGCGCAGGAGGCGTTGGGCCTGACCGTGCTGATCATCGAGCATCACATGGATGTGGTGACCGCGCTCTGCGACCGGGTGCTGGTGCTGAACAACGGGCAAGAGATCGCGCAAGGCCCTGCGCGCGAGGCCATCGCCGATCCGCGCGTGGTCGAAGCCTATATCGGAAAGCCCCGCCATGCAGCATGACCCCGCGATGACGGCGCAGGCCAAGGCGCTGCACCCCAACTGGCGCGACGACGACACGATCCTGGCCCGGCTGGCCCGCAACGCCGCCGAGGTTCCGGATCAGGTCGCCATGCGCGAACGCGACCACGGCATCTGGCAGGAATACAGCTGGGCCGACTACCTGCGCGCCGTGACGGAATTCGCGGCAGGCCTTGAAGCGCGCGGCGTGCGTCCCGGCGATGTGCTCATGGTGATCGGCGACAACCGCCCGAACCTGTATTTCGCCATGCTGGGCGCGGCCTGCCTGCGGGCCATCCCGTCTCCCGCCTATGCCGACGCCCCGACCGAGGAACTGGCCGCCCAGATGGAGCGCGAGGACATCCGCGTCGCCGTGGCCGAGGACCAGGAGCAGGTGGACAAGATGCTGGAGGCCAAGGGCCGCTGGACGCATCTGTCGCTGGTGATCTACGACGACCCGCGCGGGCTTGCGGGCCGCGAACCGGACGGGGTGGCCGGGTTCGACACGATCCGGGCCGAGGGCGCGGCGCGCCTCAAGGCCGATCCCGGGCTGGCGCAGGCGCTGATCGCCCGCGCCAATGTCCACGACACCGTGGTCCTGATGCATTCGTCCGGCACCACCGGGGCGCCCAAGGGCATTCCCTTGAAGCACGGCCATGTCCTGTCGGGCGTCCGCAACGCTGCCGCCGCCGGCTACTTCCAGGCAGGCGAGGTCCACATGGCCTATCTGCCGATGGCCTGGGTGGGCGACTTCATCTTTTCCGTCGGCGCGGCGACCGAACTGCGCTTTACCGTCAACATCCCCGAGGCCAATGAAACGGCCCTGCACGACCTGCGGGAAATGGCCCCGACGCTGTATTTCGCATCCCCCCGCGCCTGGTCAGCCATGCTGACCCGCGTGCAGGTGGGGATCGCGGAAACAACCGGGTTGAAACGGCGCCTGTATGACTGGTTCATGCCCCGCGCCATGGCGGCCGAACGCGCCAAGCTGGACGGCAAGGGGACGGGCGGCGGGCTGACCCAGTGGCTGGGCGAATGGCTGATCTATGGCCCGATCCGCGACCAGTTGGGCCTGGGCCGGGTCAAGCGCGCCTATACCGCGGGCGAGGCCATTGGCGAGGACGTGTTCCTGTGGTTCCGCGCCATCGGCCTGAACCTGCGCCAGTTCTACGGCCAGACCGAAAACTGCGCGCTGGCGGTCGCCCAGAAACCCGAGGACATATCCTTGACCACCGTCGGCCGCCCCTTCCCCGGCGTCGAGATGAAGATCGACGAACACGGCGAGATCCTGCTGCGCGGCGACAACATCTTCGACGGCTATTTCCAGAATCCCAAGGCCAGCGCCCAGGCGTTGCAGGACGGCTGGCTGCACACCGGCGACGCGGGCCAGATCGAGCCGGACGGGCAGTTGGTCGTGCTGGGCCGCGTCTCCGAGGTGGTGGAAAAGCGCGACGGCACCCGCTTCATCCCGACCTATATCGAGAACCGGCTGAAGTTCTCGCCCTACATCAAGGACGCGGCGGTGATCGGGCAGGGCCGCGACATGCTGGTGGCGATCGTCTGCATCGACTTCCAGGCGGTCGGGCAATGGGCGCAGGAACATGGGGTGCCCTACACCTCCTATGCGGAACTCTCGCAGCAGCCGCGCATCTATGACTTGATCGCGGGCCAGATCACGGACGTGAACGCGCATCTGCCGCATGGGCTGTCCATCGACCGCTTCGTCAACCTGCACAAGGAATTCGACCCCGACGACGGAGAGGTCACGCGCACCCGCAAGCTCAAGCGCAACGTGATCGACGACCGCTATGGGCCGATCATTCAGGCGCTGAACGCAGGTGCCCGGGAAATCGACTTCAAGGCGCGGATCACCTATGAAAACGGCCAGACCGGGTCGCTGGACCGGGTGCTGCGGCTGTCCGACGTGAAGGGGGCCGCATGATGGCGTATTTCATTGAACTGCTGATCTCGGGCGCGCTGACCGGGCTGATGTATTCGCTGGTCGCCCTAGGCTTCGTGCTGATCTACAAGTCGGCGGGCGTGCCGAACCTGGCGCAGGGCGCGCTGGTGATGACCGCCGGCTATGCCGTCTGGCTGGTCATGGCCTGGGGGCTGAACGTCTGGATCGCCATTCCCATTGCCGCCGCGATCATGTTCGGCTTCGGCTTGGTCGTGGAACGCCTGCTGCTGCGCCGCATGGTGGGCCAGCCGGTCATCATGGTCGTCATGCTGACCCTGGGACTGGAGATCCTGCTGCGCGGCCTCGTCCCCGGCATCCTGGGATCGACGCCGAAGCCCGTCGACCTGGGGATCGACTTCGCCCCCATCATCATCGGCGACGTGTTCATCAACCGCACCTCGCTTTATGGCGGCATCGTGGCCCTGCTGCTGGTCGGCGCCTCGCTGCTGTTCTTCCGCACAAGGCTGGGGACCAAGCTGCGCGCCGTGTCGGATGACCATGTGTCAAGCTGGGCAGTGGGCATCTCGGTCGAGCGCGCCATCGGGATTTCCTGGGGCCTTGCGGGCATCGCCGCGGTGGTCGCGGGCGCGCTGTGGGGATCGTCGCAGGGGGTGGACTGGACGCTGTCCACGCTGCTGTTCCCCGCCGTCGCCGTGGTGATCCTGGGCGGCGTCGATTCGGTCCCCGGCGTGGTCGTGGGCGGCATCCTGGTCGGCGTGCTGGGCACGGTCATTCCCGGATACCTGGACAGCATCGCGGGCGGATCGACGCGCGACGTGGTCACGTCCCTCATCATCCTGCTGACCATCATGGTCCGCCCCTTCGGCATCTTCGGCCGAGAAGACATCGAGAGGATCTGACCCATGTTCTATCGTCTCTCGGGCACCTATCACACCAGCTACGAAGCCGACCGCAAGCTGTGGAAGATCCCCACCGACCGCTGGCTGGTGATCGCGCTGCTGATCCTTGCGCTGCTGGCGCCGCTCTATGTCTCGCCGCTGTATCTTGGCAGCTATGTCCTGCCCTGGGTGATCTGGTCGGCGGCGGCGCTGTCCTTGACGCTGCTCATGGGTCTGGCGGGGCAGCTGCATTTCGGCTTTGCCGCCGTGATGGCGATCGGAGCCTATGCCTCGATCCACCTGGTCCGGGCGGGCGTGCCGTTCGAGCTGGCGCTGCTGCTGTCGGGCCTGATCTCGGCGGTGATCGGCGCGGTCTTCGGCGGCGCGGCCTTGCGGGTGAAGGGGCTGTACCTCGTGATGGCCACGCTGGCGATGCAGTATCTGATCGATTGGGTCGTGGTGAACGTCCCCGCCATTTCCGGCGGCGCGCACGCCACCCTGCGCACGCCCGCCGTCAGCTTCCTGTTCTTTCCCGTCGAAAGCCTCGCCGCGCGCTATTGGCTGGCGCTTGGCTGGGCGGTGCTGCTGACAGTGTTCTTCATGAACGTCAAGCGCACCTCGTTCGGGCGTGCCCTTGTGGCGATCCGGGACAAGGACTTCGCCGCCGCCGTGATCGGGGTCGATCCGTTCAAGACCAAGCTGATGGCCTTCTTCACGTCCTCCTTCATGGGCGGAGTCACCGGTGCGATCCTGGCCTTCTGCTTCTATCGCGCGGTGACGCCGGAACAGTTCGGCTTCAACGTCTCGATCCAGTTGGTCGCCATGGTGCTGGTGGGGGGCCTTGGTTCCGTGATCGGATCCTGGCTGGGCGCGGGTTTCGTGCTGCTGGCGCCGATCTTCCTGACGAACCTGGTGTCGGGACTGGCGGCAGCCGGCTGGGTGCCGGTCAGCCAGAATTTTCTCTCGCACCTGCCCTTGATGATCTACGGCGCCATGATCATCGGCTTCCTGCTGCTGGAGCCGCTGGGGCTGGCGAAAATCTACGACAACATCCGCAAGTATTTCCTGGTCTGGCCGTTCCGCCACGCCAGAAGCTGAAACCCCTGGGGAGGGGGAAATGATGGGAGGAAGACACATGACCTTTCTGCGCAAGCTGGCGCTGACCACAGCCCTTGTCGCGGGCCTGTCCGCCCCCGTGGCCGCCGAGGACGTCAAGTTCGGGCTGCTGCAGGATTTCACGGCGGTCTACACCTTCGTGACCGGGCAGTACAACCAAGGCCAGCAGGACTATCTGGCGCTGGCGAACGCCGAGGGCACCCTGGGCGAGGGCAACACGGTGACGGCCATCGTGCGCGACACCGGCAACCAGCCGCAGCGCGGGATCGAGGCCTATAACCGCGCCAAGGAGGAAGGCGCGGTCCTGTTCGACTTCCTGTCCACGCCCGTGTCCGCCGCGATCCTGGACCAGGCGCAGGCCGACAAGAACGTGGTCATCACCCCCGCCCATGGCCGGGGCGACGCGTCGGACGGCACGGTCTTTCCCTATGTCTTCCCGATGTTCGCGACCTACTGGGCGCAGGCCGCCAACCTGATCGAGCACATGAAGAACAACGGCGGGCTTGAAGGCAAGAAGATCGCCATCGTCCATATCGACAGCCCCTTCGGGCGCGAACCGGGGCCGATCCTGACCGCGCTTGCCGAACAGGAAAAGTTCGAGTTCCAGGCCTTCCCCTATGCCAGCCCCGGCAACGAACAGTCCGCCGCCTGGTCCGAGGTGCGGCGCTATCGCCCCGACTACGTCCTGATCTGGGGCGCGGGCGGCGGGCAGGCCGTGTCGGTGAAGACCGCCATCCAGAACGGCATCCGCCCCGAGCAGATCCATTCGGTGATCTGGCTGGCCGAAACCGACGCCGCCAACGTGGGCCCGGCCATGAAGGGCGTGAAGCGGTTCGAAGCGACGGCCGCAGGAACCGAGCACCCGATCATCCAGCGCATCCAGGAAAAGGTCATCGCGCCGGGCAAGGGGTCGGGCGACGCGGCCAATGTCGGCACCAGCTACTACAACCTGGGCGTGGCGACGATGGCCGTCGCGGTCGAGGCCGCGCGGCTGGGCATGGAGGGCGGTCAGCCGCTGACGGGCGAAAGCCTGAAGGCAGGCTTCGAGAAGATCGCGGGCTATGACGCCGAGGGCCTGATGCCCCCCGTCACCTACACCGCCGAGGACCACCAGGGCGGCGGCGCCGGCCGGGTTTCGGAATGGGATGGCGAGAAATGGGTTCCGGTCAGCGACTGGCACGCGGCCTATCCCGACCTGATCCGCAGCGTGATCGAGAAGTCGGCCGCCGAATACAAGGCGGGGCACTGACGCCATGCCCGCGCTGACCCTGGAAAACGTCGAGGTGATCTATGACAAGGTCTTCCTGGCCATCAAGGGCGTCTCGCTGGAGGTGGCCGAGGGAGAGATGGTCGCCCTGCTGGGATCGAACGGCGCGGGCAAGTCGACGACGCTGAAATCCATCTCGGGGCTCTTGGGCCCCGAGCGCGGGCTGGTCACGCGCGGTGAAATCCGCTGGGGCGACCGCTCGATCCTGGACATGGGGGCGCCCGAACGGGTGGCCTCGGGCCTGGTGCACGTGCTGGAGGGCCGCCGCATCTTCGGCCACCTGACGCCCGACGAAAACCTGGTGGCGGCCTATCGCGGGCGCAGCATTTCCCGGTTCAACGAGCTGCGCGAACAGGTCTATGCCTATTTCCCGCGCCTCAAGGAGCGGATCAAGTCCAAGGCCGGATACCTGTCGGGCGGCGAGCAGCAGATGCTGGCGATCGGCCGGGCGCTGATGACCGAACCGAAACTCATCATGCTGGACGAGCCGTCCCTGGGGCTGTCGCCGCTGCTGGTGCAGGAAATCTTCGGCATCATCCAGGAGATCAACGCCCGGCAGAAGATGTCGGTCCTGCTGGTCGAACAGAACGCCGCCGCCACCCTGGACATCGTGGGCCGGGCCTACCTGATCGAACAGGGGCAGGTCGTGATGTCGGGGTCGGCCGAGACGCTGAAGTCGAACCCCGACGTACAGGACTTCTATCTGGGCGGGGCCGAACACACCGACTACCGCAACGTCAAACACTATCGCCGGCGCAAGCGCTGGCTGGCCTGAGGAAAGCCCATGATTGCCGATCCCGACCTTGACCGCGACGCCCGCGCGGGGAACCCGCTTGAGCGGCTGAACGCGCAACTGGCGCGGATGCGCGCCGACCAGCCCTTCTGGGCGGACCTGCCCGATGCGCCGCTGGACAGCCTGGCCGACCTGGCGCGTCTGCCGGTCCTGCGCAAGTCGGACCTGGTCGCGATGCAGGCGCAAGCGGCGCCCTTCGGGGGCCTCGCCGGCAGCCCGGTCGGCCATCTGCGCCGCCTGTTCGTCTCGCCCGGGCCGATCTTCGACCCCGAGGGGCGCGGGCCGGACTGGTGGGGGTCGGCGGCGGCCCTGCGGGCTGCCGGGGTGCAGCCGGGCGACGTGATCCTGAACACCTTCTCCTATCACCTGACCCCCGCCGCCTTCATCTTCGAGGCCGGGGCCGAGGCCCTGGGCTGCCCGGTCATTCCCTCGGGTCCCGGCAACACCGCCGACCAGATGACCGCCATCGGGCAGTACCGCCCGCGCGTCTATGTCGGCGTGCCGGATTTTCTGAAGATCCTGCTGGACAAGGCCGACGAAGGCGGCATCGACCGCACCTGCCTGGAAATCGGCATGGTCACGGGCGCGGCCCTGCCCGACAGCTTGCGCGCGGAACTGGCCGGGCGCGGCGTCGCGGTCAGCCAGTGCTACGGCACCGCCGACTTGGGGATCGTGGCCTATGAGGACGGCGGGCCGGGCATGGTGCTGAACGACGGGGTGATCGTCGAGATCGTCCGCCCCGGCACGGGCGATCCCGTGGCGGATGGCGAGGTGGGCGAGATCGTGGTGACGCGGCTGGACGCCGACTATCCGTTGCTGCGCTTCGCCACGGGCGACCTGTCGGCGATCTTCGCAGGCAGCACGGGCGGACGCCGCATCAAGGGCTGGATGGGCCGCGCCGACCAGGCCGCCAAGGTCAAGGGCATGTTCGTGCGTCCCGAACAGATCGCCGCCATCGGCCGCGGCGTTCCCGGCTGCGGCCGCCTGCGGCTGGAAATCAGCCGCAGCGGCGAACAGGACCGGATGCATCTGCTGGCCGAACATGCCGACGACAGCGCCGCAGCCCCCCTGGCCCGGAAACTGGCCGAGATCACCCGCCTGAAAGGCTCGGTCGAGGTGGTGGCGCCGGGCAGCCTGCCCAATGACGGCCGCGTCATCGCCGACCTGCGCTGATCACTCCATGACCGGCGCGCCGGCGGCCAGCCGCGCCTGGTCCAGGATGCGCACGGCATTGCGGCCCAGTTCGATGATGCCTTCGTCGCGCAACTCTCCCAGCATCCTGTTCACCGTCTGGCGCGAACAGCCGATCACCACGCCAAGCTGGGACTGGCTGATGCGCACCGCATCCTCGGATTCGCTGGTCAGTTGCTGCAGGTACAGGCGAAGCCGCTGCTGCGCGGTGTAATAGTGGTCCGCCGCCTTGTTGCGGTTTTCCCGCATCAGCCTGTCATGCAGCAGGGCGCAGAGATTCGGGATCAGAACCTCGGAGGGCATGTGCGTGCAAAGCGCCTTGGCGGGGCAGAACAGCACGGTCGTGTCGGGCATGGTCAGGCAACTGCAGGCGCAGGGGCGCCCCGACAGGGCCTCGACCTCGCCCAGCATCTCGCCGGCGCTGGCGATGTGCACGATGACCTGGTTGCCCGAACTGTCGACGTAATTGACCTCGACCCGGCCCGACGCGACAAGATAGCCTCCGGTCGTCTGCTCGCCCTGACGCAGGATGGTGGTCGGGGATTTCAGGACGCGGGCGGTGCAGGACGCCAGAAGCGCATGTTTCTGGTCCTTGGACAAACCCGTCAGGATACGCGCGTCGAACAGATGGGCATAATCCAGCGGGTCAACCATTGCGCATTGGTCCGTCATGCAGGGCAATGACCTACCAGTAAACCAGGAAATCGCGTGGCGGAAGCAGCAAAAATGGCTATCCCGGCCCCATGGGGCACCGCATCAACCAATGCGACGGGATAGCCTGAACTCGCACTTAACCCAGATGTCTACGCACCACGACTGCGCGACATCACTGATAGCCCCATTGCGCCGGACCAAGTGTCAAGCAGGCGACATTCCGCCATCACAAAAACAAAATTTCTTTTCTGAGCCGTCAAACAACAATCAAAGGATCAAAACGGCCCGGAAATCATTGACATTGGTCAATGTGGGACCCGTGACGACAGCAGCGTCAATTTGCCGAAAGAACCCGTGCGCGTTGTTCGTCGCCAGCGCCCGGACCGCCTCGGCCCGCCCGGCGCGGGCCAGCGTGTCCGGGCCGATCAGGGCACCGGCGACCTCGGCCGCGCCGTCGACGCCGTCGGTGTCGCAGGCAAGGGCGTGGATGCCCGCCGCCCCGTCCAGAGCCAGCGCAAGCGCCAGGCAGTATTCCGCATTCGGCCCACCGATCCCGTCGCCCCGGCGGGTCACGGTCAGCTCGCCTCCCGACAGGATCACCAGGGGCGCCTCGGCCGGGGCGCGCGCGGCCCGCCGGTCCAGGATCAGGCGCGCATGGGCTGCCGCGACCTCCCGGGCCTCGCCTTCCAGCGAGTCGCCCAGGATCTCGACGGCGCAGCCCGCCGCCCGGGCCAGGTCGGCGGCGGCGGCCAGCGATTGGGCAGGGGCGGCAACCACTCGGTTCTCGGTCCGCGACAGGCGCGCGTCGCCGGGCGGAACCACACCACTGCGCCCGTGCAGGGCGCGGCTGACGCTGGCCGGCACCGCGACCCCCCATCGGTCCAGAACCGCAAGCGCATCGGCGGGGGTCGATTCGTCGCCCACGGTCGGCCCCGATCCGATCAGGGCCGGATCGTCGCCCGGAACGTCCGAGATCATCAGCGACAGCATCCGCGCGGGCCAGGCCGCCGCGGCAAGCTGCCCGCCCTTCACCCGGCTCAGGTGCTTGCGGACGATGTTCATCCGCCCGATCGGCGCGCCCGAGGCTAGCAGACCCGCGTTCACCGCCTGCTTTTCGGCCAGCGTCACCCCCTGCACGGGGGCGCAAAGCAGCGCCGAGGCCCCGCCCGAGATCAGCGCCAGAACGACATCGCCGTCGCCCAAGCCGGCCAGCAGATCCAGCATCTGCAGCGTGGCCCGGGCACCGGCCTCGTCGGGGACGGGATGGGCGGCCTCGACGATCCGGATGCCCCGGCACGGGCGGCCATACCCGTAACGGGTGATGACCAGCCCCTCGCAGGGGCCCCAGGCGGCCTCGACCGCCTCGGCCATGCGGGCGCTGGCCTTGCCCGCGCCGATCACGACCACCCGTCCGGCCGGCCTGGGCGGCAGATGGGCCGCCAGCGACCGCATGGGATCGGCAACCTCGACCGCCCGGTCGATCAGGCTGCGCAGGAAGGCGGCGGGGTCGGACTGGGGATCGGTCATGGCCTAGCGCCGTTGCCCCAACCCACCGCCCGACTGGCGGCGGCGGGCGGTTTCCCCATGGGCCTCGGCCTCGGCGATGTCGCGGGCCGCCTGGCGGACATAGGCCAGGTGGGCATGGGCGGCGGCGCGGGCGGCATCGGGATCGCCTTTCAGGATCGCCTCGGCAATGGCGCGGTGCTGGGCCAGAAGGTGATCGCGCACCCGGGGCCGGGTGAACATGCGCGCCCGGTTGGCCGCCACGTTGCTGCGCAGGTTTCCCGACAGCGCCCGCATGATCTGCAGCAGGACCAGGTTGTGGCTGGCCTCGTAGATCGCCTGGTGCAGCGCGGCATCGGCATCGGCCTCGTCGGCGGGGACGGCGGCGGCATGGGCGGCCTCGATCCGCTCCAGCGCGGCGGCGACATGGTCGCGGTCCAGCGGAGTCGCGCGGGCGGCGGCCAGACCCGCCGCATGGCTTTCCACCACGTCGCGGAAATCCAGGTAGTCGTCCTCGACTTCGGGCCGCTCGGCCAGCAGCGCCAGCAGCGGATCGGTGATCGCCGTCCGGCCAAGCCCCGCCACGCGAAGCCCACGCCCCTTCTCGCCCACCAGCAGCCCCCGGTCCTGCAACAGCTTCAACCCGTCGCGGAGCGTCGGGCGCGAGACGTTCAGGCGGAGGGCCAGGTCGCGTTCGGGCAGCAGCGCCTCGCCCGCGGCGAGCGAGCCTTCCAGGATCAGCGTCTCGATATGCCGGGCCACGGCCTCGGCCGCGCGTTCGGGGCGGATGGAAAAATCGCTCATGGAACACCCATATCCATGGCCCCATCTCATCGCAATTGACAGGCTTGGTCAATTTATTTTACCAAAAGGGGAACAGGGAGGCACAGCCATGTCCATCGCCATGCCGACGCCCGACGGGCGCATCATTGCCCGCGGCCCGCAGATCGTCGCGGCCCTGCGCGCCGTCCTGCCCCCCGACGCGGTGATCGACGACCCGCAGGAAACGCGCGCCTATGAATGCGACGCGCTGACCGCCTATCGCTGCCCGCCGCTGGCCGTGGTCCTGCCGCGTTCGACGGCCGAGGTCGCGGCGGCCATGAAGGTCTGCGGCGACTTGGGCGTGCCGGTGGTGCCGCGCGGGGCGGGCACGTCGCTGGCGGGCGGCGCGCTGCCCACCGCCGACAGCGTGATCCTGGGCACCATGCGCCTGCGCGACGTGCTGGAAATCGACACCGACAACCGCTTCATCCGCGTCCAGACCGGCGTAACCAACCTGTCGGTCAGCGCGGAACTGGAACCGATGGGCTTCTTCTACGCGCCCGACCCGTCCTCGCAACTGGCCTGCACCATCGCGGGCAACATCGCCATGAACTCGGGCGGGGCGCATTGCCTGAAATACGGGGTCACGACCAACAACCTGCTGGGCGCGACGGTGGTGCTGACCAGCGGAGAGGTCGTCGAACTGGGCGGGCCGGAACTGGGCCCCATGGGCCTGGACCTGCTGGGCGTGCTCTGCGGGTCCGAAGGCCAGCTTGGCGTCGTGACCGAGGCCACGCTGCGCATCCTGCCCCGTCCCGAAGGCGCGCGGCCCGTGCTGATCGGGTTCGAGTCCCCCGAGGTCGCGGGCGAATGCGTGGCCAACATCATCCGGTCCGGCGTTCTGCCCGTCGCCATCGAATACATGGACGAACCCTGCCTGCGCGCGGTCGAGGCATTCGCCAAGGCGGGCTATCCGGACTGCCCCGCCGTGCTGATCGTCGAGGTCGAGGGATCGCGGGCCGAGATCGACGACCAGATCGCCCGCATCCGCGCCATCGCCGATGCGCTGAACCCCGTCGAGTTCCGCGAAAGCCGCAATGCCGACGAGGCGCTGGCGATCTGGAAGGGTCGCAAGTCGGCCTTCGGCGCGATGGGCCGCCTGGGCGACTATATCTGCCTGGACGGGACCGTGCCGGTGGGGCAGTTGCCATACACCCTGCGCCGCATCGGAGAATTGTCGCGCCAGCACGGGCTGGAGGTCGCCAACGTCTTCCATGCAGGCGACGGCAACATGCACCCCTTGATCCTGTTCGACGCCAACAAGCCCGGCGATCTGGCCCGCGCCGAGGCTTTCGGCTTCGACATCCTGCGCTTGTGCGTCGAGGTCGGCGGCTGCCTGACCGGCGAACATGGCGTGGGCGTGGAAAAGCGCGACCTGATGGGTGACCAGTACGCGCCCGACGACCTGGCGATCCAGATGCAGGTGAAGGACGTGTTCGACCCCGGCTGGCTTCTGAACCCCGCCAAGGTCTTTCCGCTGGACGCCAGCGCCGCCCACAGGAATGCATATCGCGCGAGGGCCGCCGAATGACCGTCGTCCTGGATCTGGCCCCTGCGACCGAGGCGGAACTGGCGGAAATCATTGCCGACTGCCATGCCCGCCGCACCCCCTTGCGTATTGCAGGCGGCGGCACGCGGATCGAAAATCCGCTTGTGGCGGAAACCCTGTCGCTGTCGCGCCTGTCCGGCGTCGTGACCTATTCGCCGGGCGAGATGACCCTGATCGCCCGCCCCGGCACTCCGCTGCCCGAGATCCAGCAGATGCTGGCCGCCGAGGGCCAGGCCCTGGCCTTCGAGCCGCCCGACCTGCGCGCTGTCCTGGGCAGCAACGGCACGCCCACGCTGGGCGGGGTGGTCGCGGCCAATGCCTCCGGCCCGCGCCGCTTGGCTGCGGGGGCCTGCCGCGATCACCTGCTGGGGGTGCGCTTTGTCGATGGCCGGGGCCGCGTGCTGAAGAACGGCGGGCGGGTGATGAAGAACGTCACCGGCCTCGACCTGTCCAAGCTGCTGGCCGGTTCCCACGGCACGCTGGGCATCCTGACCGAGGTTGTTCTGAAGACCCTGCCCTTGGCTCCCGCCCGCACGACGCTGGCCTTCCCCGGCATCGACGAGAGCACCGCCCTGCGCATCTTCACGACCGCGCTGTCCACCCCATACGAGGTCTCGGGCGCGGCCCATGTCGGCGGCACGGCCTTTCTGCGGCTGGAGGGGCTGGACAGCCAGCTTGCCTATCGCCGCGACCGGCTGCTCGCGCTGCTGGCGGAATTGCGGCCGCAGGTAACGGACGACGCCCCGTGGGAGGCGATCCGCGACGTTGCGCATTTCGCCGGCGGCGGGCCGCTGTGGCGCATCCTGTGCAAGCCGACCGACGCGCCCGGCATCTGCGTGAAACTGCGGGCGATGGGCGGCGATTGTTCGCTGGACTGGGGCGGCGGGCTGGTCTGGTATCGCGGCCCCGGCAATCCGCGCGCCTTCGTTCCCCATGCCACGCTGGTCCGCAGGGGCGGCGCCGAAGGCCCGGCTTTCCCGCCGCTGGCCCCGGCCGTCGCGCGCCTGAACGACGGGCTGCGCCGCAGCTTCGACCCGGCGGGCATCCTCAACCCCGGCCTGATGGACGCCTGAAATGCAAACGACCTTCACCGCCGAACAATTGGCCGACCCGCTGACCGCCCGCAGCAATGAAATCCTGCGCACCTGCGTCCATTGCGGCTTCTGCACCGCCACCTGCCCCACCTACAAGGTGCTTGGCGACGAACTGGACAGCCCGCGCGGGCGCATCTACCTGATCAAGGACATGCTGGAAAACAGCCGCGTGCCGGACGCCAAGACGGTCCAGCACATCGACCGCTGCCTGTCCTGCCTGTCCTGCATGACCACCTGCCCCTCGGGCGTGCACTACATGCACCTGGTCGATCACGCGCGGGAATACATCGAGGCGAACTATCGCCGCCCCCTGCCCGACCGCCTGCTGCGCTGGCTGCTGGCGAAGATCCTGCCCTATCCCCGCCGCTTCCGGCTGGCGCTGCGGGGCGCCCAACTGGGCCGTCCCTTGCGCCGCCTGATGCCCGACGCGCGGCTGCGCGCGATGCTGGACATGGCCCCGCGCGACATCCCGCCCCCCAGCCTCAACGACCGCCCGCAGGTCTTCGCGGCCGAAGGGACGCGTCGCAAGCGCGTGGCGCTGCTGACGGGCTGCGCGCAGCGGGCGCTGAACACCGACATCAACGACGCCACCATCCGCCTGCTGCGCCGCCATGGCTGCGAGGTGGTGATCCCGCGCGGCATGGGTTGTTGCGGCGCGCTGACGCATCACATGGGCCGCACGGACGAAAGCCATGCCATGGCCGCAGCCAACATCCGCGCCGTGATGGCCGAGGTGAACAGAGACGGCCTGGACGCGGTGGTCATCAACACCTCGGGCTGCGGCACGACCGTCAAGGACTATGGCCACATGTTCGCGGGCGACCCGCTGGAGGCCGACGCCGCCCGCGTGGCCGGGCTGGCCAAGGACATCACCGAGGTCATGGCCGACCTGGGCCTGTCGGACGCGATCCACGCCGCGCCCCTGCGGGTGGGCTATCACGCCGCCTGTTCCCTGCAACACGGGCAGCAGATCAAGGCCACGCCCAAGGAACTGCTGGCTGACGCGGGCTTCACCGTACTGGAGCCCAAGGACAGCCACATCTGCTGCGGCTCGGCGGGCACCTACAACCTGATGCAGCCCGCCATCAGCGCCGAACTGAAGGCCCGAAAGGTCGCCACGCTGGAGGCCACGAAGCCGCAGGTCATCAGCGCCGGGAACATCGGCTGCATGATGCAGATCGGATCGGGCACGGGGGTTCCGGTCGTCCATACCGCCGAGCTGCTGGACTGGGCCACCGGCGGGCCGAAGCCGCGGGTACTGCGGGACGTGGCGTGAAAATGCCACACCAGGGTTAATGGTCTAGCATTTTCGTCGGGAATCCTTGACGGGCAGGTCGTTCATGGGCGATTGCTCGTTCCAGCGACAAAAGCCCTGCCCTTCCTGTTCAGGTATCCCATGCAAGCCTTGCCCCGTTCCCTGCTTCTTGCCAGCGCCAGCGCGCTTGCGCTGTCCTGTCCCGTCCTGGCGCAGGATGCCGGTTCCCCGACGACCTCGGACGATTCCGTCTTCGTTCTGGGCGACATCACTCTGACCGTCGATGACGTGGCAGGGTATTTCGCCAATGGCGCACAGGCGACCAAGTCGGCGGTGCCCATTTCCGAAAGCCAGCAGTCGGTTTCGGTCGTGACCGAGGACCAGATCGAGGATCAGGGCGCGCGCAACCTGGGCGAGGCGCTGAGCTACACCGCCGGGGTGGTGGGCCAGCCTTTCGGCATCGACCCGCGCTTCAACAACCCGACCCTGCGCGGCTTTGGCACGGAAAAGGCACAATATGTGAACGGCTTGCGCCAAGGGCGCTTTTTCGGCTCGGTCGATTACGAAACCTACGGGATGCAGCAGATCGAGGTGCTGCGCGGACCCTCCTCGTCGCTCTACGGCGCGGGGATGCCGGCCGGGATCATCAACCAGGTGCAGAAGCGCGCCCAATCGACCGAATTTGGAGAGGTCGGGCTTGGCCTTGACAGCAACGACGGCAAGCAGGTCTTCTTCGACGTGAACCGCGCGCCCGGCGACACCCTGTCCTGGCGCCTGACCGGCACCGGCCGCGACATCCGCACCCAGATCGACGAGCTGGACAACGAACGCGGCTACCTGGCCGGCGCCGTCCGCTGGAACCCCGATGACGCGACCACCATCGACTTCCTGGCCTCCTATACCAAGGATGCGCCGATCTCGCCGGTGGGGATTCCCTTCGGCCTGACCGAACTGGCCGACGGCGAGGATCTGCGCGATCTGTACGTCGGCCAGACCAACTGGGACGACAGCGACCGCACGATGTGGAACCTGGGCCTGGAGTTCAGCCGCGACCTGGACAACGGCTGGACCCTCAGCCAGGGCTTCCGCTATGAAAAGCTGGACTGGGACTATACCGGCACCTATGTCTCGACCGGGGCGGTGATCGGCGCGGACGGCAGCTTCCTGCGCGGGGCCAGCCAGCAGAGCGAAAGCAGCGACAGCATCAGTCTGGACACCCGCCTGTCGGGCGAGGCGATCACCGGGGCGGTGACGCACCAGCTGCTGTTCGGGACCGACATCCGCAAATACGACGCCGACGAAAGCAGCCTGATCGAACGCGACCGCACCACCTTCAACTGGCTGAACCCCGACAACGGGGGTCCGCTGCCGGTCTTCGAGGGCACGCCGAACGCGGGTTCGGTCACGCTGAAGCAGGTCGGCCTCTATGCCCAGGACGAGATCATCTATGACAACTGGCGCGGGTCGGTCGGGCTGCGCTATGACTGGGCGGAACAGACCGGCACGCAATACGGCGTGCCCGCCGAATTCGACGAGAGCGAGCTGACGGGCCGGGCCGGGCTGTCCTATCGCTTCGCCAACGGCGTGATGCCCTATGTCAGCTACGCCACCTCGTTCGATCCGCAGACCGGCCTGAACGAACTGGAACAGCCGCTGAAGCCGACCGAGGGCGAGCAGTGGGAAGTCGGGCTGAAATACCAGCCGTCCGGCTTCGACGGGTTGATCACCGCCGCGCTCTACGACCTGCGCCAGACCAACGTGAACCAGTGGGCGGGCACCAGCCCCGACGGCTTCAACCTGTATCGCCAGATCGGTGAGGTGAAGTCGCGCGGGATCGAGCTTGAGGCCACGGCCGCCATCGGCCAGTCCTGGAACGTCCGCGCCGCCTATGCCTATAACGACACCGAACAGCTGGGCGGGATCAACACCGGCCAGCCGATGTGGAACGCGCCGCGCCACATGGCGTCGGCCTGGGTGGACTATGACTGGGGCAACGGCATCCGCACTGGCGGCGGCATCCGCCACGTCGGCAGCCGCATGGATGTCAGCAACACGATCGAACTGGAGTCGTTCACGCTGGTCGATCTGGGCGCCACCTATGCCCGGGACAATGTCGAGGCGACCCTGAACGTCGCCAACCTGACGGACGAGGTCTATCTGTCCACCTGCGGATGGTTCGGCTGCTATTACGGCGAGGGCCGCACCGTGACCGCGAAGGTCAGCTACAAGTGGTGATCGGCGGGGGCACCCTGCCCTCGCGCCGAGCGATCCTGACCGCCGCCGGAGCCTTCCTGGCGGCGGGCTTTCCGTTGCGGGCGGCCCCGCCCGCCCCGCGCCTTGCGGCCATCGACTGGGCGATGCTGGAAACCGCCGTGGCCTTGGGCCACATGCCGGTCGCCGCCGCCGAACTGGTGCGGTTCCGCGCCGATGTGATCACACCCGCGATCCCCGCCGATGTCACCGACTTGGGCCTGCGCGGCGCCCCGAATTTCGAGCTGCTGCAGCTGGTCCGGCCCGACCTGATCCTGTCCTCGCCCTATTACACCCGCTACGAGGACAGGCTGCGCCAGATCGCCCCGGTCCTGTCGCTGCCCTTCTTCACGCCGGGCGAGCCGCCCCTTGCCAAGGTCCTGTCGGCGCTGACGATGATGGCCGATGCCATCGGCGACCCGGACGCGGGCACGCGCGCCGTGGCGGCGACGCAAGACAGGCTGGACCGGCTGGCGCTGCGGCTGGCGCCGTTCCGCGACCGGCCCGTGGCCTTGGTCAACATCGGGGACGCGCGCCACATGCGGGCCTTCGGCTTCGACAGCCTGTTCGGCAGCACGCTGGAGCGTCTGGGCCTGCGGAACGCCTGGTCGGGAAACACCGCCTTCAGCTTCCTTGCCCCCGTCCCGATCGAGCGCCTGGCCCAGATGCCCGAGGCCCGGCTTGTCAACATCGGCACCCTGCCGCCCGCTGCCGAACGCGCGTTGGGGCGCAGCATCCTGTGGCGCGCCCTGCCCCCGGTGGCCCAGGGGCGCACCCACCTTCTGCCCGCCACCAACGCCTTTGGCGCCGTTCCTGCCGCGCTGCGCTTTGCCGACCACCTGGCCCGGGCCTTCGAGGCCGGACCCCGGGCCATCGCATGACGGCACGTCTGGCCCTTTCCCTGGCGGCGCTTGCCGCGACGGCCTTGTGGCTGGCTGCGGCGCTTCACCTGCTGCCCTTCGAACGCTGGCCCGGCTGGCCGCTGGACCCAAGGAACATGGACATCGCCCAGATCCTGCTGGGCTTCGGGCTGATGCCGCGCGGAGTGGTGGCGCTGCTGGCGGGCGCGATGCTGGGCCTGTCGGGCGCGATCCTGCAGGTGGTGCTGCGCAATCCGGTGGCCGATCCGACGACGCTGGGCATCTCGGCGGGGGCGCAGCTTGCGCTGGTCATGGCGACGATGCTGACGCCCGGCCTGCTGGATCACGGCCGCTGGCCGGTGGCCTTGGCTGGTGCGGGACTGGCGGCGGGACTGGTGCTGCTGATCGGCGCGTGGCGGGGCTTTGCACCCGTCACCACCGTGATCGCCGGGATGCTTGTCGGGATGACCGCCAGCGCGGTCGCGACGGCCATGACGCTGGCGCAGGGCCAATACCTGCTGTCGCTGGTGATCTGGAACGGGGGCTCTCTGGTGCAGGGGGACTGGTCGGGCGTGCGCGTGCTGGCGGGGGTGCTGGCGTTCGGCGGCCTTGCGGCGGCGGCGCTGGCGCGCCCCCTGCGCGTGCTGTCGCTGGGGGTCGAGGGGGCATCGGGCCTTGGCCTGAACGTGGCGGGGGTGCGCCTTCTGGCCGTGGGGGTGGCAGTTGTTCTTGCCGCCGCCGTGTCCGCCGAACTGGGGCTGATCGCCTTTGTGGGCCTTGCCGCGCCGGCGCTGGCACGCACGATGGGCGCGGCCTCGATCCCGCGCCTGCTGGCGTTGTCGCCTGTTGTCGGCGCGTTGATCCTGTCGGTCTGCGATGGGGTCGTCCTGCTGGTCGCGGGGCAGGCGGGCGAGATGTTTCCGACCGGCGCGCTGACCGGGCTGATCGGCGGGCCGCTGCTGATCTGGCTGCTGCCCCGCCTGCGCGGATCGACCCCGCCGGGGACCGAGCGTGCCGAGGGTCCGGCCCCCCGCCGCGACCGTCCCGCGCCCCTGCTGATCGGGTTGGCCGTGGCCCTGGTCCTGGCCGCGCTGGTGCTGGTCTGGATCGGCCGCGTGCCGGGGGGATGGGCTGTTCTGGACGCGCAAAGCTATGCGGCCTTCCTGCCGATGCGCCTGCCGCGCCTGATCGCGGCGGCGGCGGCAGGGGCCGCACTGGCCCTGGCGGGCGCGATCCTGCAGCGGCTGACCGCCAACCCCCTGGCCTCGCCCGAGGTTCTGGGCGTCTCGGGCGGGGCGGCGATGGGCTATGCGGGCGTGGTCTATCTGGTGGCGGCGCCCACGGCGGTTGCCCTGGCGCTTGGCACCATGGCGGGCGGCGCGCTGGCCCTGGTGCTGATCGCCGCCTTCGTCAGCCGCCGCGACATGCCCGCCGAACGCGTGCTGCTGGCGGGGATCGCGGTGTCGGCGCTGGCCTCGGCCCTGCTGTCGGCGGCGATGGCGGTGGGCGACACGCGGTCCTTCCAGATCCTCGCCTGGCTGTCGGGGTCGTCCTCGGCCGTGACCATGCCGGGCGCGCTGGCCCTGGCGGCGGTGGCGGGCGTCTTGTGGACGGGCGCGCTGCTGGCGCAGCGCTGGCTTGCGGTGCTGCCGCTGGGCACGGGCGTCGCGGG
>NZ_JAFNAW010000021.1 GCF_017356265.1 Paracoccus fontiphilus | reverse complement strand
CGCGCCGACATCCACGAGGCTTTCGTGATCCTCGGCTGCGCCCTCATCTGCCTAAACCAGATCAAACGGTTTTGTTAGATGTTCTAAATCGAACGCCCGTGGCCCCGGCCGCGGGCGTTTTGCTTTGCGGTCCTTAAAATCATCGGCATTGCTTTCTGGACCGTTAGCGATTCCTTGGCAAATCTTCGCTCGTCATCATCTGGAGACGCGCGATGTTACTTAGTTCCATAGCAAAGCTGACCAATTCCCTGCTTGCCATGCAGCCGGCGCGGGGGGAGCCTGCCCAGCCTGCCCAGCCTGCCCAGCCCTCTCTTGCCGTGCAGGAGGCTCTCAGGATCGAGAATGCCTCGGGCGTGATTTTCGACTTTTCAGAGTCCGCCCTGCAGGCGTCGGCCGCCAGCATGGCCAATCCCGTGGCAGCCGAAGAACGGACGGACAATGCGGCGGTTGTTCCGGCAAGCTCCTCGCCCGTCCCGCCCGCCCCTGTCGCGGCCCCCGCAGCCGTGGCAAGTGCCCCTCTGTCCGCCCCGGCGCCCGCCGGCAAGGCCGAGGTGGCACCGGAAGCGGCTGCGCCTTCGTTCCTGCCACAGCAGGCAGTCGATCCGGACGAGGAAGCCCGCGCCCGTGCCCAGGCCATCCAGGCCCAGGCAAGCAGCAGGATGCTGGATGTCGTCGAAAGCCTGAAGACCGCGTCGCGGGACGAGCAGGCGCAGAAGGCAAGCGCTGAAAACGGCGCCCAGGCCCGTGTCCCGGCGGCAAGACCCGAAGGCATGGCCGCCGCCTGACCGGTTGCGGGTTTCAGCAAGGATGACGCCCGCACCTCGTTGCGGGCGTCTCGATTCGACGGACGCAGGAACGGCGTCTAGTCGGAACGCCTATTTGCGGCCCTTCCGATAGTCGAAAATCCCTTATTTCTGGCGGTTTCCATTCTTGCCTCGGTTTCCCCTTCCGTTTTCGCAAGTTTTCGTGACAGAGCCCGCGCGATTTGAAAAGGATGGAGGGGCTAATGGAGCCTGGGGTCTTGATAAGCCTTGCGGCTTATTTCCTGCTGATGATCGGCATCGGCGTTTATGCCTGGCGCAAGAGCACCGAAAGTTCCGAGGGATATATCCTCGGCGGGCGGGATCTCTCGCCCTCGGTCACGGCGCTGTCGGCGGGCGCCTCGGACATGAGCGGCTGGCTTCTGCTGGGCCTGCCCGGCGCGCTGTTCGTGTCGGGCTTGTCGCAGTCCTGGATCGGCATCGGCCTGACGCTGGGGGCCTTGCTGAACTGGATCATCGTGGCCCCGCGCCTGCGCGAGCAGACCGAGTTCTATGACAACAGCCTGACCATTCCCGGCTTTCTGGGCAATCGCTTCCCCAGCAATGCCCGGTTGCTGCGCATGGTCTCGGCCGTCATCATCGTGGTCTTCTTTGCGGTCTACACCGCCTCGGGGCTTGTGGGCGGCGGCAAGCTGTTCGCCAGCGCCTTCGGGGGCGACTACATGACCGGCGTTCTGCTGACGCTGGGGATCGTGCTGGTCTATACCGTGATCGGCGGCTTTCTGGCGGTCAGCCTCACCGACTTCGTGCAGGGCATCATCATGATGCTGGCGCTGATCATCATGCCCATCGTGATCCTGACGACGGGGCAGGGCAACGGCGTGGGCCAGGCGGTGGACCGGCTGACCGCCATCGACGCCGATTTCTTCTCGATGGCCAAGGGCATGACGCTGCTGGGCTGGATCTCGGCGATGGCCTGGGGACTGGGCTATTTCGGGCAGCCGCATATCATCGTGCGCTTCATGGCGATCCGCAGCGTCCGCGACGTGCCGACGGCCCGCAACATCGGCATGGGCTGGATGGTGATCTCGTTGCTGGGGGCCGTGGGCGTCGGCGTGTTCGGCCGCGCCTATGCCGAGCGCAACGGCATGACCGTCAGCGACCCCGAGACGATCTTCATCATCCTGTCGGATCTGCTGTTCCACCCGCTTGTGACCGGCTTCCTTTATGCCGCGCTGCTGGCCGCGATCATGTCCACGGTGTCCAGCCAGCTTCTGGTGTCGTCCTCGTCGCTGACCGAGGACATCTATCACACGCTGCTGAAGCGGGGGGCGAGCGAACGGGAACTGGTCAACGTGGGGCGCCTGACGGTCTTGGGGGTCGGCCTTGTGTCGGCCGTGATCGCGGCCAATCCCGAGGCCAAGGTGCTGGGACTGGTTGCCAACGCCTGGGCGGGCTTCGGCGCGGCGTTCGGTCCGCTGGTGGTGCTGGCGCTGACCTGGAAGCGCATGACCGGCGCAGGCGCGGTGGCCGGCCTGATCGTCGGCGCCGTGACGGTCGGCCTGTGGATCTGGCTGGGCCTGAACCAGTCGCTGCTGGGCGGCGAGGGGCTTTACGAGATCGTGCCGGGCTTTGTCGCCTCGTGGATCGCCATCGTGCTGGTCAGCCTGGCGACCCCTGACCGGGGCGAATACCGCGCCCGGCCCTCTGCCTAGGCCGATCTGTTGGTCCCGTCCCTGCCGGGGCGGGGCCGCGCAGGGGCGGTCGCCACTTCCCAAACCCCTTGTTTTCCTGTATTGGCCCGCCATCTGTGACGTGACGCCCATGCCCCGGGGCACATGCAAAGGATAGGGGCGGCGGCAATGGGGCCGCCATAGGACACGGGCGTGGCCAGAGGGCTGGCGCGGCCCAGAGGAAACCAGATGTTTGATGAAGTGAAGAAATCCATCCAGTGGGGCCAGGAAACGCTCACGCTGGAAACGGGCAAGGTTGCCCGTCAGGCCGACGGCACGGTCATCGCCACCCTGGGCGAGACCAGCGTCATGGCCAACGTGACCTTCGCGAAGGAACCCAAGCCCGGGCAGGATTTCTTCCCGCTGACGGTTCACTATCAGGAAAAATACTATGCGGCCGGCAAGATCCCCGGCGGCTTCTTCAAGCGCGAGGCGCGCCCGACCGAAAAGGAGACGCTGACCGCGCGCCTGATCGACCGGCCCTGCCGCCCGCTGTTCGCGCCGGGCTTCAAGAACGAGACCCTGGTGATGTGCACGGTCCTGTCGCACGACCTGGTCAACGACCCGGATATCGTTGCGATGATCGCGGCCTCGGCCGCGCTGACCATTTCCGGCGTGCCCTTCATGGGTCCGATCGGCGCCGCGCGCGTGGGCTTTGCGAACGGCCAGTATGTGCTGAACCCCGAGGTTCAGGACATGGACAACCTGCGCTCGAACCCCGAGCAGCGTCTGGACCTGGTTGTCGCCGGCACGAAAGATGCCGTGATGATGGTCGAATCGGAAGCCTATGAGCTGACCGAGGAAGAGATGCTGGGCGCCGTCAAGTTCGGCCACGAGCAGATGCAGCCCGTGATCGACCTGATCATCGACCTGGCCGAAGCCGCCGCGAAAGAGCCCTTCGACTTCCAGTCGCCGGATTATTCCGCGCTTTACGGCAAGGTGAAGGCCGCGGGCGAGGCAGACATGCGCGCCGCCTATGCGATCCGCGACAAGGGCGAGCGCCGCGACGCGATCGAGGCCGCGAAAGCCAAGGTCAAGGAAGCCCTGAGCGAGGAAGAACTGGCTGACCCGCATCTGGGCAGCGCGCTCAAGAAGCTGGAATCGGGCATCCTGCGCGGCGACGTGATCAACGGCGGCGCCCGCATCGACGGCCGCGACACCCGCACCGTCCGCGCCATCGACAGCGAAGTGGGCATCCTGCCGCGCACCCACGGCTCGGCCCTGTTCACCCGCGGCGAGACGCAGGCCCTGGTGGTGACCACGCTGGGCACCGGCGACGACGAACAGATCATCGACGCGCTGCACGGCAATTTCCGCTCGAACTTCCTGCTGCACTACAACTTCCCGCCCTATTCGGTTGGCGAGGTTGGCCGCGTGGGCAGCCCCGGCCGCCGCGAGATCGGCCACGGCAAGCTGGCCTGGCGCGCGCTGCAGGCCGTGCTGCCTGCACCGACGGACTTCCCCTACACCATCCGCGTCGTGTCCGAGATCACCGAATCGAACGGCTCGTCCTCGATGGCGTCGGTGTGCGGCGGTTCCCTGGCGATGATGGATGCGGGCGTGCCGCTGAAGGCGCCGGTCGCGGGCGTGGCCATGGGCCTGATCCTGGAAGACGACGGCAAGTATGCGGTCCTGACTGACATCCTGGGTGACGAGGATCACCTGGGCGACATGGACTTCAAGGTCGCCGGCACCGCCGAAGGCATCACGTCCCTGCAGATGGACATCAAGGTCGCGGGCATCACCCCCGCCATCATGGAGCAGGCGCTGGCGCAAGCCAAGGAAGGCCGCCTGCACATCCTGGGCGAGATGGGCAAGGCCCTGACCGAAGGCCGTCGCGAGTTCAGCGCCCACGCGCCGCGCATCGAGACGATGCAGATCCCGACCGACAAGATCCGCGAAGTGATCGGCTCGGGCGGCAAGGTCATCCGCGAGATCGTGGAAACCTCGGGCGCGAAGGTGGACATCAACGACGACGGCACCATCAAGATCGCCTCGGCCAATGCCGATTCGATCAAGAAGGCCTATGACATGATCTATTCGATCGTGGCCGAGCCCGAGGAAGGCAAGATCTACATCGGCAAGGTCGTCAAGCTGGTGGATTTTGGCGCCTTCGTGAACTTCTTCGGCAAGCGCGACGGTCTGGTTCATGTGTCCCAGATCGCCAACAAGCGCCTGAACCACCCGAACGAGGTGCTGAAGGAAGGCCAGGAGGTCAGGGTCAAGCTGCTGGGCTTCGACGACCGCGGCAAGGTCCGCCTTGGCATGAAGATGGTCGACCAGCAGACCGGTGAGGAAATCACCGAAGCCAAGGAAGAAGCGGCTTCCGAATAATCGGACTGAGTTCTTTCAGGACTACGAGGCCCCGCACTAGCGGGGCCTTTACATTTCGGACCGATAAGGACGTGGCATCATCGGGACATGGCTAGGGCACGTCGGCTCAGTTCGCGCATCGTGTCGCTCATATAGCCTGCAGGAGGTGTCACTTTTCCGGCGGGCTTCCAAATGCCATAGGTCTTGCGCATGTAGTCGATGGCGGCGATGTCGGCCTGAACTCTGTCGTGATCCTTCTCGACCAAGTCATGGAGCGCGTCGATGTCACCTGCATCGGATGCGCTCATTCGGCGGACTTCGGCAATCAGCCAGATCGGTATGCCCCTGCGCTCAAGATGCCCGGAAAGCCAAGGGTCATCCACCGTCCAGAGGATGTCTGGAATCTGCCATGCGGCGGCATCGAACCAGTCAGGCCGAACCATAACGCCTGCGTGGCCGGATAAGACATCGACATATCCGGGATTGGCGTACATGGGAGATTTGATGGTAAACAGCGACAGCACCCGCTTGATCCGATAGGAAAGCGGCTTCTTTGTCCACCGCTTGGCGCGCGGCTTGCGGTTGTGCGGGCGTGTGTTCTCGGCAATGTCCGGCAGGTTCTCTCCTGCTTCGACGATGCAAGCCTCGGGATGTGCCAGGCGAGTGCGCTTGAACCGGCTGTGCCAACGCGCATCATAGATCTTGTCGTCGTCGCAGAACAGCAAGTCCACGTTTTGCCCTGCATAGTCCTGCGCGGCAGGCAAGATCTTGGTGGCAGGACCTAGATCCTGCAGACAGCGGCGAATGGTGACTCCCGTGGGCACTTGTGGCAGCGTGCCGTCCCAGTCAGGAAAGCGACGATAGCGTTCCGGAATGTAAAGATGGATCGCCTTTGCAGGCAACTCTTGCTTCAGCAGGCTGTTCAATGCGGGACCTAGCAGTGAAAACCGCGGTGGGATACTGGATAATGTGATGATGGTAGGGCTGGACAATTTAATTCCTCAGGTCTTTCTGGTTGCCTTTTACCGGAGGCTTCCGGTTCGATCCAGTTTTGGCATTGAGTAAGCCGCTGCCATTCGTGGGAGAGACAATGGTAATCTATCCTGTCAACATCCTCACCATGAAATGGGGCACGCTCTACAGTGCCGAGGACGTGAACCGACTTCATCGCCAGGTCCGCCGCCACCTGCCGCGACCGCATCGCTTCATCTGCTTTACCGATGATGCCGAGGGACTGGACCCGGGAATCGAGGCAATGCCCTTGCCCGAGCTGGGCCTGCCGCAGGGCCATGGCGACACCCGCTGGCGCAAGCTCGCGGTCTTCCGGCGCGACCTGGCGGGGCTGTCGGGCACGGCGCTGTTTCTGGATATCGACCTTGTTGTGGTCGATGACCTGTCACCCTTCTTCGACCTGCCGGGCGCCTTTTACATCATCCGCGACGACGACCTGTTCCGCGCCAAGCCGCTTCGCAAGGTGAACCCCGCGCGCGACCGCTTCCTCCACAGCGTCGGCAACTCCAGCGTCTTCCGGTTCGAGATCGGCCGGCATTCCTATATCCTCGATGCCTACCTGGCCGACCCGGCCGCGGCGACGGCACGGTATGAAATCAGCCAGCAGTTCCAGTCAGCCCAACTGGCGGCCCATGGCCACCTGAACTATTGGCCCAAGGGCTGGTGTGTCAGCTTCAAGAACGACTGCGTGCCGCGCCATCTGGCCAGCTATCTGCGTGATCCCGCCTTGCCCCGGGGCGCGAAGATCGTCCTGTTTGCTGGCGCGCCGAAGATGGAGGATGTCTTCGCCGGGCGCGGCCACAAGTGGTACCGCCGCATCGGCCGGATCGACTGGCTGCGGCGGGCATGGGAACAGGCATGATCTCCGACGCCTTTCGCGCCTTCAAGCACCGCCGCAGGCTGATCCGCGCCAAGGCCGAGATCGCCGCCCGGCCCGTCGGGCCGGGTCGTCCGCATGGCCTGCCGGGCACGCTGGTTGTCTCGTTGACCAGCTATCCGGCCCGCTTTGCCACGCTTGGCCTGACGCTGCGGGGCATCCTGCGCCAGTCTGTCCAGCCCGACCGGGTCATCCTGTGGCTGGACGAGGGGGACGAGGCGCGCCTGCCGCGGGACATTCCGGACCTGCCGGGGCTGGAAATTCGCACCTGTCCCGCCTGGCGGTCCTACAAGAAGATCGTGCCGACCCTTCGGGACGCGCCCGGCAGCTTCGTGGTGACAGCGGACGACGACATCTACTATCCGGCGGGCTGGCTGGAAAAACTGGTCGGGGCGGCCCAGGGCGGTGCCCGGATCGCGTGCCATCGCGCCCATCGGATAGCGCTGCGCGGCGGAAGGCCTGCGCCCTATGCCGAATGGCGGCACAATGTCGATGCGCCGGAACGATCGTCGCTGACTTTTCTGACCGGCGTCAGCGGCGTCATCTATGCGCCGGGCGTCTTTCATCCCGACGTGACGCGGGACGACCTGTTTTCCCGCCTAGCGCCGAGGTCCGACGATGTCTGGCTTTACTGGATGCACCGGTTGGCGGGGATCGAGGCGCAGAAGATCGGCGGACGGGCCCGGATTCTCGAATGGGAAGGAAGCCAGGCGCAAAGCCTGCGCAGCGAGAACCTGCACGGCACGGGCAACGACCAGGCGGTCGCCGCCCTGCTGGAACACTATGGCTGGCCGGGCTAGGCAAAGGCCCCGCCCGGCGCGCCGCGCCCCCTGTCAGGCCGGGTCCCTGGCAAAGCGCAGGTAAGGCAGCTTGATTTCAAGCGCGCCATAGCGTTCGGCGGCCGCCTTGTCGTCAAGCGCTAGGGCGACGATCACGTCCTGCCCGGGAACCCAGTTGGCGGGCGTGGCGATCGGCACGCCATCCGTCTTTCGCACCGCATCCAGCGCCCGCAGGATTTCGGCGAAGTTGCGGCCGATGGACATCGGGTATGTCATGGTCAGCCGGACCTTCTTGTCGGGGCCGATGATGAACACGCTGCGCACGGTGGCCGAATGCGCGGGCGTGCGGCCCTCGGCCGGCAGGTAATGGTCGGCAGGCAGCATGTCATAGGCCTTGGCGACGGTCAGGTCGCGGTCGTCGATCATCGCGAAATCGGCCGGAACGCCCGCCACCGCTTCGATGTCGCGCTTCCATTTGCCGTGATCCTCGACCGAGTCGACCGACACGCCGATCACCTTGGTGTTGCGCTTCTCGAACTCCGGGATCAGTTGGGCGACGGCGCCGAATTCCGTCGTGCAGACGGGCGTGAAGTCGCGCGGGTGGCTGAAGATGATGGCATAGCTGTCGCCCAGCCAGTCGTGAAACCGGATTTCGCCTTCGGTCGAAGGGGCGGTGAAATCGGGGGCGATGTCGTTGATGCGCAGCGACATGAGTGTCCTTTCGGGTGATTGTCCCGGGAAGAATAGGTCAAACAGGACGGAATGCCAGCCATTCATCGACAGACCGTGTCGAGATTAACAAGGGTTGCAGCGGCCCGGCGGCCGTTCCACCTTACAGGCAATTCTGATGGAGGGATCGCGATGACCGACCTGCTGGACAAGCGCAAGTTCTATATCGACGGGGCATGGGCCGATCCCGTCCGTGCCAACGACCTCGAGGTGATCGACCCCTCGACCGAGGAAGCGGTGGCGGTCATCAGCCTGGGCGACCAGGCCGACACGGATCGCGCGGTCGCAGCCGCCAAGGCCGCCTTCCCGGGCTGGTCGCGGACCGACCCGGCCGAGCGGCTGGGCCATGTGCAGCGGATCCTGGACATCTATCGCCGCCGGGCCGGGGACATGGCTTGGGCGATCAGCCACGAGATGGGCGCGCCGCAGGACATGTCGCTTGGCGATCAGGCCGAGGCCGGGTCCTATCACATCGAGAACTTCATCACCGCCTTCAAGGACTTCAGGTTCATCCGCCCGCTTGGCGACCACGCCCCGACCTCCATGATCGCGTGGGAGCCGGTGGGCGTGGTTGGCCTGATCACGCCGTGGAACTGGCCGATGAACCAGGTGACGCTGAAGGTCATCCCGGCGATCCTGGCGGGCGACACCTGCGTGCTGAAACCGTCCGAGATCGCGCCGCTGTCCTCGATGCTGTTTGCCGAGATCGTGGACGAGGCCGGGCTGCCCCCCGGCGTCTTCAACCTGGTGAACGGCGACGGGCCGGGGGTGGGCACGCAACTGTCCACGCATCGCGACGTGGACATGATCAGCTTCACGGGCTCTACCCGGGCAGGCATCGCGATCACGAAGGCGGCGGCGGACACGCTGAAGAAGGTGGTGCTGGAACTGGGCGGCAAGGGCGCCAACATCGTCTTCGCGGATGCGGACGACAAGGCCGTGGTGCGTGGGGCGCGGCATTGCTTCTACAACAGCGGCCAGTCCTGCAACGCGCCGACGCGGATGCTGGTCGAGCGGTCCGTTTACGACCGCGCGGTCGAGACGGCGGCCAGGGTCGCGACCGAAACCCAGGTGGCAAGCGCCCATCAGCCCGGCAGGCATATCGGCCCGGTCGTCAGCAAGCAGCAGTGGGAAAAGATTCAGGACCTGATCCAGAAGGGCATCGACGAGGGTGCCCGGCTGGTCGCGGGCGGTCCCGGCCTGCCCGAGGGCGTGAACCGCGGCTATTTCGTGCGGCCGACCGTCTTTGCCGATGTCAGCAACGACATGACCATCGCCCAGCAGGAGATCTTCGGCCCCGTCCTGTCCATCATCCCCTTCGACACCGAGGACGAGGCCGTCGCCATCGCAAACGACACGCCTTACGGCCTGACGAACTATGTCCAGTCCCAGGACGGCGCGCGGCGCAACCGCGTGGCGCGGCAGTTGCGCTCTGGCATGGTCGAGATGAACGGGCAGTCCCGCGGCGCGGGCTCGGCCTTCGGCGGCGTCAAGATGTCGGGCCGGGCGCGCGAGGGCGGCGTGATGGGGCTTGAGGAGTTCATGGACTCCAAGGCGATCAGCGGCTGGTCGGCTGACTGAGCCGGCTTGGATGGCCCCGATAATGCCTTGCATTTGAGGGGTCGGCTTGTTCTTCGCAGCACTTGCCGCGACATTCCGGACGGATGGTCCAAGGCGGTGCGGCGATGGCAAGACAGAAGGGTTCGGCTGGACCCGCGATCATGATCAAGCGGGTGACCGTCTCGGGCGATGGGGGGCACCACGGCGGGGCGTGGAAGGTCGCCTATGCGGATTTCGTCACCGCAATGATGGCCTTCTTCCTGCTGATGTGGCTGCTGAACGCCACCACCGAACAGCAGCGCAGCGGATTGGCCGATTATTTCAACCCCAGCATCGTGCGAACGCCCGGAGCCTCGGGCGAGGGGGTGGAAAGGCAGGGGAAGGAGCCCTCTGACACCACCCTTGAGGAGGTGGCCGAGGAGATCGAACGCCAGCTTCGCGCAAGCGGCGGCGAATCGCAGCAACTGACCAATCTGCTGCGCCATGTCGTCACGCGCATGACGGACGAGGGGCTGGTGATCGAACTGGGCGACCTGACCGACGCCCCCTTGTTCGTGGAGGATACCGGCCAGCCGCAGCCGGTGCTGTCGGATCTGACCCGAATCATCGGGCGCGTCATCGGCAAGACACGCAACCAGATCGCCATCGCGGGGCATGTCCGGGCCTATCCCGAAACGCTGGTGACCTCGCCTGTCTGGGCGCTGTCGGATGCCCGCGCCCACGCAGTCCGCAACCTGCTGGAAGGATCGAGCCTTGACGGGCAGCGTATCCAGAGGGTGACCGGCTATGCCGATCGCAAGGGAAAGACCGCAAACCCGATGGAACCCGCGAACAACCGGATCGAGGTGATTTTACTCAGATGACCGGGTGCGGTTAGGCGAATCTTAAGCCCTGGCATGGATGATCGGGATCGAACCACAAGAAGGTGATGCCATGTCTATGTCTTCCGCGATGAGCGCCGGTGTCTCGGGGCTGGCGGCCAATTCGACCCGTCTTGCAACGATTTCCGACAACATCGCGAACTCGGGCACCCATGGCTACAAGCGGATGGAGACGGATTTCAACTCCTTTGTGCTGAACCAGCACCGCATCGCCGGGCTCTATTCGGCGGGCGGCGTGACGGCCACGACGCAACGGCTGATCGAGGATGACGGGGCGCTGTCCACCACCACGCATCCGCTGGACATCGCCGTGTCGGGCCGCGGGATGCTGCCGGTTACATCGGCCGTGGATCTGGACAACGGCTTTACGGATCTTCCCTTCATGATGACCCGGACGGGGTCTTTCCGCACCGATGCCGAAGGCATCCTGAGGACCGGGACCGGTCTGGTGCTGATGGGCTGGCCCGCGCAGGCGGACGGCAGCGTCCCCCTGATGTCCCGCGACACGATGGGCGGCCTGGTTCCCGTGCAGATCAGCGCCAACCAGACGGCCGGCGATCCGACGACCGCCGTGTCGCTGGGCGTGAACCTTCCCGCGACCGAGACCCTGCCGGACGCTTCGGGCGACCCGCTGGCCTTGAAGGTCGAATATTATGGCAATCTCGGCACGTCCGAGGCGCTGAACATCACCTTCGTGCCCGACACGTCCGATCCGACGGGCATGTCGAACAGCTGGGTAATGGAGGTGCGCGATTCGGCGTCGGACCCGGCCTCGAACCTTGTCGGGTCATATCGGATCACCTTCGATGAAAGCCAGTCGAACGGCGGCAGCATCGCCAGCGTGACGCCGATCAGTGGCGGGGCCTATGATCCTGAAACGGGCGCAATCGCGCTGACCGTGGCAGGCGGGCCGATGGATCTGGTGATCGGGACGCCCGGCGGGACCACCGGGCTGCGTCAGCTTTCGGCCAATTTCTCACCGACCAACATCACCAAGAACGGCTCTCCGGTCGGAAACCTCACCACTGTCGAGGTGGATGCCGACGGCTTCCTGAAAGCCAGCTATGACACGGGCTTCGTCAAGACCTTGTACCAGATCCCGCTGGTGGACGTGCCCAACCCGAACGGGCTGACCTCGGTCGACTCGCAGGCCTTCACGATCTCGCCCACATCCGGCAGCTTCTTCCTGTGGGACGCGGGCGATGGCCCGACGGGTTCGGTCCAAGGCTATGCGTTGGAGGAATCGACCACCGACGTGGCCGAGGAACTGACCCACCTGATCCAGACGCAGCGGGCCTATTCGTCGAACGCGAAGATCATCCAGACCGTGGATGAGATGCTGCAGGAAACCACCAACATCAAGCGGTAAGGGACAAGTGGGATGAGCATCGCGCGCGCCCTTGGAAATGCCATTTCCGGCCTGACCGCCACGGCGCGGGGGACGGAAACGGTTGCAGCCAACCTCGCCAACGCTTCGACGCCCGGCTATGCCAAGCGGGACATGGTCGTCAGCGCCCAGACCGCAGGGGGGAATGCTGGCGGCGTGCGGGTCAACGGGATAGCCCGCGTGGTCAATGCCAGCGTGCTGTCGGAATCGCGGCTGGCCGAAGGTGCCCGCGCCGAGGCAACGGCGCGGCTGGACTTTGCGACCGCCGTCGAGGACGTTGTCGGCATCACGGGGAACAGCGGCAGCCTGGGTTCGGCGCTGAGCGCATTCCGAAGCGCGCTGACCTCGGCCGCCAGCCGTCCCGATGACGACATCCGCCTGACCCAGGTGGTCGACAAGGCCACCGCGCTGGCCAGGCAGTTGAACACGGCCTCGGGCAGGGTTCAGGCCGCGCGCGCCGAGGCGGACCAGGCGATCGCCACGGATGTCGCCACGCTGAACAAATCGCTGGCCCAGGTGGCGGACCTGAACCGCAAGATCGCCGTGATGGAGGCGGACGGCTCGGACCCTTCCTCGCTCTACGACCAGCGGCAGGGGATCATCGGCGACATCGCGAAGATCGTGCCGGTGCAGGAGGTGACGCGACCGGCCGGTGCCGTGGCGCTGTTCACGGCCGAGGGCGCGGTCCTGCTGGACGGCACCACGCCGACCGAGTTTTCGTTCAGCGCGGCCGTCCAGATGACTGCCGATGCGACCGCCGGATCGGGCTTGTCGATGCTGGTCCAGAACGGGCTGGAATTGACGCCGTCGCAGACAAGGCTTTACGCGGGTGGACGGCTTGCCGCCAACTTTGCCATTCGCGATGACTTGGCGCCGCAGGCCCAGGCCTTGCTGGACGACCTTGCCTTCGATCTGCACCAGCGCCTGGCGACGCCAGCCGTCGATGGCTCGCTGAACGCCACCTCTGCAGGGCTTTTCACGGATGCGGGCGCGCGCGCGATCGCGACGAACAAGACAGGCCTTGCGGGGCGCATCGGCGTGAACGATGCCGTTGTCGCATCCCGGGGAGGAGAGGTCTGGAGGCTGAGAACGGGCCTGGAGGCAACGGCGGCGGGTCCCGTGGGCGATGGGGCGCTGCTGGTTGCCATGTCCGATGCCCTGGATGCCGCGACTGCCCCCGCCGCGGGAACCGACTTCGGCGGCAAGGGCTCGCTGGCCGATCGGCTCGGCCTTGTCGAATCGCGGATTTCGACCGCGCGGGTGAACGCCCAGTCGGACGCCGCAGTCCGCAACAGCCAGGCAGACACCATAACGAGTCGCCTGACGGCCGACGGGGTGGATAGCGACGCCGAGATGCAGAAGCTGCTGCAATACGAACAGGCCTATGCCGCGAATGCGCGGGTGATTCAGGCCATCCAGACCATGATGGACCAGATACTGGGGATTTGAACGATGACGGTGCAATCCATCGGGGACCAGGCGCGTGCCTTTGCGATGCAGGCCGCTTCCAGCCGAATCAAGACGACGCTTGCGACCTTGACCGCCGAACTTTCCAGCGGAGAGGTCGCGGACCTTGGCGCAAGGCTGGGCGGCAACACGCGAACCCTTGCCGGGATCGAGGCGCGGCTGGCGATGCTGGCGCAGTTCAAGAACAATGCCGCCGAGGCCGCCGCCCATGCCAAGGGAATGCAGGACGCCCTTTCCGCGATCCAGGGAACAAGCGAAAGCTTGGGGCGGGGCCTGTACATCGAGCCGGCCTCGACAACCGGCGACCTGCTGGCCGCGCGCTCGGCCGAGGCAGCCTCTGGCCTGCAGGCGGTGATCGGGCAGATGAACGGCTCGGTCGCGCAGCGCTTTCTGTTCTCGGGAACCGCAAGCGATACGCCGCCGCTGGTGTCTGCCGATGACATCCTGTCGGAATTGACGGCCGTTGTCAGCGGCCTGACCACAGCCGACGATATCGTGCAGTCCGTTTCGGATTGGTTCGATGCCTCCTCAGGCGCGGGCGGTTTCGTCGATGTCGCCTATCGCGGCGGCACGGGCGGGCAAGTGATGCCGATCGGCGAGGGCACCACCATCGCCTTGACCACGACCGCGCTGTCTCCGTCGATCCGGGACAGCCTGAAGGGTCTTGCGACGGCGGCGCTGATCGATCGCGGGATACTGGCCACGGACCCGCAACAGGGGCGGGAACTGCTGCAAGCCGCCGGAAAGGCGCTGCTGGACAACTCGCCTGCCTTGGTCGCCGAGCAGGCGCGGGTAGGCTATGCCCAGCAGGTCATCGCGACCTCGCAGACCGAGGGGGAGGCCGCGACCGCCACGCTGCAAACCGCGCGCAACACGCTGCGCGAGGCCGATCCCTTCGCAACCTCGGCCGCCATCAGCGAGGCGGAAACGAAACTGCAAACCCTGTATTCCGTCATCGGCCGGCTGTCGCAGATGAAGCTTGCGGATTACATCTGATGTGGCGCCTTCTTGCGATCATCGCCGTGTCGCTCTTGCCGGTCATTGCCGCGGCAGCACCTGTGCGCGTGAAGGACCTGGCCGAATTCGACGGGGTGCGGGGCAACGATCTTGTCGGCTACGGCCTCGTGGTGGGTCTGGACGGCACCGGCGACGGCTTTCGCAATGCCCCGTTCACCGAGGAGTTGCTGGCCGGCCTGTTGGAACGCTTGGGCGTGAACGTCACCGACGAGGCCCTGCGGTCCCGCAACGTGGCCGCCGTGGTGGTCACCGCGACCTTGCCCGCCTTTGCCCGCTCCGGCGGCCGCATCGACGTCAGCGTCTCGACCATCGGGGACGCCAAGAGCCTGCTGGGGGGGACGCTGGTCATGACCCCCTTGAAGGCAGCGGACGGCAACATCTATGCGGTCGCCCAAGGGTCGATCATCGCCAGCGGCGCCGCAGTCGAGGGCGAGGCCGCGCGCGTGGTCGAGGGGGTGCCGACCTCGGGCAAGATTCCGGTCGGCGCGCGGGTCGAGCGCGAGGTCGAGTTCGACTTCGCCGGGATCGAGAACATCCGCATCGCGCTTCGCAACGCCGATTTCACCACCGCGACCCGGATCGAGGACGCGATCAACCGCGACTTCGACCGCCGCATCGCCCTGACGCAGGACAGCGGCACGGTCATGGTCGAGTTTCGGCAGCTTGGCGATGTCAATCCCGCCCGCGTGCTGGGCCGCATCGAGAACCTGACGGTCGAACCCGAGGATCGCGCCAAGGTTGTGATCGACCACAAGTCGGGAACCATCGTCATCGGCGAGCGGGTGCGCATATCGCGGGTCGCCGTCTCGCAGGGCGCCTTGACGCTGCAGGTCAGCGAGGCGTCGATGGTGTCGCAGCCCAATCCCTTCGCCCGTGGCGAAACCGTGACGGTGCCCCGCACCATGGCCGAGTTGCGCAACGAACCGGGCATCGGCTTTGCCGAGGTTGCAGGGGAAACCTCGCTCAGCGACCTTGTCGAAGGGCTGAACGCCCTGGGGGTCCGCCCCCGCGAGATGATCGACATCCTGAAATCCATCCATGCCGCAGGAGCCCTGCACGCCGACCTGATCATCGAATGACACAGGCCCGATTTTGTTGGGCGAAGGTGAGTGACACTCTTTACTTCATCGCATAGACGGTAGGCGACGTTTCCAGCTTAGGTTGATCTGATGAAGATAGAGGCCACTGCTCTGCCGGATGTTCTTGTCATCACTCCGTCCAGATTCGGTGATGAACGGGGCTTTTTCTCGGAAAGCTGGAACAGGAAGACACTGTCGGATGCGGGGGTAAACCTGCCCGAGTTCGTGCAGGACAATCATTCCATGTCGCGCCGTGTCGGGACCGTGCGCGGGCTTCACTATCAGGCGCCTCCCTTCGCGCAGGGAAAGCTGGTGCGCTGCGGCCGTGGGTCGCTTCTGGATGTCGCGGTGGACGGACGCAGGGGCAGCCCGACCTTTGGCCGGTCGGTCGCGGTCGAGCTGTCGTTCGAGAATGGCCGGCAGCTGTGGGTGCCGGCGGGCTTCCTGCACGGCTTCGTCACGCGAGAGCCGGATACCGAGATCATCTACAAGTGCACCGCCCATTACGACAAGGCCAGCGATGGCGCGGTCCGCTGGGACAGCCTTGGCATCGACTGGGGGGTCGCCGATCCCCTTCTGTCGGACAAGGACCGCGACGCGCCGGCCTTCTCGGACTGGCAGTCTCCCTTCGAATATGCGGGTGCAGCATGAAGATCCTTGTGACAGGTGGTGCTGGCTTCATCGGCTCGGCCGTGGTTCGCCTTGCGGTCCGGCGCGGCCATGAGGTCGTCAATGTCGATTCGCTGACCTATGCCGCCAATCCCGACAACGTCGCGGAAGCCGCGCAAAGCCCGCTTTACCATTTCGAGAAGGTGGACATCCGCGACCGTCAGGCGCTGGACCGGGTGTTCGCGGCGCATCAACCGGACGTGGTCATGCACCTGGCGGCCGAAAGCCATGTCGATCGCTCGATCGACGGGCCTGCCGCCTTTATCGAGACCAACGTGATCGGCACCTTCAACATGCTGGAGGCCGCCCGCAGCCATTGGACCGAGCGGGGCCGTCCCGAAGGGTTCCGCTTCCATCACATCTCGACCGACGAGGTTTTCGGGTCGCTGGGGGAAACGGGACAGTTCACAGAAACGACGCCCTATGATCCGCGCAGCCCGTATTCCGCCAGCAAGGCCGGGTCGGACCATCTGGTGCGCGCCTGGCACGAGACCTATGGCCTGCCGGTGGTGCTGACCAACTGCTCGAACAATTACGGCCCTTACCACTTCCCCGAAAAGCTGGTGCCGGTTGTCATCCTGAAGGCCCTAGCGGGCGAGCCGATCCCGGTCTATGGCGATGGCGGCAACGTGCGCGACTGGTTGTATGTCGAGGATCATGCCGACGCGCTGCTTCTGGTGGTGGAAAAGGGCGAGATCGGCCGCAGCTACAACATCGGCGGCGAGAACGAGGCCAGGAACATCGATCTGGTGCGCACCATCTGCGCGCATATGGACGAGATGCACCCCGAGGGCGCGCCCCATGCCGACCTGATCACCTTTGTCACGGACCGCCCGGGCCACGATCGCCGTTATGCGATCGACCCGACCCGGATCCGCACGGAACTGGGCTGGCGTCCCTCGGTCACGGTCGAGGAGGGGCTGCGGCGGACCGTCGAATGGTATCTGCAGAACCGTGACTGGTGGCAGCCCCTGCTGTCGCGCGAAGGCGTCGGCCAGCGGTTGGGACAGGCAAGATGAACGGTCTGCTTGTTCTGGGCCGCTCGGGTCAGCTTGCGCAGGCCCTGGCGCGCCTCGCGCCCGGGGCGACCTTCTGGGGGCGGGCGGAAGCCGACCTGTCTGATCCCGCCACCGTGGCCGCGCGAATCCTCGACCTTCGGCCCACGGCGATCATCAACGCCTCGGCCCACACGGCCGTTGACCGCGCGGAGTCGGATGTCGAGGCCGCGACGCTGCTGAACGCCACGGCTCCGGGCCTTGTGGCGCGGACGGCAGCCGATCTGGGCATTCCCTTTCTGCATGTCTCGACCGACTATGTCTTCGACGGCAGTGGCGATGCGGCACGCGACGAGGATGCCGCTACCGGTCCCTTGGGCGTTTATGGCCGCACCAAGCTGGACGGCGAAGGGCAGGTCGCGGCGGCGGGCGGAACATGGGCCGTGCTGCGCACCTCGTGGGTGTTTTCCCCCGATGGCGCCAACTTCGTGAAGACCATGCTGCGGCTGGGCGCCGAGCGGGACGAGATCAATGTCGTGGCCGACCAGATCGGCGGCCCGACCGAGGCCGGCCGGATCGCCGGCGCCCTGCTGGAGATGACGCGCCAGATGATGGCCGATCCGCAGAAGGGCGGTCTGTATCATTTTGCCGGAACGCCGGACGTCAGCTGGGCCGGCTTCGCGCGGGCGATCTTTGAGCGCGCGGGCCTGGCCTGCGAGGTGCGCGAGATTTCGACAAGCGCCTACCCGACGCCCGCGCGCCGGCCCCTGAACTCTCGCCTGGACTGCGCACGGATCGGTCGGGATTTCGGCATCGACCGGCCCGACTGGCGGGAAGACCTGGACATTGTATTGAACCAAATGGGATATTCGGCATGACCGCACGCAAGGGCATTATTCTGGCGGGTGGGTCCGGCACGCGCCTTTACCCGATCACGATGGGCGTCTCGAAGCAGCTTCTGCCGCTTTATGACAAGCCGATGATCTATTATCCGATCAGCGTGCTGATGCTGGCCGGCATCCGCGAGATCGCGATCATCACCACCCCCGAGGACCAGGCGCAATTCCAGCGGCTTCTGGGCACGGGCGAGCAATGGGGCCTGCGCTTCGAATGGATCATCCAGGCGTCGCCCGACGGGCTGGCGCAGGCCTATCTGCTGGCCGAGGGGTTTCTTGCGGGTGCGCCGTCCGCCATGGTCCTGGGCGACAACATTTTCTTCGGCCACGGCCTGCCCGAGCTTCTGAAGGCGGCGGATGAGCGCGACAGCGGCGGCACCGTGTTCGGCTATCGCGTCTCGGACCCCGAGCGCTATGGCGTCGTCGATTTCCAGTCGGACGGAAAGGTGCGCGCGATCATCGAGAAGCCCGAATTGCCGCCGTCGAACTTTGCCGTCACGGGGCTTTACTTCTTGGACGGAACCGCCTCGGAGCGGGCCAAGGCCGTCAAGCCGTCCGAGCGGGGCGAACTCGAGATCACGACCCTGCTGGAAAGCTATCTGCATGACGGCAGCCTGACGGTCGAGAAGATGGGCCGCGGCTTTGCCTGGCTGGATACCGGCACGCATGGCAGCCTGCTGGATGCCGGCAACTTCGTGCGGACGCTGGAAAAGCGCCAGGGCCTGCAGACCGGCTGCCCCGACGAGATCGCCTTCGAGGCCGGCTGGATCGACGAGGACCGGCTGCGCGAACAGGCGCAGAAGTTTTCCAAGAACGCCTATGGCCGCTATCTGATGAGCCTTCTGGGGCCGCATTGACGCAAGCGGCCCATCAGGGCCGCCGCATAAAAAGCGGACGTCCCGGCCCGTGTCTGGCGATAAAGCCCGATGCGGGCCATGGACAGGGCTGCGGCCGGGGCGGATTGGCGCAGCGCCGCGCCGAACCGGTCGAGGAGGGCGCGATTTTCGGCTAGAAGCTCTGGCCGGACCGCGTCAAGGGCCGCGTGATTGGTGGCCAGCCAGCCCCCGTAGTTTCCCGCCAGCAACATTCCGATCCGCTGCGACATGGCCCGTACGGTGTCGTTCCGGCCCATCTCGCTTCGGGCGTGCTGGCGATAGAACAGCGCGGGACGCGGGTCGTGGATCAATGCCGCGCCCGCGCCTGCCGTGACCTGATAGGCCCACCAGTCATGTGAGGGGATGTCATTGGCCTGCGCGGGCCGGATGCAGCGCCGCAGGATTGCCGCAGCCCTTGCGTTGAAGACGGATGTGTTGCCCGCCATGATCGCCTGGACAAGGGCATTCCGAAACCCCAGGGGACGCGGGAAATGGCGCGACTCGGCAACGGGGCGTAGGTCTGCGTCGGTGATGATGGTCCGCGCGGCATAATGCGCCGGGCCGTCATGCGCGGACAGCGCCTCGACCGCGCGGGACAGCTTGTCGGGAAACCAGATGTCGTCCTGGTCGCAGAAAGCGATCATCTCCTCGGGCGCCGCTGACAGCAGGTGCAGGAAATTCTGCGTGGCACCCCGCCCTGGTCCGTCGATCAATCGCACCTGGCCTGCCGGATGCGCGGCTGCAAAGGCCGCGACGATGTCGCGCGTCCCGTCATCCGACCCGTCGTCCGAAACGATCAGCCGCCAGTTCCGATGCGTCTGCCCGGCAATGCTTTGCAACTGCGCGCCGATGAAGGCTGCGCCGCGATAGCTGGCCAGCAGGATCGTGACCGGAACAGCGCTGGCTTGGGGCAAGAGGGTTGGGCGGTCCACCGGCATGTCCTTGGCAAGGCAGGACCGGTTTCTGCCCCGTCGCCCTTCCCGATGCAACCGTCAGCCTGCCTGGCGGGCGATATCCTCGATCAGCACGGCCTTGACGGTCAGGTCCGTGCTGGCCTGCGCGGCCCTTTGCAGCCGCTCGCGCAGGGGGGCCAGCCGCGCCTCGGCGGTGAAGTTGCCGTCGAAGCCGCCGGTATTGGCGTGGATCAGCAACTCGCGCAGAAGCGCGTCGCGCAGGCGGTGTTCCTGCTGCCTCATCGCGGGCAGGTCGGCGCCGCCGGTCTCGATCGTCAGGGTCAGGATCATGACCGCGCCCATGTCGCCGTTGCGCATCAAGGGCACGAAGAACTGGCTGGGGAAGGTGAACCATCCCTCGGCCGGGACGGCCTCTCCGCCATGCTCCCCGCCGCCATGGCCGTCCGCAGCGGCCGCATGATCGTCGGCCGAAGGGGGCGCGGCGTGATCCGAGACGTCAGGGGCGGCGTGATCGCCGGCGGCGTGGTCTTCGGCTGGCGCGCCATGGCCGTCATCGGCAGGCGCCCCCGCGGTGGCAGGGTGGTCCCCCTTGGCGCCGGGGCGCAGCATGTCCCCGGCGGCGACACCTCCGACAAGGGCCAGCACGGGAACCAGCAGGGCCAGGATCTTCTTCATCGGGAACCTCAGTAGGGCAGGATCACGTCAGCCAGCTGCTGGCCGAAGCGGGGTTGTTGCACGTCGGTGATCTGCCCGCGCCCGCCATAGGAGATGCGCGCGCCCGCGATGCGGTCATAGGCGATCTCGTTGCTGCGGTCGATGTCGGCGGGGCGCACGAAGCCGCTGACGGTCAGTTCGCGCAGCTCGTAGTTCACGCGGACCTCCTGGGTGCCCTCGATCTGCAGGGTGCCGTTGGGCAGGGTGTCGATCACGGTGGCGGCCACGCGCAGGGTCAGCTTGTCGCGCCGGGTGATGTTGCCGCTGCCCTTGTAGGAGGACGAGGCCTCGGCCTCGGCCAGGTTGTCGAAGGAGGCGCCGTCGGGCAGCTTTTCGTTCAACCGCTGCGGGATGCCCACCATCTGCGGGACCCTCACGCTTTCGTCCGAGGACCGGCTGCGCCCCGAGGTGTTGGTCATCTGCGCCTCGTCGTCGATCTCGATCACCACGGTCAGGATGTCGCCGCGGGTGGCCGCCCGCCGGTCGCTGATCAGGGACGAGGTGGTTCCGGCCCACAGGGATGCCGCGGCCTCGGGACGGCCGGAGTCGACAGGGATTTCCAAGGGCGGGTTGGTCATGGCGATGAATTCCTCGCTGTTGCGGGGCGAGGTCAGGCTGGGCGGCTTGCCCATGTGATCGCTACGCGCGCAGGCGGCGGCGGCAAGGGCAAGGCAAAGGACATGGGTCGGCTTCATCGGAAATCCTTTGGTCTATTTGATCGCCAGCAGGCTGCCGTCCGGCTGGACGGTGGCGCTGATGGTGGCGCGAGATTCGAGGTTCATGACGCGGATCACTTCGCCCGCGGCACCGTCCGACAGGGTCCGGGCCTCGGTCACGATGCGCAGGGCGCCGCGCTGGAAGACAAGCGGGTGGATCTGGTTGCGGGAAATCAGCTTGGGCGCCTGCAGCAAGGACGCCTGCAAGGGGCGGCCTTCGTGAATGGTGATGCGGGTCTGCAATCCGATCGCCTCGGACGGATCGGACAGGCCGGGGCGGTCGCCGTCAATGGCGCGCAGGTCGGCCGCCGTGATGACCGTGCCCGCGGGCAGGGTCCGTGCCGCCGCCAGCACCGCCGCCTGGGCGGGCAGGGGCGACAGCGCCAGAAGCAGGAAAAGCCAGCGCATCAGCGCACCTGCGTGGTGGCCGACAGCATCTGGTCGGCGGCAGTGATGACCTTGGCGTTCAGCTCGTAGCCGCGCTGCGCCTTGATCAGTTCGGTGATCTCGCGCACGGAATCGACCGAACTGTCTTCCAGGTATCCCTGGCGCAGCGTGCCCAGCCCGTCCTGGCCGGGCGTCGTCACCTGCGGCGTGCCCGATGCGGCGGTTTCCAGGAACAGGTTGGACCCGATCGCCTCCAGCCCCTTTTCGTTGGAAAAGCCCGCCAGCGTCAACTGGCCCAGCATCTCGGGTTCGACCTGGTCGCTGAAATAGGCGTAAACCTCGCCGGCGGCGTTGATGGAGATGGTGCTGGCGTCATCGGGGATGGTGATGGCGGGCGCCACCGGATACCCGTCCGAGGTCACGATCAGCCCGTCGGGCGAGCGTTTCAGCCCGCCGTCCCGCGTATAGGCGGACAAGCCCGAGGGCAGCGTCACCTCGAGATAGCCTTCGCCGTCGATGGCCAGATCCAGATCGCCGCCGGTCTGGGTCAGCGCGCCCTGCTGCAGGTTGACGCTGACCGCCGTGGGACGCACGCCCAGGCCCAGTTGCACGCCCGCGGGGATGACGGTGCCGTCGGCGGCGGTGACGGTGCCAGGCCGCGTGGCCTGCTGGTAATGCAGGTCGGCGAATTCCGCGCGGCGGGCATTGTAGCCGGTGGTGGACATGTTGGCGAGGTTGTTCGAGATGACCTCGACGCGGGTCTGCTGCGCGCTCATGCCGGTTGCGGCGATCTGCAGGGCTCTCATGGGGGGACCTTTCAGCGGGTCATGCCGGCGATCGCGCTGCGGATGCGCTGATCTTCTCGGTCAAGGAAGGACTGGCCCAGCTCGTAGGCGCGCTGGACCTCGATCATGCGGGTGATCTCGAAGACGGAATCGACGTTCGATTCCTCAAGGAAGCCTTGGCGGATGCGGGCATCCTCGACCGGCGCGGGGGCGGCGTCGGTGGTGAAGGCGGTGCCGCCCTGGTGGGTCAGTTGTGCATCCTCGGGGGCGGTGAAGACGCCGATCCTGCCGAAGGTCACGCCATTGGCGGACAGGGTGCCGTCTGCCCCGACCGCGACATCGCTGGCGCCTGCGGGCACGATGATCGGCGCCATGCCCTCGTCCAGCAGGCGAAAGCCGTCGGCCGTCATCAACTCGCCCTCCGGGGAGGGCAGGAAGGCGCCCGCGCGGGTCAGGCGGTTGCCCTCGGGCGTCTCGACCAGGAAGAAGCCGTCGCCCTCGATCGCCAGGTCGTAGTTGCCGTTGGTCTGGCTCAGCACGCCCTGGTCCAGATCCAGGGTCCGGCCGCGCGCATGGGCCATCGACAGCGTGTCGCCGCTGCGGTCCAGAGCCGACATGTGTTCGGCGAAGATCACGCCTTCGCGCCGGAAGCCGGTGGTGTTGGCGTTGGCGATGTTGTTGGCCACCACGCGCATTTCGGCCATCAGGCCGGACTGCCGGGTCAGCGTCGCATAGGTCGCGTTGTCCATGTCAGCTTCCCGCGATCAGGGGGATGATCTGCCCCAGGTAGAAGTCGGACAGCGCGGTGGTCATGAAGCTCATGGAGACCCAGAAGACCGCCAGCATCAGCCCGACCTTGGGCACGAAGGTCAGCGTCATTTCCTGAACCGAGGTCAGGGCCTGGAACAGACCGATCACCACACCCGCGATCAGCGCAACGGCCAGCATCGGGGCCGAGATGCGGACCGAGATCAGAAGCGCCTGGCGCAGCATGTCGAACAGAAGCGTCTCATCCATGGATCACACCGGCATCCGCAGGATTTCCTGATAGGCCTCGACCACCTTGTCGCGGATGGCGACCACGGTTTCCATGGCGACCTCGGCCTCGGCCAGGGTCTGGACCAGGCGGTGGGTCTCGACCTGGCCGGTCATGGCGTCGGTCGCGGCCCCATCGACCTGGCCCATCTGGGCGGCGAAATCCTCGGCCGCCTGCGAGATCGCCTGGACGGCGGGGGCGGGCTGGCCCGGCGCGACGGCGCTGCGGGCGGCGGAATAGGCACTGGCTGCATTCAAACTGGTAAACATGGGCGACCTTTCTAGCGGCGCAGAAGTTCCAGAAGCGACGCGCCCATCTGGCGCGTCTGCTCGAACATTTTCAGGTTGGCCTCGTAGGAGCGGCCCGCTTCGCGCGAGTCCGCGATCTCGATCACCAGATCGACATTGGAGCCCAGGTAGTAGCCGTCCTCGTCCGCCAGGGGATGCGAGGGGTCGTAAAGGCGCGGCAGTTCGGCCTGGTCCAGCCGCAGCTTCGACGCCTCGACCTCTCCCGTGGGGCGGCCGAAGCGGGCGGCTTCCTCGAAGGTGACCAGCTTGCGGCGATAGCCGGGCGTGTCCGCGTTGGCGATGTTCTCGGCCGTGTGGCGCAGGCGTTCGCCCTGGGCGCGCATGCCGGATGCCGACAGGTGCAGGGCGGAAACGGGACGGTCCATCACGCCCTCCGCCCGATGCTGGTGCGCATCAGATCAAGCGCGGAACTGTAGATGCCCAGTGACAGGTCATGGCCGCGCTTGACCTCGGCCGCCTTCAGCATCTCCTCCTCCAGCGAGACGGAGTTGCCGTTGGGCGAGACGCCGGTCCCGGCCACGCTGTTGCGTGCGGCAGGTGACCAGTCGGGCGCATCCAGGTGACGCGGATCGGTGGTCCGCAGCGGCGCAAGGGCCGCGCGATAGCTGTCGGCGAAGGGCTGCATGTCCTCGGCCTTGAAGCCGGGGGTGTCGGCATTGGCGATGTTGCGGGCGACGGTGATCTGCCGCTGGCTGGAATGCTGGCCCAGGGCGCGGGCCATGCGCATCATCTCGATCTTTTCAAACATGAGGCTTCTCCTCATTGGCGATAACCCGGTCTTAACCGCGATTCGTTTAGAAACCGTTTGCAGGCTGAAAAAACGGACGGTGAGGATGGACCAGCTGAGTTCGATTGCGGCGCGGATCGCCGATCTGCGCATGACCCGGCACTGGGGGCGCGTTCATTCGATGCGGGCCGGGCTGATCCGGGTCGAGGGGTTGAACAGCCATGCCTCGGTGGGCGACAGGGTGCTGATCGCGCTGCAGAAAGGGCAGGTCGCGGCCGAGATCGTGGGGCTTGCGCCGCGCCATGCCGACGTGCTGCCGGAAGGCGATGCCGAGGGCCTGTCGGTGGGCGCCGCCGTCGAGCTGATCTTCGCGCCCACCATCGCCCCCTGCGACGACTGGATCGGGCGAATCATCGACCCGCTGGGTCAGCCGCTGGACGGCCGCCCCCTGCCCAGGGGCCGCGAGCCGCTGCCCTTCCGCCGCGAGGCTCCGGCTGCCGTGCGCCGCAAGCGGCTGGGCGCGCGCCTGCCCACGGGATTCGCGGTCTTCGACACGCTGCTGCCGCTGGTCACCGGCCAGCGGATCGGGCTGTTCGCGGGATCGGGCGTCGGCAAGTCCACGCTGCTGTCCGGGCTTGCCAAAGGGGTGCAGGCCGATGTCGTGGTGATCGCCATGATCGGCGAACGCGGGCGCGAGCTGCGCGAGTTCGTGGAAAAGACCCTGGGGCCCGAGGGCATGGCGCGGGCCGTGATCGTGACGGCGACCTCGGACCGCTCTCCGCTGATCCGGCGGCGCTGCGCCTGGGCCGCGATGGCCGTGGCCGAGCATTTCCGCGACCAGGGCCGCCACGTGCTGTTCCTGGCCGATTCGATCACGCGCTTTGCCGAGGCGCATCGGGAAATCGCCCTGGCCGCAGGCGAGCCGCCCAGCTATCGCGGCTTTCCGCCCTCGGTGTCCAACCTGATCATGGCCTTGGCCGAACGCTCGGGTCCGGGGCTGGAGGGGACGGGCGACATCACCGGCATCTTCAGCGTGCTGGTGGCGGGATCGGACATGGAGGAGCCGGTGGCCGACATCCTGCGCGGCACCCTGGACGGGCATGTCGTGCTGGACCGGACGATCGCGGAACGCGGGCGCTTTCCGGCCGTTGATGTGGTAAGATCGGTGTCGCGGTCCTTGCCCGATGCCGCCACCGCTGACGAGAACAGGATGATCGGCAAGGCCAGGGCCGCGCTGGGGGCCTATGCGGAATCCGAGTTGATGATTCGTGCGGGCCTCTACGCGCCCGGATCGGACCCCCGCCTGGACGAGGCCGTCAGGCTTTTCCCGCAGCTCGACGACCTTGTCGCCCGCAAGACGAACGGAATCGAGCAGAGCTTCCTGGAACTTGCTGCGGCCTTGCGGGTTCAAGCCAGTCCGCGGCAGCCCCTTCGGGGTTGAGTGGCCAGTCAAGCGATTGAGTTCGCTTAATGAATGTTAGGTTGGAGGGTGAGCCCATTGCGCGAGAGAGTGCGATTTGCAACTGTCTTGTGCCAGAGTTGAAGGGATCGGAAGTGGCAATCACGGAGTATTTCGTCCGTTATCTTCAAAGACGCGACACTTTGTCCCCGAACGATCTGGACCGTCTGCGGGCGGTGAAGACAGAGCAGGCGAGCTATGGAGCGGGCGAGACGATCGTTCCCGCCAATGCCAGTCCCAACCGCAGTTGCATGATGTTGCGAGGCTTGTCGGCCCGGTCGAATCGCCTGGTCGGGCGCCCGGATGATCGCGTGATCACGGCCCTGCATGTGCCGGGCGATTTCGTCGATCTTCACGCCTTTGTCCTGTCGAAGCTGGACCATTCCATTGTCGCGGTCGGCCCGGTGGAGGTCGAATACATCGACCATGCCGACCTGACCGAGATTACCCGGAACTTTCCCCACCTGACGCGTCTGCTGTGGATGGCGACCATGATCGATGCCGCGATCCATCGGCAATGGCTGATCGCCGCGGCGTCCCTGCGGTCGAGCGCGCATCTGGCCCATCTGGTCTGCGAGGTCTACACCCGTCTGAACGCCGTCGGGGCGGCCTCGGACGGTCAGTTCCAGTTGCCCCTGCTGCAACGCGAACTGGCGGATATCCTTGGATATTCCCCGATTCATGTGAACCGCGCGGTCAGGGACCTGCGCGATCGCGGGCTGATCCGCTGGTCGGGGCCGGACATCACCATCCTGGATTGGAAGGGCCTGACGACCCTGGCGCGGTTCGATCCGGCCTATCTGGATCTGGAACGCGTCAAGCGCTGATCACTGGCACAGGCGCCAGCCACCCTGCCGGGCGGCGATATCCAGGTGCAGGTGGTCGTCATGGGCGTCGTTTGAGCCGGGCCCCAGGACGGTGGTGAAGAACAGGCAGCCTGCCGCGCGGGCGGTGCGCTGGAAGGCCTCGGCCATGTCGCCGGTGTCCAGGCGAGGCTGGACCGCAAGCGCCTCTCCCTTGTCGAGAACGAAGCCCGCGATGTCGATGGCATTTCCAAGCGCATGTTCCGACAGCTTCGGCCGGTCCTCTCCGGTCCCGACGCGGGGGCGGCAGTCATAGGTCGTGCCAAGCCGGAGGGCGGTGACGCGAGGCCTCCCGGGCAGCATGGCGGCTGCCGGCTGCAGGAAGGCGCGCGCCCATCCCTCCAGCGCCAGCGCGGTGTCGCAGCGCATGACCGCACCGCCTTCCAGCGCCAGGCCGGGCAGGATGCGCTCTACCCGGATCGGCCGGGCGATGCCGCAGTCGCGGTCGTCAGGGTCGGTGATGGGCGGCTGTTCGCTGAAGACCGCGCCCCGGGCGGAAAGGGTCCGCAGGCAGGACGCGAAATCCCCGTCGTCTTCGCGCAGCAGCCACCAGACGGGCGGCGGGGGCGGCCCGAACATCGGAGAAGATTCCACCACCGGCTCTGGAACCGGAACCGCCACCGGCTCCGCCTGCGGTTCTTCCGCCGGGGCAGGTGCCCCTGCCGGGTCGGCTGCCGTGTCCTCGGGGCGTTCGGGCGGACGGTCCTGCGCGGCGGCGGCTGTCGGCGACAGGCACAGGGCCAGCAGGATCGCGCCCCGCCGGATCATGGCTGCTCGGCCACCGGGGGCACGACGAAGCCGTCGGGCAGGGCGCCCGTCAGCGCATCGGTCAGCGGATCGGCCGGCGCGACCTGCGCGTCGGCATCCTCTTCCGAGGTATTCTCGTAGACCGGCTCGGCCGGGGCGCGCTTTGCGGCCAGCGGGTCCGGATAGCCAAGCTGCCCGTCCGGGGCGGCGGGGCTGGGGTCCGCGGCCGCCGGGACGACCGTTTCCAGCGGCTCCAGAGGCTCGGCGGGCGGGGTTTCCGCCGGCGCGGCGCCGGTGGCTTGGGCGATGGTCACGCCCTGGGGCAGGAATTCGACCGCGGTGGTGTTGGCGCGGACCATGTGGGCCAGTTCCTCGGCATCCCAGTTGGTCAGCCGCACGCAGCCCATCGACTGGTTGCGGAACAGTTGCGAGGGCGTGGGCGTGCCGTGGATGCCGTAGGTCGGCTTGGACAGCCCGATCCAGACGGTCCCCACGGGCGCGTTCGGACCGGGCGGCACCACCAGCACCTTGTCGTTGTCGCCCTGCTGGAAGTTCTTCTTCGGGTCATAGGTATAGTTCGGGTTCAGCGCGACCGTCGCCACATGGTGGCTGCCCGAGGGCGAGGGCGTGGCCGACGACCCGATCGTCGCGGGAAAGTCCACCAGCAGCTTGCCCTTCGCGTCGAAGCCCGCCACCCGGCGCGTGTTCACGTCCACCAGGATGCGCGCCACCGTGCCGCGCATCCGGGCACCGGGATTGATGACCTTGATCGTGGCGCCGGGTACGAGATCGACGCCGGGGTTCAGGAAGGCGATGAACTTCTCGTCCATGTGGAAGCGCTCGCCCAGGCGTTCGGCGACGCTGGTATGGGCCATGGCCGGCATCTGCGCCTTTTCGGCGTAGTCGGTGGGGATCGCCTCCGCCAGTCCCTGCGCGTCCTCGGCCGTGATGGTGTAGTCCTGGGTGGCGGGCTGCGCCGCGAAGGATTGCAGCAGGTTCCAGACATGCGGGTCCATCACCCCGTCGATGGGCAGGCCCGACCGGCGTTCGAAGGCCATGATCGCGCTCTGGCTCATGCCGCCCTTGAAGCCGTCGATCACGCCCGGAGAGATGCCCGACCGATCCAGCAGCACCTGCACCTTGGTCGTCAGGGCCGACCGCCCCGGGGGCAGGTCGCCGCCGTTATAGCTTGCCGCCTCGACATCGGCCGCCAGGAACGGCTTGTCGGTCTGGGCCGCGGCGGGCAGGGCACAAAGCGACGCCAGCACCAGGGCAAGCGGCAGAGGGATCGAAAGGCGCGGCATCGTGGTCTCCGTCGGGATGGTCGCAGCATCGGGGGTCTTGCGCGAAACCGCCAGATAGACCGGCGGTCACATTTCGGTCAATTCCCGTTTGAGTTCGCCGCCGCCCCGGCCTAGCGTGCCGCGGGGACAGCGATCCGGAGGCAGGGTGACGAGCGAGGGAATGGGAACGGCCGGCCTTGCCGCCATGGCCGCGGTGGTGCTGCTGACCGCCCTGCACATGCCTGTCGCGCTGTCCTTGCTGCTGGCGGGGGCGGCCGGGCTGGCCTGGGCGGGGGCGCTGGACAGCGCCTGGGGTCCGCTGGCGGGCCTGCTGCGGACGCCCGACCTTCTGCTGGTGCCGCTGGTCCTGATGCTGGGGAATGCGGCCTTTTACGCGGGTTTCGCCACCCGCGTGCATGATGCGTCGGCGGTGATCCTGCAGCGGCGGCGCGGCGGGCTTGCCATGGCCGCGATCCTGGGCTGCGCCGGTTTCGCCGCGACCTCGGGGTCGTCGGTCGGCTGCGCGGCCACCATGTCGCGGATCGCCATGCCGGCGATGCTGGGGGCGGGCTACGATCCGCGCCTCGCGGGCGCCTCGGTCGCCATGGGCAGCACGCTGGGGGCGCTGCTGCCGCCGTCCATGCTGCTGATCGCCTGGGGGCTGTTGTCGGGCACGCCGGTCGGCGCCATGTTCCTGGCGGGCCTGCCGGCCGCCGTGCTGTCGCTGGCGGGAATGGCCGCCGTCGTGCTGTGGTGGGTCCGGCACGACGCCGAGGCCGCGCCCCTGCCGCAGCCGCTGGCCATCGCGGCGGGCGCGGCCCTGCGCGCGGTCTGGCCCGCCCCGGTCCTGTTCGCGATCCTGGTCGGCGGCATCTTCTTCGGCTTGGTGACGGCGCCCGGGGCCGTGGCGATCTGCCTGGCCGCGACGCTGGCCTTCGGCGTCATCCAGCAGCGGCTGACCGCCGGGACGCTGTGGCTCGCCCTGCGCGAAAGCCTGCGGCAGGCGGTTTCGATCCTGCTGATCCTGTTCGCGGCGCGGCTGTTCCTGACATTCCTTGATGTCGCCGGCATTCCGGCGATGCTGGCGGACGGGGCGGCGGGCATCCCCCGCCCGGTTGCCGTCCTGCTGCTGGGCCTGGGCTGCGCCGTCCTGGGGCTGCTGGTCGAGCCGCTGGCGATGCTGGTCCTAGCCCTGCCTTTCGCGATGGCCTTGGCGGGCGCCCATGGGCTTGGCCCGGTCTGGGCCGGCATCGTCCTGGCCAAGCTGGCAGAGGTCGCGATGATCCTGCCGCCCGCGGGGCTTGTCGTCATCGTCATCGACAAGGCGATTCGTGCCGTCCCGGCAAGGACGACATTCGCGGGGGTCGAGCGGTTCCTGTTCCCGGACCTTCTGGTCCTTGCCGCGCTTGTCCTGTTTCCGGGGCTGGCGCTGGCTATCGCGGGCTGATCAGTCCTCGGAGACCAGGCGATGCTGGGGCGGATAGAACTGCCGCGCAAAGGAAACGGGCGTGCTGTCGGTCCAGTTCGTGCGCTCGATCGTCAGGGCCGGGCTGCCCTCGGCGATGCCGAGGTTGCGCGCGAACTCGCCCCGGGCGGTATCCGCCAGGATCGAGAACCGGCCATGCGTCAGGGCAACCCGGCCTGCAAGCCATTCAAGCGCGGACTGATGCTCCACGTCCTGGCGGCTCAGGGGGGGCAGGGCACGCATGTTCAGCCAGACCGCCTCGCAGCAATGCGGCTTTCCGTCGGCGGTATAGGTCGCCTCGACAAGCAACAGCTCCTCGCCCGCCGAGACCTGGAGCGCGCGCGCGGCGGCCGGGCTGGGCAGGCGCATGGCGAAGCTGTCCAGCGTATAGGCGCAGGTCGCGCCCATCGCCTCGATCTCGGTGCGGATCGCGGGCATGTCCAGGGTCGTGCGCCGGGCCGAGGTGGCGGCAACCCGCGTGCCCACCTTGCGGCGGCGCTCGATGATGCCGCTGTCGGCCAGTTCGCGCAGGGCCCTGTTCACGGTGGCGCGCGCGCAGCCGAGGCTTGCCGCAAGCTCCTGTTCGGTGGGAATCAATTCGCCGGGGGGCCATTCACGGCTTCTGATCCGTTCAAGCACATCGGCGCGGACCGATTGCCAGGTATTCATGCGCCTTCCGCCCCCCGCCGCGCCCGACGCGCGCAGGGACCGGACAAGGTTGCCGGGTATTTTTGCCATTTTTTTTACTGTAAAACTTGAACCATGGAACCTTCGCAGTGTCGGAAAAGGATGACGCGAAGGGAAGCTGTCCAAAACGACAAGGCCCCGGATCGGCAAAGGCTTGCCCAAATCGGGCGGCGATCGGCGGCAGTCGGCGCTTGCGCCACGCCATGCGGCTGCTATTGCATGATCTGCAGGTGAGAGCGGAGGACACATGCGCGCTGACGCCACGACAACCGGCACGATGGCCGCCACCGGGACTGCCTGGGGCATCCTGACCGCGATCAGCCTGTGCCACACCATCAACGACGTGATGCAGTCGATGCTGGCGGCAATCTATCCGCTGCTGCGGGTCGAGTTCGATCTGACCTATGCGCAGATCGGGGTGATGACCTTCGCGTTCCAGGTCACCGCGTCCCTGCTGCAACCGCTGATCGGGATGGCCACGGACAGGCACCCGCAGCCCCGGTCGCTGCCCTTCGGCATGGCCTCGACCTTCTGCGGGGTGCTGCTGCTGGCCTTTGCGCATCACTACGGGATGCTCTTGGCGGGGGCGATGCTGATCGGGGTCGGCTCGGCGGTGTTCCATCCCGAAAGCTCGCGCGTGGCGCGGCTGGCTTCCGGCGGGCGCTTCGGGACGGCGCAGTCGCTGTTCCAGATGGGCGGCAATTTCGGGCAGTCGCTGGGTCCGCTGCTGGCGGCCTTCATCGTCGTGCCCTTGGGCCGCCCGGCGGTGGCCTGGTTCGCCGTGGCAGCGGCCCTGGGCGGGGCGCTTCTGTGGCATGTGGGGCAATGGGCCGAGGGGCGACGCCGCGCCGCCACCGCAAAGCCCGACACCGCGCTGCGCCTGCCCCGCGCGGTCGTGATCCGGGCCATCGCCGTGCTGGCGATCCTGACCTTCACGAAGAACATCTACACCGCCTCGATGAGCAGCTATTTCACCTTCTTCACCATCGAGAAGTTCGGCCTGGGCCCGCAAGGCGCGCAGATCATGCTGTTCCTGTTCCTGGGCGGCATGGCGGCGGGCGTGATCCTGGGCGGCATCGTGGGCGACCGGATCGGTCCGCTGCGGGTGATCTGGTTCTCCATCCTGGGCGTGCTGCCCTTCACGCTGCTGCTGCCGCATGTCGGGCTGGCTGCGACGGGGGTGCTGGCCATCATCATCGGGCTGATCCTGGCATCCGCCTTCCCGGCCATCGTGGTCTTTGCGCAGGAACTGGTGCCGGGCCGCACCGGCACAATCGCGGGCCTGTTCTTCGGCTTCAGCTTCGGCATGGGGGGCATCGCCGCCGCCGCCCTGGGCGTCCTGGCCGACGCGCAGGGGATCGAGCGGGTGTTCGTCCTCTGCTCGTTCCTGCCGATCCTGGGCCTTCTCACGATCTTCCTGCCCAGGCCGGGACGGCTGATCGGCGGCTGATGGACGCGCCGCTGTTCTTCCACATCAGCCCCGACTGGTGCGGCGAGAGGCGGCTGGCGCGGCTGTTCCGCCGCAACGGCCATGCCGCCGTCTGCCACGACGCCGGGCGGCTGGCCGAGGATATCCTGTTTTCCATAGCCAGCGGCGGCGATGCCCTGCGCCACTGGCCGGGAACGGTGCTGTTCTCGGGCCTTTACCGCAACATCCCGCATTGGCGCCCCCCGCTTGAGGCATGGCGCCGTTTCGGCTGGCTGGCCCAGCGTTTCCCGCAGGCGCGCTTCATCCTGACCGTGCGGCGACCCGAAGACTGGATCTTGGACCGCCTGACCCGCGACGGGGGGGCTGCGGCAGCCTGCCATGCCCATCATCGCGGCTGCGACACCGCCGACCTGCCCGACCTGTGGGAAGCCGACTGGCACGCCCATCTGGCCGCCGTGGACGCCTTTTTCGGCGACGATCCCCGCCTGATCCGGGTCGATCTGGACCGCGAAACGCCGTCCGATGTCGCGGCGCGGCTGCACCCCGTGCTGCCGCTGCCCGACCCCGGCTGGCAGCAAGGCTGGTTTCCCGAAGCAGAGGGCAAGGCCCCGGATCTTTCCCGGCTGCTGGACAGGCCACCCGCCGAACAACTCGATGAAGCCTATGCGGACCAGGTGGCAACCTTCTGCCTGCGCGGTATCGACCCCGACGCAGGGCAGGGCGGCGGGCATTCGGAGTATTCTTCCGACTGGGACGGCGGCACCCGCGTGACCGACCGCAAGGGCGGGGTGCGGCGCATGACGGTCCTTCCCGGCCAGGGGGCAGTCTCGGCCCCGGAGCGGCATTTCAAGCTGATCCGGGCCGAGGGGGTGATCAACGATGCCCTGCGCCTGGGCCGCCCCATGCCGCTGCGCATCGACATGGAGGATTCGCGCTGGTTCGGCTCGCCGCAGGGCGATCCGTTGTCGGCACCCGTGCTGTGCCACAACCGCCGGGCAGGCGCGCGCAACGCCGTGCTGTGGCCCTTGCCGGGCCAGCACGACATCGGCTTGCCGGGCTTCGACCCCGGTGCCGCGCCCGATCCGATCCCGTGGGAGGACAAGCTGGACCAGGTGGTCTGGCGCGGCATGATCTCGGGCAGCGAGATGCGCGACGGCGTCAGGCCCGGCCCGGCCTCGCATGTCATCCTGCGCGACTTGGCCCAGGCGGGCGACGATCCGGCCCTGCGGCAGGCGGCTTGGGACCGGTTGTGCAATACCAACCGGCTGGCCTTCGTGCGGCGCTGGTGGGGGCATCCCGATTTCGACCTGGGCGTGGTGATGGCCTGGGGTTATCGCCAGTTCGCAAGCGATCCGCTTCTGGCGCCCTATTGCACGCCGCGCCGGGACCGCGCGTTCTTTCACCGCTTCCGGTATCAGCTGTGCCTGACGGGCTATGACCACGGCTCGAACTTCATCGGGGCGATCGACGGCCAATCCGTGCTGCTGAAGGAGGAGGACGGCTGGGAGGTGTTCTATTCCGACCGCTTCCAGCCGTGGAAACACTATATCCCGTTGCAGCGCTATTGCGGCGACATCGCCGAAAAGCTGGCCTGGGCACGCGAAAATCCCCAAGCCTGCAAGGCCATGGCCGCCGCCGCACGGGCCGAGGCCGCGGCGCTGCGCAAGCCCGCCACCCGCCGCGCGATCATGGCCCGCATCCTCGACGGGCTGGCGGCGGCAGGCTAAGGCAGGCGGCAGGAGGAATCCATGACCACCATCCGCATCGAACCCATCACCCCCGAAGCCTTTGCGCCCTTCGGCGACATTCTGACCCCGCGCGCCACGCCCGACCGCATGATCAACGCGGGCCGCTGCGAACGCCACCATGCGCTTGCCACCGTGGAGCGGGCGGGGGGCGAGGCGATCATCTCGATCTTCCGGTCCCAGGCCATCAGCCTGCCTTACGCCTGCACGCTGCTGGAACGCCATCCCCTGGGCAGCCAGGCCTTCATGCCGTTGGGACCGGACGCTTGGCTGTCGGTCGTGGCGCCTGACGCGGGCGGCAGGCCGGGGACGCCGCGCGCCTTCCTGGTGCCTGCGGGCACGGGCGTGAACCTGCGCGCGGGCGTCTGGCACGGCGTGCTGACGCCGCTGGACCGGCCCGCCGATTTCCTGGTCGTGGACCGGGAGGGCGAGGGCGTGAACCTTGAAGAGGTCGCCATCGACCCTGTAACCATCACCGCATGATTCTGCCTGATTTCAGCGTCGAACTGGCTGCCCTGGCCCGTGGCGCCCGCCGCGTCGCGGGCGTGGACGAGGTCGGGCGCGGCCCCCTGGCCGGTCCCGTCACCGCCGCCGCCGTGGTGCTGGACCCCGGCAACATCCCTGACGGGCTGAACGATTCAAAGAAGCTGACAGTGAAACGGCGCGAAGCCCTGGCCGAATGGCTGGCCGCGAACTGCGACCACTGCATCATCCATGTCGGGGTCGCCGACATCGACCGCCTGAACATCTACCACGCCTCGCACCTGGCGATGTGCCTGGCCGTGAAGGGCCTGGGCACCAGGCCGTGCCATGTCCTGGTCGATGGCAACCGCATCCCCCGCGACCTGTCCTGCCCCGGCGAGGCCATCGTTAAGGGCGACGCGCGCTGCGTGACGATTGCTGCGGCTTCCATTCTGGCCAAGGTGGCGCGCGACCGGCTGATGGTGGATTTGGCGCAACAACATCCCGGATACGGCTGGGAAGCCAATGCCGGTTACGCGACGCCCGCCCACAAGCAGGCCCTGCTAGATTTGGGGATTACCCCCTATCATAGGCGTTCGTTCGAGCCCGTCCACAACATCTTGTGTAAAGCCCTGCAACCAAGCCCTTGATTCAAAAAACAATTTGACGCCGATTCGCGTCTGAATCATCTTAAGGGAATACCAGACCGGCCCAAGCCGGCGATTTCCCCCCGAGGCAAAGATGATCAAGACCAAGGATCAGCGCATGGCAGCCGCGCGACCGCTCCCCCTCAACCAGATTCTCGCAGGCGACTGCATCGAGGTCATGAACGCGCTTCCCGAAGCCAGCGTTGACCTGATCTTTGCCGATCCGCCCTATAACCTGCAGCTGCGCGGCGACCTGCACCGGCCCGACCATTCCAAGGTGGACGCGGTCGACGATCATTGGGACCAGTTTTCCAATTTTGCCTCCTACGACGCCTTCACCCGCGACTGGCTGGCCGCCGCACGGCGGCTGCTGAAGCCGAACGGGGCGATCTGGGTCATCGGCAGCTATCACAACATCTTCCGCGTGGGTGCCGAGATCCAGAACCAGGGCTTCTGGATCATGAACGACGTGATCTGGCGCAAGTCGAACCCGATGCCGAACTTCCGCGGCAAGCGGCTGACCAACGCGCATGAAACGCTGATCTGGGCCGCGAAGTCCGAGGCCTCGAAATACACCTTCAACTACGAGGCGCTGAAGTCGCTGAACGAAGGCACGCAGATGCGGTCCGACTGGGTGCTGCCCATCTGCAACGGGGGCGAGCGGCTGAAGGACGCGGCAGGCGACAAGGCCCACCCCACGCAAAAGCCCGAATCGCTGCTGCACCGCGTCATCATCGGCACCACCAATCCCGGCGACGTGGTGCTGGACCCGTTCTTCGGAACCGGCACGACTGGCGCGGTCGCCAAGATGCTGGGCCGCGACTTCATCGGGATCGAGCGCGAGGCGGCCTATCGCGAGGTTGCCGAGCGTCGCATCGGCCGCATCCGCCGCCTGGATGCCGAGGCCCTGGCGACCACCCGCGCCAAGCGGGCCGAGCCGCGCATCCCCTTCGGCCAGGTGATCGAACGCGGGATGCTGCGCCCGGGCGAGGAACTGTTTTCCATGAACAACCGCCACAAGGCCAAGGTCCGCGCCGACGGGTCACTGATCGGCAACGACGTCAAGGGCTCGATCCACCAGGTCGGCGCCGCGCTGGAAGGCGCGCCAAGCTGCAACGGCTGGACTTACTGGCATTACCGGCGCGAGGGCCGGATGATCCCCATCGACATCCTGCGCCAGCAGATCCGCGCCGAAATGGAGGGCGAGGTTTCCCGCCCCAACTGATCCTCACAGGTTCGCCACGTTCCCCCGGCTGCCGCCGAATGGGGGAACCGACTTGCCCCGCCATCACCGCATGGCGGGGCTTTTTCCGTCAATGGAAATCGCGGCTGGGAAAAAGCCGCCTGGCCTGTTCGCGCGGATGCTGCGCGCCGGGTGCGCCATGATCCAGTCGGGGCGCGTCGTCGGCAGGCGCGTGGCGCGCGCCAATCATTCCGTCCAGCGGATGGCCCAGTTCGGACAGCTTGCGGGACAGATCCTCGATATGCTCGGCGATCAGGTGGGTGACGATGCCTTCGCGCTGCAGGGGCCCGGTCACGCGCAGCAAGCGCCCGCCCATCACGGCGCGGCGGAAGCGGTGAAAGACGCGCTTCCAGACGACGACGTTCGACACGCCGGTCTCGTCCTCCAGCGTCAGGAAGATCACGCCCGAGGCCGTGCCGGGACGCTGCCGGGTGATGACCAGTCCGCAAACCGTTGTCCGGCGCAGGGGCGCGCGGACCAGCTCGGCATGGGGCGTCAGGCCGGGGATCGTGGGGCGCAGCAACTCCATCGGATGGGCGCGCAGCGTCAGGCGGGTCGAGACGTAGTCCTCGACCACCTCCTCGCCCAGATGCATGGCGGGCAGGTCCACGACCGGCTCGCGCAGGCCCTCGCCGTCCAGGGGATCGGCGAACAGCGGCAGGGGCGCGGGCGCCCGGATCGCGCGGATCGCCCACAGGGCGTCGCGCCGGGTCAGGCCCATGCCGGCAAAGGCATCGGCCTCGGCCAGCCGTTCGAGGGTGGCGGGGGCCAGGCCCGCGCGCAGCCACAGGTTCTCGGGGTCGGGATAGCCGTTGCCGCGATCGCGCGTGATGGCCAGGGCATCGGCCTGTCGCAGCCCCTTGATCTGCCGGAACCCCAGCCGCAGCGCCAGGGCGCCGTCAGACCGCCGCTCCAGCGTGTTGTCCCAGATGCTGCGGTTGACGCAGACCGGGCGCACCTCGATCCCGTGGTCGCGTACGTCCCGCACGATCTGCGCGGGGGCATAGAACCCCATCGGCTGGCTGTTCAAAAGCGCGCAGGCAAAGACCGCCGGGTGATGGCACTTGAGCCAGGCCGACACATAGGTCAGCATCGCGAATGCCGCCGCATGGCTTTCGGGAAAGCCGTAGTCGGCAAAGCCTTCGATCTGGGAAAAGCAACGCTCGGCGACCTCTCGGTCATAGCCGTTGTTCAGCATTCCGGCGACAAAGGTTTCGCGATGCTGGTCGATCGTGCCCATGCGGCGGAAGGATGCCAGCGACCGGCGCAGCTTGTCGGCATCCTCGGCCGAATAGCCTGCGCCCACCTGCGCGATCTGCAGCGCCTGCTCTTGAAACAGTGGCACGCCGAGGGTTCGCCTGGTGATCGCCTCAAGCGCGGGACCGAAGGGTTCCGGTTCCTCCAACCCTAATCGGCGCTGAATATAGGGTCGGACCATCCCGCCTTGGATGGGGCCGGGGCGGACAATGGCGACCTCGATCACCAGGTCATAGAACTCTCGCGGCTTCATGCGGGGCAGAAAGTTCATCTGCGCACGGCTCTCGACTTGAAAGACGCCGATAGCATCGGCCCGGCACAGCATGTCAAAGGTTGTCGCGTCCTCCCCGGGGACGGTGGCGAGAGTGTAATCTTCCTCCTCGTGCTGACGCAGCAGGTCGAAAGCCTTGCGGATGCAGGTCAGCATCCCGAGACTTAGCACATCGACCTTGAGAATTTTCAGCGCGTCGATATCGTCCTTGTCCCATTCGATGTAGGTGCGGTCCTCCATCGCCGCGTTCTCGATGGGACAAAGCTCGTCCAGCCGCCCTTGGGTGATGACAAAGCCGCCGACATGCTGCGACAGATGACGGGGAAAGCCGATGATTTCGCGAATCAGCGCAAGGGTTTGCGCGATCCGGTCGTCATCGGGATCAAGCCCGAGAGAACGCAGATGATCCTCTTTGATGCCCTTGTTGGAGATGCCCCAGACCATGCCCGACAATGTGGCGATCACATCCTGCGACAGGCCCATTGCCTTGCCGACTTCCCGGATCGCATTGCGTGTGCGGAAATGGATCACCGTTGCGCAAAGGCCCGCCCGGTGGCGAGAGTATTTCCTGTAGATCCACTGGACCACTTCCTCGCGTCGTTCGTGTTCGAAATCCACGTCGATATCCGGGGGTTCGCCCCGATGACGGGAAAGGAAGCGTTCAAACACCATGCCGATCTTGTCGGGATGAACATCGGTGACGCCAAGAGCCCAGCAGATGATGGAATTGGCGGCCGAGCCACGGCCTTGGCACAGAATGCCCAGGGACCGTGCCTTGGTCACGATGTCATGAACGGTCAGGAAGTACGGGGCATAGCCAAGTTCGGCCACGACACCCAGTTCCTTTTCCAGAATATCGCCGTGCTTTTGAGAAACGGTGCCTTTGTTGCGCTGCGCCAGACCATCGCGGGTGAGCCGTTCCAATCGCTGCTGGGGCGGTTCGCCATCCGTGATTTCGTGTGGGTAATCATAGGATAACTCTCCCAGGTCGAACCCGCACCGCGCCGCGATCTCGACCGTGCGGCGGATCGCGGCGGGGTGGCGGTGGAACAGCCGGGCCATGTCGGAGGCAGGCTTCAGGCGGCGCTCGGCATTGGGCAGGGCGCGGGTGCCGATGGCGTCGATGGTGATGCCCTCGCGCAGGCAGGTCAGCACGTCGGCCAGGGGGCGGCGGGCGGCACGGTGCATCAGGACGTCGCCCACGGCCACCATCGGCGCGGATGCGCGCTGCGCCAGCCCCGCGCAGGCGTCGAACCAGTCCTGGTCCGTGCCGTCATAGCGCGGCACCGCGCCCAGGAAGACGTCGCCCGGAAAGCAGCGCCGCAGGGCGTGGAGGGGGGCCAGGGCCTGGGACAGGTCGGCGGGCGGCAGGGCGATCAGGATGATGCCCCCGCACCCGTCTGCCAGATCGGCCAGCCGCAGGTCGCATCGGCCCTTGGCGGCCCGGCGCTTGCCCAGCGTCAGCAGGCGCGACAGGCGGTGATAGGCGGGCTTGTCGGTCGGCAGGGCCAGCCAATCGACCGGGCAGTCCGCCAGCACCAGCCGCGCGCCGACGATCAGCCTGGGCAGCCGGGGCAGGGGGCCGCGCGGCAGGTCCTGCGGCTGGCCGATTTCCTGGCGAGAGCAGTTGTCGATCTGCGTGGTGGAGCGGATGCGCAGGCTTTTCTTCGCCTCGGCCGCCAGGTCGCGCAGGGCGGACCAGGCCCGGACCACGCCCGCCAGCGAGTTGCGGTCGGTGATGGCGATGGCCTCCAGCCCCAGTTCGGCGGCGCGCAGCACCAGTTCCTCGGGATGCGAGGCGCCGGTCAGGAAGGTGAAGTTGGTCATCACCCCCAGTTCGGCATAGCGGGGCGCGGGCGGGGCGGGATCGGTCACGCGAATTCCCCCTGCACGAACCAGGCGGGGTTCTGCGGCGTGTGGAACATCCACAAGCGCGGCCCCTGCCGGGTTTCGATGCGCCAATAGTCGCGGATGCCATGGGGCCAGTCCCGATCCGGCCGCCACCATTCGGGGCAGATCCGTTCCGGTCCCGTCACCTCGGCGCTGGTCAGCCCCATGCGCCGCCAGCGGAACTGCTGCGGGGGCCTGGGGCCGCGCGCGGAAACGGGCTCGGGCGGGAACAGCCAGTGCGGGCGCAGGCGGGGCGCGGGCGGGGGCGGCTTCCCGCCCGAGGGGGCAAGCGCGAAGCTGTGTTCGGGGATATGGCTGTCGCTTGGAACGATGCGGCGGATGTTGTCCAGCCCCACGCGCGTGCCCAGCCGGGTGAGGAGGTCGGCCACATCCTCGCCGTCGGGGGCGCCGCCGGTGGTGACCTGGCGCTGGGGCATGGGTGCGGTCCGTGTCGCCTCCAGCCGCAACTGGTCGATGCCGAAGCCCGCGTCCACGCCCTCGACGCCGGGCGCGAACAGGGGAAGGATGCGTTCGGGCGCGCGCATGGTCGTGGCCAGGCGCAGGTCCGCATGGCGGCTTTCCCCATCGACCCGGCGCAGCGTCAGGCGCAGGGCCAAGGCGCCCGCCCCGTGCCGTTCCAGCGTCCGGCACAGCCGTTCCAGCAGCCGCCCGGTGCCGGCCATCACGTCCGAGACAAGGCCGATCGGTTCGGGCAGGGTCAGGCGCACCGCGAAACGGGGCTGATCGGCAAGGGGTGCGATGGATTCGGCGCGCAGGCCCTCCAACTGGTCCAACCGATCAAGCAAGCCCTGCCCGAAGCGCCGCGCCAGGGGCGCGCGGGCGGTGCCCCTGACATCGCCGATGCTGCGCAGGCCCAGCCGTTGCAGGGCGGTCACGGTATCGGGGTCGAGGCGCAGGGCGGCCACGGGCAGGTCGGCAAGCCTGCTGTCCCCGTCGCCGTAATGGGACATGGCCCAGGCCGCGGCGGGCGTCGCGGCCAGTCCGACCCGCACCGTCAGCCCGGCACGGGACAGGCGGTGGCGGATGTCCCCCAGCAGCGCATCCGTGCCGCCGAACAGGTGATCGACCCCGCCGATGTCCAGGGCCAGCCCGTCCGGGCCGTCCAGTCCCACCAGCGGCGAATAGCGCCCGGCCCAGCGGCGCAGCCCCTGCAGGAACCGCATGTCGCCCGCCGGATCGGCCGGGCGGCTGTGCAGGTCGGGGCAGAAGGCGCGGGCCTGCGACAGCGCCATGCCCCGGTGCAGGCCCGCGCGTTCCGCGGCAGGGTTCAGACAATGGACCCGGTCGCTGTTCTGCGCCCGGACCGACAGGACGAACGGTCCCTCTGCCGGTTGCAGGCGCAGCGCCCGGTCGCTTGGCAACCGGGGGAACCAGACCGAAACGATGTGCCGCTGCCGCGTCGCATCGAACATGGCGAACCCCAAGATGTTTCTGTTTTGTTCTTGCTACCCCTATCAGCCTGGAAAGTCGAGTTCGGTTCCATCGGAAAAAGAAAGCCGGGCCTTGGGCCCGGCTTTGCAATGCTTCATTGACGGGCAGGTCAGACCCAGGGACGGGCCTGCGCCATCTGCGACTCGAAGCTTTGGATGGCGGGGGCCTTTTCCATCGTCAGCCCGATATCGTCCAATCCGTTCAGCAGGCAGTGCTTGCGGAAGGGATCGACCTCGAAGGCGAAGGACACCCCGTCCGAGGTGGTGACCGTCTGGTTTTCCAGATCCACCGTCATGCGGGCGTTGGCACCCTTTCGGGCATCCTCCATCAGCGCATCGACGGCTTCCTGCGGCAGCACCACCGGCAGGATGCCGTTCTTGAAGCAATTGTTGAAGAAGATGTCCGCGAAGCTGGTGGAAATCACGCAGCGAATGCCGAAATCCAGCAGCGCCCAGGGCGCGTGTTCGCGCGACGAGCCGCAGCCGAAGTTGTCGCCCGCCACGATGATTTCCGCCTGGCGGTAGGCGGGCTGGTTCAGCACGAAATCCGGCAGCTCGTTGCCGTCGCGGTCATAGCGCATCTCGTCGAACAGGTTGACCCCCAGTCCCGACCGCTGGATGGTCTTCAGGAACTGCTTGGGGATGATCATGTCGGTGTCGATGTTGACCAGCGGCATGGGCGCCGCGATGCCGGTCAGGGTGGTGAACTTGTCCATGATCGGCTCTCCTCAGGCCATTTCTGCCGCAAAGGCGCGGATATCGACCAGATGCCCCGCGACCCCTGCCGCCGCCGCCATGGCGGGCGACATCAGGTGCGTGCGGCCCTTGTAGCCCTGGCGCCCCTCGAAGTTGCGGTTTGAGGTCGCGGCGCAGCGTTCGCCCGGCGCCAACTGGTCGGGGTTCATGCCAAGGCACATGGAACAGCCCGCAAGCCGCCATTCGAAGCCCGCGTCCTTGAAGACCCGGTCCAGCCCCTCCTCCTCGGCCTGGGCGCGGACGAGGCCCGATCCGGGCACGACCATGCCGCGCACGCCCGGCGCCAGGGTCCGGCCGCGCAGCACGTCAGCGGCGGCGCGCAGATCCTCGATCCGGCCGTTGGTGCAGGACCCGATGAAGACCGCGTCGATGGCGATGTCGGTCAGGGGAGTGCCGGGCGTCAGATCCATGTAGTCCAGCGACCGCCGCGCGGCCTCGACCTTGCCGCCGGTGAAATCCTCGGGGGCGGGGACGGTGGCGGTGATGGGCAGCGCATCCTCGGGGCTGGTGCCCCAGGTGACGGTGGGGGCGATGTCCTCGCCGCGCAGGGTGACGACCTTGTCCCACTGGGCGTCGTCGTCGGAAAACAGCGTCTTCCACCAGGCGACGGCGGCTTCCCATTGCGCGCCCTTCGGCGCATGGGGGCGGCCCTTCACATAGGCAAAGGTGGTTTCATCCGGCGCGATCAGGCCGGCGCGGGCGCCGCCCTCGATGGCCATGTTGCAGACCGTCATGCGGCCTTCCATGGACAGGCCGCGGATCGCCTCGCCGCAATATTCGATGACATGGCCGGTGCCGCCGCCGGTGCCGGTCTTGCCGATGATCGCCAGCACCACGTCCTTGGCGGTGACGCCGGGGGCGAGGCGGCCCGTCACCTCGACCTTCATGTTCTTCGACTTCTTCTGGATCAGCGTCTGGGTCGCCAGAACATGCTCGACCTCGCTGGTGCCGATGCCGTGGGCCAGGGCACCGAAGGCGCCATGGGTGGCGGTGTGGCTGTCGCCGCAGACCACCGTCATGCCGGGCAGGGTCCAGCCCTGTTCCGGGCCGACGATGTGGACGATGCCCTGGCGGATGTCGTTGACGGGGTAATAGACCACGCCGAACTCGCGGGCATTGCGGTCCAGCGCCTCGACCTGGATGCGCGATTCCTCGTTGTCGATGCCCTGTTCGCGGTCCCAGGTGGTGGGGACGTTGTGGTCGGGCACGGCAATGGTGCGTTCGGGGGCGCGAACGGTGCGGCCGGTCATGCGCAGGCCTTCGAAGGCCTGCGGGCTGGTGACCTCGTGGACCAGGTGGCGGTCGATATACAGAAGGCAGGTGCCGTCGGGCTGGCGGTCCACCACATGGGCGTCCCAGATCTTGTCGTAAAGCGTCCGCGCGGCGGCGGGTTTGGAATCAACGGTCATGGCTGAGGCTTTCGGCTGTGAGGATATGGCGAAGGGATCGGCTGCGGCGGAACCGCAGCCCGTCACAGTCGCGCCGTCACGCCGCGCGTTTCGCCAAAGAACCGCGAAGGCAGGCGCGCGCGGTCATGGATGTCGAAATAGATGAACCCGGACATGGGCGATCTTTTATGCGCCTTTCGGCGTTGACGCAATATTGTCGGAAAAGGCGGAGGGATGGAGCCGATCGGTCCGAACGTCGTGGATGCCGCGCAGGGCTTGTGGTCACGCATCGCCCTGTTCTTCGAGATCATGATCCTGCCGCAGCGGCTGTATCAGCTGGCCGCCGTCATCGGCCTGATCCTCCTGTCCTGGCTGCTGGGCCGGGGCGCCGTCCGCCTGTGGGACAGCTGGCTGCATCGTCGCGACAACTGGCCGAAATGGCGGCTGCGGCTTGGGGTGCTGATCGGGCGCAGGCTGGGGCTGCTGATCTTCGTGGCCTTGGCCTGGGCCGTCGTCCTTGTCATGCGCGAAGCCACCTGGCCCTCGCGCAGCGCGCTGATCGCGCTGGCGGCCTCCATCGCGACGGCCTGGCTGGTCATCTTCTTCCTGGTGCGGCTGATCGCCAACCGCTTCCTGCGCCGGATCACCAGTTGGCTGGCCTGGATCTGGGTCACGCTGCTGCTGCTTGGCCTGACGGAGCCCGCGGGCGATTTCCTGGACAGCATCGCCATCACGGTGGGCGAGCTGCGCCTGTCGGCCCTGACGGTGCTGAAGGCCCTAGTCGTGACCGGCCTGATGATCGGCGGCGCGCGGGCCTTGTCGCGGCTGATCTCGGGTCGGCTGGCCCGGAACGAGGACATCTCGCCCACGATGCGGGTGCTGACCACGAAGCTGTTGCAGATCGCGCTGTTCAGCCTGGCGCTGGTCGTGGGCCTGAAGGCGGCGGGCTTCGACCTGACGGGACTGGCGGTCTTTTCCGGCGCCGTGGGCGTGGGCCTGGGCTTCGGCTTGCAGAAGGTCGTGTCGAACTTGGTGTCGGGCGTGATCATCCTTCTGGACAAGTCCGTGAAGCCCGGCGACGTCATCAGCCTGGGCGACACCTTCGGCTGGATCGAGGAACTGGGCGCCCGCTATGTCAGCGTGGTCACGCGCGACGGCAAGGAATACCTGATCCCGAACGAGGATCTGGTCACGGGCCAAGTCGTCAACTGGTCCCACACCAACAGCTTCGTCCGGCTAGACCTGAAGTTCGGCGCCTCCTACGACGACGATCCCCACAAGGTCAGCGCCGTAGCCATCGCCGCCGTCAAGACCGTGAAGCGCGTGCTGACCCATCGGCAGGCGGTCTGCTGGGTCACGGGCTTCGGCGACAGTTCCATCGACTACGTGCTGCGCTTCTGGATCGACGACGCGGCGGGCGGGCTGACCAATGTGCGGGGCCAAGTCTATCTGGCGCTGTGGGACGCCTTCAAGGAACAGGGCATCACCATCCCCTTCCCGCAGCGCGAGGTGCGGGTTGTGAATGCCTCGCTGCCGATCCATATGGGCGATCCCCGGCCGGACGGCACGGAATCGGACCGGGATCATTGAGATGGCCCGAAAAGATGCTATCTTTAGACCATCCCCTGCGCCGGGGGCGATCGGCGCGCTGACCGGAGGATGAAACCCTGTCACAAGACGTCTCGTCGGCCACGGGGCCGGCAGCGACCCCCGCGGCGCATGATCTGACCAGCGACCAGATCCTGGACCGCATCCTGTCCTCGCTTGACGACGACAAGGCCGAGGACATCGTCACGATCGACCTGCGCGGACGGTCGGCCATGGCGGATCACATGGTGATCGCATCGGGCCGCAGCGCGCGTCAGGTGGGCGCCATCGCCGAAAAGCTGGCCGAGAGGATGAAGCAGATCACCGGCCGCACCCCCCGGATCGAGGGCAAGGACACGGGCGACTGGGTGCTGATCGACACGGACGACGTGATCGTCCACGTTTTCCGCCCCGAGGTGCGCGAGTTCTACCAGCTGGAAAAGATGTGGATGCCCGCCGACGCGCTGAGCCGCGTCCGCGACGGGGCACGCCCGGCCCACTGACCGGCCGGGCTCCATGCGAATCGACATCGCCGCGGTCGGGCGGCTGCGCAAGGGTCCCGAAGCGGCGATGGTGGCGGACTACCTCGACCGTTTCGCCAAGACCGGTCGCAGCCTCGGCCTGCCGCCCATCACCATCCACGAGGTCGAGGACAGGCGCGGCGGCGGCATGGCCGCTGAAGCGGAGGTTCTGGCGCGCGCGATCCCCCAAGGCGCGGCCCTGGTGATGATGGACGAACGCGGCGAACAGCCGACCTCTCCTTTGTTCGCGCGGCGGCTGGCGGAATGGCGCGACGAGGCGCGCGATGTCTGCTTCGTGATTGGCGGCGCGGACGGGCTTGATCCGGCGCTGCGGGCGCGGGCCGACTGGCAGATCAGCCTGGGCCGCATGGTCTGGCCGCACATGCTGGTCCGCGTGATGCTGGCCGAACAGCTGTATCGCGCGGCGACGATCCTGGCGGGATCGCCTTATCACCGGGAGTGAGTGTGGCAACCGGGCAGGGGGCTGTCTGCCCCCATCTCCTTCGGAGATTCCCCCGAGGATATTTACGCCAATGTGAAAGCAACCCTCATTTCATCTTGTTCAAATATCCCGCGGGGGTCCGGGGGCGCGAAGCCCCCGGCTTACGGTTGCCGCAGCCGCTGCGCCAGCGTAACAAGGCGAAAATCATCCGAGGCTGACATGACGAAACCTGTGGTCCTGTGCATTCTTGACGGTTGGGGCATCTCGGACCGGCCCGAGCAAAGCGCGCCGGACCAGGCCGTGACGCCGAACTTCGACCGGCTGATGCGCGACTGCCCCCATGCGACACTGACGACCTTCGGGCCCGACGTGGGCCTGCCCCGCGGCCAGATGGGCAATTCCGAGGTGGGCCATACCAATATCGGCGCCGGCCGCGTCGTGGCGATGGATCTGGGCCAGATCGACCTGGCGATCGAGGATGGCAGTTTTCACGGCAATGAAGGGCTGGTTCGCTTCGTGGAACGGCTGCGCGCCACGGGAGGGACGGCGCATCTGATGGGCGTGGTATCCGACGGGGGCGTGCATGGCCATATCGTCCATGTCCAGGCCGCCATCCGCGCCATTGCCGGGGCGGGCGTGCCGGTCGTGGTCCATGCCGTCACCGACGGACGCGACGTGCCGCCGCAGTCGGCGATGGGCTTTGTCACCGAACTGCAAGGCACGCTGCCCGAGGGCGCACGGATCGGCACGGTGATCGGACGTTACTTCGCCATGGACCGCGACAACCGCTGGGAACGGGTCGAGCGTGCCTATCGCGCCATCGTCGCGGGGCAGGGCGAGCCCGCGCTGTCCGCCGACCTGGCCGTGACCACCGCTTATGCGCGTGGCGAAACCGACGAATTCATCCAGCCCTTCATCGTCGACGGCTATAACGGCGCGATGGACGGGGACGGGTTCTTCTGCCTCAACTTCCGGGCCGACCGGGCGCGGGAGATCCTTGCCGCGCTGGCCGATCCGGCCTTCGACCAGTTCGGCACGAACGACCGCCCGGAATGGGCGGCGCTATTGGGGATGGTCGACTACAGCACCCGGCACAACGAATACATGACCACCGCCTACCCGAAGCGGCAGGTGCTCAACACGCTGGGCGCCTGGGTCGCCGCCAAGGGCCTGCGCCAGTTCCGCCTGGCCGAGACCGAGAAATACCCCCATGTCACCTTCTTCCTGAACGGCGGGAAAGAGGCGCCCGAACCGGGCGAGGACCGCTTCATGCCCTCCAGCCCCAAGGTCGCGACCTATGACCTTGCGCCCGAGATGGCCGCCGACGAGGTCGCGGCAAAACTGGTCCAGGTGATCGGCGCGGACTATGACCTGATCGTGGTGAACTTTGCCAATCCCGACATGGTGGGCCATACCGGCAGCCTGTCTGCCGCCATCCTGGCCTGCGAGGCCGTGGATCGCGGCCTTGGCCGGATGCTGGAGGCGCTGGACCGCGCGGGCGGCGCGGCGGTGATCTGCGCCGACCACGGCAATTGCGAGACGATGATCGACCCCGAAACCGGCGGCCCGCATACCGCCCATACCACCAACCCCGTGCCGGTGATCGTCTATGGCGGCCCGGCGGGCGCAAGCCTGCGGAACGGCAGGCTGGCCGATCTGGCGCCGACGGTTCTGGATCTGATGGGACTCGACAAGCCCGCCGAGATGACCGGCGAAAGCCTGATCGTGACCGCATGAAACGGCTGCTTTCCCTTGCGCTGGCGGCGCTGATCGCCGCCACTCCGGTGGCCGCCCAGGACCAGCCTTCGGTCGGCGCCGCCGTGGCCGAGGCGCAGGATGCCGCGGCCCAGTTGCGTGCCGCAGTCGCCAAGCTGGCCGATGCCGTGTCCGCCGACGACCAGGTGACGGCCCTGACGGAGGTCATCCGGGGATACGAACAGGGCCTCGCCGCCCTGCGCGAAGGCCTGCGCCAGGCCAGCGCGCGCGAGGCGGACCTGCGCGCCCGTTTCGAATCGCAGCGGGTGCAACTGGCCTCGGTGCTGGGGGCCATGACGGCGCTGCAGCAATCGCCCGAGACCACCATGCTGCTGCATCCGGCCGGCGCGCTGGCCAATGCCCGGTCGGGCATGGTGCTTGCCGATGTCACCCCCGGCCTGCGGTCCGAGGCCGAGCGGCTGCAGGACGACCTGCGCGAGATCGCCACCGTGCGCGAACTGCAGGCGGGCGCGGCGCAGATGCTGGGGACGGGACTTGCCTCGGTCCAGGAGGCGCGCAGGCTTCTGGCCAGCGCCGTGACCGACCGGTCCAGCCTGCCTGTCCGCTTTGCCGATGCGCCCGCAGAACTGCAAAAGCTGCGCGATGCGGCGCAGTCGCTGGACGAATTCGCGGCCGGCGTGGCCAAGGTGCAGATGGATGTCGGCCCGCCCATAGAGGATTTCGAGGGAGCCCGGGGAAGCCTGCCCCTGCCGGTGGTGGGAACCATCCTGCGGCTCTACGACCAGCCGGATGCCGCCGGGGTCGAACGTCCCGGCTGGGTGATCGCCACGCCCCCCGCGGCCCTCGTGACGACCCCCTGGCCCGCGACGATCCGCTATCGTGGCCCGCTGCTGGATTACGGCAATGTGATGATCGTCGAGCCCGCGCGCGGTTATCTTCTGGTCTTCGCGGGCATGGCGCAGGTCTTCGGAGAGGTGGGCGACGTGCTGCAGGCGGGCGATCCCTTGGGCCTGATGGGCGGGACGGAAGCGTCTGCACAGGAATTCGGTGCGCAATTCGTGGCCGATGCCGCCATGGGCGGCAATGCAGGGCAGACGGAATCCCTGTATCTCGAATTGCGCAAGGGACAGGAAACTCTGGACCCGGCGGACTGGTTCATGCTGAATCCGGTCGTAGGGGCCCAACAGGATTGAAGGCAGGAAAGGCCGACATGAAACATTATCTGATCGCAGGCGTGGGCGGCGTTCTGGCCGGGGCCCTGCTGACCACCCAGATCGCCGGGCCGCTGGTCGCGCAGGAAACCGGCTCCAACGCCTCGATCTACGAACAGCTTGAACTGTTCGGCAATGTCTTCGAACGCGTCCGTGCCGACTATGTCGAGGCGCCCGACGACAAGGAACTGATCGAGGCCGCCATCAACGGGATGCTGACCTCGCTGGACCCGCATTCCAGTTTCCTGTCGGCCAGCGACTACGAGGACATGCAGACCCAGACCCGCGGCAGCTTCGGCGGCCTGGGGATCGAGGTCAGCCAGGAGGAAGGGCTGGTCAAGGTCGTGTCCCCCATCGACGACACGCCTGCCGCGCAGGCTGGCGTCAAGTCGGGCGACTTCATCACCCATGTGAACGGCGAATCGCTGATGGGCCTGACGCTGGATCAGGCCGTGGACATGATGCGCGGCCCCATCGGGTCCGAGATCACCGTCACCATCCTGCGCGAGGGCGAGACCGAGCCGTTCGACCTGACCATGACGCGCGACACGATCAAGCTGACGGTGGTGAAAACCCGCGTGGAAGGCCATTCGGTCGTGTTGCGCGTGTCCACCTTCAACGACGAAACCTATGACACGCTGAAGTCCGAACTGGAGAAGGGCGTCAAGGATGCGGGCGGGATCGACAAGGTCACGGGCTTTGTCCTGGATCTGCGCAACAATCCCGGCGGGCTGCTGAACCAGGCGATCAGCGTGTCCGACGCCTTCCTGGAGGCTGGGGAGATCGTCAGCACCCGGGGCCGCAACCCCGAGGAAAGCGAACGCTGGAACGCCGAGCCGGGCGACTTGGCGCAGGGCAAGCCGATGGTCGTGCTGACCAATGGCGGCTCGGCCAGTGCCTCGGAAATCGTCGCGGGCGCGCTTCAGGATCACCGCCGCGCCATCGTGGTGGGCGAAAAGACCTTCGGCAAGGGTTCGGTCCAGACGGTCATGCCGGTGACGGCCGAAAGCGCCATCCGCCTGACCACGGCGCGCTATTACACGCCGTCGGGCCGCTCGATCCAGTCGCTGGGCATCCAGCCCGACATTCTGGTGGCCCAGCCGACCCCGCCGGCCACGCCCGAGGACGAGAAGGAAGGCCCGCGCACCCAGTCGAACTTCGGCCGGTCCGAGGCCGACCTGCGCGGCGCGCTGAACAACGATTCGGTCAGCGACGACGAGAAGAAGCAGATGGAGGACGAGGCCGCCGAGGTCGAGGCCACCGCCAAGCTGCGCGACGAGGACTACCAGCTGGCCTATGCCGTGGACATCCTCAAGGGCCTTGCCGCCGTCGATTTCCAGGCGGGGCAGGTTCCGGCCAGCGAAACCCCCGCCATGACGGGCGAGGGATCGGGGACCGAGGGTTCGGGCGCGGCCAAGACGAATGGCTGAGGCGGAACGGACGGGGCCGGGCGGGCTGCCCTACCGGCCCTGCGCCGGCGTGGTGCTGATCAACGCGGAAGGCCTGGTCTTCGCGGGCCAGCGCATCGACATGCCTGGCGCCTGGCAGATGCCCCAGGGCGGGATCGACGGGGGTGAATCCCCGCGCGAGGCCGCCCTGCGCGAGTTGGTCGAGGAAACCGGCGTTTCCCCCGACAAGGTCGAGATCCTGGCCGAAACCCCCGGTTGGGTCTATTACGACCTGCCGCCCGAGCTTATGGGCAAGGTCTGGAAGGGAAAGTATGGCGGCCAGCGCCAGAAATGGGTGCTGATGCGGTTCGGGGGGGACGACGCCGACATCCGCATCGACACCGACCACCCCGAGTTCGAGGAGTGGCGCTGGATGCCCGCGGCTGCGCTGCTGGAAAACATCGTGCCTTTCAAGCGCGGGGTTTACGAGGAGGTGCTGGCGGCGTTCCGGGAGTGGCTGCGGTAGGGGTTGTCTGGACGACAAGGGACGAACCTGCCGCTGGCCGCGACGGTTACCGCGATCTTGACGAAGGCCATGCAGGATCGCGGAGCATCCGTCCGGCCTCGGCATGGCGGTTTCCCGGAACATCGCCTTCTAAGGTTGTTTGCCCGTGAGTCCACGATCCATCGGGGATGCAGATGGCAAGGCGATCGGGGCCTGCGCTCCGGTCGTTCGGCATCGTCCCTTCCTTCGCCGAACAGGAACTGCGCCCATGCATCCACTTGGCCAGCCATCCTTTGAACAGCGCATCGGCGTCATCTCCGACACGCACGGCCTGCTCCGCCCCGAGGCGCTGGAGGCTCTCGAAGGCGTCCACCATATCCTGCACGCGGGCGATATCGGCGATCCCCGCCATCTCGACGTGCTGGTGCGCATCGCCCCGGTAACGGCAATCCGCGGCAACATCGACCGCGGCGACTGGGCCAAGGACTTGCCTGAAACGGTCAGCCTCACGACCGGAGGCTTGCGGATCCACATGATCCATGACCGCAAGGCCTTGCGGGCCGATCCGCGCGCCGAAGGGTGGGACGTGGTGATCTCGGGCCACTCCCACAAGCCCGGCATCGCGGAAACCGGCAGCATCCTTTGGCTGAACCCCGGCGCGGCCGGCCCCCGCCGCTTCCGCCTGCCGATCACGCTGGCTTTCCTTTGGAAAGAGGCCGGGCGCCCCCGCGCCATGATCCACCCCTTGCCTGTCTGACCTGCTTCCGCTTGGACATGGCCACCTGAATGGCCCTCAGTCTGCTGGAGGCAGAGGCAGGATCCCTCATGAGTTCGCGACGGATCGATGTCTATTGCGGCAGCATGAAGGCAGGGATCAATGACCGCAACGGGCTCAAGGCGCACGAACCGGAAGGGCGCCCTTTCGGACGCCCCTTTCTCCATCACCGCCGCAACTGCCCCAGCAGGATCGATGTCGGATACCCGTCCGGCGTGACCCCGATGGACCGCTGGTAGGCCGCGACCGATTCCATCGTGGCCGAGCCGAACAGCCCGTCGATCTCGCCCTGGTAAAAGCCCTTGGCGCGCAGGCGCTGCTGGATTTCCTGTCGTTCCGACGTGGACAGCGGACGGTCGTTGCGGGGCCAAGATCCCTGGATGCCCGCGCGGCCCGCGATGCGCTCGCCCAGGAAAGCCACGCCAAGCGCGTAGTTGTCCGAGTTGTTGTAGCGCAGGATCGACCGGAAGTTGTCGAGGATCAGGAAGGCCGGGCCGTTCGCGCCCGCCGGCATGATGATCGAGCCGTTGCCGCCCGGCAGCGCGCCGCCGCCGATCCGGCGAACGCCTTGGGCCGCCCAGTCCGACCGCCGCGTGCCCTTGCCGACCAGGCCCATGTTGAAGCCCGGCGGCAACTGCACCTCGGCCCCCCAGGCCTGGCCCGGCACCCAGCCGTTGCGGCGCAGGTAGTTCGCGGTGGATGCCAGCGAGTCGGTCGGGTCGTCCGACCAGATGTCGCGGCGTCCATCGCCGGTAAAATCGACCGCATAGTCCAGATACGAGGTCGGCATGAACTGCGTGTGGCCCATCGCCCCGGCCCACGACCCCAGCATATGCTCGGGATCGGTGTCGCCCGCCTGCAGGATGCGCAGCGAGGCGATCAGCTGGTTCTGGAACATCTCGCCCCGGCGGCCGTCATAGGCCAGCGTGGCCAGCGACGGGATGATCTGCATCTTGCCGCGGTTGGCGCCGAAGTTCGATTCCATCCCCCAGACCGCCAGCACGATCTCGCGCGGGACGCCATAGCGGGCCTCGATCCGGGACAACACGCCAGACAGCTGCGCGGCCTTCTGGCGGCCGGTGGTGATGCGCGAATCCGATACGGCGCTGTCCAGGTACAGCCAGACGGGGCGGCTGAACTCGGCCTGCTTGCGGTCCAGGCGGATCACCTCGGGGTTGTAGCGGGCGATGCGCATGGCGCGGTCATAGGTGGCGGGCGACACGCCCGAGGCGATGGCGCGGGGCCGGAAGGACTGGACGAAGTTCTGCAGGCCTGCCTCGTCTCCGGCCGAGGCGGCGGGGATCGGCGCGGGCGTGACCGGGCCGCTGCCGGTCATCGCGCCCGGTGCGCGGTTCATCGGACCGCCGCAGGACGCCAGCGCGCCCACCAGGGCGGTGGTCAGGAAAATGCGGGAAAGTATCATGGGATCGCCTGTCCGTGACTGCTGCTGTTCTTGTTGGGGGCAGTCTAGCGAAGACACTTTCGGTTGAATAGGCCGCTTTGCCCCTAGTGCAGCATCCCGTCGTCGTCCGACCCGCCTTCGCAGCCTTTGAAGAAGGGCTGCATCTGCGCGATGATGACCGAGTTCTCGTCCAGGGCGCGGTTCATCAGGGCGCGCTCCTCGTCGTCGATCTCGTGGCCTTCGGCCAGCCGTTCCTCCAGGCTGCCATAGCCGGTCACGTCCAGCGGCGACAGGTCGGCCTGCTTCAGGATGGCAACGGTTTCGCGCACGGCCTCGGCCTCGTCACGGCCTGCGGCATAGCAGATCAGCGCGGCGCCGGTCGATCCGTCGGGCAACCCGTCGTTCGGGGCCCGTCCCACCTCGACCAGCAGGGTATAGACGTTCATGGCGGGTCTCCTTCGATCGCCCGTCCGCCTCATCACGCCGCAGGGCAAAGCGCAAGACGTGCGATGCGGGGACGGCCCTTTTCCCCATGCCGTCGCCGCCTTATGGTCGCGCCGCGATCATGGGGGGACGGGATGAGCAAAAGCGTGGCGCGCGTGCGGACGGCCCTGGATGCGGCGGGGGTGAAGGCCGAGATCCTGGAGATGGCGGACAGCACCCGCACGGCGGCCGATGCCGCGCAGGCGGCGGGCTGCGCCCTCGACCAGATCGCCAAGTCGATCATCTTCCGGGGCGAGGCCAGCGGCCATGTCGTCCTGTTCCTGACCGCCGGCGGCAACCGCGTCGATCCCGCCAAGGCCACCGCCATCGCCGGGCAGCCGCTGGGCAAGGCCGATGCGGCGCTGATCCGCGCGGAAACCGGCTTTGCCATCGGCGGCGTCGCCCCGGTGGGCCATCCGGCGCCGGTGGCGGCCTTTTTCGACCGGCGCCTGCTGGATTTCGACCGCGTCTGGGCCGCGGCCGGCACGCCGCGCCACATCTTCGCCATCGCGCCGGGGGTGTTGCTGACCCTGACGGGGGCGTCGCTGGCGGATTTCACCGGCTGAGAAGCCGTTCCAACAGCGGGCTGCCCGCCCGTTCCAGCCCTTCGACCACGTCGAAATGATGGTGGCCGGGGTCGATCACGCATTCGGTCGCCGCGCCCAGTCCCGCCCAGACATTCGCCAGAAGCCGGGCCTGCCGGATGAACTCGGGCCGTTCCATCCCGCCGACCCAGGTGGTGACCGGGATGCCCGGGCGGGGCGCCAGCAGGGCGGGGCTTTCCGCCGCGGCCTCGTTCGCGTCAAGCCGCAGGGTGTCGTTCATGGCCGTGCACAGCAGCGGACGCAGGTCCGCCAGGGGTGAGATCGGCACGCAGGCCGTCACCCGCGCCGCCACCGCATCGGGCAGGCCGTCGGGGCAGACCATCCGCGCGGCCAGATGGCCGCCTGCGGAATGGCCGCTCAGGACAAGGGGGCCGTCCACGCAGCGGGCAGCCTCGACGATCGCCTCGGCGACCTCGCGGGTCATCTGCGCGATGCGCGCCTTGGGGGCCAGCGTATAGGCGGGCATGGCCACGGCCCAGCCGCGCGCCAGGGCACCGGCAGCCAGGTGCGACCAGGTGCCGGGACCAAAGCGCATCCAGTAGCCGCCATGGATGAAGACCATCAGCCCCCGCGCGGTGCCCGACGGGCGGAACAGGTGCCCGCGCCCCAGCGGCTCGGGGGGATGGGCCTGGCGGAACTGGGCGGCGGCATCCTCCCACCGGGGAACGAAGCTTTCGGCATTGGGGATATGCGCGCCATTGGCATAGGCGTCGTCCCAGTCGGCGACGTGATACAGCATCCAGATCCCTCTTTCCGGCCTTCCCTTTCCGCCAGGTGATCCTGCTGCTAGCCTCCGGTCAAGACAAGGAGCCGCCATGACCGATTTCACCGCCACCCGCCGCGCCTTCCACCTGCCCGCCGGCATCACCTACCTGGACGGCAACTCGCTGGGGCCGATGCCCGTCGCGGCCAGGGACCGGGTGGCGGCGATGATGGCGGACGAATGGTCCGAGATGCTGATAACCGGCTGGAACAAGGCGGGCTGGTATGTCCAGCCGCGCCGCGTCGGCGACCGCATCGCCCGCCTGATCGGGGTCGGGCCGGGCGAGGTGGTGATGGGCGACACGCTGTCGATCAAGGTGTTCCAGGCCGTCAGCGCCGCACTGGCGCTGCGTCCCGGCCGCCGCGTGATCCTGTCGGACAACGGCAACTTCCCGTCGGATCTTTATGTGGCCGAAGGGCTGGCGCGCGCGGTCGGCGCCGAACTGCGCGTCGTCGCCCCCGAGGAGGTCGGGGCCGCGATCACGCCCGACCTGGCCGTGCTGATGCTGACCGAGGTGGATTACCGCACCGGCCGCCGCCACGACATGGCGGCGCTGACCGCCCTTGCGCATCGCGCGGGCGCGCTGACGGTCTGGGATCTGGCCCATTCGGCGGGCGCGGTCGATGTGGACCTGGCCGGGGCGGATGCCGATTTCGCGGTCGGCTGCACCTACAAGTACCTGAACGGCGGGCCGGGCGCCCCCGCCTTCATCTGGACCCATCCCCGCCATGCCGAGGCGGCGCAGCCGATCCTGCAGGGCTGGATGGGCCATGAGGCGCCCTTTGCCTTTGACCTGGGCTATCGCCCGGCCGGGGGAGTGGAAAGGATGCGGGTCGGCACGCCCCCCGTGATCGCCCTGACGGCACTGGATGCCGCGCTTGACGTGTGGGACGACGTCGAACTGGCTGACCTGCGCGCCCGCTCGATCGCGTTGACCGAGGCGTTCATCAAGGGGGTCGAGGCCGCTTGCCCGGACGTGACCCTCAATTCACCCCGCGATCCGCAGCGGCGCGGTTCCCAGGTCAGCTTCCGCCATCCGCAGGGCTATGCGGTGATGCAGGCGCTGATCGCCGAGGGCGTGATCGGCGACTTCCGGGCGCCGGACGTGCTGCGCTTTGGCTTCGCGCCGCTCTACAATGATCTTGACGATGTCGGGCGCGCGGTCGAAACCTTGGCCCGGGTCCTGCGCGACGGTCTTTGGAATGATGAGAAGTTTCATGACAAGGCGGCGGTGACGTAAGGGCACGGGGCTTTCGCCGGTGCCGATTGTGACGCACAACTGCGTCATTTGATGGGACGTGTTCATGCGCGTGTTTCGATTGGCATGGGTCATTGGGGCCGCGGCGTTGCCGGGATCCGCGGCGCTTGCGCAAGGCGACCTGCTGCGCGTCGAACTGGTCGAGGCCGCCGAGCGGCCGGTGCAGCTTGACCTGCAACTGTCGGGAAGCATCGCCGCCACGGACAGCATCCAGCTGAGCTTTCGCCAGGCCGGGCGCGTGACAAGCGTCCTGGTGGACGAAGGCGACCGCGTGGCCGAGGGGCAGGAACTTGCCCGGGTCGATTCTCTCCAGCAGGACCAGGCCCTTCGCGTGGCCGAGGCCGGATTGGCCGCGGCCCGCGCCGGCCTGTCCCAGGCCCGTCAGGCCAGCGACCGGGCCGAGGCGCTGCTGGCCCGCGGCGTCGGCACC
>NZ_JAFNAW010000020.1 GCF_017356265.1 Paracoccus fontiphilus | reverse complement strand
CAGACCCCCCATACCTGCCTCAGCAGAAGGGAAGCACATCATAGGCTAGCTGGGAATCCTGAATCTCGATGCCCGCGACATGCTCTAGGTGGAAATCAACACAAACGGTTTTGTTAGATGTTCTTACTCCACACCTGATGACATCGAACATCATCGGAAGATGCAGGCCTTGGGGATCGTCAAGAACCTCACGGACCAGCATCACCCAACTTTGGTCGAGCAGGTTCATGCTATGAAGCAGCAACTCGAGGGGATGGCAGCGCAGCAGTATGTTCAAGCGTGCTTGATGGTGAAGCTTATAGCGAACGTTCTCCAGCATGCGCGCCTCTACTACTCCTTCCGGAGGCCTGCGGAACTCGGAAAATATCGTTGGATCATCGACGGTAAGAGCGCCTCCATCGGGGCTGATCGCTGGGAAACTTGGTGGTCGAACTTTGTTTGCCCAATCTTGGAAAGTAGGTCGATCAAGCATCCGCTTGGATTGATTGAAGGCGGCCGGTACGAGGCGGAGGCTAAATTCTCTGTTGAGCCGAGTGATTGGAAGAAGGCGGCGTTACAGGTGAGTTGTCAGGATGCGACGCTTGATCTTGGGAGGATGGTCCGAGATCGCATTAGGTTCTCGCCCAAACCCTTGTTTGGCCTCGAGGCTGTTGATGTGATGACAAACGCCATTCGTCGCAGCTTGATCGGGAACCTTCAGCGACCTGGATGGATCAAGATCCGGAACATCATGATACACCGTTCAGAGCACTACATTGCCCTAACCACCCTCGGTCCTGAAATCAATTTCGCAGGAGCAAGGCCATACAAGCATGTTCTGGACGATTTCACACGCGGCGGCCGGACCATGTTGCCGGAGCACCATCAATGGTCCTGATAATCTACACCGGCGTTGCGACGACCATCGAAGTGGATTAGCAGAGGCAGGGGGCGGCAGTCTCCATACTGAAAAAAATGGAAAATTTGCGAGCCGTCCGAGGGGTAGACGAGTAGAGGATCCGCGGTGCGCGATTTTACCCCCCACCCTCTCTCTAGTCGATGCGCCCACCCCTAGGGGGTACCCCCTGCCTCGGCGGCGTGGGCCCGGCTACACTTGAGCTCGTTGCCAAGATTGTAAGTTGACCCGCTCTAATGCCGATTGTGACCGGCGCTTCCTTTGATCTGGTCGGCATCACCTTCCAGCAAGACCGAGTCGGTATTGGCTGCGCAGTTGAGCCGGCCCGAGGGAAGGGAGGCGGCGGCTCAGGAAACTTGGTGGTGGGTTTTTTGGCGGGACAGCAGAAATCTGCAAGCCGATTATCCAACAAATTCATAGCACTAATGGGGATGATCTGGTGGAGCCGAGGGGAATCGAACCCCTGGCCTCGTCATTGCGAACGACGCGCTCTACCAACTGAGCTACGGCCCCACTGGAGCCTCTTTTTGTCCCGGTCGCGGGGAATGTCAAGCGGGCGGCGAGGTGACGTCGATGATTTTACGCGGGGCAAGATGAAGGACAATCCCATCCTTTCCGCGGACGGTCAGGCGAGCGACCGGGACCGGGGCCTTGGCGCCGGGTCGCAGATGGAATGCTTGCACGACGCGGGCCAGCATCACCACGCCCTCGATCATGGCAAAGCCCGCGCCGGGGCAGACGCGCTGGCCTGTGGAAAAGGGGATAAAGGCATCGCGGGCGCCGGCCTTGCCGTCGGGGCGATTCCAGCGGTCGGGGTCGAAGTCGTCGGGACGGTCCCAAAGCCGCTGGTGGCGGTGCAGGTGCCAGGGCGACAGGACCAGTTGCGCACCCGCAGGGACTGGACGGCCGCGCATCATGACCGGCTGGCTTGCCTCGCGCACCATCATTGGGACCGGGGGATAAAGCCGCAGCGCCTCTCGGAAGACGGCGCGGGTGGCGCGCAGGGCGTTGACGCCAGCCATGTCGGGCGAAAGATGCGCGGCTTCGGCGGCGATGCGATCCTGCCATTCGGGATGGGACGCGACAAGCCACAAGGCCCAGGCCAGGGCCGAGGCGCTGGTCTCGTGCCCGGCCAGGAAGAAGATCGCCACCTGGTCCACCATCTCGGCCTGCGAGAAGCAGCGGCCGGTCTTGGGATCGGGCGTGGTCATGATCCGCGTCGCCAGATCGTCGGGCGCGCTGCCCTCGTGGATCGCCTTCATGCGGGTGGCGACCAGATCCGTGATCAGCCCCCGAATCTGGGCCGCCGTCCGGCGGGTGCGGCGCGAATGGGGATGGGGCAGCCAGCGCGGCCAGGGCAGCAGGGCGGCAAGGTTGACGACCGGCTGCGCGTCCTGATGGGCGCGGAAGGCGCCAAAGACCCGGGCGGCAATGTCATGTTCGATCGGCATGGAAAACAGGGCGCGGAAGATGACGTCGGCGGCGGCATGGCTGGCCTCTGGCTCGATGTCCTGTTCGCCGGGCTTCAGGCGTGTGACCAGGGCATCGGCCGCCTCAAGGATGGCGGGCAGGCTGTGGTGCAGGCGCCCGCCCTCGAAGGCCGGGTCGATGATGCGGCGCTGCGCGGCCCATTGTTCGCCGTTCGTGACAAAGATGGATTCGCCAAGCAGGGGCGCCAGGCCCGCGCGGAGGCGGTTCGACTTGGGAAAGTCGCCGGGCCGCTCCTTCAGGATCAGGCGCACCAAAGCCGGGTCGTTGCAGAAGAAGCTGTGGACCAGGGGGCTGCGAAACTCGGCCATCCAGGCGCGGTAAAGCCGCTCGGGCAGGGCGGACAGCAGGTCGCTGCGAAAGGCGCGGGCAAAGCGCAGGACGCTGCCCCGCCCCTCGGTCGTGTGCGGGCGGGGCGGGGTCACGGCAGCCCCGGACCGACGGGAACGGCGATACGTCCGGGCGAGGGCTTGCGGGCGGCAAAGCGATCGGACAAGGCGCATGGTCCGGCAGTGATGGCGAAATAGTCGTAGTCGCCCGGCCGGTCGAAGGCGCAGAGGTACTGCAGGTGCAGCCGGAACCACCGCCAGCGCAAATCCCGCTGCAAGCGGGGCGACAGGGTGTGGCTGAACGCGGCCGAGATCACCAGGGGCCAGCGTTGCCCCGGCCCCGCCACGCCGCTGACCGCCACCGGATCGCACAAGGCGAAGCTGCACGGGTCGCCGGGGGCTGTCACGTCCAGCCAGAATAGCTCGGGCCGTTCGGACAGAAAGGCGAGGTCGGCCCGAAGCCGCTGCGCCCCGGGCAGGAAGGATGCCATCGGCACGACGTGCCCCAACGTCAGCAGGGTCAGGGCAGGGCGATGGGGACCCACGTCCCGGCGCAGCAGGTCGGCCATCAGCGACACGGCAAGATAGGCGCCCGAGGAATGGCCGACGACCAGAACCTCGTCCACGTCCTCGGCCAGGGCGTCGGCGACGCGGTCGGTGAACCGGGCCAGCCGTTTTTCGAGTTCAGGGGGATAGGCCCCGCGAAGACTGGCGGTGAACGCATAGTCATGCATCAGGTAATATGCGAACAGCCGGTGGTCCTGCGATGCGGCAAGGGACAGGACCCCCCAGGCCGCAACGATGCCAAGGATGGCGGCAAGCCAGCCTTGGCCGGTCAGGTCCATGGCGGTCCAGCCGGCCAGAAGCGCCGCGAGGATGGCGGCGATCAGTTGCAGGACCAGGACCACCACAGGATAAAGCGCCGCCAGCACGGGTCCCCGGCGCAGCCGCATCAACCTTCGCAGCGCGCCCGAGGCGATGTAGATCCACGCCGTCCGCACCAGTTGCGCATAGGTCGTCAGGATGCCGCCCTTCATGGACGCCTGAACCAGATCGGACCAGACCAGCACGTCGAAGCGGGTCCTTGCCTCGCCCCCGGGGAAGCGCGCATGGGTTTGCCAGCCGAAGCCCGCGCCCTTGCCGGGCTTTTCCATTGCCAGGTCGAAGCCGCTGACCTTGGCCTGCTTTCGCGCTTCCTGCCGGAAAAGCTCGCGATAGCGACGCGGGGGCATTGGGTCGAAGCCGGGCAGGTAGAAAACCCGGCGGCGGAAGGGTCGCGTCATCGTCTGTCCCGGTTGTTCGCCGGAAGCATAGGACAACCACCGCGTGCCGCAAGGCCCTTCAGCCGTCGTGCCAGCGGGCCTTGTGCGCCTCGATGGCGGCAATGCGGCGGGCGGTGGGCGGGTGCGACAGCAGCCAGGCAGGCGCCTGGCCCATGCCCTTGCCGGTCAGCCGGTCCAGCTTGCGAAACAGCGAGATCTGCGGATCGGTCCCCAGACCCGCGCGGATCATCAGCGCGCTGGCGAAGCGGTCGGCCTCGAACTCGTCGTCGCGGGACAGGCGGGCGGCCACGGCAGTTGCCACAAGCCCGGCGATCCAGACGCCAAGGCCGGGGATGATGCGGCCCAGGATGCCGGCAAGCGCCATGCGGATGGCGTTCTGGCCCGCGAAGTCGATCATGCGCCGGCGTGCATGGCCATGGGCGACATGGCCAAGTTCGTGCGCGATGACGCTGGCCAGTTCCTCGGGCGTGACCTCGCCCGCGTCCAGCTTGCGGATGAAGCCGCGCGTCAGGAAGATACGGCCGTCGGGGGCGGCAAGGCCGTTGACCGGCTCGACCTCGTAGACATGGGCGCGAACGGCGGGCAGGTCCATCGCCCGGCCCAGACGTTCCAGCATCGGCGTCAGGCGGGGATGGCTCAAGGGCGTCGATCGCTGGTTCAGTTCCTGCTTCAGGCGCCACAGCGAGAAGAACCACACGGCGGCCAGGTAAAGGATCAGCAGGATGATCGGGGTGAACTTCAGCATGGCTCCAATATGGTCGCGCCGTGCCGTCCGCGCCAGAGGTTAGCCCAAGGCCCGCATGGCCTGCGTCAACCCGTCCAGTGTCAGGGGCATCATGCGATTTTCGAAGATCCGGCCGATCATGGCGATGGACTGCGTATGGCCCCAATGGGCCTGCGGCACGGGGTTCAGCCAGACGTGGTCGGGCCATGTCTCGCAGGCCCGGCGCAGCCACAGCTCGCCCGGTTCGGGGTTCCAGTGCTCGTTTGCGCCGCCCGCCACCGCGATCTCGTAGGGCGACATCGAGGCGTCGCCCACGAAGATGCACTTGTAGTCGCGCCCGAAGCGATGCAGCACGTCCCAGGTCGGCGTCTGTTCCACCCAGCGGCGGCGATTGTCGCTCCACACGCCTTCGTAAAGGCAGTTGTGGAAATAAAAGTGCTGCATGTGCTTGAACTCGGCGCGGGCGGCCGAGAACAGCTCGTCCACGACACGGATATGGTCGTCCATCGAGCCGCCCACATCCAGGAACAGCAGCACCTTGACCGCGTTGCGCCGCTCGGGCCGGGTCTGCACGTCGATATAGCCGTGGTCGGCGGTGGCGCGGATGGTGGCGGGCAGGTCCAGTTCGTCGGCCGCGCCATGCCGCGCCCATTGCCGCAGGCGCTTCAGCGCGACCTTGATGTTGCGGGTGCCCAGTTCCACGCCGTCGTCAAAATTGCGGAACTCGCGCTTGTCCCAGACCTTGACCGCGCGGCGATGGCGGCTTTCGTGCTGGCCGATCCTGACCCCCTCGGGGTTGTAGCCATAGGCGCCGAAGGGCGACGTCCCGGCCGTGCCGATCCACTTGCTGCCGCCCTGGTGGCGGGACTGCTGTTCCGCCAGCCGTTCGCGCAGCTTCTGCATCAGCTCCTCGAAGCTGCCGCTGCCCTGGATCTGGGCCTTCTCCTCGTCGGTCAGCAGCTTTTCCGCCAGTCTTTCCAGCCATTCGCGCGGGATCGCCTGTTCGCTGACCAGGGCCTCGACCGGGATCTGCTCCAGTCCCGCAAAGGCTTCCGCGAAGGCGCGGTCGAAACGGTCGATATGCCGTTCGTCCTTGACAAGAGCCAGCCGGGCCAGATGGTAGAAGCCGTCGACGGTCCAGTCTGCGACCCCCGCCTGCATTCCCGCCATCAGGTCCAGCCATTCCCGCAGCGAGACCGGAACTCCGTGCCGGCGCAGGCTGTCGAGGAACGGGATGAACATCACATCATCCGGTCGACGAAAACGGTGGCAAACAGGCCGACGACGGCAAAGGCCACGGCGAAGGCTGCCGCATACTGGGCGCGGTCCCGCTGCGAGCCGCCAAGCTGGCCGGCGCGGCGCCAGCCCAGGATTGCGCCGATGACGGCGGCGGCGATGACGATCATGAAGGCCCCTCGGGTTCCGCTCTGGTCCTCCAGATAGCCGTTGGTCCCGTGCGGCGCAACCAAGCCTGTTCCCGCATCGGGACGGGTCCGGACAGGATCTCTTTGGCGTTGCGGCGGGAACATGAATCGGCAGGGCGGGTTGACTCGGGACAGGATGCAGGAGACTACCATGGACGAGAAGGAAAATCCCGATGCCGTTCCGCCCGGCACCCCGGGCGCGGGCGAGAACATCTGCCGCAAATGCGAGGGCAGCGGGCGCATCGAAGGCAAGGAATGCCCCGATTGCGGCGGCACCGGCAAGGTGAACACGGGAATCGGCGGCGGCTGATGACGCCGGTTCCGGTCAGGCCGGATCGGCCTTGCCGCCAAGCATCGCCCTGAATGCGTGCCAACTGGTCTTGGGGGTGCGCTTCATCGTCGTGTAATCGACATGGACAAGGCCGAAGCGCGGCCCGAAGCCCCAGCCCCATTCGAAATTGTCGAGAAGCGACCAGTAGAAGAAGCCTTTCAGGTTCACGCCCCGATCCATCGCGGCGCGTGCCGCGCGAAGGTGATCGCCGATGAAGGCGATGCGGCGCGGATCGGCCGCGACGTCCTGACCCGCAGCTTCGGACATGCCGTTTTCCGTCACGGAGATCGGCAGGTCGCCCACGTGATCCTGCTGCAGGCGGATCAGGAACTCGGTCAGGCCCTCGGGCCGGATTTCCCAGCCCATCTGCGTCTTGGGCAGGGGACCGTCCACCGCGCTGCCCCGCGGCCACAGGCCCGTTCCAGCCGCATAAAGGCGCCGCGTGTAGTAGTTGACGCCAAGCCAGTCTATAGGCTGCGCGATCAACCCCATGTCGGCCTGCCAGTCGTCCGGCAGATGCGCGGCAAGGCCTTCCAGCGCTAGGGGCGGATAACCTTGCCCCATGATCGCGCGGATGAACCACTGGTTGTAGATGGCATCCTGCACCCGGGCGGCGCCGAGCGCTTCGTCGCTGTCGTCGGCGGGCTGGGCCGTTTCGAAGTTCAGGACGATGCCGAGGTTTCGCGCGCCCTCGGACCGCAGCGCCTGGGTGGCGGCGCCGTGGGCCAGCAGGACGTGGTGCATGGCGCGGGCGGCTGCCCGGACGTCGCGCAGGCCGGGGGCGTGCTGGCCCAGGAAATGCGACAGCCAGGCGATGCACCAGGGCTCGTTCAGCGTGGCGGTGCTGGCGACGCGGTCGCCAAGCTTGCGGTGGATCACGGTGCAGTAATCGGCAAAGCGGGCGGCGATGTCGCGGTTCTGCCAGCCACCCGTGTCCGCCAGCGCGGCAGGCAGTTCCCAGTGGTAGCAGGTCAGATAGGGCGCCAGCCCCCGCTGCAGCATTCCGTCCACCAGCCGATCATAGAAGTCGAGGCCCTCCGGGTTCACCCTCACTCCGTCCGGCATGACGCGCGCCCATGATGTCGAGAAGCGATAGGCGGAAAAGCCCGCGTTGCGGATCAGGTCCAGATCCTCGGGCCAGCGATGGTAATGATCGCAGGCAAGGCTGCCGTTGCTGGCATCCGCGATGGTGCCGGGCGTCGCGGCAAAGGTGTCCCAGTGGGACGGACCCGACCCTCCATGCCCCGAGCCCTCGATCTGATAGGCCGAGGTGGCGACGCCGAAGACGAAATCGGGGGGAAATGCCTGGCGATCCGGCAGCATGGAGGTTCCTCTCAGGTGGCGGCGGTGCGGCGATGGGTCAGTTGCCGCCAGAAGAAGACCAGCGCGAACAGCGCGGTCATGACGACAACGATGGTCGGGGCAGGCGCGCTGTCCAGCCAGAAGCTGATCCAGATGCCGAGCAGGCTTGATCCGACGCCGACCGCGACGGACAGCGCCAGCATCGCCTGCAGCCGCGTGGTCAGCAGGAAGGCGATGGCCCCCGGCGCAATCAGCAGGGCGACCGACAGGATGATGCCGACCGCCGACAGCATGGCGACCACCACAGCCGAGATCATCGCCAGCATGCCGTAATGCAGCCATGGCACGGGCAGTCCTGCCACCCGCGCCTGCACGGGATCGAAGACCAGCAGCGCGAAGTCACGCCATTTCAGGACCAGGACCAGCGCGACAACGGCCGAGATCGACCCGGCCGAGATGAAGTCGTCGCGCCCCACGCCCAGGATGTTGCCAAACAGGATATGGTCCAGGTGCACGTCGGTCGGGAACTGCGTGTAGATCACGATGCCAAGGCCGAACATGCCCGACATGACGACGCCCAGCGTGGTGTCGGGTTTGACCCGGCTGTTGGCGTCCAGCCAGCCCGCCGACAGCGCGCAGATCATGCCCGCGATGAACGCTCCGATCAGCAGGGGGATGCCCGCCAGATAGGCTAGCACGATCCCCGGCAGCACGGCATGGCTGATCCCGTCGCCCATCAGCGACCATCCCCTCAGGACCAGGAAGCAGCTGAGCAGGGCGGCGGGAATGGCTACGATGACGGTGATCAGCATCGCCTCGACCATGAAGGGGAAGGCGAAGGGCGCGGTGAGCCAGGTCATTCGGTGGCCTCGCGCAAGCGGCGGCGGCTGGCAAGGATGCCGTGCGTGGGCGCGAAGACGAAGGCCGCCAGGAAGATCAGCGTCTGCATGACCACGATGATGCCCCCCGTTGCCCCGTCCAGGAAGAAGCTGAGATAGGCGCCGATGGCCGAGGTCAGGGTGCCGATGGCGACCGACAAGGCGATCAGGCGCGGAAAGCGGTCGGTCAGCAGGTATGCCGTGGCGCCGGGCGTCACCACCATGGCGATCACCAGGAAGGCGCCAACCGTCTGCATGGCGGCGACCGTGGACCCGGCCAGCAGCGTGAAGAACAGCACGCGCAGGCGGCCGGGACGCAGGCCGATGGTGCGGGCGTGGCTTTCGTCGAAGAACACCACCGTCAGGTCGCGCCATTTTGCCAGCAGGATCACCAGCGACACGCCGCCGATGATCGCCAGTTGCAGCGTGTCGCCGGGCGAGATGGCGAGGATGTTGCCCATGGTGATCGCTTGGAGATCCACCGCGACCGGGTTCAGCGAGATCATGAAGAGGCCGATGCCGAAGAAGCCGGTGAAGATGAGGCCGATGATCGCGTCCTCCTTGAGCCCGGTGCGGCTGTTGAGGAACAGCATGGTCAGTGCCGCCAGCCCCCCCGACAGGAAGGCGCCGAGCGCGAAGGGCAGGCCCAGCATGTAGGCGCCGGCGACACCGGGGACGATGGAGTGGGACAGGGCGTCGCCGATCAGGCTCCAGCCCTTCAGCATCAGGTAGGCCGAGAGGAAGGCGCAGACGCCGCCGACCAGGGCCGAGACCCAGATGGCGTTCGCCATGTAGCCGTAGGTGAAGGGGATCAGCAGGGTTTCCAGCATCAGGCGTTTTCCCTTGCGTCCCGCGGTCGCCGGGGGGCCAGCCCCCCGGACCCCCCGGGATATTTGGACCAAGGCAAAGAGGCTGTCATTCGTCCGTCCTGCGGGCACGCTGATCGTAGAAGACCGCCGGGCGTTCGTCGTCGGTGAAGACATCCAGGCTGCGCTGGTCGGCGTCGTCGTGAAGGGCGGCGCCCGCCAGCACGAAGTGGCGCAGCACGCCGCCGAAGGCATGGCGCAGGTTTTCGGGGGTGAAGGTCGTTTCGGTCGGGCCGCTGGCCAGCACGGTACCCTTCACCATCACGACGCGGTCGCAGTATTCTGGCACGGAACCCAGGTCGTGAGTGGAAACCAGCATGACCCGGCCTTCGTCGCGCATGGCCTTCAGCAGGGCGATGATCGCTTCCTCGGTCTTGACGTCCACGCCGGTGAAGGGCTCGTCCAGCAGAATCACGCGTGCGTCCTGCGCGATGGCGCGAGCCAGGAAGACGCGCTTCTTCTGGCCGCCCGACAGTTCGCCGATCTGGCGGCGGCGGAAATCGGTCATGCCCACGCGGGCCAGCGCGGCATCGACCGCCTGCCGGTCGGCGGCGCGGGGGCGGCGGAAGAAGCCCATGTGGCCGTAACGGCCCATCATCACCACGTCCTCGACCAGGACGGGGAAGGTCCAGTCCACCTCCTCGGCCTGGGGGACATAGGCGACGAGGTTGCGGGACAGCGCCCGGTCGACGGTTTCGCCCATGATGCGGACCTGGCCCGAGGCGTGGGGCAGAAGGCCCATCAGCGCCTTGAACAGCGTCGATTTGCCCGCGCCGTTGACGCCGACAAGGGCCGTGACCGACCCGGTCGGGACGGTGAAGCTGGCGTTCCGCAGGGCGGTGACGCCGTTGCGATAGGCGACGGTCAGGTCCCGGACGTCGATCCCGTCACTCATGCTGCAATCCCGTCACGATGGTTTCCGAGGTGACGCGCAGGAGGTCCAGGTAGGTCGGCACCGGGCCATCGGCCTCGGACAGGCTGTCCACGTAGAGGGTGCCGCCATAGGTCGCGCCCGTTTCCGCAGCCACGCGGCGCGCGGGGCGGTCGGAGACGGTGGATTCCGAGAAGACCACGCCCACGTCGTTGTCGCGCATCACGTCGATCACATGGCGCACCTGCTGGGGCGTGCCCTGGGCATCGGCGTTGATCGGCCACAGGTAGAGTTCCTGCAGGCCGAAATCGCGGGCGAGGTAGGAGAACGCGCCTTCGGACGTGACCAGCCAGCGGCGATCCTGAGGCAGCGCGCGGGCGGCGTCGCGCAGGGGGGCGATGGTGGCGGTGATCTGCGCCTTGTAGGCTTGGGCATTAGCCTGGTAGGTCGCGGCATTGACGGGGTCGGCGGCGGCCATCGCCTCGGCTATGTTGTCCACGTAGATCAGCGCGCTGTCCAGCGCCATCCACGCATGGGGGTTCGGCTTGCCCTCGTACTCTCCGCCGCTGATGGGCATCGGTTCCACGCCGTCGCTGACCACGGCGACAGGAACGTCGCCCAGTTGGTCGATGAACTGCTGGAACCAGCTTTCGAGGTTCAGCCCGTTTGCAAGGATCAGTTGCGCATCCGCCGCGCGGATCAGGTCGCCCGAGGTGGGTTGGTAGTTGTGGATCTCGGCCCCCGGCTTGGTGATCGATTCGACCGTCGCGGCATCGCCCGCGACGTTGCGGGCCATGTCGGCGATGATGGTGAAGGTGGTGGCGACCTTCAGCTGTTCGGCATGGGCGGGCAGGGCAATGAGGGTGGCAAGGGCTGCGGCCAAGGGCAGTTTCATCGGTCTTGTGTTCCAGTGCTTGCTGTCCATGGCCAAGTTATGTGCGAGCGATTCTCATCTGTCAACAGATGAGAATTAGTTGCAACTGAACGCCGGATCGGGCATGAGGGTTTCATGGAAAATCGTGCGACACAGTTGGAACAGGCGCTGCGCCGCGCCGGGGTGCGGGTGACACGGCAGCGTGCGGCGCTTTTGCGGGTCATCGCGGGCAGCGAGGATCACCCGGACGCCGCCGAACTGCACCGCCGCGCCGAGGCCGCGGGGGCGGGGGTGTCGCTGGCGACGGTGTATCGCACGCTGACCACGCTGCAGACGCAGGGCGTGATCGAGAAGCTGGAATTCCAGGGCGAGCCCGCCCGGTGGGAGGCGGCGGACCAGCGGCACCACGACCACATGATCGACGTGGACACGGGCGCGGTGATGGAGTTCACCAACGACCGGATCGAACGCCTGCAGGCCGAGATCGCGGCCGAGATGGGGTACGAGATCGTCCATCACCGCTTGGAGCTTTACGTCCGGCGGCGCGGCTGAGCCGTGCAGGTCTTCGACAAGATCATCTCGGACCGGGGATCGCGCTATGCGGTTTCAGGTGGCCCAGCCGCCAATCGGGCCGAGGCCTTGGCGCTGCTGGCCGAATTGAAGCGCAACAAGCGCTTCGCCAAGGCCACCCACAACAGTTGGGCTGCGATCCTTGGGGGCGAGCCGGTCAAGGACGATGACGGAGAGGCGGGCGCGGGCGCGCTGATCCTGCAGATGCTGGAGCGTGCCGGGCTGCGCGATCATGTCGTGGTGGTGACCCGCTGGTACGGCGGCAAGCAGTTGGGCGGCGACCGCTTCCGCCATGTGGCGGACGCGGTGCGGCATTATCTGCGGGAAACCGGGCTGGGCTAGCGCCAACCGAGCGCCGGGGCGACGTGGCGCAGGATGCTGTCCAGGACATGGACGTTGTAGTCCACCCCCAGCATGTTCGGCACGGTCAGCAGCAGGGTGTCGGCCTCGGCGATGGCCTCGTCCTCGCGCAGTTGCTCGATCAGGCGAGGGGGCTCGTCGGCATAGCTGCGCCCGAACACGGCGCGATAGTTGTCGATGTTGCCGATCTGGTCGCTGTCCTTGCCGCCGCGCCCGAAATAGCGGCGGTCCATGTCGCTGACCAAGGCAAAGATCGACCGGCTGACCGACACGCGCGGGGCGCGTTCGTGGCCCGCCGCCTTCCAGGCCTCGCGATAGGTGCGGATCTGGCGGGCTTGCTGGACGTGGAACGGCTCTCCGCTTTCATCCACCTTCAGGGTCGAGCTTTGCAGGTTCATGCCCATCCGCGCCGCCCATTCGGCGGTTGCGTCGGACGCCGAGCCCCACCAGATGCGGTCGCGCAGCCCTTCGGAATGCGGTTCCAGCCGCAGCAGGCCCGGCGGGTTCGGGAACATCGGGCGGGGGTTCGGACGGGCGAAGCCCTTGCCTTCCAGTTGTTGCAGGAAGACCTCGGTATGGCGGCGGGCCATGTCCTGCTCGCTCTCGCCCTCGGCGGGTTGATAGCCGAAATGGCGCCAGCCATCGACCACCTGTTCCGGGCTGCCCCGGCTGATGCCCAGTTGCAACCGTCCGCCCGAGATCAGGTCGGCCGCGCCCGCGTCCTCGACCATGTAGAGCGGGTTTTCGTAGCGCATGTCGATGACGCCGGTGCCGATCTCGATCCGGCTGGTCCGCGCCCCGACGGCGGCCAGCAAGGGGAAAGGCGAGGCGAGTTGGCGCGCGAAGTGATGGACGCGGAAATAGGCGCCGTCCGCGCCCAGCTCCTCGGCGGCGACGGCCAGGTCGATGGATTGCAGCAGCACGTCCCGGGCGGTGCGGACCTGCGAGCCGCGCTCGGGCGACCAGTGGCCGAAGGACAGAAAGCCGATCTTCTTCATGGTGGTGATCCCTTCTTGCGCGTGATGCGCCTTGCGGTCGATGTAGGGGTTGGCCCCGCAATGCCGCAAGGATCGCCGGCGCGCAGGGGATGTGCGCCAGCGATCAGAACGGGTGCTATTTCCAACGCCGATGGACCCAGAACCACTGGTCCATGTGCTGCCGCACCAGCATCTCCAGGTCGTCGTTCAGCGCCTGCATCATCTGCGCCGGTTCGCCGCGTTCGACCGGCGCGCCGACATGGACGCGGAAGCGCAGGCCGTCGGGGCAACGGATGCCGTGGACCGGCACCAGCAGCGCGTCATAGCGGACGGCCAGTTCGGCAGGCGTCAGCACCGTGCGGCTGGGCAGGTCGAAGAACCGCAGTTCCGGCGCGTGCCGGTCGTATTGGTCGAAGCCCAGCGCCAGCCAGCCGCCGCCCTTCAGGAACCGCAGCATCGAGGTCAGCCCGGACCTGCCGCGCGGGAACAGGGGTTCCGCGATGGCGGTGATGGCGGGGATGTAGTGGCGGTTGAACGCCTCGTTGTTCATGGGGCGGTAGAGCGCGCCGACCGGCCAGCCGCGCCCCGACAGCGCCGCGCGCATGGCGTCGTAGTTGCCGAAATGCGCGCAGGCGATGATGACCGGGCGATGCGCGTCGAAGGCGGCCTCCAGCGCGGGCAGGCCGGGGCCTTCCAGCGGGTCGGCGGCGTGGATGCGGTCGGTGAATTCCTCGCCCGAATAGATTTCGGCCACGGAGCGGCCCGCGTTGTTCGGCACCGCGCGGGTCAGGGCCCTGACCTCATCGGGCGTGAGGTCGGGGCGGGCGAGCGTCAGGTTCTCCCGAATGCGGCCCCGCCAGCCCGCAAGCGGGCCAAGCACATGCGCGAAAAGCCAGCCCACGGCGGGGATGCGCCTTTCATAGGGCAACAGCCGGGCAAGGCCGATCACCGACAGAAAGGCTGCGTTGGCGATCCGGTCGGACAGGGGCGGAGTGTCGGGATGGCTCATGGGATCTTTCGCGCCGCGCGGGCCTCACGCGACCAGACATACAGGCCCGCGACAACGATAATGGTGGCCCCCGCGACCGTCCAGACATCGGGAAGCTGCCCGAAAAGCAGCCAGCCCCACAGCCCGGCCCAGACCAGCCCGGTATAGCCGAAGGGCGCCAGCACCCCGGCCTCGGCCGTGGCGAAGGCGCGGACCAGCAGGTATTGGCTGAGCGTGCCGAAGACCCCCAGCAACGCAAAGGCCCACAGGTCCGACGGCGCGATCGGCTGCCAGACGAAGGGCACCGCCAGCGAGGTCAGCAGGCTGCCCACCACCGCCGACCACATGACGGACGTGGCGACCGAATCCGCCCGCGCCATGCGCGTCAGCAGCGCGCCCGTGGCATAGGTGAAGGCGCCCGCAAGCGGCAGCAGCGCGGCGGGCTGGAACACGCCCATGCCGGGGCGGATGATGATCAGCGCGCCGACCAGGGCGGCGCCGATGCCGGCAAGCCGTCGCGGCCCGATCTTCTCGCCCAGGAACAGCGCGGCGCCCAGGGTGATCAGCACCGGGTTCAGATCCATGATCGCCGTCGCCTCGGCCAGGCCGATCACCTGCAGCGAACTGAAGAACAGCGCCACCGATCCCAGCTGCATCAGGGCGCGGGCGAATTGCAGGCCGGGACGGCGGGTGCGCAGCAGCGGAAACAGGGCGCCCCGGAAGATGATCGCGAAGATCAGCAGGTTGCCGACGAAGCGCGCCCAGACGACCTGCGCGGGGTGATAGGTCTGCGTCAGGTGCTTTGCCGTCGCGTCCATCATCGTGAAGCCTAGGATCGCGGCCAAAATCAGCATGATCCCGGCGGCTTGCGTATCGCCCGGCAGGCGCGTGCCGATCTGAAGCTTCATCCGTTCCCCCGCAGGATCATTGCCCGCCCTCCCTAGCGGCAGGAAGGGCAAGGTCCAAGACCCCTATCCCCTGCGGGCAAGGGGATGATGGGTCAGCACCAGGTCCCGCATCCGGTCGTCCAGGACATGCGTATAGATCTCGGTCGTGCCCAGGTCGGCATGGCCCAGCAGCGTCTGGATGCTACGCAGGTCGGCGCCGCCTTCCAGCAGGTGGGTGGCAAAGGCGTGGCGGATCACATGCGGCGTCACGCGGGACGGAAGGACGCCCGCGCGCACGGCCATGTCGTTCAGCAGCCGCCCGAAGGTCTGGCGCGGCATGTGGCCCACGGCGCCCGGCGCGGGAAACAGCCAGCGCGCGCCCTTGCCCGCCACAAGGCGTCCCAAGGCGCTGTTCTTCGGGGCAGCGTCGCGCAGCGCCAGCCAGTGCGACAGCGCCCGCCGGGCCGGGGGGGTCAGCGGCACCATGCGTTCCTTGCTTCCCTTGCCCCGGATCAGCAGCACGCGCGGATCGCCCCGGCACGCCGCGACGGGCAGCGACACCAGTTCGCTGACGCGCATCCCGGTCGCATAAAGCAGTTCGATAAGGCACAGGTTGCGCGCCTGTTCTGTCTCGCTGCGCCCGATCTGGGGGGCGGCGGCAAGCAGGGCCTCGATCTCGTCCCGGCCAAGGGTCTTGGGCAGGCGCTTGGCCTTTCCCGGGCCCACGATGCGGATGGCGGGGTCGTCCTCGCGCCAGCCTTCCTCCAGCGCGAAGCGCGAGAACTGCCGGATCGAGGACAGCCGCCGTGCGCGCGTCGCTCGCGACAGACCCTGTGCGTCGCAATGGGTCAGATAGTCCTCGACCCGTTCGCGGGTCAGGTCGGCAAGCGTCGCGCGGCGGGCAGCCAGCCAGTCCGACAGGTCGCGCAGGTCGCGCCCATAGGCCAGCATCGTATTCTGCGCCGAACCGGACTCGGCAGCCTTGGCATCCAGAAAGGCCGAGATGGCGCGGTGATCGGCGATCATGGCGCGACCCGCATCACCGGCAGCAGCGACAGTTGCGCCGCCGCCAGATCGGCCTCGGCCGACAGCCCCAGCGCGCGGATCATCGCAAGGCCGCGTCCCGCGCGGGGCAGGTCGCCGTCAAGCCCCGCATCCACGTCTGCCATGGCGGCCAGCAGGGCCTCGCCCTTCTGGGTGTCGGGGGGCTGCACGCCATCGGCTTTCAGCGCCGGGTCCAGAACCAGCGGCACCGGCGTCGGCAGGCCCTGCCATTGGCGCAGCCAGACGGCGATCTCGGCCGAGCGTCCCTCGCCGCCCTCGGGAAGGTCGGCGGCAACCATGGCGGCAAGGACATCCGCCATGCCGGCGCCGCGGAACTGGTCAAAGGCGTGGGGCAGGGCGGGCGAGGGGTCGCCCCCGGCCAGGGCGGCCTCCAGGGTGCGCATGGCGCCCGCGCGTTCCCAGACCCCGCCCGAGGCCGCGGGCTTCTGTTCGCTGTAAAGTGCGCGCAGCATGTTGGGCGCAATGGCGCCGGCGCGGGCAAGACGCTCGGCCGCTTCCAGCCGCGCCTTCCAGCCATTGTTCATCCGCAGGTCGGAATGGGCAAAGGCGATCGGCAGGGCCGATGTCGGCAGCGGCTGGCCGATCGCCTCGTGGATGCGGAAGTCCAGGGGCGTCATGCGGTCTGGGGCGGGCAGCGCCTCGCCGCTGTCCACATAGGCGTCGTCCAGGAAATGCGTCAGCAGCACCGCCTGCCGCTGGTCCAGCAGGCCCAGCGTCTCGGCCCCGTGCAGGCTGATGGCGGCGGCGGCCCAGTCGCCGGTCTGCGCAAGGCAGAAGATGCGCGCGGCAAAGCTGGGCGCAATGCCGGGAGTGGTGTTCATGATGTCGCAAGCCCGGCCCTCGTCCCCTTCCAGCAGGGCGATGTCGAACAGGCGGCGGAAGATTTCGGGATTGCTGGGTCCGGCGGCGATCAGCAGCGCTTGCGCCCGGTCCACGGCGCCCGCATCCAGCAGCCGGTCGGCGCGCGCCAGGAACAATGCGCCCTGCGGGGCGTCAGCCTGCGTTGGCGGGGCGAACTGCGTGGTCAGCACGCGATCCAGCAGCGCGTTCATCGCGGGCAGCCGGGCAGGTGTGCGCAGGATCATCTCGGCCAGGGCGGTGGTGGTGCTGCCTTCCCACAGATCCGGCGGAAGGCCGGCCTTGCGGGGGGTCTTCAGGCCCACGGCGTCGGGATTGCCGTTGCCCAGCCGGGTGACCTGGACCGAGCCGACCTCTCCGGTCGCGGCGACGGGCTTGGGGCCGGGGGCGCCGGGCACGTCGGGGGGCGGCTTGTCGCCCGGCCTCCAGGCCGAGCTTTCGCGATCTGGCCCGCGCACGCTGCCCGACAGCCAGTCGCTGGCCGACAGCGGCTGCTGGCCCTGGGCAGGCCAGGCCAGCGCCAGCGCAACGGCCACGGGCAGCAGGCGCACGCTCACTCGGTTTCCGTCCCGGCGGCGGGTGCCGCAGGCGCGCCGGCGATGGGGCTGCGCACCTCGGACCGGACCGGCTGCATGTCGCCGAAATAGGCGTATCCCACCAGGCCGATCACCGCAGCCAGAATCAGCACCACCAGAACCTTGAGCAGCCGCATCGAAATTCGCCTCGTTCGTCGTTGTTCGCTACATTCAGCCGGTCTTTCGCCGGCTTGGCCGGAATATATATGGCATTTTCCGAAAGATCACGCCATTCAGTCGGGCCAATGAACGGGGGTTGTTTATGCGCCAGCGCCTGAGGCGCCATATCGTGCTGGTTGGAATGATGGGGGCGGGCAAGACCGCCCTCGGGACGGAACTGGCCCGGCGGCTGCACGTCCCCTTCACCGATTCGGATGTCGAGATCGAAACGGCGGCGGCCATGTCCATCTCCGAGATTTTCGCCCGCGACGGAGAGCCGTTCTTCCGCGACCGCGAGGCGCAGGTCATCGCGCGCATCCTGAAGGAATCGCCGCGCGTGATCTCGACCGGCGGGGGCGCCTGGATGCAAGAACGCAACCGGGCGGCCATCAGGGCGGCGGGCCTGTCGGTCTGGCTGGCCTGCGACCTGGACACGCTGTGGCACCGGGTGCGGCAGCGCACGACCCGGCCCCTGCTGAAGACCGCCGATCCCAAGGGCACCCTGGCCCGCCTTCTTGCCGAACGCGAGCCGACCTACGCCCTGGCCGAACTGACCTTTCCCGCGCGCCCCGGCGACAGCGTGGACGCCGCCACCGCGCGGCTTCTGGACGCGATCCGCGACGCCGACCCCGCCCTAGTGATCGAGACGCCATGACCAGCCATCCCCAACCCGTCACCGTTCATGTGCCCTTGGGCGACCGCGCCTATGACGTCCGCATCGGCGCCGGTCTGATCGACCGCGCGGGCGAGGAGATCGCGCCCTTGCTGCGCCGTCCGCGCGTTGCCATCGTGACGGACGAGACCGTGGCGGGGCTGCACCTGAAGCGCCTCCAGGCGGCACTGGCGGCGCAGGGCATCGTGTCCGAGGCCCTGGTGCTGCCGCCCGGCGAATCCACGAAAAGCTGGCCGCACCTGACCACCTGCGTCGAATGGCTGCTGGAACACCGGGTCGAGCGGCGGGACATCGTCATCGCCTTTGGCGGGGGCGTGATCGGCGATCTGGTGGGCTTTGCGGCGGCGATCCTGCGTCGGGGCGTTCGCTTCGTGCAGATCCCCACGACGCTTCTGGCGCAGGTGGACAGCAGCGTCGGCGGCAAGACCGGCATCAACAGTCAGCACGGCAAGAACCTGATCGGCGCCTTTCACCAGCCCTCGCTGGTTCTGGCCGACATCGCGGTGCTGGACACGCTGACGCCGCGCGATTTCCTTGCGGGCTATGGCGAGGTCGCGAAATACGGCCTGCTGGGGGACGCGGACTTCTTCGAGTGGCTGGAGGTCAATGCCCCCCGCCTGCGCGACGACATGGCGCTGCGCCAGCACGCCGTCGCGCATTCGGTCGCGATGAAGGCGGGCATCGTCACCCGCGACGAAACCGAGCAAGGCGAACGCGCGCTGCTGAACCTGGGCCATACCTTCGGCCACGCGCTGGAATCGGCCACCGGCTATTCCAGCCGCCTTCTGCATGGCGAGGGCGTGGCGATCGGCTGCGTGCTGGCCTTCGACCTGTCGGCCCGCATGGGGCTGTGCAGCCAGGAAGCGCCGTCGCGCGTGCTTGCGCATCTGCGGGAAATGGGGATGCCCGCAGCCATCCGTGACATTCCGGGCGATCTGCCCGACGACGCCGCGCTGATCGCGCTGATGGGGCAGGACAAGAAGGTCGTGGACGGCCAGTTGCGCTTCGTCCTGGCGCGCGGCATCGGCGAGGCCTTTGTCAGCGACGACGTGAAGGCGGACCTGCTGGAACAGGTGTTGCGGGACGCGCGCTAGCCGCGCCCCGCGACAGGATCAGAACGGAATTTCGTCGTCATAGTCGCTGCGGCTGCCGCCACCCTGGCTGCCGCCGCCGCCGCTGCTCGACGAGCCGCCGCGATCGTAGTCGTCATACCCGCCGCCCCCGAAGCCGCCGCCGCTGTCACGGCCGCCGCCCGAGCCGCCGTCGCGTCCGTCCAGCATCTGCAGGGTGCTGTTGAAGCCGCGCAGCACGACCTCGGTCGCGTAGCGGTCCTGGCCGGACTGGTCCTGCCATTTGCGGGTTTCCAGCTGGCCCTCGATATAGACCTTGCTGCCCTTCTTCAGGAAACGCTCGACCACGTTGACCAGGCCCTCGGACATGATGGCGACGCTGTGCCATTCGGTCCGTTCCTTGCGCTCGCCCGTGTTGCGGTCCTTCCACTGTTCCGAGGTTGCGATCCGCAGATTCGCGACCTTGCCGCCGTTCTGGAAGGTGCGGATTTCGGGGTCGCGGCCCAGATTGCCGATCAGGATGACCTTGTTGACGCTGCCTGCCATGGCGGGCTCCTTGCACTGTGTTTCTTGGCGAACGGTCTAGCGCAGGGCCCTTCTCGATGCAAATAGGCGCTTTGGCGCCGACGTGCCCCGGCCTGTCTGAAAAGCGATGCTGGCGACGGGCCCCGAAATCTGTATAGTCCCCTCAAAACCCAAAACAACGAGGGCGGGGACATGAAATTCATCCCAACCATCAAGGCGGGTCTGTGCGCGGTCCTGATCGCGGGAATCGCGGTTCCCGCCGGGGCCGAGGGGCTGCGCCTGTCGGGCAGTTCATCGAAATCGCGCGCCGAGCAGTTCGCCCGCCAGACGCGGCTGATGGATTCGCGGTTGGCCGGGCAATACCAGCAATCGGCGCGGCTGCAGCCCAGGGGGCGCAGCACCAGTTCGGTGGAAATCCAGCTTTCCGCGAACATTCCCGCCTATCGCGGCAAGCGCAGCGACTTCATCCCCCACGCCCGCGCGGCCGCCCGCCAGCACGGTATCCCCGAGGATCTGTTCCTGCGTCTGGTCCAGCAGGAATCGGGCTGGAACCCGCGGGCCCGGTCCCACAAGGGTGCGACCGGCCTTGCGCAGCTGATGCCCGGAACGGCGGCGAAGCTGGGGGTGAACCCCAATGATCCCGTGCAGAACCTGAACGGCGGGGCACGCTATCTTCGGATGATGTACAACCAGTTCGGCAACTGGCGCCTTGCGCTGGCGGCCTATAACGCGGGACCGGGCGCGGTGCAGAAATACGGCGGCATCCCCCCCTATCGCGAAACGCGCAACTATGTGCGGATCATCGCGGGAAGCTGAGGCTTTCCGCCTTGGAACGAAGCGGGGCCTTGCGGCCCCCTTTCCTTTTTCAGGGCACCTGGAAAAATTGCGCTAACCGGGCCGCCGGGGCAGGACGCACAGGGCTTTCGGCTGCTGGAGCTTGACGATGGTGCAGATGGGTTTTTTGATCTTTCGGACCGCTATGCGAGCCTGGACACCAAGAAGGATCCCCTGGTCGAGATCAACGCCGTGGCGGCACGGGAGGAGTTTCGCCCCATCCTTGAGCGGGTCTGGCGCAAGCCCATGGACGCCGTTCTGATGTTCAAGACGCTGGTGCTGAGCGCGCTCTATAACCTGTCCGACGACCAGATCGAATACCAGGTGCGTGATCGGCTGTCGGCCAGGACGGTTCCTCAGCCTCGGGCTTGAGGACCGGGTGCCCGATGCCAAGACGGTCTGGCTTTATCGCGAGGCGTTGGCGCAGGCAGGCGTGGTGGAGATGCTGTTCAAGCAGTTCGACGGCTATCTTGCGCGACAAGGTTATATCGCGCGGGGCGGGCAGATCCTTGATGCCTCCATCGTCCCGGTGCCGCGCAACCATAATACGCGTGATGAAAACCAGGCAATCAAGAGCGGTAAAAGGTTCCTGAGGATTGGGCGGACCACCCGGCCAAGCGGTCACAGAAGGACGTTGATGCCCGCTGGAGCGAGGAGGATCAGAAAACAGTCTGGGGGACTGTTTTCCCGACGAGTAAGCACGGGAAATCCCACTATGGCTACAAGAACCATGTGAGTATGGACAGGAAGCACAAGCTGGTGCGGCGTTACCATGTCAGCGATGCCGCCCTGCACGACAGCCAGGCGGTGGACCACCTGCTGACGCGGGGCAACACCGGCGCGGGTGTCGGGGCCAATCCGGCCTATCGCTCCGAGGACATGGAAGCCAGGCTCTGCGCGTGCAAGCTGAAGAGCCACATCCACCGCAAGGGCAAGCGCGGCAAGCCGCTGACCGAGCAAGCCAAGGCAGCAACCGGACCAGATCTTCGGTGCGCGCACGGGTCGAGCATGTCTTCGGCGCGCAAGCCAACGAGATGGGCGGCACACTGGTGCGGACGATCGGCATGGTGCGGGCGAAGGCAAAGATCGGGATGAAGAACCTGGCTTACAACATGCGCCGCCTCGGCCAGTTGAGCCGTCTGAACCCGTGCCCGGGCTGACACCAGGGCGCGGAAACCAAGTCGTGCGGCACGAAACGCCGCGCGCGACAGGCAAAGCATCAATGACCCCATAGCGCGCAAGGGCGCTGACGGGCTGCATCACGCCCATTTCGAGCCGCCCGCCCGCTACCCGCAGCCGGAAAAGCTAAAGAATCGAGGTGCCCTTCAGACTTCCTCGATCCGCAACTCGACCGGATCGCTGACCAGGACGCCCGTGCGCGGCAGCGCCTCGATGGCGAAGTCGATGGCCTCGGGCGTGGTCTTGTGGGTGACCACCAGGACCGGAACGCTTTCGGGGCTGTGCTGGCCATACTGGCGCATCCGGTCGATCGAAATCCCGGCCTCACCCAGGACGGTCGCGACCTTGGCAAGCGCGCCCGGCTTGTCCTGCAGTTCCAGCCGCATGTAGTAGGCCGCCGGAACGGCCGTGCGCGCGGGCTGCGCGGCTTTCAGGCTGGCCGCCGGTTGGCCGAAGACCGGCAACTGCACGCCGCGCGCGATCTCGATCACGTCGGACATGACGGCACTGGCCGTCGGGCCTTCGCCCGCGCCTGCGCCGCGCAGGACGATCTGGCCGACGCTGTCGCCCTCGACCACGACCATGTTGGTGCCGCCCATGAGCTGACCCAAGGGACTGTCGGCGGGGACAAGACAGGGGGACATGCGCTGTTCCAGCCCGCGCGGCGTCATCTGCGCCACGCCCAGCAGCTTGATGCGATAGCCCATGTCGGCGGCGCGGCGGATGTCGTCGATGCTGACGCGCTCGATCCCCTCGATCTCGACCGCGTCGAAATTGACCTGCGTGCCGAAGGCGATGGCAGACAGGATCGACAGCTTGTGGCCTGCGTCGATGCCGCCCACGTCCAGGGTCGGGTCGGCCTCCAGATAGCCAAGCTGGCGGGCTTCCTCGAACACGTCCGCGTAGGGCAGGCCCGCGCTTTCCATCCGCGTCAGGATATAGTTGCAGGTGCCGTTCATCACGCCCATGACGCGGCGTATCTCGTTGCCGGCAAGTGATTCCGTCATCGCCTTGATGACGGGGATGCCGCCCGCCACCGCTGCCTCGAACCGCAGGGTGCGGCCCAGGCCCTCGGCCAGTTCGGCAAGCGCCTGGCCATGGACCGCCAGCAGCGCCTTGTTGGCCGTGACGACGTCCTTGCCCGACCGCAGGGCCGCCTCGATGCTGTCCTTGGCGATGCCGCTGTCGCCGCCCACCAGTTCGACGAAGACGTCCACGTCGCCGGCGGTCGCGACGGCCATCGGATCGTCCTCCCACCGGTAGGAGGACAGGTCGGCGTCGCGGTTCTTGCGCCTGTCGCGGGCGCTGATGGCGGTGATCGACACGGGGCGGCCCGTCCGGAGCGCCAGAAGATCGGCGTGTTTCTGGACGATCTTGACGACACCGATCCCGACGGTGCCGAGCCCGGCGATACCCAGGCGAAGGGGGGACGACATAAGGGCCTCTTGTCTAACGTCGCCTGCTGTTAGCGCGCCGGGCGGCCTCATGCAACGGAGTCAGGCATCGCCCCCCTCGCGATCGTCGAATCCGGCCCATTCGCCATGGATTCCGGTGTCCCGCATGATGGACACGACCCGCCGCGCCGCCCGCAAGGTATCGGCATGGATGGCATGGACGGCAGCGGCGTCCATGTCGTCGGGGTAACGCTCGCCGCGCGTGTTGATGAAGGTGGGGTGCCAGAAACCCGGCTTGCCGCCGGGACGCCACGAGGCGTGGCACAGCAGGTTCCGCTTCAGGCGGATCATGCGCAAATCCTCGGCCAGGGGCTGTCGTCCTTCGATGCCAGATTGCTTCATCGCGGCGGCAAAGCTGTCGATCAGGGTTCCCAGGGTGTCGTCGGCGATCTCCTCCATCCGCCGCAGCCATTGCTGCAGTGCCTTGTCGCTGACCTCCGCCCCCAGTTCCTGGCGGGTCAGCGAAAAGATCGCGCGCTTCAACGCCTCCTCCAGAAAGCCGAAGGCCGATATGGCGTGGCCGATGGCCGCCGCCATCTCGTCCGACAGGCGGTCCGGCGCGCGCGGCAGGCTCATCTCACTCGCGCCACAGGTCTTTGACCCAGGTGGCGGGCAGCAGGTAGTGGCGCAGGTGCTTGGACAGGCTTTCCCGGCGCCCCGGGCCAAGGGCGGCGCGCAGGTGATCCAGCGGCGGGCGGTGCCGCTCGTCCTCGTGCCACCGGCCCGCAATGGCATCCGGCGGGTTGAGGTTGCCCGCGAAGATCACGATCCGGCTGTTCTTCGGCACCTTCGGTTCGCGAAGGTAGTTCAGCGGAAAGGGCGGGACCGAATGCATCCGGAAATGTGCCAGCCAGCCGCGCGGCCAGAACTTGACGCCGCCCGGCGCGTTGCGGGTGACGAAACGCTGCTCGTACTTGTACTTGTCCGCCACGGCCTGCGGATCGGCGCGAAAGATGTCCTGCAGCGGCGCCAGCTTGCCCACCCGCATCCGATAGACGGACGTCTGCCCCAACTTTTCCAGCGGCGTGTTCGGATTGCGCCCCAGGATCGTGTCGTCGGGATCGCCGAAGGTGAAGAACGGGTCCAGGTTTCCGGTGATGATGACGTCCAGGTCCAGAAACAGCACCACGCCCGTCACATCGCCCAGATCCCCCCACAACCGAGACTTGGGCCATTTGCCCCGCGTGTTGACGGGCACCCGGTATTCGAAGACCGGCAGCGGTCTCACGGCGATATCGGGATGCAGGCCCGCGCCGTCATCGGTAAAGCAGAACAGCCGAAAGGGCGGGGTGATGTTGCGGCTGATCATCCCGTGCAGGCGGTTGACATATTCCGGCCCGAACTTCGTGCCCCACTTGATGCAGATGATCTGCTTGATCTCCGGCTCGTCCATCCGCCTGTCCCTTGCTGCCGCGCGCAAGGTTTCACAGCCGCGAAGTCAAGGCAATGTCCTTTGCCTTGGTCCAAATATCCCACAGGGGGTTCCGGGGGACGTGAAGTCCCCCGGCCACCGCGGGACGCAAAGCTTAAGCCGCCCGGCTTTCCCGGATCAGCCGCAGGATGTCGGCGGCAGCGGTGGGAATGTTCGTCCCCGGCCCGAAGATCGCCTTCACGCCCGCCTGCCGCAGATAGTCATAGTCCTGCTGCGGGATCACGCCGCCGCAGATGACCAGGATGTCCCCGGCGCCCTGCGCCTTCAGCGCCTCGATCAGCTTCGGCGCCAGCGTCTTGTGCCCCGCCGCCTGGGAACTGATGCCCACCACATGCACGTCGTTGTCCACCGCATCCTGCGCCGCTTCCTCGGGCGTCTGGAACAGCGGGCCGACGTCCACGTCGAAGCCGATGTCGGCGAATGCCGTGGCGATCACCTTGGCGCCCCGGTCATGGCCGTCCTGGCCCATCTTGACCACCAGCATCCGGGGGCGGCGGCCCTCCTCCTCGGCAAAGGTTTCCACGTCCCGCTGGATCGCGGCAAACCCTTCGTCACCCTCGTAGGCCGCCCCATAGACACCGGCCAGGGTCTTCACCTCGGCCCGGTGACGGCCCCATTCCCTTTCCATCGCCATGCTGATCTCTCCGACGGTTGCGCGGGCGCGGGCGGCCTCGACGGCGGCCTCCAGCAGGTTACCGCCCTCGCGGGCGCGGCGGCTGATCTCGTCAAGCGCGGCCTGGGCTGCGGCCTCGTCGCGCGTCGAACGGATGCGGTTCAGGCGCGCGATCTGGGCATCGCGGACCTTCATGTTGTCGATGTCCAGGATGTCGATCGGGTCTTCGCGGTCCTTGCGGTACTTGTTGACACCGACGATCACCTCCTCGCCCCGGTCGATCTGGGCCTGGCGGCGGGCGGCGGTTTCCTCGATCCTCAGCTTGGGCATCCCCGAGGCGACGGCCTTGGTCATGCCGCCCATCGCCTCGACCTCCTCGATCAGGGCCCAGGCCTTCTCGGCCAGCTCGGCCGTCAGGCTCTCGACGTAATAGGACCCGGCCAGGGGATCGACGACATGGGTGATGCCGGTCTCCTCCTGCAGGATCAGTTGGGTGTTCCGCGCGATGCGCGCGCTGAATTCCGTCGGCAGGGCGATGGCCTCGTCCAGGGCGTTGGTGTGCAGCGACTGCGTGCCGCCAAGAGCCGCCGACATCGCCTCGTAAGCGGTGCGGACCACGTTGTTGTACGGGTCCTGTTCCTGCAACGACACGCCCGAGGTCTGGCAATGCGTCCGCAGCATCAGGGACGACGCCTTCTTCGGCTGGAAATCCGACATGATCCGGTGCCACAGCAGCCGCGCGGCGCGCAGCTTGGCGATCTCCATGAAGAAGTTCATGCCGATGGCGAAGAAGAAGGACAGCCTTCCTGCGAACTGGTCCACGTCCATGCCCGCGCTCAGCGCCGCGCGCACGTATTCGCGCCCGTCGGCCAGCGTGTAGGCCAGTTCCTGCACCAGGTTCGCGCCCGCTTCCTGCATGTGATAGCCGGAGATCGAGATCGAGTTAAACTTCGGCATCTCGTGGGACGTGTATTCGATGATGTCCGCGATGATCCGCATCGAGGGTTCGGGCGGATAGATGTAGGTGTTGCGGACCATGAACTCCTTGAGGATGTCGTTCTGGATCGTGCCCGACAGGACCGCGCGCGAATGGCCCTGTTCCTCTCCGGTCACGATGAAGTTGGCCAGGATCGGGATCACCGCGCCGTTCATGGTCATCGACACGGACACCTTGTCCAGCGGAATGCCGTCGAACAGGATCTTCATGTCCTCGACCGAATCGATGGCGACGCCCGCCTTGCCGACATCGCCCACCACGCGCGGATGGTCGCTGTCATAGCCCCGGTGCGTCGCCAGGTCGAAGGCGACCGACACGCCCTGCTGCCCCGCCGCAAGCGCCTTGCGGTAGAAGGCGTTCGATTCCTCGGCCGTGGAAAAGCCCGCGTATTGGCGGATGGTCCAGGGACGGCCCGCATACATTGTCGCGCGCGGGCCGCGGGTGAAGGGCGCGATGCCGGGCAGGCTGCCCAGGTGGTCCAGGCCCTCCAGATCGGCCTCGGTGTAAAGGGGCTTGACCGGAATGCCTTCCAGCGTGTTCCAGGTCAGGCTGTCGGGACCCTTGCCCTTCAGTTCCTTCGCCGCAAGCTTCTGCCAGTCGTCCAGCGTGGGTTTCGTCATGATCCATCCTTTCGCACGGCGCGGGCTGCCCTATATTCAGGGCAGGAAGGGGTGCCGATGAAGTTGAAATTGCTGTTAGTTGCGATGCTGGTCGCAGCCATGGGTCCGGCAAGGGAGGCGCCCCCGCCCAGGGTCGAGCCGCAGCCCGCCAGCCCCGAGGAGCTTGCGGCGCCCGAGCCCGAGCACGCGCGGCCAGACCTGCGCATCCTGTCGGCGGCGGAGGCGATGCCGGACGACTTCCTGTGGAGCGCCCGGCCGGTCGTGGTCTTTGCCGATACTCCGAACGATCCGGCGTTCCGCGAACAGATGCGTGCGCTGGAGGCGGGGGACCAGGCGCTGATCGAACGCGACGTGGTGGTCATCACCGACAGCGATCCGGGGGCGAACAGCACCTGGCGGCGGCAGTTGCATCCGCGCGGCTTTTCCCTGGTCATCATCGACAAGGACGGGCAGGTCAAGCAACGCCGCCCGCTGCCTTGGGACGTGCGCGAGATCAGCCGCGCCATCGACAAGCTGCCCTTGCGCCGACAGGAGATCGGCCGGGCGGGGATGGTGCCATAAGCGTTGAAAACCCGGACGCTGCCCCCTATATTCGGGGCGAAGGACTTGGAGGTTCGACATGAGCACGACATCCTACAACCCGCCCCCGATCACTGGCCGAACCGGCCCGAAGCCGGGTTATTGATCGTCTTCCGGTAAGACTTGCCCCGGCCGTTCAGATTGGCGCCGATTGCCTCCAGCGCCTGTTCCCCCAGTTCCAAGGCCTCGATCTTCATCGAGATGTAGTCGTGATACATCCCGGCCGCGCGCTCGGCCCCGATCTTCGCGACATCCAGTTCCCGCAAATCGCTGATCATCGCCGCGATGGCGTTCAACTGGCTGTAGTACAGCACCACCGGATCGACCGTGTCGCGCGGCAGCACGTGAATGTCGCCGATGATCGCGCGGAAGACGGCGTCGTTATGCTCGGTCGGGATGACCGGGAAGAAGCCTTTCTCGGTCAGGATGCGATCCTTGATCCGGGCCCCGTATTCGCCCACGTTGTCGCGCTTCAGCACCGCCAGATAGGCCCGGATCTCGGCAAACACCGCCCGCTGCACGTCGCGCACGCGTTCGGCCCGCAGGTTGGCATCGCGCCTGCGGTTCTGAAGCGCCACGACCCACCAGCCGATGGCCAGGAACAGCCCGGCGATGACCGCCTGCTGCGCCTGGGGGCTGAGATATTGGTCGAAGGGGGGCATCCGGGACCTGCGCGGCTATTCGAATTCCATGATCACGTCATCGACCTTGAGGCTCTGGCCCGCCTCGGCGTTCACCGCCTTGATTACGCCCCGCCGTTCGGCGCGCAGGATGTTTTCCATCTTCATCGCCTCGACCGTGGCAAGGGCCTGGCCTTCCTGAACCTCGTCGCCGGCGGCCACGTTCACGCGCACCACCAGCCCCGGCATCGGGCAGAGCAGGAATTTCGAGGTGTCAGGCGGCAGTTTCTCGGGCATCAGCCGGGTCAGTTCCGCGGTGCGGGGGCGGCGGACCTGGACCTTGAGGTCGGCGCCGCGCGTGCGCAGGCGGAACCCGGCGGGGATCTTGTCGACCTTCATCACCAGCGGGCGGCCATCGACCGTCAGCCGGGCAAGGGTCTGACCCGGTTTCCAGTCGCTTTCGGCGCGCAGGTCGCGGCCGTTCACGGCGACTGTCGCGCCCTCACGGTCGGCACGGATCTTGACGGGAATTTCCTGCCCGTTGACGAAAACCACCCAGTTCTCGCCCACCCGGCGTTCATGATTGTCCAACCGACCGCTGATCCGGGTGCGCCGGATCTCGGCCACGCGGTGCATGGCCGATGCCGCCGCCGCCACGCGGGCCAGTTCGTCCTCGGGCAAGGTCGCGCCGCCGAAGCCCTCGGGGTATTCCTCGGCGATGAAGGCGGTGGTGATGTCGCCCGCGACGAACTTCGGATGGTCCATGACTGCCGACAGGAAGGGCAGGTTGTGGCCGATCCCTTCGACCTCGAACTCGTCCAGGGCGACCCGCATCACCTCGATGGCCTCGCCGCGCGACGGCGCCCAGGTGCAGAGCTTGGCGATCATCGGGTCATAGAACATGCTGATCTCGCCGCCCTCGAAGACGCCGGTGTCGTTGCGGACCACATGGGCCTCGTCCGCGACCTCGGCCGGGGGGCGGTAGCGGGTCAGCCGCCCGATCGAGGGCAGGAAGTTGCGATACGGATCTTCGGCGTAAAGGCGGCTTTCCATGGCCCAGCCGTTGATGGTCAGGTCCGCTTGCGCAAAAGGCAGGGGTTCGCCCGCCGCGACCCGGATCATCTGTTCCACCAGGTCGATGCCGGTGATCAGTTCGGTGACGGGATGTTCCACCTGCAACCGGGTGTTCATCTCCAGGAAGTAGAAGTTCTTCGCCCCGTCCACGATGAACTCCACCGTGCCGGCGCTGGTATAGCCCACGGCCTTGGCCAGGGCCACGGCCTGCTCGCCCATGGCCTTGCGCGTCGCGGGGTCCAGGAAGGGAGAGGGCGCTTCCTCGATGACCTTCTGGTTGCGGCGCTGGATGGAGCATTCCCGTTCGTGCAGATAGACCGCGTTGCCGTGCCTGTCGGCCAGGACCTGGATCTCGATGTGGCGGGGCTGGGTCACGAACTTCTCGATGAAGATGCGGTCGTCGCCGAAACTGCTGGCCGCCTCGTTTTTCGACGACTCGAAGCCCTCGCGCGCCTCCTGGTCGTTCCAGGCGATGCGCATCCCCTTGCCGCCGCCGCCCGCGCTCGCCTTGATCATCACCGGATAGCCGATCTGGCCGCTGATGCGCACCGCTTCCTCGGCATCCGCGATCAGGCCCATGTAGCCCGGCACGGTGGACACGCCCGCCTCTTGGGCAAGCTTTTTCGACGTGATCTTGTCGCCCATGGCCTCGATGGCCGAGGAGGGCGGGCCGACAAAGACGATCCCTTCGCGCTCCAGCGCCTCGGCGAACTTCATGTTCTCGGACAGGAAGCCATAGCCGGGGTGGACGGCCTCGGCGCCGGTTTGGCGGATCGCGTCCATGATCCGGTCGATCACGATATAGGACTGGTTCGCGGGGGGCGGGCCGATATGGACGGCTTCGTCGGCCATCCTGACGTGCAGCGCGTTGCGGTCGGCGTCGGAATAGACGGCAACCGTCGCGATGCCCATCTTGCGGGCGGTCTTGATGACGCGGCAGGCGATCTCGCCCCGGTTGGCGATCAGGATCTTCTTGAACATGGGCCCCCCCGGCCAGACATGAAAAAGCCGCCCGAGAGCGCAGGGCCCCGGGCGGCGAAAAGGGAATCGGGACGCGCGCCGCGTGCCGCGATCAGGTCGTTACTGGCAAAGCCGCACGTCGTCGCACAGCACGCCTGCTGCACCGCCGAGGGCCGCGCCCTTGACGACGTTTTCACCGCCGACGCTGGCGATGGTCGCGCCGACACCGGCACCGATAAGGGCGCGGTCGGTATCGGTCGGGTTGATGCCCTGGGTGCAGCCGGCAACGGCGGTCGCGCCGACCAGTGCGGCAAGGGCAAGGAACTTGGACATGTCTGTCTTCCTGTCGAATGAGTGGCTGGACCGGAACGCCGGACCAGCCGGTCAGGTTCAGTAACGACGCTGGCAGACGCCTGCGTCGTCGCACAGCGCGCCACCCACGGCGCCGACAGCCGCGCCGGTCGCGATGTCCTCGTCCAATGCCTTGGCGATGACGGCACCGGCGACGGCGCCGCCTGCCGCGCGCTGCGCGTCGGGCGAGATGCCGCCCGCGCCATAGCCCTGGTCGCAGGCAGCCAGGCCGAGAAGAAGGAAAGCGCCGCCAGCAATGCGGGTGAACGTCGAGGTCTGCATAAGGTATTGCCTGTATTGTGGGCCGTTTCATCGGCCGGTGAAAGGTCGTGAACGACTATCGCATAGCAACAAGGAAGGTCAAATTGACATGCGTGTGAGATCAATGCCCTAGGCAGCAAGTCGCGCATCATCGACGGTCCGTTTCGTCGTCCTCGTCGCCGTCGTCCCACGCCTCGTCGTCCCAGCCGAAGTCGGGTGGGCTGTCGGGGGCGAAAAGCTCGGGGAAGGAGGCTTCGGCGGCGGCCATGTCGACCTGCAGCAACTGCTCGTAATCGGCGGGATCGAAAGCGCCGACAGGCTTGACCTCGCGGCCGATCAGCCAGCCCAGGCGGCCGGCGTCAAGGTTGCCGCGGACAAAGGGTTCCTCGCCGAAATGCTCGATCAGGGCGGCCAGGAAGCCCGCGTCGGCGCGGCGGTCGGCCGCCTTGCGGTCGCGATAGCGTTCGCGCCGGGTGATCGGCGTCGCGCCCTTCTTGCGATTCTCGCGGCGGATGACGAACTGGAAATCGGTGCCGGGAAGGCGTCCCGGAAAGCCTCGGTGCTTCAGCATGATGTGCCCCTGCGTTGGGGGCGGGGCTGCGCCGGGCCGGGAAGGCGCGGGCAGCCGAACCGCCCGCGTGATGTCAGCCGGTCGGTCTTACGAGCCGTACTTGCTGGTGTAGACCGGCTCGGTCGTGACCGGGTTGGGGGTGGGCACATAGACCTCGGGCTCTGCTGCCTGGCGCTGGCACGCAGCGAAAGCCGAAACCAGCACGAGGCTGAGGATGATTTTTTTCGACATACTGTCACGCTCCTGTAAAGCGGGCGCTCTGGCGCCCGTCTGCTCGGGTTCTGGGGGATGTCTTGCTGCACCGCCCCGGTGGCGATGATAGCGATGCCGTCCGTGATCAGACAGGCAGCCAGGCCGGCCGCGGACAAATGTCCCTTGCCCTGTGGCTGGCCTGCATCATTCACGCGTTTGTGCGGCACGGTTGAAATCCCGGAACTTACAGGGGAATGTTGTCGTGTTTCTTCCACGGGTTCGACAGCCGCTTGGTGCGCAGGCTGGCAAGCGCGCGGGCCACCCGCTTGCGGGTGGAATGCGGCTGGATCACCTCGTCGATGAAGCCCTTTTCCGCCGCGACAAAGGGGTTGGCGAAGCGGTCCTCGTAGTCGCGCGTCCGGGCCGCGATCTTGTCGGGGTCTCCCAGCTCGCTGCGATACAGGATCTCGACCGCGCCCTTCGCGCCCATCACCGCGATCTCCGCCGTGGGCCAGGCATAGTTGAAATCGCCGCGCAGGTGCTTGGAGGCCATCACGTCATAGGCCCCGCCATAGGCCTTGCGCGTGATCACCGTGACCTTGGGCACCGTCGCCTCGCCATAGGCGAACAGAAGCTTCGCGCCGTGCTTGATGACGCCGCCATATTCCTGACCCGTCCCCGGCAGGAAGCCCGGCACGTCCACGAAGGTCAGGATCGGGATCTCGAAGGCGTCGCAGAAGCGCACGAAACGCGCGGCCTTGCGCGAGCTGTCGATATCCAGGCAGCCCGCCAGCACCATCGGCTGGTTGGCGACGACGCCCACGGTGCGCCCCTCGATGCGGATGAAGCCGATGATGATATTGCCGGCGAAGTCCTTCTGGATCTCGTAGAAGTCGCCCTCGTCCGCGACCTTCACGATCAGCTCCTTCATGTCATAGGGCTGGTTCGGGTTGTCGGGGATCAGCGTGTCCAGGCTTTCCTCGACCCGGGCGGGATCGTCGAAGAAGGGGCGCACCGGCGCCTTGTCGCGGTTGTTCAGCGGCAGGAAGTCGAACAGGCGGCGGATTTCGGTCAAAGCCTCGACATCGTCCTCGAACGCGCCATCCGCGACCGAAGATTTCCGGGTATGGGTGGACGCGCCGCCAAGCTGTTCGGCCGTGACCACCTCGTTGGTGACGGTCTTGACCACGTCGGGGCCGGTCACGAACATGTAGGAGGTGTCCTTCACCATGAAGATGAAGTCGGTCATGGCCGGGGAATAGACCGCGCCGCCCGCGCAGGGTCCCATGATGACGCTGATCTGCGGCACCACGCCCGAGGCCAGGACATTGCGCTGGAACACGTCGGCATAGCCCGCAAGCGAGGCCACGCCTTCCTGGATACGCGCCCCGCCCGAATCGTTCAGCCCGATCACCGGCGCGCCGTTCTGCATCGCCATGTCCATGATCTTGCAGATCTTCTGGGCATGGGTTTCCGACAGCGAGCCGCCGAAGACGGTGAAGTCCTGCGAGAACACATAGACCATGCGTCCGTTGATCGTGCCCCAGCCGGTCACGACGCCGTCGCCATAGGGGCGGTCGGCCTCCATCCCGAAATCGGTGGAACGGTGCGCCACGAACATGTCGAACTCCTCGAAGCTGCCTTCGTCCAGAAGCAGTTCGATCCGTTCCCGCGCCGTCAGCTTGCCGCGGGCGTGCTGCGCGTCGATGCGCCGCTGGCCGCCACCAAGCCGGGCCTGCCCACGGCGGTTTTCCAGTTCCTGCAGAATGTCCTTCATGGCGGCACCCCCCGTTATGCACAGGCAGCGTAGTCAGGCGGGGCAGTGCGGGAAAGCGCAATCGGGAAAATTTGCAAACCAAGAAAAGATGAGAGGGCGAAAAATGCAAACATGCAAAGCAATCGCGTGGGGGCGAGTGCACGGCGGAACTAACGCAAAAAAGGAGATGGGTGAGAGGCTGGACAACGACCCAAGCGGGGCTCGTTACGGCTGCTTCCTTCCGGACCTGACCGGGTTGGCGAGGCGCCTGCCCGCGCCAACCTCTCGCGTGCTAGATAGTGCGGCTGCGCGGGCGATGCAAGCCCGTCAAAGATGAACACGCAGAAGGGCGAACCCCGCATCCGTCCGTCCGGCATGTTCCAGGTCCAGATCGCAGCGGGCGGCGACCCGGGACAGCAGGGAAAGAGCGGCGGGGCCGGTTTCAAGCGTCACCGATGTTCCCGGCATGGGCACGAACCGCCAGGCCGGATCGGGATCCACCGACAGATGGCGGCGCTGGCGCAGGTAGTTCCGGATCACGTCCCGCGTCTGAGGGGCGGAACGCATGATGGATGCCTTTCCGGCGGTCAGCGAGGCAAACAGCCCCCAGCCGGCCATCCGGTACGAGTTGGTCGCCAAGACGAAGCGGTCCTCGTCGTTCAGCGGACGGCCGCGCCATGTCAGGTCGCGGACACGGCTGCTGCCCGTGGCTGATCCGTCAAGCGCATGGCCGGCGGGTTGCGACAGGTCGATGCGCCAGCGCAGGCCCTCGATCACGTCGAACTGATAGGCGGCGAAGCGCGGGTCTATCAGAGGCTGGTCGGGACTGCCCGCATCGATGCGGTTGAACAGACTGGCCGATCGTTCCAGCCAGCTACGCAGATCCGCGCCGTTTACCTGCAGGGCGCAGATCCGGTTGGCGAACGAATAGATGTCCGTGAGATTGCCGAGGTGCAGCCGCCCCGCCGGCACATCGGTATAATGGAAGGGACCGCCGCGCCCGCCCGCCCGGAACGGCGCCGCGGCGGACAGCACGGGAAGCCCCTGGGCCGCCGTTCCCTGCAGGGCTTTGCGGACAAACCAGCGTTGCGCCATGTTCACCAGGCTGAGGGCGGGATCGAAGCCCACCAGCGAGAAATAGCTGCTGATCCGCTGCTGGCTGGTTCCGATCCGCGTGGCAAGCCGCGACAGCGTCGTGCGATGGGAACTCGCCACGAGGCGCAGGATGGCGGGGGCAGGGGACAGCCGGTTCCCGACTGATTCGCAGCGAGATGTCGCGCCCGCAAGCCGCCATTCCCCCGATGCCCCGCGCACCAGCGACAGGTCGATCACCCCCAGATGCGAGCCGCCAAATCCCGGCATGACCGCGGGTGTGCCGGACAGCGTTCCGCCGATCGCATCGACGAATGATCCTGAAGCTTCGCCCTCTCCGGGAAAGACCTCATGCGTGTGGCCGGCCACGATGGCGTCGATGCCCTCGAGGCGGCCCAGGTCCGCGGCGACATTCTCGGCCCCTCCCGATCCGGGATGCGGGGAAATCCCGCTATGGGCCAGCGCGATGACGAGGTCTGCGCCTTCGGCCCGCATCCGGGGCACGATCCGGCGCGCGACGGCAAGAATGTCGTCGCAGCGGATCTGGCGTGACAGATCCGTGTTCCACGCCCTTGTCTGCGGCGGCAGGAAGCCCACCAGCCCGATGTTCAGCAAGGCGGGCTCGCCCGTCTCGGACAGGACGCGCCTTGCAAGGATGGTGTAGCGGGGAAAATCCGGGCGTCCCTTGATCCTCAGGTTGGCAGCAAGGAACGGAAAGCGGGCCTGCCGCGCGGCGCATTGCAGGACATCCAGGCCGAAGGCGAAATCGTGGTTGCCGATGGCTGCGGCGTCATAGCCCATCAGGTTCATGGCGGCGATGGCCGGATGGCCCTTGCCGACGGTCAGCGCCGCCTGATCGCCCAGCGGCGTGCCCTGAAGGAAGTCGCCGTTGTCCAGCAGCAGCGTGTTGCGGGCCTTGCGGCGATGCTGGTCCACAAGCGACGCCACCTGCGCCAGGCTGCCGCGCGTGCAGGTACGGCCTGAATGATAGTCATGCGGCAGCAGCTTCATGTGCATGTCCGTCGTGGCGAGGATGCGCAGAACGACAGTCTGGTGCAGGGGGGCGGATGGGGGAACGGAAAGCTCGATCTCGCCCGATCCGTCCGGCATGTACAACTCCGACCAAAGATCTTCCGGCGCGGCAGGCGCCACCATGGCCAGACTATCGGCCGACCGGCAGCCACTCAACCACAGATTGTTGATTTTGGCAGGTTAAATGATTTGCGCATTCAAAATCCCAATACTATCCTGAAAGTATTGACTGGTGCGTGCTTGCTTGCAACAGGGCAAGGAAAGCTATTCTATTCCTGGTTGAAGTTCTTTCCGTTGTAGGATTATCACCTGCATGGTTCGCGGCCTGATCGCCGCAGACATGCCCCGGATGGTTTAACCGCGAATGAAATTCTCGACCCGCATCGACTCCGATATTCCCGCGACCGACCTGTTCGACATCGCCGGCGATTTTTCCCGCAGCGAACGGACCCTTTCCGCGCGCGGCGTGGCGGTGCGGCGCATCGATCCCGCGCAAGAGCCGGGGACGGGCCTGGGGTGGCTGCTGGATTTCAACTGGCGCGGTCAGCGCCGGTCCGTCCGACTGGACGTCACGCGCTTCGACCGGCCGTCGCGCGTGACCTTCGCGGGCCACTCGGACCAGTTCGACCTGTCGATCGATCTGACCGTCGTCGCGCTGAGCCGCGTCAAGTCGCGCCTGCTGTTCGAGACCGAGGTCCGTCCCCGCAACATGCGGGCGCGGCTTCTGTTGCAGACGGCCAAGCTTGGCAAGTCGCAGCTGGATCGCAAGTACGACCAGCGAATCGCCGATTTCGTGACGCACTTGCGCGCGGCCTAGGCCGTCTGGCGCTGCGCCTCGCGAAGCGGATCGGCGGGATAGACGCCCAGCATGTCCAGCGACGACGTGAAATAGCGCAGCTCCTCCAGCGCGCGTTGCAGCGCGGGGTCTTCGGGGTGCCCCTCGACATCGGCATAGAACTGCGTCGCGGTGAAGACACCGTCCACCATGTAGCTTTCCAGCTTGGTCATGTTGACGCCGTTGGTGGCGAACCCTCCCATCGCCTTGTAGAGCGCGGCGGGCAGGTTGCGGACCCGGAAGACGAAGGTGGTCAGCATCCGGTCGGACCGGCGGCTGTGATCGGGCTGCCGCCCCATGATCAGGAAGCGGGTGGTGTTGTGGTGGTGATCCTCGATGTCGCGGGCCAGCACCTCCAGCCCGTAAATCTCGGCGGCCAGTTCGCTGGCCATGACGCCCATCCCCGGCGTGCGGTCGCGCGCCAGGTCGGCGGCGGCGCCCGCGCTGTCGGCCGAGGCGGCGGCGGTGATCCCGTGCCGCGTCAAAAAGCCGCGCGCCTGCGGAATCAGCACCAGATGCGCGCGGACGTGGCGCACGTCCTGCAACCGGGTGCCCGGCGGCGCCATCAGCGCGATGCGGACCCGCACAAACGCCTCGTCCAGGATGTGCAGGCCGGATTCGGGCAACAGGTGGTGGATGTCGGCCACCCGGCCATAGGTCGAATTCTCGACCGGCAGCATGGCAAGGTCGGCCTGGTGGCTGCGCACCGCCTCGATCACGTCCTCGAAGGTGCGGCAGGGCAGGGCCTCCATGCCGGGACGGGCCTTGCGGCAGGCCTCGTGGCTGTAGGCGCCGGGCTCGCCCTGGAAGGCGATGCGGTTTGTGGTGGTCGTCATGGCCCGCTGTCCGAATTTTGACTGGTCGCCGGGTAACTATACCTTGATCCTTCAAAGCGAAAGCGGATAGATACCCGTCGAATTGACGAGCTTACCAATGCGGGGATCGCACGCGATGTTCAACACCATGACCGTGACCAAGGCCGCCGGCGCGCTGATCGGCGCGCTGCTGTTCCTGATGCTTGCCAACTGGGCGGCAAGCGGCCTGTATCACGTGGGCGCAGCCCATCACGGCGAGGGTGAGGAAGTCGCGCAAGCCTACAGCATCCCGGTCGAGGAAGCTGCCGGCGGCGGCGAGGAAGCCGCCGAGGAGCAGATCGACTTCGCGGCGCTTCTGGCATCGGCCGACGTGGCGGCCGGCGAAAAGGACTTCGGCAAGTGCAAGGCCTGCCACAAGCTGGACGGCACCGATGGCGTCGGCCCGCATCTGAACGGCGTCGTCGGCCGCGAGGTCGCGGCAGTCGCGGGCTTCAGCTATTCGCCCGCCATGGTCGAGCACAAGGCCGAGGCGCCGCAATGGACGCCCGAGGCGCTGCAGGAATTCCTGGCAAACCCCAAGGGCGTCGTGTCGGGCACCAAGATGTCCTTCGCGGGCCTGAAGGACCCGCAGGATCGTGCCGACATCATCGCCTATCTTCAGGGCCAGCAGTAGGCATCCAGGCATCGGCGATCGGGGGCGCATCTTCGGATGCGCCTTTTTTCATGCCCTTCGGTGGCGTTCCCCTCACGAAATCGCGGGTTGATCGTGCCCCCGGTGCTGCCTAGCCTGCTGAAAACCGCCCCTAGCCGGAGTCCGCCGATGCGCCACCTTGCCCTGTTCGCCGCCCTGGCCCTTGCCCCGGCATCCGCCGCCCTGTCGCAAGAAGCCGCGAGCGCCGAGGGCGGCGAAAAGGTCATCAAGACCCATGCCATCGCGCTGTTCGGCGAACCCGCGCTGCCCGCCGATTTTCCGCACTACCGCTATGTGAACCCCGACGCGCCGAAGGGCGGCGAGATCTCGTTCGGCGCCGTGGGCGGCTTCGACAGCTACAACCCCTTCACCCATCGCGGTCGCGCCATCGCCCTGTCGGTGATCCAGCTGGAACGGCTGATGGACAGCCCGGCGGACGAATTGGGCGTGGATTACTGCCTTCTGTGCGAGACGCTGGAATATCCTGAAAGCAAGGATTGGGTGATCTTCAACCTGCGCCCCGAGGCGCGCTTCAGCGACGGCACGCCGCTGACCGCCCATGACGTGCTGTTCAGCTTCGAGACGCTGCGCGACAAGGGCCTGTCGTCGTTCCGCATGGCGATGCAGCAGATGATCGCCAAGGCCGAGGTTCTGGACGACCACCGCATCAAGTTCACCTTCGCCGAGGGCTATCCCCGCCGCGACGTGATCAGCCAGATGGGCAGCCAGATCGTGTTCTCGAAAAGGGACTTCGAGGACAACAAGCGCGACCTGGAGCAGAGCACGACCATCCCCTATGTCGGCTCTGGCCCCTACATGTTCGACCGCGCCGACATGGGCCGCACGATGGTGGTCAAGCGCAACCCCGATTACTGGGGCAAGGACCTGCCGATCAACAAGGGCCGCTTCAACTTCGACCACATCCGCTACGAGATGTTCGGCGACTTCGACAGTGCCTTCGAGGCGTTCAAGGCGGGCGAATACACCTTCCGCAACGAGACATCGTCGATGCACTGGTCCACGCGCTACGACTTCCCGGCGCTGTCATCGGGCGCGGTGGTGCGCGAAACGCTTGCGAACGGCGAAATCGCCAGCGGCGACGGCTGGGTCTTCAACCTGCGGCGCGCCAAGTTCCAGGACATCCGCGTGCGCGAGGCGATCGGGCTGATGTTCAACTTCGAATGGACCAACCAGACGCTGCTCTACGGGCTGGAAACACGGGTCAATTCCTTCTGGGACAACAGCGAATTCCGCGCCGACGGCCCGCCGTCCGATGCGGAAAAGGCGCTGCTGGAACCCGTGGCGGGCGATCTGCCCGGGGGCATCCTGACGGACCCCGCCGTGGTCCAGCCCACTTCGGGCGAACGCCAGCTTGACCGGGGGAATATGCGCCGCGCTGTGGCCCTGCTGGACGAGGCGGGCTGGACCGTCGGCAGCGACGGGATGCGCCGCAACGCCGCAGGAGAGACCCTGACGGTCGAGATCCTCAACGACGACGTGGGCAACGACCGGATCATCAACCCCTTCATCCAGAACCTGCGCGCCATCGGCATCGACGCCATGAACCGCCGCGTGGACAACGCCGAGATGCAGCTTCGGACCCGGTCCAAGGATTTCGACATGGTCGAGGATTCGCTGGGCCAGGCCTTTGCCATCGGCGGCTATGCCGGCCAGGTCTTCGGGTCCGAGGACGCGGACGACGTGTTCAACCCGATGGGCCTTGCGAACCCGGCCATCGACAAGCTGCTGGAGGTCGGCCAGCAGGCCGAGACGATGGATGACAACATCGTCGCAATCAACGCACTTGACCGTGCCCTTCGCAGCCTGCGCTTCTGGGTGCCGAAATGGTTCAAGGCCGAATACACGCTGGCTTATTACGACATGTATCGGCATCCCGAACAGATGCCGCCCTATGCGCTCGGCACGCTGGATTTCTGGTGGGCCGATACTGCGCGCGAGGCCGAGTTGAAGACCGCGGGCGCGATCCGCTAACGGCAGGGTTGATTTCCCGGCAGTCCGGCCCGACAAGGGCGGGATAAAGGAAACGGGGCCGCGAAGGCCCGCAAGGGGCAAGGTCGATCCGATGGGCGCCTATATCCTGCGGCGGTTGCTGCTGATCATCCCGACGCTGATCGGGATCATGGTGGTGAACTTCACCCTGACGCAATTCGTCCCCGGCGGTCCCATCGAGCAGATCGCCGCGCAGGTGCAGGGGTCCGGCGACGCCTTCAGCAACATATCCGGCGCGGGCGCGGGGGCCGACACCGGCGTGGTCGAGGGATACGAGGGCGCGCGCGGCCTGCCGCCCGAATTCATCGCCCAGCTTGAAAAGGAGTTCGGCTTCGACAAGCCGCCGCTGGAACGCTTCCTGACGATGATGGGCAACTACCTGACCTTCGATTTCGGCACCTCCTGGTTCCGGTCGATCAGCGTCATCGACCTGGTGGTGGAAAAGATGCCGGTGTCGATCACGCTGGGCTTGTGGTCTACGCTGCTGGCCTATCTGATCTCGATCCCGCTGGGCATCCGCAAGGCCACGCGGGACGGGACACGGTTCGACACCTGGACCTCGGCCGTGATCATCATGGCCTATGCGATCCCGGCCTTTTTGTTCGCGGTTCTGCTGATGGTGCTGTTCGCGGGCGGCAGCTATTGGCAGATCTTTCCCCTGCGTGGCCTGACCAGCGACAACTTCACGGACCTGAGCTTGTGGGGCAAGATCAAGGACTATGCCTGGCACGCGACGCTGCCGGTCGTGGCCTCGACAATTTCCAGCTTTGCCACGCTAACCCTGTTGACGAAGAACAGTTTTCTGGACGAGATCAACAAGCAGTACGTGATGACTGCCCGGGCCAAGGGCCTGACCGAGGGCCGCGTCCTTTACGGCCACGTCTTCCGCAACGCTATGCTGATCGTGATCGCGGGCTTTCCCGCCGTCTTCTTGGGCGTGTTCTTCGGCGCGTCCATCCTGATCGAGACGGTCTTCTCGCTGGACGGCCTAGGTCGCCTGGGCTTCGAGGCCGCGGTGCAGCGCGACTATCCGGTGATCTTCGGCACGCTCTACGTCTTCGGCCTGCTGAGCTTGGTCGTCGGCATCCTGTCCGACATGATGTATGTCTTCGTCGATCCCCGCATCGACTTCGAATCGAGGGCCGGCTGATGGCGCTGTCGGAACTGAACCGCCGCCGCTGGCGCAGCTTCCGCCGCAACGGCCGGGCCTTCTGGTCGCTGGTGATCTTTTCGGTGCTGTTCGTGGTGGCGATGTGCGCCGAGATCGTGGCCAACGACAAACCCATTGTCGCCAGCTATCGGGGCGATCTGTACTTCCCCGCCTACAACTTCTATCCCGAAATGGCTTTCGGCGGCGATTTCGGGACCGAGGCGATCTATACCGACCCCGCCGTGCAATGCCTGATCGTCACCGGCGGGCGGCAGGAGTGCTGGGATACCCCCGAGGATCTGATCGCCGCCGTTGGCGCGGGCACCAGCGACATCCCCAAGGCCGAGCAGGGCTGGATGATCTGGCCGCCGATCCCCTTCCATTACTCCACCATCAACAACGTCGGCAGCGCCCCGAGCGCGCCGGACGGCACGCATTGGCTGGGCACCGACGACACCGCGCGCGACGTGCTGGCGCGGGTGATCTATGGCTTCCGCATCTCGATCCTGTTCACGCTGATCGTGACGGTGGTGGCATCCGTCGTGGGCATCGCGGCGGGGGCGATCCAGGGCTATTTCGGCGGGCGCACCGACCTGGTGTTCCAGCGGGTGCTGGAAATCTGGGCGTCCACTCCGTCGCTTTACGTCATCATCATCCTGTTCGCGATCCTGGGGCGCAGCTTCTGGCTGCTGGTGTTCGTCACCATCTTGTTCGGCTGGCCCGCGTTGGTGGGCGTCGTCCGGGCGGAATTCCTGCGGGCGCGCAACTTCGAATATGTCCGCGCCGCCCGCGCGTTGGGGGTGGGCGACCGCACCATAATGTTTCGCCACATCCTGCCAAACGCCATGGTCGCCACGCTGACCATGCTGCCATTCGTCGTGACCGGCACGATCAGCGGGCTGGCAGCGCTGGATTACCTGGGCTACGGCCTGCCGGCATCCGCGCCATCGCTGGGAGAACTGGCCTTGCAGGCCAAGCAGAACCTCCAGGCCCCCTGGCTGGCCTTCACCGCCTTCTTCACATTCGCCATCATGCTGTCGCTTCTGGTCTTCGTCTTCGAAGGCGTGCGCGATGCCTTCGACCCCCGAAAGACCTTCAAATGACCGATCCCGTCCTGTCGGTTCAAGGCCTGCGCATCGGTTTCCGTCAGGAAGGCCGGATCGTGCCCGCCGTGAAGGGCGTCAGCTTCCAGATCGGCAAGGGCGAGACCGTGGCCCTTGTTGGCGAATCCGGGTCCGGCAAGTCCGTGACGGCGCTGTCCACCGTGCGCCTTCTGGGCGATTCCGCCGTGATCGAGGGGTCGGTGAAATATGCAGGCCGGGAAATGGTCGATGCCCCCGAAAAGGTGCTGCGCGACATCAGGGGCGACGACATCAGCTTCATCTTTCAGGAGCCGATGACCTCGCTGAACCCGCTGCACACGCTGGAAAAGCAGTTGGGTGAAAGTCTGGCGCTGCACCAAGGGCTGACCGGGGCCAAGGCGCGGGCGCGGATCGTGGAACTGCTGACCCGTGTCGGCATCCGCGACCCCGAAAGCCGCCTGGCCGATTATCCGCACCAGCTTTCCGGCGGCCAGCGGCAGCGGGTGATGATCGCCATGGCGCTGGCCAACGGCCCCGAGTTGCTGGTCGCGGACGAACCGACCACGGCGCTTGACGTGACGATCCAGGCGCAGATCCTCGACCTGCTGGCGGAACTGAAGGCGGCCGAGGGGTTGTCGATGCTGTTCATCAGCCACGACCTTGGCATCGTGCGCCGCATCGCCGACCGCGTCTGCGTGATGAAGGACGGCGAGATCGTGGAACAAGGCCCGGTGGCCGAGATCTTCGCGAACCCCCAGCACGACTACACCCGCAAGCTGCTGGCCGCTGAGCCGACCGGCACCGCCGATCGGGTCGCGAATGGCGCGGAAACCATGGTCGAGACTCGCGACCTCAAGGTCTGGTTTCCGATCCAGCGGGGCCTGCTGCGCCGGACCGTGGGCCATGTGAAGGCCGTGAACGGCGCCACCCTGACCGTGCGGGCAGGCGAAACCCTGGGCATCGTCGGCGAATCCGGCAGCGGCAAGACCACGCTGGCGCTGGCGATCATGCGGCTGATCGACAGCGACGGCCCGATCCTGTTCATGGGCCAGGACATCGCCCGCTGGCAGTCGCGCCAGTTGCGCCGCCTGCGCCGCGACATGCAGATCGTCTTCCAGGACCCTTTCGGCAGCCTGTCCCCGCGCATGACCGTGGAACAGATCATCGCCGAGGGCCTGGGCGTCCACGGCGTGGAAAAGGGCGCCGACCGCCGCCGGATGGTGGCCGACATCATGGCCGAGGTCGGGCTCAACCCCGACACCATGCACCGCTATCCGCACGAATTTTCGGGCGGGCAGCGCCAGCGCATCGCCATTGCGCGCGCCATGATCCTGCGCCCCAAGGTCGTGGTCCTAGACGAACCGACAAGCGCGCTCGACATGACGGTTCAGGTGCAGATCGTCCAGCTGCTGCGCGGATTGCAGCAGAAATACGGGCTGGCCTTCCTGTTCATCAGCCACGACCTGCGGGTCGTCCGCGCCATGTCCCACAAGATCATGGTGATGCGCGCGGGCGAGGTGGTGGAGCAGGGCAGCACCGCCCAGATCTTCGAGACGCCCGGGCAGGACTATACCCGCGCGCTGCTGGCCGCCGCGTTCCGCGACCATCACCGATGAAGATCCTGTTCGTCCATCAGAACTTTCCGGGCCAGTTTCCCCACCTGGCCCCGGCCCTCGCGGTGCGCGGCCATCAGGTCCTGGCCCTGACCGACGAGAAGAACCAGCGCGCCAGCCCGGTCTCGACCGTCCGCTACAAGACGCCCGAGCCGGTTCAGGCAAGCCCCTTCGGGCGCAGCTATGCGACCCATGCCGAACGCGGCTATCTGGCGGCACGCGGGGCGCGGGCTCTGCGGGACCGGCACGGCTTCACGCCGGACGTGATCATCGGCCATACCGGCTGGGGCGAGACGCTGTTCCTGCGCGAAATCTGGCCCGACGCGAAGCTTCTGGTCTATGCCGAGCTTCTGTATCGCACGCGCGGCCAGGATGTCGGTTTTGACCCCGAGCTTCAGGACACCAGCGACGAGGTCCGGATGATGGCCGTCGCGCGGTCCGCCCACCTGATCCAGGGCATCGTGCAGGCCGATGCGGCGATATCGCCCACCCGCTATCAGGCCGACAGCTTCCCGCCCGAGCTTCGCGCCAAGATCACCGTCATCCATGACGGGATCGACACCGCCCGGGTCTGCCCGAACCCGCAGGCCAGCCTGACGCTGCCGAACGGCCAGGTGCTGCGCGCAGGAGACGAGGTGCTGACCTATGTCAGCCGGTCCCTGGAACCCTATCGCGGTTTCCACATCTTCATGCGCGCGCTTCCCGAGATCCTGGCAGCCCGACCCCGGGCCCAGGTCGTGGTCATCGGGGCCGAGGGCGTCAGCTATGGCAGCGTCCCCAAGGAGGGCGGCAGTTGGAAGGCCCGGATGCTGGCGGAACTGGGCGACTGCCTGGATCTGTCGCGCGTTCATTTCCTGGGCCGCGTGGCCTATCCCGATTATCTGTCGCTGATCCAGCTGGCCCGCGTCCATTGCTACCTGACCTATCCCTTCGTGCTGTCCTGGTCCCTGACCGAGACGATGGCGGCAGGCGGATACATCGTCGCATCGGACACGGAACCCGTGCGCGAACTGATCCGCGATGGCGAAAACGGTCGTCTGGTGCCGTTCTTCGACGTGGCCGCCCTGTCCGCCGCGCTGATCCGGGGCCTTGCGGGCGATCCCGATGCCGGCCGGCTGCGCGGGGCGGCACGACAGACCATCCTGGACGGCTATGACCTGCACCGTCACAGCCTGCCGCGCCAGATCGCATGGGTGGAAAGCCACGCACCGATCGGCTAGACCGGCGGCGTTACAGAAAGGCGCACCATGGTCGAGATCCGGCTGACGAACACCCGCACCCGCAGGAAAGAGGTCTTTGAGCCGCTGGACCCCGGCAACGTGCGCCTCTACCTGTGCGGGCCGACCGTCTATGACCGTGCGCATCTGGGCAATGCCCGGCCCGTGCTGGTCTTCGACGTCCTGGTGCGCCTGCTGCGCCACGTCTATGGCCCGGACCATGTGACCTATGTGCGCAACTTCACGGACGTCGACGACAAGATCAACGCCCGCGCCGCCGCGACCGGCCGCGACATCCGCGAGATCACCGAGGAAACGGTGGCCTGGTATCACGACGACATGGACGCGCTTGGCGCCGACCGCCCCGATCACGAACCCCGGGCGACCGAATACATCGGCCCCATGGTCGAGATGATCCAGACCCTGATCGCACGCGGAAATGCCTACGAGGCCGAGGGCCATGTCCTGTTCGACGTGCGGTCCTTTCCCGAATACGGGCGGCTCTCGGGCCGGTCGGTCGATGACATGATCGCCGGCGCCCGGGTCGAGGTCGCGCCCTTCAAGCGCGATCCGATGGATTTCGTGCTGTGGAAACCGTCCGCGCTTGACCAGCCCGGCTGGGACAGCCCCTGGGGGCGGGGACGTCCCGGCTGGCACATCGAATGTTCCGCCATGTCGGCGGCGCTGCTGGGGCCAAGCTTCGACATCCACGGCGGCGGCATCGACCTGCAGTTCCCGCACCATGAGAACGAGGTCGCGCAAAGCTGCTGCGCCCATCCCGAGGCCTCGTTCGCCAACGTCTGGCTGCACAACGAGATGCTTCAGGTCGAGGGCAAGAAGATGTCCAAGTCCCTGGGCAATTTCTTCACCGTCCGCGACCTTCTGGACCGCCGCATCGCCGGTGAGGTGATCCGCTATGTCCTTCTGTCCACCCACTATCGCAAGCCGATGGACTGGACCCAGGGCAAGGCCGACGAGGCGCGCGACATCCTGTGGCAATGGCGGCTGCTGACCAAGGACGCCGCTCCCGCAGCCGCGCCGCACCCCGAGGTGGTCGAGGCGATCGCCAACGACCTGAACACGCCGGGGGCGATCGCCGTGCTGCATCGGCTGAAGGATGATCCGGCGCTGCTGCTGGCCTCGGCCCGTTTCATCGGGCTGTTGCAGGCGGGCGACGACGACTGGATGCGGGCCGATTACCAGGCGCTTGACAGCCAGTCGGCCTTCCGGAACTTCGACCAGATCCTCGCGGCCCTGCGGGATCGGCTGGCCCAGATCCGCGCCGAGGCGATGGCATCCAAGGACTTCTCGCGCCTTGACCGCGCCAAGGCCGACCTGACCGGCGCCGGGCTCGAGGTGCGCATGTCCAAGGTCGGTATCGAGTTGCTGGTTCGCCCGGCCACGGTCCAAAAGGACGTGGCCCGCATTGCCGAGGACCTGCTGACGTGACGCTGGACGCCTGCACCGAACTGGTGCGGAGCCAGGACCCCGAACGCTTCGGCGCCGTTCTTGTGGCCGATCCGCAAGATCGTCCCGCTCTGATGACGCTTTACGCGCTGAACCTGGAAATCGCGCGCGCACCCTTCCAGTCGGCCGAACCGATGCTGGCCGAGATGCGGCTGCAATGGTGGATCGACCGCCTGGCCGAGATGGGGCAAGGCAAGGCACCGCCCCTGCATGACGTGCTGACGCCCCTGTGGCAGGCGTGGGGCGACGAGGCCGGGCGCATCGCCCCCTTGGCCGAGGCACGCCGCCGCGATTGTGCAAGAGAGCCGTTCTCGCGTCCCGAGGAGGTCGTCGCCTATGTGAACGACACCGCAGGGCGCCTGATGGGGCTGGCGGCTGAACGGCTTGGCGCCCCTGCCGAGGCGCGGTCGGTCGTGGCAGACCAGGCGCTTGGGGCGGGTCTGACCGCCTGGCTGCGCGCGCTTCCGCGCCTGCAACCGCTTCGCCTGGGATTTGATACGCCTCGTCCCCAGGATGCAATCATCTTGGCGGGGATCGCGCGGGATGCCCTGCACCGCGCCGCAGGGTCGCGCCGCGTGCTGCCGAAACGGGCAGCGGCCGCGCTGTATCCCGGTCCGCGCGTGCCGCAGTTCCTGGCCGCTGTCCTGAGAAACGACATCAACTGTTTTTCGGAACCTTCTGGAATCACGCCGTTCCAGCGTCGGGCCTCTCTGGCGCGGCTGGCGCTGACCGGGCGGTGGTGGCGATGACGTCGGCGGGATGAAAGCCGCATAAATCCTCTTTTCAGCCTTTTGCTGATATGAAAGAAATCGGGCAAGGGCGCGGCGGGAAGGATCGGATGGCCAAGGGCGGGTTGGATGCACAGGCGAGGCAGGGTTATACCCTCATCGCGCCGCCGTTCCTGTATGCGCTGCTGATCCTGGCGGCGCCGCTGCTGACGATCCTGACCTACAGCTTCCTGACTGACGGCTATCTGGAGGTCGTGCGCGACTTCACCTGGGCCAACTATGTCCAGGTCTGGACTGACCCCATCGTGCGCACGGTGATGCTGCGCTCGCTGATGGTCTCGGCCCTCGTCACGCTGGTCACGGTGCTGCTGGCCTTTCCGGTCGCCTATTACGTCAGCTTCCTGGTCAGGCCCGAGAAGAAATCCCTGTGGCTGTTCCTGATCACCATCCCCTTCTGGACCAGTTACCTGATCCGGGTGTTCCTGTGGAAGGTGATCCTGGGCTACAACGGCGTCATCAACTCCAGCCTGACCGGGCTTGGCATCATCGACGAGCCGTTGACCTTCATCCTCTATAACGTCAATTCCATCGTGATCACGCTGGCCCATGCCTATGCGCCCTTCGCCATCCTGCCGATCTTCGTGGCCCTGGAAAAGATCGACCGCTCGCTGCTGGAAGCCGGGCGCGACCTGGGCGAAAGCCGCGCCATGACCTTCTGGCGGGTGACGCTGCCGCTGGCGATGCCCGGCGTGCTGGCGGCGGTGCTGATCGTCTTCATTCCGACCATCGGCGATTACGTCACCCCCGAACTGATCGGCGGCGGCAAGATCCCGATGATCGCTAACCTGATCCAGGTGCAGATGCTGGCCCTGGACAACCGCCCGCTGGGATCGGCGCTGGCGGTCACGGCTATGGCCATCGTCGCGCTTGTCAGCATCGTCTTCCTGCTGATCAACCGCCGCTTCCTTAAGGTGCGGTCGTGAAGGGGCAGGGGCGCGGCTTGCAGGTCTATGCGCTGCTGTATCTGCTGTTCCTTTATGCGCCGATCATCCTGCTGCCGCTGTTCGCGTTCAACTCGGGCACGATCATCGCATTTCCGTTGCAGGGCTTCACGACCGACTGGTTCGCGCAGATGTGGGCCAATGCCACGCTGCGCACGGCGCTGACCAATTCGCTGATCATCGCGGTCAGCGCCTCGATCCTGGCGACATGCCTGGGCATCTTCGCCGCCCGCGCCTCGACCCGGTTCGAGTTTCCGGGCAAGGGCGGCATGATGGGCTTCATCCTGCTGCCGATGGTGCTGCCGGAAATCATCGTCGCCATGTCGCTGCTGGTCGTGCTGCTGGGCGCGGGGGTGGAACTGTCGATCCTGACGGTGATCCTGGGCCATGTCCTGATCTGCATGCCCTATGCCATCGCGATCCTGTCCACGGCCTTTTCATCCCTGGACAAGTCGCTGGAGGAAGCGGCCTATGACCTGGGCGAGACGAAGTGGAGCGCGTTCCGTCTGGTCACGCTGCCGCTGGTCATGCCGGGGATCATCTCCTCGCTGCTGATTTCCTTCACCATCAGCTTGGACGAATTCATCATCGCCTTCTTCCTCGCGGGCAACCAGCCGACGCTGCCCACCTACATCTTCAGCCAGTTGCGGTTCCCCAAGCAGATCCCGATGATCATGGCGCTGGGCACCGTGCTGGTGGCGCTGTCCATCGTGCTGCTGGCGCTTGGCGAATACTTCCGCCGCCGCGGCAATGCCCGCATGGGCGGCAATCCGACCGGAGGGTTCCTGTGACCGACGACCGCAAGCCGATGATCGAATGTCGCGGCGTCCACAAGCATTACGGCGATTACCATGCGCTGCGCGGTATCGACCTGACCATCCGCGCGGGCGAGTTCTTCTCGCTTCTCGGGCCGTCCGGCTGCGGCAAGACCACGCTTCTGCGCACCATCGCCGGGTTCGAGGACATTTCCGACGGCGCGATCCTGATCGACCAGAAGCGCATGGACGAGGTGCCGGCCAACAAGCGCCCCACCAACATGGTGTTCCAGTCCTACGCCATCTTTCCGCATCTGACGGTGGCGCAGAACGTGGCCTTCGGGTTGCGCCGCGATCCGCGCGGCAAGGCGGAAAAGGCGGCCCTGGTCGAGGAGGCGTTGGCGATGGTTGGCCTGCGAGGTTATGGCAACCGCGCCGCGCACGCCTTGTCGGGCGGCCAGCGTCAGCGGGTGGCGCTGGCCCGCGCCCTGATCCTGAAGCCCAAGGTGCTGCTTCTGGACGAGCCGCTATCGGCCTTGGACCGCAAGATGCGCGAGCAGATGCAGGTCGAACTGATCAAGCTGCAGCGCCAGGTCGGCATCACCTTCGTGCTGGTGACGCATGACCAGGAGGAGGCCCTGGTCATGTCCGACCGCATCGCCGTCATGTTCGAGGGTGAGATCGCCCAGCTTGACGGCCCCGAGGCGCTGTATGCCCGTCCCGCCAACCGCCGGGTCGCGGATTTCATCGGCGTGATGAACTTCCTGCCCGCGCAGATCCTGGGCGAGGCGGGTGGCACGGTGACGGTCGAGGTGCCGGGACTTGGCATTGTCGAACTGCCGGATCGGCAGGTCAGCCGCGCGAATCCGGACGACGCGGGCCCGACAATCGGCTTCCGCCCCGAAACCATGACGCTGGTCGGTCCTGCCCAGACCCACAGTCAGCCGCGCGAAACAAGCGCCACCATCGACGAGGTCGTCTATTATGGCGACATGACCTATTACGACTTGCGCCTGGACGGCGCTGCGGCGGTAGACGGCAAGGCGCGGCCCGTGCGGATCTCCATGCGCAACGTCTTCGGCCGCGACGTGCAAGAGGTCGGCACGCGGACCCGGCTGGCCTGGTCGCCCGGATCGCTGGTCCTGTTCCGCTGACGCTTGCAGAAGCCCGGCGGCTTGCCTAGAACGCGCCCTGACTTGGGCAAAAGGGGCGCGTCATGGGCTTTCGCATGGGAATTGTCGGCTTGCCGAACGTGGGCAAATCGACTCTGTTCAACGCGCTGACGAAAACGGCGGCTGCGCAGGCCGCGAATTTTCCGTTCTGCACCATCGAGCCGAACGTGGGCGAGGTCGCGGTTCCCGATCCGCGCCTGGACACCCTGGCCGCCATCGCCAGCAGCAAGCAGGTCATCCCGACGCGCATCACCTTCGTGGACATCGCGGGCCTCGTGAAGGGAGCGTCCAAGGGCGAGGGTCTGGGCAACCAGTTCCTGGCCAATATCCGAGAGGTCGACGCCATCGCCCATGTCCTGCGCTGCTTCGAGGATGGCGACGTCACCCATGTCGAGGGCCGGGTCGATCCCATCGCGGACGCGGACACCATCGAGACCGAGCTGATGATCGCCGACCTGGAATCGGTCGAGCGTCGCCTTGCCAACATCCAGCGCAAGCTGAAGGGCGGGGACAAGGACGCCGTGGCCCAGGAAAAGCTGCTGAAGGCGGCGCAGGCCGCGCTGGAATCCGGAAAGCCCGCCCGGACCGTGTCCGTGGCGGACGAGGACCGGAAAGCCTGGGACATGCTGCAACTGCTGACCGCCAAGCCGGTGCTGTTCGTCTGCAACGTGGAGGAAGACAAGGCCGCGACCGGAAACGCGCAATCGGACCGCGTGGCCGAGATGGCGCGCGCGCAGGGTGCCGGCCATGTCGTGATCTCGGCCAAGATCGAGGAGGAGATCAGCCAGCTTCCCGCCGACGAGGCCGCGATGTTCCTTGAGGAGATGGGCCTGCACGAGGCGGGTCTGGACCGGCTGATCCGCGAGGGCTACAAGCTGCTGGGCTTGGACACCTATTTTACCGTCGGCCCCAAGGAAGCCCGCGCCTGGACCATTCACAAGGGCACGCTGGCCCCGCAGGCGGCGGGCGTCATCCATGGCGATTTCGAGCGCGGCTTCATCCGCGCCGAAACCATCGCCTATGACGATTATGTCACCTACAAGGGCGAGGTCGGTGCGCGCGAGGCGGGCAAGTTCCGCGTGGAAGGCAAGACCTACGAGGTCAAGGACGGCGACGTCCTGCACTTCCTGTTCAACGCCTGACGCCTCAGCTCGTCCACAGGTACCAACCCAGGGCCGTCGCCAGCAGGATCGCGATCACGATCCCGCCCGTGCCGCGCCACCAGGGCGTCCGCTCCAGCGGATCGACGGACAGGGGCGCCGTCCCGTGCCCCAGGCTTTCGCGTATCCTTTGCCGCGCGCGGGCGGGGGCCATCACCGGGGTCAGGTCGTCCGCGAACAAGGCCAGCCGTTCCTGCCAGTCGCGCACCTGCCTTGCGAAGGCGGGATCGGCGGCAAGGCGGGAGGTTGCCGCGGCGTCGGTCCCCCCTGCCATGCCCAAGGCCAGTTCGGCCGCCAGCAAGTCGTCGCCTTCGGACGCGCCCAGGGCCGCGAAACCCTCGTGCAGGCGTTGCCGCGCGGCGTCAGCGGGAATGCCGGCCCGGTCCGAAAACTCGGCCAGGCTCATGCCTTGCAGATAGGCCGAGCGAACCGCCCTGGCCGGATGGGTCACATCGCCCGTGGCCGGCAGGGCGGGGCCGGTCGTCCCCGATCGCTGGATCGCGCGGTCGCGCGCGACGGTGACAAGCCAGGTGGCCGGCGACAGCCCGGTCCCGGCGAAATCGCGGGCGGTCTTCCAGATGTCGATATAGACCTGCTCCAGCACTTCCTCGGCTTCCCGACGGTCGCGCAGCACGGACAGGCACACCGCGTTCAGCCTGGCCGAGGTCGCCTGGTACAATTCGTCGAAGGCATGGCGATCGCCCTGCGCCACGCGCCCGATCTGATCCTGCAGCATGGTTCCACGGGCGTCCGGCAACAGGTGATCCTCTTTCGGTTGCGCGGCCAACTTAGCAGCCCGTCCGGCCCCGTCAACGCAGGCCCGGCTTGCGCGCGGCGGACTTATGCGCGATCAAGGCGGGCGATGCGAGGAAAGGTGCCGACAATGCTGGACATGAACGCCAAACCCACCGAAGAGATCGACCTGCGCGAGGTGTTCGGTCTGGACAGCGACATGAAGGTCAAGGGCTTCGCCGAACGGTCCGACCGTGTCCCCGAGATCGACAGCACCTACAAGTTCGACCCCGACACCACCATGGCGATTCTGGCGGGCTTCGCCTATAACCGCCGGGTCATGATCCAGGGCTATCACGGCACCGGGAAATCGACGCATATCGAGCAGGTGGCCGCCCGGCTGAACTGGCCTTGCGTACGCGTGAACCTCGACAGCCATGTGTCGCGCATCGACCTGATCGGCAAGGACGCGATCAAGCTGGTCGATGGCAAGCAGGTCACGGTCTTCCACGAAGGCATCCTGCCCTGGGCGCTGCGCAACCCGACCGCCATCGTCTTCGACGAATACGACGCGGGCCGCGCGGACGTGATGTTCGTGATCCAGCGCGTTCTGGAAACCGACGGCAAGCTGACGCTGCTGGACCAGAACGAGGTCATCACGCCGAACCCCTATTTCCGCCTGTTCGCCACCGCCAACACCGTGGGCCTGGGTGACACGACCGGCCTGTACCACGGCACCCAGCAGATCAACCAGGGCCAGATGGACCGCTGGTCGCTGGTTTCCACGCTGAACTACCTGTCGCATGACGCCGAGGCCGCCATCGTGCTGGCCAAGAACCCGACCTACAACACCGAGAAGGGCCGCAAGATCATCGGCCAGATGGTGACGCTGGCGGACCTGACGCGGACGGCCTTCATGCAGGGCGATCTGTCCACCGTCATGTCGCCGCGCACGGTGATTGCCTGGGCGCAGAACGCGCGCATCTTCGGCAACAACATCGGCTATGCCTTCCGCCTGACCTTCCTGAACAAGTGCGACGAGCTGGAGCGGCAGACGGTGGCCGAGTTCTACCAGCGCCTGTTCGACGAGGAACTGCCGGAAAGCGCCGCCGCGAAGGCCAGGTAAGGCGAAGGGCGGGCCGGATCGGCCCGCCCCGTCGTCAGGTCACGCGTCTTCGGCGACGGGGTAGTCCACATACCCCTCGGGGCCGCTGCCATAGAAGGTTGCGGGGTTCTGCTGGTTCAGCGCCAGATCCTCGCGGAAGCGGCGGGGCAGGTCGGGCGTGGCGATGAAGTCCTTGCCGAAGGCCGCGGCGTCCGCCCGGCCGGTGCGAAGCAGATCCTCGGCGCTTTCGCGGGTAAGCTGTTCGTTCGCGATGACCACGCCGCCGAAGGCTGCCTTGATGTCGTCCAGCAGGCTGTCGGGCCCGAGGTATTCGCGCAGGCAGAGGAAGGCCAGCCCGCGGTCGCGCATCTGCCGCGCCACATGCGTGAACAGGGCCTTGGGATTGCTGTCGCCCATGCTGTGGCTGTCGCCGCGCGGGGCCAGGTGCAGGCCCACGCGATCCGCGCCCCAGACGCCGATGACGGCATCCGTGATCTCGTTCAGGAACCGCGTGCGGTTTTCGATGGACCCGCCATAACGGTCGGTCCGCTTGTTGCTGCCGTCCTGCAGGAACTGGTCGATCAGGTAACCATTCGCGGCGTGGATCTCGACCCCGTCGAAGCCTGCGCGCTTGGCGTTCTCGGCGCCCTGGCGATAGGCCTCGACAATGCCGGCAATCTCGTCGGTCTCAAGGGCGCGGGGGGTTTCATAGGCCTTCTTCGGGCGAACCAGGCTGACGGTGCCCTCGGGGCGGATGGCGCTGGGTGCGACCGGCAGTTGCCCGTCGAGGAACATCGGGTCGGAAATGCGCCCGACGTGCCACAGTTGCAGGAAGATCAGCCCGCCCGCGTCATGCACGGCCTTCGTGACCTGCTTCCAGCCCTCGACCTGCGCATCGTTCCAGATGCCCGGCGTGTCGGCATAGCCCACGCCCATCGGGGTGACGCTGGTTGCTTCCGACAGGATAAGCCCGGCGCTGGCGCGCTGCGCGTAGTATTCGGCCATCATCGCGTTGGGCACGCGGTCCGCCCCTGCGCGGGCACGGGTCAGCGGCGCCATTACGATGCGGTTGCGAAGCGTCAGGGCTCCGATCTGAAGCGGGTCAAAAAGCGTCGGCATGAAAGGTCCTTTCAGTTTGCATGACCTGCAACTGTGCATGGCACATCGCGCTGTCAACATGCAGGCGGCGCATGTCGGCCTTGGCCTGAGCGCCGCGTCCGGTTAAAACCGGCTTCCGTTTGCCGGAGAAGACCATGGACACAGCCGCCCGTATCGCCCGCACCATCGCCGGTGAGATCAACGCCACGCCGGCGCAAGTTTCGGCGGCGGCGGAACTGCTGGACGGCGGCGCGACCGTGCCCTTCGTCGCCCGCTACCGGAAAGAGGCGACGGGCGGGCTTGACGACACGCAATTGCGCACGCTGGCCGAACGGCTGGCCTATCTGCGCGAGATGGAGGCGAGACGGGCGGCGATCCTGAACTCGATCAAGGACCAGGGCAAGCTGACCGACGACCTGGCCCGCGCGATCGCGGGGGCGGAAACAAAGGCGGCGCTTGAGGACATCTACCTGCCCTTCAAGCCCAAGCGGCGCACCAAGGCGATGATCGCGCGCGAGAACGGGCTGGAGCCGCTGCTGCGGGCGATCCAGGACAAGCGGGCCGCCGATCCGCTGACGCTTGCGGCAGGCTATCTGTCGGGCGCGGTGCCGGACACGAAGGCCGCCCTGGACGGGGCGCGGGACATCCTGGTCGAGGAACTGTCGGAGAACGCCTCGCTTCTGGGCAACCTGCGTGACTTCATGCGCAACGAGGCCTTCATCGCGGCCAGGCTGATCGCGGGTAAGGAACAGGCGGGCGCCAAGTTCAGCGACTATTTCGACCATCGCGAGAAATGGTCGGCCATCCCCGGGCACCGTGCCCTGGCGATCCTGCGGGCCGCGAAAGAGGAAATCGTCACCATCGACATCTCGCCCGACCCCGAGACGGGCGCGCAGCGGGCAGAAGGGATTGTCGCGCGGGCGCTTGGAACCCTGGGCAGCGGTCCAGGCGACCAGTGGCTGCGGCAGGTGGCGGGCTGGACCTGGCGGGTGCGGCTGTCGAACACGATGTATATCGACCTGCTGACCGAATTGCGCAAACGCGCCCATGACGAGGCGATCCGCGTCTTCGGCCGCAACCTGCGCGACCTGCTGCTGGCAGCCCCCGCCGGGGCGCGGGTGACGCTGGGCATCGATCCGGGCATCCGCACCGGCTGCAAGATCGCGGTGGTGGATGCCACGGGCAAGCTGCTGGACACCGCCACGATCTATCCCTTCCAGCCCAAGAACGACCTGCGCGGGGCCGAGGCCACGCTTCTGACGCTGATCGCCCGCCATGGCGCCGACCTGATCGCCATCGGCAACGGCACCGCCAGCCGCGAAACCGAACGTCTGGTGGCCGAGGTGCTGAAGCGCCTGCCCAAGGGCGCGAAGGCACCGACCAAGGTGATCGTCAGCGAGGCCGGGGCCTCGGTCTATTCGGCGTCCGAACTGGCCGCGAAGGAATTTCCGGGGCTTGACGTGTCGCTGCGCGGCGCGGTGTCCATCGCCCGGCGCCTGCAGGATCCGTTGGCGGAACTGGTCAAGGTGCCGCCCGAATCCATCGGCGTCGGCCAGTACCAGCACGACGTGGACCAGCGGCAGCTTGCCAAGACGCTGGAGGCCGTGGTCGAGGATGCCGTGAACGCCGTGGGCGTGGACCTGAACACCGCATCCGCGCCGCTGCTGGCCCATGTGGCGGGGCTTGGCCCCTCGCTGGCGCAGAACATCGTGGCCTGGCGCGATGAAAACGGCGCCTTCCCCTCCCGCGCGGCGCTGAAGAAGGTGGCGGGCCTTGGTCCGCGCGCCTTCGAGCAATGCGCGGGCTTCCTGCGCATTGCCGGCGGCAAGGAGCCGCTGGACGCCTCGGCCGTCCACCCCGAGGCTTATGGCGTCGCGCGCAAGATCGTGGCTGCCTGCGGGCGCGACATCCGCGCGATCATGGGCGACGGCGCGGCGCTGAAATCCGTCCGGGCCGAGCAGTTCGTGGACGAGCATTTCGGCCTGCCCACCATTCGCGACATCCTGTCCGAACTGGAAAAGCCCGGCCGCGACCCGCGCCCGTCCTTCGTCACCGCCAGCTTTGCCGAAGGGGTGAACGAGATCACCGACCTGAAACCCGGCATGATGCTGGAAGGCACCGTCACCAATGTCGCGGCCTTCGGCGCCTTTGTGGACATCGGCGTTCATCAGGACGGGCTGGTCCATGTCAGCCAGCTTGCCAACCGCTTCGTCAAGGACCCGAACGAGGTGGTCAAGGTCGGCGACGTGGTCCGCGTCCGCGTGACCGAGGTGGACGTGCCGCGCAAGCGCATCGGCCTGACCATGCGGTCCGATGCCGAGGCTGCGAAGCCCGCACCCAAGGCTCAGGGGAAGGCGGGTCCGCGCCAGGCCAGTTCTGCCCCCGAAACAGGCGGGCAGGGCGGTTTCGGGGCAGCCCTGGCCGAAGCGATGCGCCGCAAGTAGCGATCTTTTCGCCGGAACGGACCCGATGGCGCCCCTGCGCCGTTCCAGACCGACACAAGCGGGGGCGGCAGGAATGCGGATACGGGTCGAGGTCGAACTTCACTACAAGCTCCTGACGCCGGGGCCGGCCATCCTTGCGGTCGAGGCCGCCGGCGCCTTCGGGCAGGAAATCAGCAACGCCCGCATCGACTTCGGCCCGGTCGAGCATCTGGCCCGCGTTCCCGGCGAGGAGGGCATCGGCGAAAAGATCATCATCCGCGCCGCCGAGGACCTGCGCTGTTCCTATTCCGCCGATGTGGTGGTGACGCGTCCCCGCCCCGTGTTCGAGCGCATGGCCGCGCTGGAGGTTGACCAGATGTCGGGCGACGCGCTGCGCTATCTGCTGCCCTCGCGCTATTGCCAGGCCGAACGCTTCGTGCCCTTCGTGAACCAGCGGTTCGGCGACACGGCGGGCGGCGCCAAGGTCCTGGCGATCCGCGACTGGATCGAGCAGCGGCTGGACTATGTGTCGGGCGTCAGCACGTCTTCGACCACGGCGGCGGATACCTTTCTGGAACGGCGCGGGGTCTGCCGCGATTATGCCCACCTGATGATCGCGCTTTGCCGGGCCGCCCAGATCCCCGCCCGCATCGCCAGCGTCTTCGCGCCCAGGGTTGATCCGCCCGACTTCCATGCCGTGGCCGAGGTTTACCTGGATGGCACCTGGCACCTGATCGACCCCACGGGCATGGCCGCGGCGGACGAGATGGCGCTGATTGCCGTGGGGCGCGACGCGGTCGACGTGGCCTTCCTGACGACGATGACGGCGACGGAACTGCAGACGCAGACGGTCAAGGTCACCAAGGTCTGACAAGAACAAGAACTGCAAGGACCAGCCCCGCAAGCAGCACCGCGCGTCTATATATGGCAAGCGCCCGGTCCAGGTCGGCGGCACCGGGATCGCGGGCGCTGCCGTTCAGCCAGGGCTCGTCCGCGACCCGGTCGGCGTAGACACGCGGCCCCGACAGGCGGACGTGCAGGGCGCCCGCCATCGCGGCCTCGGGCCAGCCGGCGTTGGGCGAGCGATGGGCGCGGGCATCCCGCCGCGCGGCGGCCCAGGACCGGCG
>NZ_JAFNAW010000002.1 GCF_017356265.1 Paracoccus fontiphilus | reverse complement strand
TATCATCCCTCCACCTGTCATGCAGGCAGGGAATCACAGATCAAGCCGCAGGGATATCCTGAATCGGGAAAGCCGCAACACGCTCTAATGAACGAACAAGAATTCAAACCCGGCGATCTGGTACGGCTCAAGTCTGGAGGACCGATCATGACCTACTCGGGCAACGACTTTGCAGGACGAGCAATCTGCACCTGGTTTCATGTTGCGAAACATGAGTCTTACTGTAAGCGCGACGGCGTGGGCCTATGCGGCGAGGCTTGACGGCTGCGCGAAGCTCCAGGGCATGAGTTCCTCGATGCGGGCTTTCGGATGGCCCTCGAGGATGGCGTGCAAGGTGGTGGAGATGTAGTCGACGGGGTTCACGCCGGACATCTTGCAGGTGGCGACGAGTGAGGCGAGCATAGCCCAGTTCTCGGCGCCGACCTCGTTGCCTGCAAAGAGGGCGTTCTTCCTTGTCAGCGCGATCGGACGGATCTGGTTCTCGACCGGATTGGTATCGAGTTCGAGGGTGCCGTTCTCGAGGAAACGGATCAGGCCGGGCCAGTGGGCGAGGGTGTAGCGGATGTCCTCAGCGAGTTGGGATTTCTGCGGGATGCGGGAAAGCTGGACTTCCAGCCAAGGCTTGAGTGCGGCGATGATCGGCGTGGCGTGCTCCCGCCGGGCTGCGAGGCGGTCGGCAGGGAGCTTGCCGCGCACAACTTTCTCGATCTGATACAGCAGTGCGATCTGGCGCAGCATCTCCTCGGCAATGGGCGAGCCCTCGTTCTCGAAGCGCTTCACGAAGCGCCGCCGCACATGGGTCCAGCAATAGACCAGTTGCCAGGGGCCGTTGTCGCGCTCCATCCCGGTCATCGCATTGTAGGACTGATAGGCGTCGCATTGCAGAAACCGGCCGCGGTATCCGGCAAGGAACTTCAGCGGATGCTGCTTTCCCCGGCCAGGGGCATAATGGAACAGCACGATTGGTGGGCCTGCCCCGCCATGACCGCGATCATCGGACACGACGGCCCAGAAGAAGCCGCTCTTGGTGGCCTTCCTGCCCGGATCGAGCACCGGCGCCCGGGTCTCGTCAACGAAGATGCGATCGGCGCCGCGCAGATGGGCGCGCATGTGGTCGACGACCGGCATCAGGTGGAAGCAGGCGCGGCCAACCCAGTTGCCGAGCGTGCCGCGGTCGAGATGGAGGCCCTGCCGCTCGAAGATCCCGGCCTGGCGGTAAAACGGAAGGTGGTCGCCAAACTTCGACACCATGATCCAGGCAATCAGCCGCTCGGTCGGCAGCCCGCCTGGCACGACATGCTCCGGCGCATGCGCCTGCACCACGGCCTGCGAGCAGCGGCGGCAGGCATATTTGGGACGCCGCGTCACCAGCACCTGGAACTGCGCCGGGATCACATCAAGGCGTTCGGAGATGTCCTCACCGATCCGGGCCATCTCGCCACAACCGCAAGGGCAAAGGGTGCTGGCGGGCTCGATCACCCGCTCGATCCTCGGTAGGTGCGGCGGCAGATGCCCGCGGTTGCGCGCTGGCTTGGGAGGCGTTTCCCCGCGCGCGCGTTGCAGCGCAGCCTCGGCCTTCTCTTGTGCCGCCTCGAGCACACCCTGAGCAAACTCGGCATCCTCCAGGGCCAAGTTGATCTGGTCGGGCGACAGCTTCTCGGAGCTTTTGCCAAACTGCGCGCGTTGCGAAGAGCGCAGGATATCTTCCAGCCGACGGTTGGCCTCCTGCACCTCGGCCAGTGCCGCCTCGACCTCGGCCAGGCGGGCCTTCAGATGGGCGTTCTCGCGACTGAGGGCATTGGCATCCATAACCGGGATTGAATCACGCTGACCCGGTTCTGGCCAGCAAAAACAGGTGCCCAGGGCTCACCCGGCTACCTGCGGACGCCGCGAACGTTGCGGTCGCACCAGACGCCAGTCCAGCCCCTCGAACAGCGCCGACAACTGCGCCGATGACATCCGCATCACCCCGTCCCGCACCTGAGGCCAGACGAACTTGCCGCCTTCGAGCCGCTTGTGAACCAGCACCATCCCGGTCTGATCCCAGATCAAGAGCTTGATGCGGTCTGCCCGCCTCGCACGGAATACGAACACCGCCCCACAGAACGGGTCGAGGCCGAACATCTCCTGCACAGCAAGCGCGAGACCGTCGATTCCCTTGCGGAAGTCCACAGGACGTGTTGCCACGTAGACCTTTACCGGCCCTCCCTGACCGAGCATCACGATGCCGCCGCCCGCACTGCCCGGATTGCCCGCGTCAGCAACTCCTCGTCTACGCCAGCAGAGGCCCGGATCACGACTTCGCCGACAACAATCTCCACGCCGGTGGTGATCCCCATCTCTGCCGGCAACTCCGCTGCGGTGCCCTCAACGACCAGTTCCGCAAACATCGGCAACGCCGCCACGCGCTCGGGCACAATCAACTGCCCCGTCCGCAGCCTCTTCCGCCAGTCATAGACCTGCCAGCGCGTCGTCCCGTGCCGCCGCGCGACCTCCGTAACCGAAGCTCCCGGCACCAGGCTCTCAGCTGCGATCCGCGCCCGCTCCGCTTTTGTGCGTCGCCGGCGCCCGGTCGGCCCCTCCATCACCTCCAGCCGGGAAACCTCACTACCCGAGAAGCCGTCCAAATGGACGCCCACTTTGCCGTCTCTCTCCAAGCCAACACTCCCACGCTCATGCGCGTGCAGAATGGCCCAAGCAGATTACAAGAGGCAGAAGGGGAACGCCGTCGCGCTTACGCTTGATCCAATCGGCGGTGCTAATATCAATCCGTTTGGTATGAGGACCATCTATATTGGCAAGCAGGGTGTAAAAATCAACAGACTTTGTCTCTTTTTGACCTACCGAAACATAGCTTAATCTCCCCCAAAAGCCAAAACCTATGAAATCGGGATTTTTCAATATATCGGCTTCTGAGAGATTAAAGTCGGCGCGTGCTCCTTTGGGGAGATTTGGAACCACGGAGTGTAGTTTCTTCTCAGGTAGCTCATTGAACCTGTCCAAGAAGTTGTCTGGATTATCGCCATCGGCAATTATGTCACCTAGCCATGAAAATCTTACGTCCCCAGCAACGCTATTGCCTTGATTGACCACTGCTAGTCTTACCGTAAAGGCGAGCCTCTTATGGCCTTCGTAAAAGTAGGGGCGTATCGCGATATCCGTTATTTCAATGCCAAGCCACGCGCGGGTTTGAGCCTCTCCCAGCGCCCTCGTGTCGACTACCATCTGCTGAGTCGCGATAAGTGTCAGGTATACATAACGCACACCAATAGTGGTGATGCCTATAGTGGCCAAGCCAATTAGCCAAGCGGCCCATAGAGCCCCCTCGGCCCAATGGGCCATTTCCCGTTGAATGTTTAAATCTTGCTCGGAACGCTCAGATTCGCGGCTAATATCTTTTGCATTGTTTATACAGTCCTTCGCACTGTCGAGCGATGAAGAGTTACTAAGACATTCGCTATAGGCTACTTCTGTTGCATCCCTTTTGGCATAAAAGGCGGAATGCTCTCGGTCGGCGCTTTGATAGCCCTTTGAGAATGCAAAGATGTAACTAATAAAAGCGATGCTCAACAGGGCGAGAGCGCCTGTCAGAACAAGGGCAAAGTATCCGTTCTCAAATCGCTTAGACATTGAAGAAAGAAGCCTCATGAATTTCTATCGGCTCACCTTATTCCGCAAGTTCCTCACGTTGTCACCAACGCCTATCGCTTGCAGCTTTCGGCCCATCTGAGCATAGGTCGCCGGGTGTCCCCAAACTGGCTCGCACACCTACCTTACACACAGCATTTGCGCGGGGAGAAGTTTTATGAAATAAAATCAAGCAACACTGATCGGAGACGCCGAATTCAATTCTCTCTCGCAGCACCATTTCAGATCCCGTTCAGATGCACCCGTCGCCCGTCAGGGCGATTGCGCATTTCCGATCCGCAGGCTACAGGCCGCACCATGACAAATCGCCCCGAACTTCCGCCCGAAATCGCCCGCCGCCGCACCTTCGCGATCATCTCGCACCCCGACGCGGGCAAGACCACCCTGACCGAGAAGTTCCTGCTGTATGGCGGCGCCATCCAGATGGCCGGTCAGGTGCGCGCCAAGGGCGAGGCGCGGCGGACGCGGTCGGACTTCATGAAGATGGAGCAGGAGCGGGGGATTTCGGTTTCCGCGTCGGCGATGTCCTTCGACTTCGACGGCCACCGCTTCAACCTGGTGGACACGCCGGGCCACAGCGACTTTTCCGAGGATACCTATCGCACCCTGACCGCCGTGGACGCGGCGATCATGGTGATCGACGGGGCCAAAGGGGTCGAATCCCAGACCCGCAAGCTGTTCGAGGTCTGCCGGTTGCGCGACCTGCCGATCCTGACCTTCTGCAACAAGATGGACCGCGAATCGCGCGACACGTTCGAGATCATCGACGAGATCCAGGAAAACCTTGCCATCGACGTAGCCCCGGCATCTTGGCCCATCGGCGTGGGCCGGGACTTCATCGGCTGCTACGACATGCTGAACGACCGGCTGGAGCTGATGGACCGCGCCGACCGCAACAAGGTCGCCGAGTCGGTCAAGATGGAAGGTCTGGACGATCCCCGCCTGGCCGACCACGTTCCCGCCGACCTGCTGGAAAAGCTGCGGGAGGAGGTCGAGATGGCGCGCGAACTGCTGCCCGCCTTTGACCGCAAGTCCTTCCTGGAAGGGCACATGACGCCGATCTGGTTCGGCAGCGCGATCAACAGCTTCGGCGTGCGAGAGCTGATGCGCGGGATCAGCGAATACGGCCCCGCGCCGCAGCCGCAGAACGCCGCCGACCGCGAGATCGCGCCCGAGGAAAAGCCCGTGACCGGCTTTGTCTTCAAGGTGCAGGCCAACATGGACCCCAAGCACCGCGACCGGGTGGCCTTCGTGCGCCTCGCCTCGGGGCATTTCGAACGCGGCATGAAGCTGACCCATGTGCGGTCGAAAAAGCCGATGGCAGTGACGAACCCGGTCCTGTTCCTGGCCGCCGACCGCGAACTGGCGGACGAGGCCTGGGCAGGCGACATCATCGGCATCCCCAACCACGGCCAGCTTCGCATCGGCGACGCCCTAACCGAGGGCGAGGCGCTGCGCTTTACCGGCATCCCGTCCTTTGCCCCCGAACTGCTGCAATCGGTGCGCGCGACCGACCCGATGAAGGCCAAGCACCTGGAAAAGGCGCTGATGCAATTCGCCGAGGAAGGCGCGGCCAAGGTCTTCAAGCCGATGATCGGGTCGGGCTTCATCGTGGGCGTCGTGGGCGCGTTGCAGTTCGAGGTGTTGGCGAGTCGGATCGAGATCGAATACGGCATCCCCGTCCGCTTCGAGGCGTCGCAGTTCACCTCTGCCCGCTGGGTTGCCGGACCCAAGGACAAGGTCGAGGCCTTCGTGAACGCCAACAAGGGCCATATCGCGCAGGATCACGACGGCGACATGGTCTATCTGACGCGCCTGCAATGGGACATCGACCGCGTGGGGCGCGACCATCCCGAATTGCGGCTGACGGCCACAAAGGAAATGATGGTCTAGGCCCGTGCCTGGACCGCGCGGCTATTTCCGCCAGCGGTCCAGTTGCACCACCTCGCCCCCGCCGTTCGGGGTGCCGTCGGGATTGTCGCCGCCATCCTCGTCCCCGTCCTGATCGCCTTCGTCATCATCGTCGTCGTCCTCGGACTCCTGCGTCTCGAAGCGCAGGCCGAATTCGACGGAAGGATCGACAAAGGTGCGCAAGGCGTCGAAGGGGATGCGCAGCGGCTCGGGAGAGTTGCCGAAGTTCAGGGTCACGGTGAACCCCTCGTCGTCCACGGTCAGGTTGTCGAACCAGTGCTGGATGACGATGGTCATTTCCTCGGGATAGCGTTCGCGCAGCCAGTCGGCCATCTCGACCCCTTCGTCGCGCGTGTCGAAGGTGATGAAGAAGTGGTGGTCGCCCGGCAGCCCGTGTTCGGCAACACGCTCCAGCACGTCCGCGATCAGACCCTGCAATGCGCGATGCATCATTCCGCCGTAGTCGATTCCCGATCGCGCCATGTCCGTTCCCTTCGATTTCGGGCCAGCATAGGCATATGACCGGTATTGAAAAGAGGGAGGGCCAAGGCTTTGGCAAGAAACCCTCATCGCCTTGCCGGCGGTCGCAAGGACGCAGGGCGGGCATGATGGGCAAAGGGCTGAAAGTGCAGGATTCTGTTGCCAGGCTCCTGCGGGCCCCGCCTTACGCTGCTAGGCGCAAGGGCTTAGGTTTCGATCTTGCGGACTGCTTACGCAGCCAGCGCGACCGGAGCACGGTTGTCGTTGGCAACTGTACATTTTGCACCGATAACGGTGGTAGCTCACCGAGACAAAGCAAACATCTTTAGACGTTCGTCGATCCTGTTTCGACCCCAAGGCCCCCCAACGAGGGTGATCTGGTGGAGTCGCCGGGTACCGCCCCCGGGTCCGATCCGCTTATTCCATGCGCGTTTATGTCCATAGTCCGGGTTGCCCCGGACAGGACGAATATAGGCGTCCCGTCCGGCGGCTTCAAGCCATGCCGTTCAGGCCAGGCCGCCCCAGGGGCCATGCGGCGCGTCCAGTCCGTCGATCCGCTGGAAGCCATGCGCGCCGAAGAAGTCGCGCTGGGCCTGGATCAGGTTCGCCGTTCCCCGGCCGGTCCGCATCAGGTCGAACCACATCAGCCCCGACGCGAGCGCGGGCAGCGCATGGCCCGCCGCCGCGCCTTGCGACACGACCTGCCGCAGCGCGGGAATGGCCGTCTCGATCAGGTCCGCGAAGAAGGGCGCCATGATCAGGTTGCGGGCCGGGTCCTCGGCCAGGGCGGCGGCCATGTCGTTCAGCATGGCGGACCGGATGATGCAGCCCGCGCGCCAGACCCGCGCGATCTCGGGCAGGTCCAGCGTCCAGCCGAATCGCCCGGACGCGGCCGAGATCATCGTGAAGCCCTGCGCGTAGCACAGGATCTTGCCCGCGATCAGCGCCTGTTCCAGGACCTGCGGGTCGATGGCGCAGGGCTGCGGGGCGGCACCGAAGCGCGCCTCGCCCGCCAGGCGTTCGTCCAGCCGGGCCGAGACGTTGCGCGCCATCACGGCGGCCTCGATCACGGGAATGGGGGCGGACAGGTGCTGCGCCTCGATCGCGGTCCAGCGGCCGGTGCCCTTCTGGCCCGCGCGGTCCAGGATCACGTCCACCATCGGCTTGCCGGTATGGGGATCGGCGGCGGCCGTCACTTTGGCCGAGATCTCGATCAGGTAGGACTGCAGCACGCCCGTGTTCCAGCGCGCGAAGATGTCCGAGATCGCCGCCGCTTCCATCGCCATGCCGTCGCGCATCATGCCATAGATCTCGGCGATCATCTGCATGTCGGCGTATTCGATGCCGTTGTGGACCATCTTCACAAAATGCCCGGCGCCCGCATCGCCCATGCGGGCGGCGCAGGGGGTGCCGTCCTCGGCCCGGGCGGCGATGGCGGTCATCACGTCGGCCACGCGGTCCCAGTCGGACGCCGTGCCGCCGCCCATGATGGCAGGGCCGTGGCGCGCGCCTTCCTCGCCACCCGACACGCCCATGCCAAGGAAGCGGAACGGCAGCCCGGCGCCGTCGCGGCGATTGGTGTCGTGGAAGTCGGCATTGCCCGCGTCGATCACCAGGTCGTCGGCATCCAGCAGCGGCGCAAGGGCGGCAAGCTGGTCATCCACCGGCTGGCCCGCAGGCACCATCAGGATGATGGCGCGGGGCTTCGCAATGGCGGCAACCAGGTCGGCCAGCGTCTCGGTCGGGATGACGTTCTGCGCCAAGTCGCCAGCATTGGCGGCAAAGGCGCGCGTCACCTCGGTCGTGCGGTTCCAGACCGCGATGGGGAATCCCTTTTCCGCGATGTTCAGCGCCAGCGCCGCCCCCATCGTCCCCAAGCCGATCAGCCCGATCCGCGCCTGTGCCATGATGCAATCCTTCCGCAATTCCATGATTTCGGGCTGTTTACGCTAACGGCTTGCCGTTGTCACGCTGACGTCAAGCCGATTTGCCCCTGACGCAGATCAGTGTCTGCAGTCCTGTCGCCACATGGATGCGCCGGTCCGGAGTGGTTGCCCAGACATCCAGGTGGCAGATGGTCAGCGTGCGGCCCGGCTTGATGACGCGGCCTTGTGCCTCCAGGCAGTCGCCCTGTGCGGGGTTGATCAGGTTCAGCTTGAATTCGACGGTCAGGACCGAGCTGTCCTCGGGGAACAGGGTGAACCCCGCATAGCCGCCCGCCGAATCCGCGATCGAGGACGTGCCGCCCGCATGGAAATAGCCGTGCTGCTGCGTCAGTTCCGGCCGGAAGGGCAGGCGGATCGTGACCAGTCCCGCCTTCACCTCGGCCAGGTCCGCCCCCAGGTGCCGCATCAGTCCCTGCCGGGCGAAACTGTCGCGGATGCGGATCACGGTCGCGGGGGACAGGTCGTCGCCGATGTTCATGTGGTGTCCTTCACAAGGTCAGCAAGGCGGCGCGGAAGTCTGGATCGGACAGCACGACCTCTCGGGCGCCGATCCGGTCGGCATGGGCCAGCGCCGCCGCCGTCAGGTCCTGCGCCGTTTCGACCGCTTGTGTCAGGTCCCGCCCCCTGGCCAGCCCCGCCATGACAAGCCCGGCGTAAAGATCGCCCGTTCCCGGCAGCGCGAAGGGCAGCCGCCGGGTCGGATGGCGCGACATGCCCCCTGGCCCCAGGATGACGCTTTCCAGATGATCCGCCGGACTGTCCCTCAGCACGCAGCCCGTCGCGACCAGGGTGCTGCCAGCCGCCATGCGAAGGTCGGCGGCCGCGTCCCGCAGATCGGCCACCCCGGTGATGGTGCGCCCCGTCAGATAGCCAAGTTCGAAGGAATTGGGCGTCGCCAGATCGGCCAGGGGCAGCAGCCGGTCCCGCATGACCTGCGCCAGTTCGGGCGGGACATAAAGACCCGGCCCGTGATCGCCCATCACCGGATCGCACAGGTAACGAAGGCTTGGATTGGCGGCCTTGGCCCGTGCCACGAAGTCCGCGACCAGCAGCCCCACCTCGACCGAGCCGATATAGCCGGTCATCATCCATTCCGCGCGCTGGGGCAGGCCCCGTTCCTCGGCGCCCAGCAGCAGGTCGGCGAACAGGCCGGGCGGCAGGGGCGCGCCGCGCAGGGTGGGATAGTCCGGCGTGTTCGAGAAGATCACCGTGGGGATCGCCGCGACCTCCAGCCCTGCCGCCTGCATGGGAAAGACGGCGGCAGAGTTGCCGACATGGCCGTGGACCACCTGGCTCTGGATGGAGATCACCAGCGGCGGTCTCATGCCTTGCCCTCCAGCCGGGGGCGCCAATCCTCGACCCGGCCGCTGTCGAGGCGGCGGACGGCATGACGCCGCCACCCGTCCGCCAGCACCTCAAGGGCAGCGATGCCCTCCAGTTCGGCGCGGTTCAGGCGGTCCACATACATTGCCCGCCACAGCCGCCGGAGCGTCCAGTCGGGCGCAAGGCGGTCGATCCGGTGCAGGTCGTCGCCTTGCCGGACCTTTCCCGGCTCCAGCACGCGGTAATACCAGCCGATCCGGCCGGTCGCCTGGACCCGCCGGGCCATGTCCGGGATGCCGAAGCGATGGTTCAGCTTCCAGCACGGCTGGCGGCCCTGAGAGACCTGGACCAACGCGCTGCCGAGGCGGAAGATGTCGCCGACCGCCACGTCGTCCTCGGTCGGGCCGGACACCGAGATGTTCTCTCCGAAGGCGCCGGGTTCGTCCAGAAGGGGCAGCGCGCCCAGGTCCTGCCTCCACGCGGCATAGTGGTCGAAGGGATAGTGATGCACCGCCTTCTCGGGGCCGCCATGCACGCGACGGTCGGCCTGGGCATCGCCTTCAAATCCGTCGCGCGTCAGGGCAAGGCTGCCCGCCACGGGAAACTTGGCAATCGCGCTTCTGGCATCGGTCCCCGGAAGGGGGGGCACGGGGCCAGTCAACAGGGTCATGGGCATGGGCTGCCTTGGCTTAAACTTCATACCGTTATCAACCGGCTGGCACTTCCTCGGCAATCACCCTTTTGCCGCCCCTTGAATGGGACAGGGCCGCAGGTTACGTTTTGTTCAACTTGATATCGGAGGGCGTGTCGTGATGGCGCCCAAGCGTCCTGCGGGTGCGGACGCGTTCCCGAAAATTACGGTAGAGCCGTCCGTCGCCCGCCAACCCGAGGAGGGGGCGCTTTATGCCGCCCTCGACCTTGGCACAAACTCGTGCCGGATGCTGATTGCCCGACCGAAGGGCAGTCAGTTCCAGGTCATCGACAGCTTCTCCAAGCCTGTGCAGCTTGGTCAGGGGCTGGAAGCTTCGGGGCGCCTGTCCCGCAGCTCGATGGCGCGCACGGTTCATGCATTGCAGGTCTGCCGGCGCAAGCTGGAACAGCACCGCGTGCGCAACATGCGCCTGGTCGCGACCGAGGCCTGCAGGCGCGCGCGCAACAGCCGCGACCTCTTGCGCACGATCCGCCGCGAAACCGGCCTGCAGATCGAAACCATCAGCGCCGAGGAAGAGGCCCGCTTGGCCGTGATCTCCTGCGCGCCGCTGGTCAGCCACAAGACGGAAACGCTGATGGTGGTCGATATCGGCGGCGGGTCCACCGAACTGGTCTGGATCGACCTGGAGGACGTGGAGCCGAAGGAGCGGCCGCGCGCGATCATGCGGCTGTCGGACGGCTTCGGCAATCCGCAGCCCGGCGGGGCGCGGGTGGTGGACTGGATCAGCGTGCCGCTGGGCGTGGCGACGCTGCGCGACCAGTTCGCCGATGTCGAGGACGACCAGGGCCGCTTCGCCCTTATGTCCTGGTATTTCGAGGAAATGCTGTCGGGCTTCACCCCCTATGCCGAAGGCTCGCCTGACGAGGGGTTCCAGATCATCGGCACCTCGGGGACGGTGACGACGGTGGCGGCCAGCTTCCTTGGCCTGCGCCGCTATGACCGGACCAAGGTGGACGGGCTGGAGATGACCAGCACCCAGATCGACCGGGTGATCCATTCATACCTGCAGCTTGGCCCGGACGGACGACGTGCCGACCCGCGCATCGGGCGCGAACGCCATGCGCTGATCATGTCTGGGGCCGCGATCCTGCAGACGCTGATGCGCATCTGGCCCACCAGCAAGCTGTCCGTTGCCGACCGGGGCCTCCGCGAGGGGTTGCTTTATGCCCAGATGGTGCGCGATGGGGTGCTGGCATCGGAAGGTTTGAACGGGGTGGCATGAGATGACAAAGGCGCCAGGCAGCCGCGAGGGCAAGTCCAGCGGTCGCGGTCAGCGCGACCTGCGCGTGCGGGTCAAGACCGCCAAGGGCCGCAAGCTGTCGTCGAAGCTGTGGCTGGAACGGCAGTTGAACGACCCCTATGTGGCGCGGGCCAAGCGCGAGGGATATCGCGGACGGGCGGCCTTCAAGATTCTGGAACTGGACGACAAGTATCGCTTCCTGGTGCCTGGCGCGCGCGTGGTCGATCTTGGCTGCGCGCCCGGCGGCTGGTGCCAGGTCGCCGTGGGCCGCGTGAATGCCCTGGGCGAGAAGGGCGGCAAGGCTGTCGGCAAGGTCCTGGGCGTCGACCTGCAAGAGGTCGATCCCATCGCCGGCGCTGAAATCCACCAGCTTGATTTCCTGTCCGAGGGCGCGGACGAGAAGGTCAAGGAATGGCTGGGCGGTCCCGCCGACGTGGTGATGTCCGACATGGCCGCCGCATCTTCGGGCCACAAGGGCACCGACCATTTGCGCATCGTGGCGCTGGTCGAAGCTGCGGCGGCGCTGGCTTTCGATGTCCTTGAACCCGGTGGAACTTTCGTGGCCAAGGTCCTGGCCGGGGGTGCGGAAACCGAGATGCAGGCCATGCTGAAGCGCAACTTCGACAAGGTCGCCAACGTCAAGCCGCCCGCCAGCCGCAGCGATTCGTCCGAGAAGTTCGTGGTCGCCACCGGCTTTCGCGGCCGGCAGCCGCAGGACGATCAGCAGGACTGAGCGCGGAATGCCTCGGGCGTTCGCCCGGTCGCCGCGACAAAGGCGCGGGTGAAATGGGCATGGCTGGAATAGCCAAGCTCTGCCGCGATGCGCTGGGTCGCGTGGGCGGTTTCGCGCAGCAGGCGGACGGCGCATTCCAGTTGCAGGTCGTGGACCAGTTCGACCGCGCGCTTGCCATGGGCGGCAAGGCAGGCCTGATCCAGCAACAAGGTGCTGCTGCCCAGTTCGGCCGCCAGTTCCGCCACCGACCGGCACGCGCCAAGCCTTTCTTGCGCAAGGGCCAGGAACCTGTCGATCAGCGGGCGGTCGGGCAGGCCCGTCTCGGACGCGGCGTCAGGGCGGTCCGGCGCAAGCTGGCGCAGGCGCAGCGACAGCAGGTTCACCAGGCAGGACAGCGTGCCGGGATCGCTGGTCGATGTCTCGACACCGATCTCGCGCAGCGTGGCTTCCAGTTGCGCGGCATGGTTTCCGACATGCGCGGCCGTGACGCGGTCGGGCAGCCGAGGCGTGGCCTGAGCCCCCAGCCGGGCCGAGATCAGCGCGACATGCCCCCTTGTCCCGCCTGCGGGCGAGGCCGCGAAGGCGGTTCCCGCAGGGATGTAGCGCAGGTCGTCGGCGCGCAGACAGAAGCGGTTGCGCGGGAAATCCAGTTGCGTGCGCCCTTCGTTGACCCAGATCAGCACATGATCCGGACGGGTACGAGGCTGCGGCGGATTGGACCGGCTGCCCCAGACAAAGGCCTCAAGCGGCACCAGCCGCATCCCGCTCTGACGGCCGACCGGATGCGCTCCGCGAAGGGCGGGCTGCATGACGGCGGGCATGGGGTTGTCCCCGGACGGCGCGGCGGCGGGCGGGGCGACGGCGGGCGGCGCGGCCGGATGTTCATGAGCCTCGGGGATGAAGGGGGCGTTCACCCCGTCCACCTGCAGGCGGCGTCCTGCCCGGATGGTGCTGGGCGAAAACGGAAAGCCGGCTTTCCACTGCGAATGCTCCAACGCGGTCATGAGATTCGCCTGACATAAAGGACAATAAGCGAATTATCGCCGATGAACGTTTTCAACTCAACGTCGTTGATGCGCGATCAGTTTCGTTCCGTGCCTTTTTGGTCAGCCTCGACGGTCTTCCAGTCCTTCATGCGGCCCCTGAACCAGATGCGCTGCGACTTGGCGTATTGCCGCGTGGCAATGATCGCGCGTTCCGTTGCCGTGGGCAGGTCGATCTGTCCCCGAAGATGGGCGATCAGTTCGGGTGCGCCGATGGCGCGCGCCCATTGCTGCGCGGGGTCCCAGGATGACAGCATGGCGCGCGCTTCCTCCAGCGCGCCTTGTCGCATCATCGCCTGAAAGCGGGCGGTGATCCGGTCGGCCAGCCAGTCGCGATCCGCCGTCACCACAATGCGCTGGGCATCGTCCGCGCCGATCAGGGGCGGCGGCGTGTCGGCCTGCCAGTCAGCCAGACCGCGCCCGGTGGCGGTCAGCACCTCCCATGCGCGCTGGACCCGGGCGGGGTTCAGCGTGTCGATGCGGGCGCGGGTGGCGGGGTCCAGGTCGGCCACCATGCGCGCCAGCCCGCCCTCGGCGGCAAGGCGGACGTTCCCCTCGGCCCGCACGGCAGGGGGCGTTGGCGGCACATGGGCCAGTCCCCGCGTCAGCGCCGTCAGGTAAAGGCCGGTCCCGCCCACCACGATCAGCCGCCTGTCCAACAGTCCGGCGATGTCGCGCAGCCAGTCGCCGACCGAATAGGTCACGCCCGGCGCGACATGCCCGTAAAGCGCATGGGGCGCGGATGCCTCGTCCGCCGCCGAGGGCCGGGCGGTCAGCACCCGCCAGCAGGACCAGATCTGCAGCGCGTCCGCGTTGACGATCAGGCCGCCCTGCGCTTGGGCGACCCGCATCGCAAGCGCAGACTTGCCGCTGGCCGTCGGGCCCGCGATCAGCAGGTGGCGGGCAGGGTCGATCTGGTGCAGAGGAGGCACGGCAGGGTGGCTTTCGGACAGTTGAACACGGCCGCCTTTTGCGACATTTTGCGCCCCGATGAAAGCGACCGGCGCTGACACGAAGGAATGGACATGACCGATCATCAGAACGCGGCGCCCACGCAATACGGCAGGGTGATGCTGAAAATCTCGGGCGAGGCGCTGATGGGCGATCAGGGCTATGGACTGCATCCCCCGACGGTCGCGCGCATCGCCGACGAGGTCGAATCGGTCCAGAAGATGGGGGTCGAGGTCTGCATGGTGATCGGCGGCGGCAACATCTTCCGGGGCCTGCAGGGCAGCGCCCAGGGGATGGAGCGCACGACCGCGGACTACATGGGGATGCTGGCCACCGTGATGAACGCGCTGGCCATGCAGTCGGCGCTTGAAGCCAAGGGCCTGCATTGCCGCGTCATCAGCGCCATCCGCATGGATGAGGTCTGCGAGCCCTACATCCGTCGCCGCGCCATCCGCCACCTTGAAAAGAAGCGCATCGTGATCTTCGCGGCGGGGACCGGGAACCCGTATTTCACCACCGACACCGCGGCCACCCTGCGCGCCAACGAGATGAACTGCGAGGCGATCTTCAAGGGCACCAAGGTCGACGGCGTCTATGACAAGGACCCGAAGAAGCATGGGGATGCCAAGCGTTACGGCGAGGTCAGCTATGACGAAGTGCTGCAAAAGCACCTGGGCGTGATGGACGCATCGGCCATCGCGCTGGCCCGCGACAACCGCCTGCCGATCATCGTCTTCTCGCTGGACGAGCCGGGCGGATTCCGCACGATCCTCGAAGGCAAGGGAACCTACACGCGGGTGCACAACTAGGACCTGCAATTCGGCGCAGAGGGCGGAAAACCGCTGCCGGAATGCCGGGCAAAGGCTTTGCCAACATGCGCAAATCCCGTTACAAACGAACAAAATTCAATACAAGGGCAGTGCCACATGGCAGAGGACATCGAAATCGACATCGACGACCTGGAGCGGCGGATGAAAGGCGCGATGGAAAGCCTGCGCCATGAGTTTTCCAGCCTGCGGACCGGGCGCGCCTCGGCCTCGATGATCGACCCGGTGCAGGTCGAAGCCTATGGCCAGATGACCCCGATCAACCAGCTGGGCACCGTGAACGTCCCGGAACCGCGCATGGTCACGATCAACGTCTGGGACAAGGGCATGGTCGGCAAGGTCGAGAAGGCGTTGCGCGAATCCGGGCTGGGCATCAATCCGCAGCTGAACGGCACCATTATCATGCTGCCGATCCCGGAACTGAACGAGGAGCGCCGGCGCGAGCTGACCAAGGTCGCCGCGCAATATGCCGAAAGCGCCCGCGTCGCGATCCGCAACGTGCGCCGCGACGGCATGGACCAGATCAAGAAGGGCAAGGCCAACGGGATGCCCGAGGACGACCAGAAGTTCTGGGAAACCGCCGTGCAAGAGCTGACCGACAAGATGATTGCCTCGGTCGATCAGGCGCTTGAAGGCAAGCAAGCCGAAATCATGCAGGTCTGAGGGACAATGATGGCCGCTGAAACCGCACCGCTGCTGCTATCGGGCGGGGTCGATCAGCGGCCCCGGCATGTCGCGATCATCATGGACGGCAACGGCCGCTGGGCCGTCGAACGCGGCTGGCCGCGTCTTGTGGGTCACAGGCGGGGGGCCGAGCGCGTCAAGCAGATCGTCCGCGCCTGTCCAGACCTGGGCGTGAACTGGCTGACGATCTATGCCTTCTCGACCGAGAACTGGAAGCGCACGACCGAGGAAGTCCTTGGGCTGATGAAGATCTTTCGCCGCTATATCCAGTATGAAGCCGAAGGCATGGCCGCCGAAGGCGTCCGGCTGCGCTTCATCGGCGAGCGGAGCCGCCTTGACGGCAAGCTGCAGGCCCTGATGTCCTCGATCGAGGCGCGGACGGCCGGCAACAGCCGCCTGAACCTGACCGTGGCGATCAACTATGGCGGGCGCGACGAACTGACCCGCGCTTCGGCCCGTCTGGCGCAGAAGATCGCGCGCGGCGAGATCGAAAACCCGACCGAGGCCGACCTGACCGCCTGCCTGGACACGGCCGGCCATCCGGACCCCGACCTGGTGATCCGCACCTCGGGAGAGACGCGGACCTCGAATTTCCTGCCGTGGCAGGCCGCCTATGCGGAATACGAATTCACGCCGACGCTGTGGCCGGATTTCACGCCTGACCATCTGGCGCGGATACTTGACCGTTTCGGCCTGCGCGACCGACGTTTCGGGGGCGTATGAGCGCGGGGCGAGTCTCGGCGGTGAAGCCCCCTGCGGGCAAATGGGCCGACCTGTCGCGCCGTGTCGCCTCGACGCTGGTGCTGCTGGGCATCGGCATCATGCTGGCGGTCGCGACGGGCATCTGGCTGCGGTTGGCGATGGCGGCGATCTCGGCCATCACCTTCTGGGAACTGGCGGCGATGACCGGCTGGAAGAACCCGCGCCTGCACCCCGGCATCTTCGGCGCCTGGCGTCCCTTTGCCCTGGCGGTGATCGCCTTCATGTCGCAAGTCATCGCGCAGGTCGATCATCCGGCCGCGATCCTGGCGCTGCTGTTCCCGCTGGTGGCGGGCATCCCCGGCGCGGCGACCCGCGACCGCTGGACCTATGCGATCTTCGGCTTGGCCATCATGCTGGTCGCCTATGGCCTGGTCGGCTTTCGCGAGGCTTACGGTCTGAACTTCGTTCTGTGGCTGATGGGGATCGTGATCGTTTCCGACACCGCCGGCTATTTCTTCGGTCGCATGATCGGCGGCCCGAAGTTCTGGCCCTCGCTCAGCCCCAAGAAGACGTGGTCCGGCACCATAGCCGGATGGATCGGCGCGCTGGTGCTGGGCGTGATCCTGTGGCGCCTGGGCCGGGGCGATGCCATGCTGATCTGGTGTTCGCCCATCGTGTGCTTTGCCGGACAGATGGGCGACATCGCCGAAAGCTGGTTGAAGCGCCGGGCAGGGGTCAAGGACAGCTCGAACCTGATCCCCGGGCATGGCGGCTTCATGGACCGATTTGACGCAGTGACGGGGGCGGTTCTCGCCACCATGTTGATCGGGCTTCTGACGGCGCTGCCCGCGGTGAATTGACGAATGAGACGAATTTCGATCTTTGGCGCGACCGGCTCGGTCGGAGCGAATGGCGTTGACCTGATCCGCCGCGCGGGCGGGCCTGCGGCCTACCATACGGTCGCGCTGACGGGCGGGCGCAACATCGCGCGGCTGGCCAGGATGGCGCGCGACCTGCAGGCCGAAATCGCCGTGACCGCCCATCCCGAGTTGCTGGACGAACTGCGCGCCGCCCTGGCGGGAAGCGGCGTCGAGGCGGCTGCGGGATCGCAGGCCCTGGTCGAGGCGGCGCAGCGGCCCGCTGACTGGGTATTGTCGGCGATTGTCGGTGCGGCGGGTCTGGTGCCGGGCCTGACGGCGCTGGCGCAAGGCGGCGTGCTGGCGCTGGCCAACAAGGAATCGCTGGTCTGTGCGGGACCGCTGATCCATGCAACCGCCAAGCGGAGCGGCGCCACGATCCTGCCGGTGGATTCAGAACATTCCGCCATATTTCAGGCACTTGGTACAGAAAACGTCGAAAACGTCAAGGATGTGACGATTACCGCCTCGGGTGGCGCCTTCCGCGACTGGCCGCTGGAACGGCTTGCGGCCGCGACGGTGGCCGAGGCCTCGACCCATCCGAACTGGGCAATGGGGCAGCGGATCACCATCGACAGCGCCTCGATGTTCAACAAGGCGATGGAAGTCATAGAAGCCAAAGAGTTTTTCGGCCTTCGTCCCGACCAGATCAGCGTTCTTGTCCACCCCGAGTCGATCATCCACGCGATGGTCAGCCATGTCGATGGCGGGACCATTGCCCATCTTGGCGCGCCGGACATGCGCCATGCCATCGGCTATGCGCTCAACTGGCCGCGCCGCGCGCCCCTGCCGGTGGCGCCGCTGGATCTTGCCGTAATCGGCAGCCTGACCTTCCGCGCGCCCGACGAAAATCGCTGGCCTGCCCTGCGCCTTGCCCGAGAGGTCATGGCGGCGGGGGGCATGGCGGGCGCCGTCTTCAATGCGGCCAAGGAACAGGCCCTAGACGATTTCATCGGCGGACGGATCGGCTTCACGCGGATGGCGCCTCGCGTGGAAATGACCTTGCAGGCCCTGTCCGGGCGGGCGGGCTTCGGCGATGATCCGGCTGATCTCGAAACTGTCCTGCATTGGGACCAGGAAGCACGCAAGGAAGCCGCCGCATGACCGACCTTCTTCCGCAATTCGGCGGCACCCTGTGGACACTGGCCGCCTTTTTCGTGGCCCTTGCGGTCATCGTGACGGTGCACGAGTTCGGCCATTACTATATCGGCAGGCTGTCGGGCATCCGGGCCGAGGTGTTCTCGGTCGGCTTCGGGCCGCGGCTGGTTTCGCGCCGGGATCGGCGGGGCACGCTGTGGCAGGTGGCCGCGATCCCGCTGGGCGGCTATGTGCGCTTCCTGGGCGATGCCAATGCGGCAAGTGCCGGCACGGGCCGCGCGGTCGATCCGGCGCTGCGGCGCCAGACGCTGACCGGGGCCCCGTTATGGGCGCGCTTTGCCACCTTGCTGGCCGGGCCGGTCTTCAACTTCGTGCTGTCGATCCTGGTCTTTGGCGGCTTCGCGCTGTTCCAGGGCCTTCCCGTCGATGAGCCGCAGGTCGGCACCATCGCCGAGGCGCCGCCGGGCGTGGTGAACGAATTGCAACCGGGCGACCGCATCATCGCCCTGGGCGGCCAGCCGGTCGAAACCTGGGGCGACATCGGGCGGATCGCGGAAACGCTGCCGGTTGCCCCTCGACAGGACTGGCGCGTCCTGCGCGACGGGGTCGAGGTGACGGTGCCCGGTCCCGACCCGATGCCCGCCCGCATCAGCGGTGTCGCCCCCCGCAGCGCCGCGGCGGATGCCGGTCTGCGCGCGGGCGACGTCGTCACCTCCATCGAGGGCCGTCCCGTGAGCCGCTTCACCCAGATGCGCGAGGCGGTCGAGGCTGCGGAGGGCGAACCGCTGGCCTTGCAGGTCTGGCGGCCGGGCCAAGGGGTTTCGGACTATACGCTGGTCCCGAAAATGCAGGACCTGCCCGCCGATGGCGGCGGCTATGAACGCCGCTGGCTGATCGGCGTGACCGGCGGCGAAAGCTTCTTCGCACCTGCGACTCGGCAAGCGGGGCCGCTTGAGGCGCTGTGGCTGGGGATCGCGCAAACCTGGGGGATCATCGTGTCGTCGCTGTCGGGAATGTGGGCGATGATCTCGGGCCAGATCGGGACGTGCAACCTGGGCGGCGCGATCAGCATCGCGGAAAGCACGGGGCAGGCCGCCAGCGCGGGGGGCGGCAACTTCCTGTGGTGGATCGCGGTCCTGTCGGCGGCCATCGGCTTCCTGAACCTGCTGCCGATCCCCGTGCTGGATGGCGGGCATCTGATGTTCTATGCATGGGAAGCCGTGACGGGACGGCCTCCCTCGGACAAGGCGTTGAACTTGCTGACGGCGGTCGGCATGGCGGCGGTTTTGTCGCTGATGATTTTCGGGCTCACCAACGATCTTTTCTGTCCCTGACCCGCGATGCGCTTTTGACAGCGCGGGGTTATTGATGCACAAGCTTGACATAAAAGAAGGTGCTGAAAACAGCGCCGTTTCAGGCTGACGGCAAGAGGGGCAGCAATGACACGGAAACTGGGCAAGGGCGCGGTTGCGCTGATGACGGCCTTGACGATCGCGGCCCCGGCGGCCCTCATCCCAAGCGCGGCCGCAGCCTATGTCTTCAACGAGGTGCGGATCGAGGGGTCGCAACGGGTCGAACCGGCCACCGTGCTGTCCTATGCCAACATCGCGCGTGGGCAGGATGTCTCGGCAGGCGAGTTGAATGACGCCCTGCAACGGCTGCAGAACTCGGGCCTGTTCGAAACGGCCGAGATCGTCCCGCAGGGCAACGTGCTGGTGATCCGCGTCAGGGAATACCCGACGATCAACCAGATCAGCTTCGAGGGCAACCGCCGCATCAAGGACGACCAGTTGGCCGAGGTCGTGCAAAGCCAGTCGCGCCGCGTCTACCAGCCCAGCCAGGCGTTGCAGGACGCCAGCAACATCGCCCAGGCCTATGCCGCCCAGGGGCGCCTTGCCGCCCGCGTGGACCCTCGCATCATCCGCCGCAGCGACAATCGCGTCGATCTGGTCTTCGAGGTCCGCGAGGGCAACGTGACCGAAATCGAGCGCATCGGCTTTACCGGCAACCGCGCCTTCAGCGACCGTCGGCTGCGCAACGTGCTGGACACCAAGCAGGCGGGCATCCTGCGCACCTTCATCCGCCGTGACACCTTCGCGCCCGAGCGGCTGCAACTGGACGAACAGTTGCTGACGGACTTCTACCGCTCGCGCGGGTATGCCGATTTCCGGGTGCAGGCCGTGGCGCCGGAACTGGCACGCGAACGGGACGCCTTCTACATCACCTTCAACATCCAGGAAGGCCCGCGCTATCGCTTCGCGCAGGTCAACACCGTGTCCGAGATCCCGGGCGTCGACGCGGCGGCATTCGCGGCGCAGAACCGGGTCGGGCGGGGCGACATCTATAACCCCGCCGCCATCGACAACACCATCCGGCGGATGGAGACGGTGGCCCTGCAGCAGGGTCTGAACTTCGTCAATATCGACCCGCGCGTGACGCGCAACCCGCAAACCCAGACCCTGGACCTGACCTTCGCCGTCACCCGTGGCCCGCGCGTCTTTGTCGAACGCATCGACATCGAGGGCAACACGACCACGCTGGACCAGGTGATCCGCCGCCAGTTCAACACGGTCGAGGGCGACCCCTTCAGCCCGCGCGAAATCCGCAACGCTGCCGAGCGCATCCGCGCTCTTGGCTATTTCAGCGATGCGCAGGTCGAAAGCCGCCCCGGCAGCAGCAACGAACAGGTGATCGTCGACGTGAACGTCGAGGAGCAGCCGACCGGCTCGCTGTCCTTCGGGGCGTCCTATGGCGTGGCCTCCGGCGTGGGGCTGAACGCGTCCTTGCAGGAAAACAACTTCTTGGGCCGCGGCCAGACGGTCGGGCTGTCGCTCTCGACGGCGGATGGCGACCAGTCGTCGTCGCTGACCTTCATCGAACCCTATTTCCTGGGGCGCGATCTGCGCTTCGGCTTCAACACCTATTACAACGTCACCGAAAGCCTGAACTCGGACTACAACACCCGTTCGGTCGGGGTTCGCCCGTCGATCGAATTCCCGATCTCGCAGAACGGCCGTCTGGAACTGCGCTATCGCCTTTCCAAGGAAACGCTTGGCGGGGTCGAGGACGACAGTTCTGAAATCCTGCAGCGCGAGGAAGGCCAGCGCGTCACCTCGGCAGTGGGCTACAGCTACCTGTGGGACACGCGCATCACCGGGCTTGATCCCCTGACCAGCTACAAGCTGCGCTTCTCGCAGGACTTTGCCGGGCTTGGCGGCGACACGAAAAGCGTGACCACAAGCGCCCTGGCCGGCGTGGAAAGCAACGCCTGGCGCGACGAGGTCACGCTGCGCGCCGAGTTCGAGGGCGGCGCGATCCACTCGCTTGACGACTACTCCACCTGGATTCTCGACCGCTATCGCGGCGGTACCCGCATCCGTGGCTTCGAGCCGAACGGCATCGGCCCGCGCGACCTTGCAGCCGAGAACGAGGACGGCTTGGGCGGCAACTACTTCTGGGTGGTCCGGACCGAGGCGCAGTTTCCGCTGGGCCTGCCCGAGGAATACGGGATCTCGGGCGGGTTGTTCGCCGATGTGGGCTCGATCTGGGGTCTTGACGACACGGTCGGCACCGGCGGAGAGATCGTGGACGACTCGATGAATATCCGGGCCTCGGTCGGGGCCTCGCTGTTCTGGACGACGCCGATCGGCCCCTTGCGGTTCAACTTCTCTCATGCGCTCAAGAAGGAAGACTATGACGAGGAGCAGAACTTCGACCTGACCATCTCGACGCGGTTCTGATGAGGGGTGTCGGCCTGGCCCTAATCCTGCCGCTGGCCCTGGCGACCGGGGCCGCGGCGCAGGACGGGGCGCCGGATGCGGTGCAGCCGCCCGCCGACCTTCCGTCGCAGACGATCCGGACGCCGGCCGACGCCCCGCCCTTGGGCGTCTCGGCCATCGTGACGGTGGACCAGGACCTGTTGTTCACCAATTCGGACTGGGGCAAGCGGACGCAGCGCGTCCTTGACGAGGAAGAAGCCAAGATCGAGGCCGAGAACGAGCGCCTGGTGAACGAGCTGTCGACCGAGGAAGCGGCCCTGACCCAGCAGCGCGGCACCCTCGACCCGGCAGAGTTCCGCAAGCTGGCCGAGGCTTTCGACAAGAAGGCCACCGAGGTGCGCAGAGCGCGGGCGCAGGTGGTTCAGGAACTGAACGCCTGGGCCGAGACCGACCGCACTGCCTTCTATCGCGCGGCGCTGCCCCTGATGGGGGAACTGATGCAGGAACGCGGCGCTGTCGCGGTGCTGGACCGCCGCACCGTTTTCGTTTCGATGGACGCCATCGACATCACGCAGGATCTGGTCCTGCGGTTGAACAAGGACCTCGGCGACGGCGCCGGGCGGGTACCCCTGAAAAACAGGGCCGCCGAATAGCCTAGGGCAGCCGGGACAGCCGTTCCGTCAGCAGGGCAAAGAACCCGTCGCGGTCCACATGGCGGATGAACAGCGCATTGGCCGGACGGTCCGTCACGCCCCACCAGTCCGCGACGGTCATGCCGGTGCTGAATCGCCCCTCGGTCTCGATCTCGACATTGATCCGGCGGCCTTGGAACAGATCGGGGCGCAGCAGCCAGGCGATGGTGCAGGGGTCGTGCAGGGGCGCGCCCTCGCTGCCGTATTTCGCCTTGTCGAAACGCTCGAAGAAGTCGGTCCAGCTTGCGACGGCCGGGCCGCATCGGCCGGGTAGTCCGCGCATTCCGTCGATCCAGTCGCGCGAGGTCAAGGCATCGTGCGTGACGTCAAGCGGCATCACCACCAGCGGCACGCCCGAGGCAAAGACGGCGGCCGCGGCTTCGGGATCGACATAGATGTTGAACTCGGCGGCGGGGGTGACGTTGCCGACCTCGAAATAGGCGCCGCCCATCAGGACGACCTGTTCCACGCGGGCGACGATGTCGGGCGCGCGGCGGAAAGCGGTCGCGATGTTGGTCAGCGGGCCGATGGGAACCAGCGTGACGCTGCCCGCCGGTTCCCGCCGCAGGGTGTCGATAATGAAATCCACCGCGTGCTGGGCCTGGAGGGGCGTGGTCGGCGCGGGAAGCTCAATCCCGTCCAGGCCCGTGGTGCCGTGGACGTTCTCGGCCGTGACCAGCTTGCGCGACAAGGGCCGGTCGCAGCCCGCGAAGACCGGAATGTCGGTGCGGCCTGCCAGTTCGATGATCTTGCGCGCGTTCAGTTCGGTCAGGGGCAGCGGGACGTTTCCGGCAACGGCGGTCAGCCCCAGCACCTCAAGCTCGGGGCTGGCAAGAGCCAGCAGGATCGCCACCGCATCGTCCTGGCCGGGGTCCGTGTCGATGATGATCTTGCGCGCCATGCGTTCCTCCTGGCTGGTGGCGCTTTTGTGGGTGGCATCCGGGGATCATGCAAGCCCCCCTGCAAGGCATCCGCGTCCATTGACCCTGCGACCGCCCCGCGCTAGGGCGCGGGTATGGCACGCGCACCCCTTCTTCAACTGACCGACATCTCGCTGACCTATGGCGGCGACCCCGTGTTCGACGGGCTTTCCCTGACCATCCAGCCCGGCGACCGGGTGGCCCTGGTGGGCCGCAACGGGTCGGGAAAATCGACCCTGATGAAGGTCATGGCCGGTCTGGTCGAGCCTGACCGGGGCGAGGTCGTGCTGAGCGCCGGGGTGTCCACCGGCTACATGGAACAGGACCCCGACCTGTCGGGCTTTGCGACGCTGGGCGATTTCGCCGCGGCGGGCCTGCCCGACTCCGATGCCTACAAGGTCGAGATGGCGGCCGAGGGGCTGAAGTTCGATCCCGCCCGTCCGGTCGAGACCGCATCGGGCGGCGAACGCCGCCGCGCCGCGCTGGCCCGGCTGCTGGCGCAGGCGCCCGAACTGATGCTGCTGGACGAACCCACCAACCACCTGGACATCGAGGCGATCGGCTGGCTTGAGGACCACCTGTCGCAGACGCGCGCGGCCTATGTCATCATCAGCCACGACCGCGCCTTCCTGCGCCGCCTGACCCGCGCCACCCTGTGGATCGACCGGGGCGAGGTGCGCCGCCAGGAACGCGGCTTCGAGGGGTTCGAGGACTGGCGCGAGGCCGTCTGGTCGGCCGAGGACGAGGCCCGCCACAAGCTGGACCGCAAGATCAAGGCCGAGGCCCGCTGGGCCGTCGAGGGCATCAGCGCGCGCCGCAAGCGCAACCAGGGACGGGTTCGTGCCCTGGCGGCGTTGCGCGCCGAACGCAGCGCCCAGATCCGGCGGCAGGGAACGGCGGCGATGGCGCTGGATTCGGGTCCGCAGTCCGGCAAGAAGGTGATCGAAGCCAAGGGTATCGCAAAGACCTTTGGCGACCGCACGATCCTGCGCCCCTTCGACCTGCTGGTGAACCGTGGCGACCGCGTGGCCTTTGTCGGCCCCAACGGCGCGGGCAAGACCACGCTGATCAAGATGCTGACCGGAGAGATCGCGCCGGACGAGGGCACCGTGACCCTTGGCACCAATCTGGAGGTGGCGGTCTTCGACCAGACCCGCTCGGCGCTGAATCCGGACCAGACCTTGTGGGAATCGCTGACCGGCGATCCCGACATGCGCGTGTCGGGCCGCGCCGACCAGGTCATGGTGCGGGGCCAGCCGAAGCATGTGGTGGCCTATCTCAAGGATTTCCTGTTCGACGACGGGCAGGCCCGCGCGCCGGTGCGCAGCCTGTCGGGCGGCGAGAAGGCCCGGCTGCTGCTGGCCCGGTTGATGGCGAAGCCGTCGAACCTGCTGGTCATGGACGAACCGACCAACGACCTGGACGTGGAAACGCTGGACCTGTTGCAGGACTTGCTGGGCGAATACGACGGCACCGTCCTGCTGGTCAGCCACGACCGCGACTTCATCGACCGGGTGGCGGATACGACGGTTGCCATGGAGGGCGACGGCCGCGCCACCGTCTATGCGGGCGGCTGGTCAGACTATCGCGCGCAGCGGGGCGAGGATGCACCCGCGGCAATCGAGACTGCGCCCAAGAAGCCCGAAGCCGCGCCGGAAAAGCCGAAGTCCGTCAAGTCTGGCCTGTCCTTTACCGAACGCCATCGACTGGACGCGCTGCCCGCCGTGATCGAGCGGCTCGAGGCCGAGATCGCCAAGCTGTCCGAGTTCCTGGCCCAGCCGGATCTGTTCACGACCGCGCCCGCCAAGTTCCAGAAGGCGACCGAAGCCCTGGCCGAGCGGCAGGAGGCGCTGTCGGTCGCCGAGGAAGAATGGCTGTCGCTTGAGGAAAAGGCCGCCTCCTAGGCGCCGCGTTCGGCATGGCTGCTGATCCAGCCATGCGCGAATTTGATCTTTTCGCGGATCTTCGGGGTCAGGACGAAGGGATACAGGTCCGAATTGTCCAGCGCGCGGTTGATGTCGTTGATGGCGATGGCGACAGCGGCCGCGATGGTCAGCAGGTGGTCGGCGTCCGTGTCGGCATAGGGCTGGTAGTCGTCGGGCAGGCCCTTCATCGAAAGGCCCGCGCTGACGAAGCTGTCGGTGAAATCGACCATGTGCAGCAGGTGGGCGACCGTCTCGGCCCAGTCCTCGTGGGGGTGAGAGGTGGCGTAGGCGGTGATGAACTCCTCTCCCGGCTCCTTGGGATTGGCATAGTGTTCCTGCAGGGCGGCGTTGTAGTCAGCCGTCTCGTTTCCGAACAGCGCGCGGAAATCGTCAAGAAAGCCCGGCGCGACGGCAAGGCGGTCGAACAGGAAGTGCGCCAGCTCGTGCCGGAAGTGCCCCACCATCGAGCGGTATTGCTCGCCCAGCTTGTGCTGCCGCTGGATGCGGATCAATTCGTCCGCCTCGGTGACGTTGATGACGATCTCGCCATTGTCATGGCCCATCATGATCTGCTCGGCCCGGCCGCCGCCGGTGTTTTCGGACAGCATCTGGAAGCGCGGCCGCATCCCGGCATCGGCATCGGTGAACCATTGCCAGTTCGACAGGTTGGCCAGGACCCAGCGCTTGGCCCGCTCGGCCCGTTCAAGAAGCTGCCGGTTGTCGCCCACGTTCAGCGCGGGCACGGTGTCCGACATCGTGCAGGACCGGCACAGCGTTTCGCCCGGAACGGCGACCCAGTTGCACTGGATGGCATCGCGGTTGGCGCAGGGCTCGGCCTCGTTCCACATGGCCCGCGCCTCGGGTTCATAGAAAAGCGGCGCCCCGCAGGCGCAGAACATGTTGTCGAAATAGACGCGCTGGTTGCAGGCGGGGCAGGTAAAGCTCTGCATGATCGGTTCCTTGGCTGGGCTGCGGACAAAACCCCGCCGCGCGCCAAGGTTCCACCGGCGGGCGCAAATTTCCCAGGACGCGGGCTGCTTGACTTGCGCGGGGAAATCGGCCATATCCACGCGGACCGGCCGGGCGCATGCCCTTGGCCGGTGTGTTATTTTCAATGACATCCCCATGCGCGGGATGCGCTGTCCGAAGGCGGGGCAAGCCCGAACGCCGGAGCGATCCGGGGCCGAAGGACGCGGCAACGAAGGAAAAGGCGAATGTTCGCGGTTCTGAAGACGGGCGGCAAGCAATACAAGGTGCAGGCGGGCGATGTCCTGCGCGTTGAAAAGCTGAATGCCGCCGCTGGCGACAAGGTCCAGTTCAACGAAATCCTGATGGTCGGCTCGACCCTGGGCGCGCCCCTGGTGGACGGCGCCTGCGTGCAGGCCGAAGTGATCGACCAGATCAAGGCCGACAAGGTCATCACCTATGTCAAGCGCCGCCGCAAGCACAGCTCGCAGCGCACGCGCGGACATCGCCAGCAGCTGACCCTGCTGCGCGTGACCGATGTTCTGGCCGAAGGCGCAGGCTCGACCGGCGTGAAGACCGCCACCGGCGCCCGCACCAAAGAAAACGCGTAAGGAGACCGACCCATGGCACACAAGAAAGCAGGCGGTTCGTCCCGCAACGGTCGCGATTCGGCCGGTCGCCGTCTGGGCGTCAAGCTGTATGGCGGCCAGCAAGCCATCGCCGGCAACATCATCGTGCGTCAGCGCGGCACCACCTGGTGGCCGGGTGACAACGTCGGCATGGGCAAGGATCATACCCTGTTCGCGCTGTCCGACGGCCAGGTGACCTTCAAGAAGGGCCTGAAGGGTCGCACCTTCATTTCGGTGGTTCCCGCAACCCTCGAAGCTGCCGAGTAACCCGAGTTTAACATTCCAGTGTTACAGGGGGATCGGCGAAAGCCGGTCCCCCGCCTGTTTTCCGGGAGGGGAAGATGGTCATGTCTGCACCGCTGCGGGAGGGTACGCGCTTGGACGATCTGAAGATATCCGAGGCCGCCCTCAACCAGCCCGTCATCGCCACCGAGCGATTCGTCCTGCGTCCCCTGCGCCCCTCGGATGCCGGGATGATCGCGCATTACACCGCCGACAAGCGCGTCGCCGAAGGAACGCGGGCGATTCCGCACCCCCTGCCGCCCCGCGCGTCCGAGGCTTTCGTGGCACGCGCCCTTTCGGCCGACCGCACCGAAGACGTTTGGGCGATCGACGGCTCGGCGAACCGGCTGGCGGAACTGCTGGGTGTCGTCTCGCTGACCCGGATGGAGGGCGACCAGTCTGAACTGGGCTTCTGGATCGGCGCCGGTTTCTGGAACACCGGCTTCGCGACCGAGGCTGTCGATGCGCTGGTACGCGCCAACCCGCACAAGGCGCGGACGCTGTTTGCGGAAGCGTTTCAGGACAACCCCGGTTCGGCGCGTGTGCTGACGAACTGCGGCTTCGTTTACCTGGGCGACGCGGAAAGCTGGTCCGTGGCCCGCAATGCCCGTGTGCCGACCTGGACCTATCTGCGCAAGATGGGGTGATCCCGCGCCGCCATCCCGCCCGTGCTGATCAGACGCGGCCGGTTGCAGATTCTGCATCCGGCCGCTTGCATTTCAAGGCCGGAGGCATAACTCGGCAGCATGAGCATTCCATTTTCCCTTCTCGACCTGTCGCCTGTTCCCGAAGGGTTCGAACCTGGCGACGCCATCCGAAACACGCTTGACCTTGCGCGTCAGGCCGACGGCTGGGGCTATCATCGCTTCTGGCTGGCCGAACATCACAACATGCCTGGCATCGCCAGCGCCGCCACCGCCGTTCTGATCGGCCTGGTGGCGCAGGTCACATCGCGGCTCAGGGTCGGCGCGGGCGGGATCATGCTGCCCAACCATGCGCCGCTGACGGTGGCAGAGGCCTTCGGCACGCTGGCGACCGCCTTTCCCGACCGGATCGACCTGGGACTGGGCCGCGCGCCGGGGGGCGATGGCGCCGTGATCCGGGCGCTGCGCCGCGATCCCATGGCGGACAGCTTTCCGCAGGATGTCGTCGAACTGCTCGACTACCTTGGCCCCGAACGTCCGGGTGCCGCTGTTCGCGCCTTGCCGGGCGAGGGGACCAACGTGCCGGTCTGGATTCTGGGCAGCAGCCTTTTCGGCGCGCAACTGGCGGCGCATCTGGGCCTGCCCTATGCCTTTGCGAGCCATTTCGCGCCTTCGGACATGGAGGGGGCCATCGCTATCTATCGCGACCGCTTCCGCCCTGGTCCCTGGAACGACCGCCCGCAGGTGATGATCGCGATCAACGTCTTTGCCGCCGACGATGCGGCCCAGGCGCAGTATCTGCGCACGTCCATGCAACTGGCCTTTGCGCGCCTGCGGACCGGAATGCCGGGCAAGCTGCCGCGACCCGTGCGCGACCTGGATGCCGAGATCGGGCCGCAGATGCGGCGCATGGTGGATCAGGCGTTGACGATCAGCGCCGTCGGCGATGCGGGGCAGGTGAAGGATGACGTGCAGGCGCTGATCGCGAAGTATGGGCCGGACGAGGTCATCCTGACCGGGCAGATTCACGATCACCAGGCGCGGCTGCGAAGCTTCGAGATCGCAGCGGAGGTGATGCGATCGCTGTAGGGCTGCGGGGCTGGCGAGATGGCGAAGGGCTGTCTTGCTGGCCATGTGGCCTGTGATGCTGGCGCTGTGCTGGCAGAGGACCACTGGCTGGCGGGCGTGATGCTGGCTTGCTGGGGTCCGGGAAAGCTTGCTGGCGGCAGGGGCTGGCTGGCTTTGTCACCTTCTTCATATCGCGGCCTGCAGCATGGCGCAACAATAAACGCTGCAATATCAATATGTTGACTGTTTTCGTCGGGTGTTTGTCAAGCCGTTGGCAGGCAAACAGAATCCCTGCTTGATCATGGCCATGAAAAATCCGCCGAAGCCTTTGGCCCGGCGGATTTCTGAAGCAGGACCGCGAATCAAGGCCGGGTGCGAAGCAGGCCCATGATCTCTTTCGTGCGTTCCAGGATCGGGGTGGCGATCTCGTCCGCGCGCACCGAGCCTTCACCCAGGATGCGGTCGATCTCTGCCGGGTCGGCCATGTAGTCGTTCATGCGCCGGGTGATCGGCTCCAGCGAGGCGACGGCCAGTTCCGCCAGCGCCGGCTTGAAGGCGCCGAAGCCTTGGCCTTCGAACTGCGACAGGACATGGTCGGGCGTCGCATCGGCCAGGGCGGCATAGATGTTGACCAGGTTGCGCGCCTCGGGGCGGTCCTTCAGGCCGTCCACGCTGCCGGGAAGCGGATCGGCGTCGGTGCGGGCCTTGCGGATCTTCTGCGCGATGGCGTCTGCACTGTCGGTCAGGTTGATCCGGCTGGCATCCGAGGGATCGGACTTCGACATCTTCTTCGATCCGTCGCGAAGCGACATCACGCGGGTCGCCACGCCCTCGATCAGGGGTTCGGTGATCGGGAACTGCTCGACGCCGTAGTCGTGGTTGAACTTGGCGGCGATGTCGCGGGTCAGTTCCAGGTGCTGCTTCTGATCCTCGCCCACGGGGACGGCGGTGGCCTGGTAGGTCAGGATGTCGGCGGCCATCAGCGCCGGATAGGCCAGCAGGCCCAGGCTGACGTTTTCGGTGTTCTTGCCGGCCTTGTCCTTGAACTGCGTCATCCGGTACATCCAGCCGACGCGGGCCACGGTGTTGAACAGCCACGCCATTTCGGCATGGGCCGAAACTTGGCTCTGGTTGAACAGGACCGACTGCCGGGGATCGACGCCCGCCGCCATGAAGGCGGCAGCCGCCTCGCGGATGTTGCGCCGCAGCGTTTCGGGGTCCTGCCAGACGGTGATCGCGTGCAGGTCCACAAGGCAGTAGATCGTCTCGGCCTCGCCCCCCTGCAGGGCCGCGAAACGCTTCAGCGCGCCCAGGTAGTTGCCAAGCGTCAGCCCGCCCGAGGGCTGGATGCCCGAGAAGATGCGGGGTTTGAAACGGGTTTTCGTCGTCTCGGTCATATGCGGGCCTGCTTGGATTTTGCGTGCCGTTGGCTTAGCCCTTGGCCAGAGCGACCGCAACCGCGAAGGAAAACCGATGCGCCAGGCCATGCCCCTCTCGCCGATCAATCCGCTGCCTGCCGCGGTCTGGGTCCTGGCCCTGCCTGCCATTGCCGGAGAGATCGCGTTCCTTCTGGGCCAGACCGGCCTGATCGGCGGCGCGCAGGGCATCGGCCTGCGCCTGAACGCGATGCAGATGACTGCCTTCGCGCCCGAGATGGTGCAGCGCATGTGGCAGGTGGGCGCGATCGACTGGGACCAGGCCTATCGCATCCTGTCCTACAGCTTCGTCAATTCGTCCTTCACCCACGCGCTTTTCGTGGTGGTCTTCACCCTGGCGCTTGGCAACATGATCGCGCGAGAGTTCCGCCCTTGGGCGGTCGTGGCGCTGTTCCTGGGATCGGCCGTCGGCGGTGCGCTGGTCTATACGGCGGCAATATCCCTCCTGCCGGGGCGGCAGGGGCCGTTGATTGGCGGCTATCCGGCGGTCTACGGCCTTGTCGGCGCCTTCACCTTCCTGCTGTGGGCTCGGCTGGGTGCGGTCCATGCCAACCGGGCGCGGGCCTTCACGCTGATCGGAATGCTGCTGGCCTTCCAGCTTGTCTTCGCCATGGTCTTCGGCGGCGCGGGTTATGGCTGGATCGCCGAGCTTGCCGGCTTCGGCACGGGCTTCCTGCTCAGCTTCGTGCTGGTGGATGGCGGGGTGCAGCGTGTCTTGCGCCAGATCCGGGCGCGGTAGGCAGGGTGGGCGAGCAACCCCACCCTACGAGCGCCGTACCGCCGCCTTGAGTTCCGACAGGCGATAAGCGCGGGTCAGGAAGCTGAGCGTGAAATAGATCGCGGCCCCGCCGAAAACCAGGATTGCCAGCCCGGCCACCTGTCCAAGGCCATCCAGCCAGCCCATCATCAGCCACAGTGCCCCGGCCATCAGCGCGGATGACAGGACGATCAAGGGTGTCTTGCGGCGCAGGCGGTCGTCGGCGCGGGCGGCGTCCCCCATGGCGCGCGTGCCCCACCACAGTTGCGCAACCATGATCCAGGCGGCGACGGTCGTGCCCAGTGCGGCGGCCAGGAAGCCGAAGAACGGCATCAGGCCAAAGGCCACCAGGGCGTTCACGACCATTGACCATAGGGCAAAGCGGAAGGGCGTCTTCGTATCCTCACGCGCGAAATACAGCGGTTGCAGGATCTTCTGCAGCACGAAGGCGGGCAGGCCGAAGGCATAGACGACCAGGGCGCGGGCGGTCTGGGTGGTGTCCTCGGCGGTGAACTGGCCGCGTTCGAACAGCGTGCGGACCATGGGTTCCGCGATCACGGCGATGGCGAAGGCGGCGGGCAGGGTCAGGAACAGCCCGAACTCGGTCGCGCGGGAATAAGCGGACTGGCCGCCCGCGTGATCGCCCGCGCGCAGGCGGCGGGACAGTTCGGGCAGAAGCACGACGGCTACGGCCGCCCCCACGACACCCAACGGCAGTTGATACAGGCGGTCGGAATAGGACAGCCAGCCGATGGCCCCCTCGAACTGGGAACCGACCTGGCGGCCGATCAGCAGGTTCAGTTGGACCACGCCGCCGGCAAAGGCCGCGGGCAGCGCCACGGCCAGCAGCCGACGCATGTCGGGTGACAGGCGCGGGCGGCGGGGCAGGAAGGTCCAGCCGGTGCGGCGCGCGTCCAGCCAGACCAGCCCCAGTTGCGCCAGGCCCGTCACGGGCGTGGCCCAAGCCAGCGTCAGGCCCAGATCCCAGCCGCGCCAGCGGCCCAGATACATGGCGACGATGAACAGCAGGTTCAGCAGCACCGGCGCGGCCGCCGCGGCCGTGAACCGGCCGTTGGCGTTCAGCACGCCCGAGATCATCGAGGCTAGCGAGATCAGCAGGATATAGGGGAAGGTGATCCGCCCGTATTCGACCGCCAGCCCGAACCGTTCGTCACCGGCAAAGCCCGCGGCCATCAGCCAGACAAGCACCGGCATGAAGATCATGGCGACCGCCGACAGGACCAGCACCGCCATGAACAGGCCGGAAAAGGCCTCGGAGGCGAAGCGCTGTGCCTCATCGCGGTTTTCCAGCCTCTTGGAAAACATTGGCACGAAGGCGGTGTTGAACGCGCCTTCGGCAAAGAAGCGGCGGAACATGTTGGGCAGGGACAGCGCGATCAGGAAGGCCTCGGCCATGGGGCCGGTGCCCAGCCAGGCGGCCATGAGGATGTCGCGGACAAAGCCCGAGACGCGCGACACGAAGGTCCAGATCCCCACCGAGAGGAATCCGCGCACCAGCCCGGTTTTCATGATCTCAAGCCTCTGCCCGTTTTGCCCCGTCGACGATGGCCGCACGCAGTTTCTTTTCCAGCGCGTCGCGCCTCGCCTCGCTGTGCAGCTTGAGGCCGAACATATCCTTGACGTAGAAACTGTCCACCACCTGCGCGCCGAATGTCGCGATCACGGCGCTGACGATCTGGATGTGGTTCGCGGCCAGCGTCCGCGTCAGGTCGTAAAGCAAGCCGGGCCGGTCGCGGGTGTCCACCTCGATGATGGTATAGATGTCGCTGCCTTCGTTGTCGAAGGTGACATGGGTAGGGAACCTGAATTCCCGCGTGCGCTTCTTGGGCTTGTCGCGGCTGGCGAAGGCTTCGCGCGCGACAATCTCTCCGCCCAGGGTGCGCAGGATCGTCTGGCGCAGCCGGGGCAGCCGGTCTTCGGCGAAGGGGCTGCCGTCGGGGTCCTGCACCCAGAACACGGCGGTCGCGAAGCCGTCGCGTGTCGTATAGGTGCGCGCATCGACCACGTTCGCGCCCATCAGGGTCAGCGCCCCGCACAGGCGCGAGAAGATGCCCGGATGGTCGGCAAGGACAAAGGCCGCCCGCGTCGCGTCGCGGTCGGGGTCCGCGCGCAGGTCGATGCGGATTTCGTCGGGACCGATCTCGCTCAGCAGTTCGGCGAAGGTGGCCTGCGTTTCCGTGGCAAGCCCCGACCAGTAGCTGTCGTAATGCCGCCCCAATTCGGCGCGCAGGGTCCTGGGTTCCCAGCCCCGGGCCGTCAGCAGGTGGCGCAGGCTGCGCTTGGCCTCGCTTTGGCGGCGGTCGCGGTTCAGGTCCTCCAGCCCGTTCTCCAGCACCAGCGCCGTTTCGGTATGCAGCTTGCGCAGCAGGGCGGCCTTCCAGTTGTTCCAGGTGCCCGGGCCGACGCCGCGGATGTCGCAGACCGTCAGCACCAGAAGCATGTCCAGCCGCTTGCGGGTCTTCACGGCCTTGGCGAAATCGCGCAGGGTGCGCGGGTCGGCGATGTCGCGTTTCTGCGCGACATCCGACATCAGCAGGTGGTTGCGGACCAGCCATTCCACCGTGTCGATGTCGTCCTGTGGAAAGCCGAAGCGCGCCGCGATCCGCCGAGCCAGACGCGCGCCCAGGATCGAGTGATCCTCGCGCCGGCCCTTGCCGATGTCGTGCAGCAGCACCGCAAGATAGAGCACCCTGCGGTTGATGCCGCTTTCCATGATCTCGCTGGAGAGGGGCAGATCCTCGGGGTGTTCGCCCCGCTCGATCTCGGCCAGGGCGGCTACGCATTGGATCGAATGTTCGTCCACCGTGTAGTGATGGTACATGTTGAACTGCATCATCGCCACCACCGGCTCGAATTCCGGGATGAAGGCGGCAAGGACGCCCAGTTCGTTCATGCGCCGCAAGCCCCGTTCGGGATTGCCGTGCTTCAGCAGCAGATCCATGAAGATGCGCGTGGCCTCGGGGTCGGACCGGACCTTGTCGTCGAACAGATCCAGGTTCGCCGCGACAAGCCGCATGGCGTCCGGGTGGATCAGGATGGCGGTGCGCAGCGCTTCCTCGAACAGGCGCAGGATGTTCAGGGGGTCCTTCAGGAAGTCGGCTTCGTTCACGATGCTGAGGCGGCCGTGATTGTCCAGGAAACCCGCCCGCAGCTTGCGCCGCCGCCGGAACAGGCGGCCCAGGAAGGGGGCGCTGCGGACATGGCGGGCCTCAAGCTCGGTCAGGAAGACGCGGGTCAATTCGCCCACATGGGTGGCGTGGCGGAAATAGTCCTGCATGAAATATTCGACCCCGCGCCGGGCCGAGGTGTCCTTGTAGCCCATCCGGCGCGCAACCTCGACCTGCATGTCGAAGGACAGGACGTCGACGGGACGGCCCGCGATCAGGTGCAGGTGGCAGCGCACCGCCCACAGGAAATCCTCGGCCTGCCAGAAGGCCAGGTGTTCTTCGCGCGTGAAGACGCCCAGATCGACCAGTTCGACGGCCCGGTCCACGCGGTGGATATACTTCGCGATCCAGTAAAGGGTCTGGAGGTCGCGCAACCCGCCCTTGCCCTCTTTCACGTTGGGTTCAAGGACATAGCGCTGACCGCCCTGGCGCTGGTGGCGGGCGGTGCGCTCCTGAAGCTTGGCCTCGATGAACTCGGGCACGGTCTTCGAGAACAGCTCGACCCACAGGCGCTCGCGCAGTTCTTCCGCCAGGGGCGCGTGGCCCGTCACCAGCCGGTGTTCCACAAGCGAGGTGCGGATCGTCATGTCGCCCGCGCCAAGCCGGATGCAGTCGTCCACGCTGCGGATCGAATGGCCGATCTTCAGCTTCAGATCCCACAGGATGTACAGCATCGATTCCACGACGCTTTCCGCCCAGGCGGTCATCTTCCAGGGTGTCAGGAACAGCAGGTCTACGTCCGAGGCGGGGGCCATCTCGGCCCGGCCATAGCCGCCGACGGCAAGCACGGCCAGCCGTTCGGCGTCCGAGGGCGACTGCTGGGGGTGCAGAAGGATCGTCGCGACGTGGTGGCTGGCGATGACGATGCCGTCCGTCAGGCTGGCGATCGCCCTGACCGTTTCGCGCGCGGCGCGCGGGTGGCTGGCCAGTTCGGCCTCGATCGCGGCCATTGCCGCGGCGCGCGCATCCAGAAGCAGCGCCACGGTGCGCGCGCGGATCGCCTTGCGGTCGGTCAGCCCGGCCAGGGCGGCATCAAGGGTCGGCAGGAAGATGGCGGGGTCGAAGATCGGATGCGCCCCGGACGGGGCCGGGGCGCTTCGCCGGATCGTCACGTCGGACAGGTCGGCCAAGATCAGAACCCGAAGCCGCCGCCGCCAAAGCCGCGCGGCGCCGGATCAAGGATCACCAGCCGGTTGCCGCGCAGCGTCGCCACGGCAAGCGCGCGTTCCGAGGTGCCGTCCGGGCGCAGCCGGAACACCCCGCCCACGCCGGCAAAGCCCGCGTTCTGGGTCAGGCCGGTGCTGGTCACGGCATTCCGGTTGCCGCTGCGGACCAGCGAGGCGATGGCCGCGACCCCGTCATAGGCCAGGCTTGCCAACTCGTGCGGCTGCTCGCCATAGGCGGAACGGTAGCGCGCGTCGAACTGCGCCTTCAGGCCCTGGTCCGGGATCGCGAACCAGCCTTCCTGAAGCTGCGGCATCCCGATGCGGTTGGCGGGCTGGTCCCAGCGGGTCAGGCCCATCATCTGCGTGACGGGCGACCGGACGCCGGCCGTGGCCAGTTTCTCGGTCAGGTAGGGCAGCACGGCCTGGTTGTTGGCGGTCATGAAGACGGCATCGACCTGGCCCGACTGCGCGGCGGCGACGATCTGCGGCGTCACGGCGTCGATCCCCGTCACCGAGACGGGGTGGTTGCTGCGCCCCGCCAGACGGGCGCCGTTGCGAGAGATGGCGGTCTCGATGGCGCGGCCGCCAAGCTGGCCCGCGACGTCATCCTCGGCCACGACATAGATGTTGCGTTTGCCCTGGCGGGCGGCAAAGCCGACCAGCCGGTTGGCGACGTTGGAAAAGCTGTTGCCCAGGATGAAGACGTTGCCGCCCGCGATCTCGGCATTGTTCGAGAAGGAAAGGACGTTCACGTTGCGCGGACGCATCGCGTTGCCCACGGCATTTGCACCCTCGGCAAACAGGGGGCCGACGATGATCTGCGCGCCCGCATCGACGGCGGCGTTCGCCTGTGCCACGGCCTGCGCGGTGCTGGTGCCCGTGTCATAGACGCGCAGGTCGATATTGGCGCCCTGCGCGTCGGCCGCCGCCATCCGCGCGGCGTTCTTGAGGCTGCGCGACAGCCATTCCAGATCGGCCGAACCGCTGCCGCCTGGGGCCAGCAGGGCCACGCGCACGGGCTCGCCCGGGTTGATCAGGGGGCCGGTGACGGGGCCGCGTGCCGTTTGCGACCCGCCCGTGGGCTCGCAGGCGGCAAGGACAAAGGCCGACAGGATGGCAGCGGCACGGGAAACGACGCGGCGCAATCCGGTTGCGGGCCGGGTTGTGGCGGAAACGACCATAGGAAACTTCCCTGCTGTGAGGTATCGGCGAGGTGCGGGCAGCCTAGGACCAACCGGCCTGCTTGGCAATCAGTCGGAAGGAGAACGCCATGGACATTCAGCCCCCGCAGCGCCTTGCCGCCCATGTCGAGGGGCGGCGGCTCGACGGCGGACTTTACCTCGTGGCGACGCCCATCGGCACCGCCCGCGACATCACGCTGCGCGCGCTGGACGTGCTGAACGGGGCCGACGTGCTTGCCGCCGAGGATACGCGCGTGCTGCGTCATCTGCTGGACATCCACGGCATTCCTCTGCGCGGCCGCCGCATCCTGCCCTATCACGACCACAACGGCGACCGTGCCCGCCCTGGCCTGCTGGCCGCCCTGAACGATGGCGCAAGCGTGGCCTATGCCTCGGACGCGGGCACACCGCTGGTCGCCGATCCGGGCTTTCGCCTGGCGCGCGAAACCGCGGCGGCCGGGCACCGCGTCCATGCGATCCCCGGCCCCTCGGCCCCCCTGGTGGCGCTGAGCCTGTCCGGCCTTCCCAGCGACCGCTTCCTGTTCGCGGGGTTCCCGCCATCGACAAAGGGGGCGCGCATGACATGGCTGCGGCACTGGATGGCCGTCGATGCGACGCTGATCCTGTTCGAAAGCCCCCGGCGCGTTAACCAGACCTTGGCAGAGATGTGCGAGATTGACGCGAATCGCATGACGGTGGTGGCGCGGGAACTGACAAAGAAGTTCGAGGAGGTGATCCGGGGCACGGCTGCCGAACTGTCGCAGGACGGGCGCATGGCCGGGCTGAAGGGCGAGGTCGTGATGCTGGTCGATCGGCCGGGCGCGGTCGAGACCGACGAGGACACGATCAGGCAGGCGCTGCGGGACAGGATGGGACGGATGACAATGAAGGATGCCGCAAGAGAGGTGGCGGCGGATCTGAAGCTGGCGCGGCGCGAGGTCTACCAGATCGCGCTGGCCCTGGGCGACGACAAGGACTGAGCATGGCCAGGGGCAGGGCACCGGTTTCCAGGAAGGCGCAGCCGGGTGGGGCGGCATCGCCGGCCCGGCAGGCGCGGGGGCGCGTGGCCCATGTGTCCGGCGCCATGGCCGAGGACAATGTGTCCCGCCTGCTGGAAGGCAAGGGAATGGCCGTGCTGGCTCGCCGGTGGCGCGGACAGGCAGGTGAGATCGACCTGATCTGTCAGCACGGCGACTGTCTGGTCTTCGTCGAGGTCAAGCAATCCTCCACCCACCAGCAGGCTGCCCAGCGCCTGAACGCCGCTCAGCAGGGCCGCATCCTGCGGGGGGCGCTGGAGTATTGCGAAAGCCAGGGCCATGCGCCATGGCCGGCAATGCGCTTCGATGTCGCGCTTGTCGATCAGCGGGGCCGCGTCGAGATCCTGGAGGCCGCCTTTGACGAGCCATGCCCCTGAGGTCGGCCGCGAAAGCCTATCCCAATCAACAGCTTTCGTCAGCCGTTCCGAGCCGTTAACGTTTCCGGACGGAGACGGAAGGGATTGATGCATCGGTTCGGTTATCATGCGATCGGGGTCAGCCGGGGCTCGCGGCTTCTGTTTTCCGCCTTCGAGGACCAGGGCGAGATGTGGGCCGGCGAGGGACCTCGGGTCGTTCGCCAGACCGTCACGTTCCCTGAGCCCTTTGCCGCCCCGCCGGTTGTCCACGTCTCGATCGGGATGTGGGACATCGAGGGCAAGGCCAACCAGCGCGCGGACATCAGTGCCGAAGAGGTCACCGCCACAAGCTTCGAGATCGTCTTCAGGACCTGGGGCGACACGAAGGTCGCCCGCATCCGGGCCGAGTGGCTGGCGATCGGATCTGTCGGACATGACGACGAATTCGACGTCTAGGCTCGGTCGAGGTTGACGGCGATCAGGCTTGCGGTCTGGTCGGGATGGGTCAAGGGCAGCATGTGCCCCGCACCCGGCACAAGGGCGCGCCCGACATCCGGCAGGCGTTTTGCAAGGGCCTCGGCAATGCCGTGGATGACGGGAGGCGACTGCTCGCCCGCGATGATCAGCACCGGCGCGTCGATGGCCTCCAGTCCCCCGTCGCGCAGGATGTCGGCACGGTCCCCGGACAGGGTGTCGTCGGTCGCCGCAATAAGGGGGATCTGCCGGGTCATGGTCTCGCGCGCCGCAAGCGGCAGGGCGTCGAACGGCTCGGCCCCCCAGACGTCGATAAAGGCGCGCGCGGCGTCCTCGGGGCGATCCTGCGACAGGAACCCGGCAATGACGTGGTCGCGCGCCTTCTGCCCGGCGTCCGGGGCCGCGGCGAACAGGACGGGTTCGACCAGGGTAAGGCTGCGGATCGCCTCGGGCGCGGCGACGGCGATGCGCAGGGCGACGGTTGCGCCCAGGCTGTGGCCGATCAGGTCCAAGGGCCGGTCGATGAAGCTGGCCGCGATCCGGGTCACGGCGGTGTGGAAGTCGGGGCCGTCCGGCTGTTCCATCCAAGGGCCGCTCCGGCCATGGCCGGGCATGTCGAAGCCGACAAGATCGACGCGGCCGCCAAGCCGCCTGGCGATCGGTCCCCAATAACCAGCGCTTCCCATCATGCAATGGAGCGCCAGGGCCGGGCGATCCGTGTCACCCGGCCAGTGCCGCTTGTGGATGCCGGTCATAGCGTGCCGAGATGCCGGTCCAGGAAGTCCAGCCGGTCCTGGCCCCAGAACTTCTGCCCGGATGCCTGCACGACGTAGAAGGGCGATCCGAAGACGCCGGCCTCGACCGCCTGTTCCAGGTTGCGGCCATAGGTCTCGGCGCCGACGAACAGGCCCTTGTCGGTCAGGGCCGGATCGAAGCCGTGCCCCGCCAGGACGTCGCGGATGATGGAGTCGTCGCTGATGTCGCGATCCTCGGCCCAGACGGCCCGCAGGAAGCCCTGCACCAGCCCGCCCAGATCCCCGCCGCCGGCCTGCTGGGCCGCGATGATGGCATAGGAGGACGGCGCCATGTTCACCGGCCAATGCGCGGGCTTCAGGTTCAGCGCCATTCCCAGGTGGTCGGCCCAGCGGGTCAGTTCCTGCGCGCGGTAGTCCATCCTGCTGGGGTGGCGGTTGGCGGGCCGGACCCCGCCCGTCCGGTCGAAAAGCTGCAGCAGGTCCAGCGGCTTGTAGGTGATCGTCGCGCCATGGCGCCCTGCGATCCGTTCAAGCCGGTCGCCTGCCAGATAGGCCCATGGGCTGATCGTCCCGAAATAGTAGTCGATGTTAGCCATAACGAGGGCTCCCTTGCGGTTTGCCCGCAAGCTAGCCGGGTGCTAAGGCGGGCGCAATCTGGCGAATCCCCGCGAAAAGGCCTTCATCCCATGCCCGTCATGACCGAACCCAAGCTGATTTCTGGCAATGCCAACCGGACCCTTGCCGCGTCGATCGCCCGGCGGATGTCGATGCACCGGGGCATGAATGTCAGCCTTTGCGACGCACGGGTCGAGCGGTTCAACGACCAGGAAATCTTTGTCGAGGTGTACGAGAATGTCCGGGGCGAGGACATGTACATCATCCAGCCGACCTCGAACCCGGCAAACGACAACCTGATGGAACTGATGGTGATGACCGATGCGCTGAAGCGGTCGTCGGCGGCGCGGATCACGGCGGTCATCCCCTATTTCGGCTATGCCCGCCAGGACCGCCGTGCCAAGGCCCGCACGCCGATCAGCGCCAAGCTGGTGGCGAACCTGCTGACCGAGGCGGGGATCGATCGCGTCCTGACGCTGGACCTGCACGCGGCCCAGATCCAGGGCTTCTTCGACATCCCGGTGGACAACCTTTATGCCGCGCCGGTCTTTGCCCTGGACGTGCAGCACCACTTCCGCGGCCGGATGCAGGACCTGATGGTCGTGTCGCCCGACGTGGGCGGCGTGGCCCGCGCGCGCGAGCTTGCGACCCGGATCGGCGCGCCCCTGTCCATCGTGGACAAGCGTCGCGAAAAGGCGGGCGAGGTGGCCGAGATGACCGTGATCGGCGATGTGGAAGGCAAGGTCTGCATCATCGTGGACGACATCTGCGACACGGCGGGCACCCTGGTGAAGGCCGCGCAGACCCTGACCGACAGCGGCGCGACCGAGGTCCACGCCTATATCACCCATGGCGTGCTGTCCGGCCCGGCGGTGGAGCGCGTCAGCAAGTCGGTGATGAAGTCGCTGGTCATCACCGATTCGATCCAGCCGACCGATGCGGTGAAATCGGCGCCGAACATCCGCATCGTGCCGACCGCGCCGATGTTCACGCAGGCGATCCTGAACATCTGGAACGGCACCTCGGTCAGCAGCCTGTTCGAGACGGACACCCTGCTGCCGATCTACGAAGGGCTGTATTCGACCATCTGACGGCTCATGGGTGGCCCCGTCGGATGCCTCCGGCGGGGGTATTTGGGCAACGAAGAAGCGTCAAAGCGCGCGCCAGCCGATGTCGCGGCGGCAGAAACCCTCGGGCCAGTCGATCGCGTCCACCTGGGCGTAGGCGCGCTGATGCGCCTCGGCCAGGGTGGCGCCGCGGCCGGTGCAGGCGAGGACGCGACCACCCGTGGCGATGACCTGACCATTGCCGGTGGCGGTGCCGGCGTGGAAGGTCATGGCGAAGCTGGTTTCGGAAAGGCCTTCCAGCCCGCTGATCGGCGTGCCCTTGCGATAGCTGCCGGGATAGCCCTTCGAGGCCATGACCACCGTCAGGGCATGGTCATCCGCCCAGTTGACGGACATGTCGGCCAGCCGTCCTTCGGCGCAGGCCAGAAGCAGGTCCAGCACCTGCCCGCCAAGCCGCATCATCAGCACCTGGCATTCAGGGTCGCCGAAGCGGACGTTGTATTCGACCAGCCGGGCGCGGCCGTTGTCGATCATCAGCCCGGCGTAGAGGACGCCCTGGAAGGGCATCCCGCGCGCGGCCATCTCGGCCACGGTGGGGCGGACGATCCGGGCCATGACCTGGTCCTGCAGGGCCTCGGTCAGGATCGGCGCGGGGCTGTAGGCGCCCATGCCGCCGGTGTTCGGGCCGGTATCGCCATCGCCCACGCGCTTATGGTCCTGCGCGGTGCCGATGGGGAGACAATCGGTGCCGTCGCAGAGGATGAAGAAGCTGGCCTCCTCGCCCGCCATGAATTCCTCGATCACGACGGACATCTCGCCGAACTCGCCGTCGAAGATGGCGTCGATGGCCTCGTGCGCCTGCGCGACGGTTTCGGCCACGGTCACGCCCTTTCCGGCGGCCAGACCGTCGGCCTTGACCACGATCGGCCCGCCCTGGGCGGTGACGTAATCGCGGGCGCTTGCGGCATCGGTGAAGCGCGCCCAGGCGGCGGTGGGGGCGCCGCAGGCATCGCAGATTTCCTTGGTGAAGGCCTTCGACGCCTCCAGTTGCGCGGCGGCCTGCGAGGGGCCGAAGACCAGGAACCCGGCATCGCGCAAGGCGTCGGAGACGCCTGCGGCCAAGGGCGCCTCGGGGCCGATCACCACGAAGTCGATGGCGTTTTCCTGGGCGAATTCCAGCACGTCCGCTCGCGACAGGATGTCGAGATCGGCGCATTCCGCGACGTTGGCGATGCCCGCGTTGCCCGGCGCCACGATCAGGCGGTCGCATTTCGGGTTCTGCCGGATCGCCCAGGCCAGCGCGTGTTCGCGCCCGCCGCCGCCGAGGATCAGGATGTTCATGGGCCGCCCTTTCGCTTCTGGTCGCGGCGTTCTAGTGTGGCGCGGCGAAGGGAACAAGACGCATGGACCTGCTGGAAGACGCGCCGGGCAGCAATGCCCATGAATTCACGGTTTCCGAACTGTCGGGCGCGGTCAAGCGCAGCCTGGAGGATCAGTTCGGCCGCGTGCGCGTGCGCGGAGAGATCGGCCGGGTGTCGCGCCCGTCGTCTGGGCACATCTATTTCGACCTCAAGGATGATCGCAGCGTCCTGGCGGCCGTGACGTGGAAGGGGCAGGCGGCCAAGCTGGCGCAGCGCCCCGAGGAAGGGATGGAGGTCATCGCCACCGGCCGCATCACCACCTTTCCCGGTCAGTCGAAGTACCAGCTGATCGTCGACCAGATCGAGCCGGCGGGCCTGGGCGCGCTGATGGCGATGCTGGAAAAGCGCCGCCAGGCGCTTGCGTCCGAGGGGCTGTTCGACGAGGCGCGCAAGCGGCCGCTGCCGTCCTTGCCGCGCGTGATCGGGGTCGTGACCTCGCCTTCCGGGGCGGTGATCCGCGACATCCTGCACCGTCTGCGGGACCGCTTTCCGACGCGCGTGCTGATCTGGCCGGTGGCCGTTCAGGGCGAGGGATGCGCGCCGCAGGTGGCTGCGGCGATCCGGGGCTTCAACGACCTGGCCGAAGGCGGGCCGATCCCGCGCCCGGATCTGTTGATCGTCGCGCGGGGCGGCGGCAGCCTGGAAGACCTGTGGGGCTTCAACGAGGAGGCCGTGGTCCGCGCTGCCGCCGAAAGCCGCATTCCGCTGATTTCCGCCGTGGGACATGAGACGGACACGACGCTGATCGACTTCGCGTCCGACCGCCGTGCGCCGACGCCCACCGCCGCCGCCGAGATGGCCGTGCCGGTTCTGGCGGAACTGTCCGCCCGCCTGGCCGAGTCGCAGGCGCGGCTGACACGTTGCGCCAATGTCCATGTCGAGCGGCCCCGCCAGCGGCTGCGCGACCTGTCCCGGGCGCTTGGCCGCCCCGCCGCGCTGACCGAAGGGGCGCGGCAGCGGCTGGACCTGTGGGCCGGGCGGCTGGACCCGGCCCTGCACGGGCTGGTCCGCACCCGCCGGCACCAGCTTGCGGTGCGCCCAATGCCTGTGGCGCTGTTGCGGCGCTTCACGGACCGCAAGGGTCATGCGCTGCATGGCCTGGAGCTTCGGCTGGATTCGGCGGCGACCCGCAGGATGGAGCGGCGGCGCGACCGGATGGCGGCCATGGGGGAACGGCTGGATGCGTCGCTTGCGCGGGTGATGACCACCACGCGCCGGGCGATCACGCAACAGGATCAGCGGCTGTCCGACCTGACGCGGCGGCTGGAGCAGGCGGTTCAGCGGGCGATCCGCAACCGCGACCAGGCGATTCAGCGGGTGGATCGGCTGCGCCTGTCCCTGGGCTACAAGGAAACCCTGAAGCGCGGCTTCGTGGTCGTGCATGGCCCCGAAGGAGTGGTGACCTCTGCCCAGACCGCGCGGCAGTTGCCGCAGGCGGATCTGGAATTCGCCGATGGACGCGTGACGGTTCGCCCTGAAGGCGCGCCCAAGCCCGCGCGCAAGACCAAGCTGCCGGAACAGAAATCCTTGTTCTGATTTATCTTGGTGCAAGATCCCGGAGGTCGCCGGCTGGTGCGCCATTGGTTCGAGAACCAGCCGGCCGCGGGGCTGGCCCTTGCTTACGCCTCTTTCGGGCGCAGCATCAGCCAGATCAGCGCCCCGCCCGCCAGCACCAGGAAGGGCAGCATCGCCAGGTTGACGGCGTTCCAGCCCGCGACGACCGAACCGCCGCTGCAATTCATCAGCCCGCCCGAGGACAGCGAGGCCAGGAAGACGCCGCCGAACACCACCGCGTCGTTCAGGCCTTGCACGCGGCCCCGTTCCTCGGGCGCGTGGGCGCGGGACAGCATGGTGGTTGCGCCGATATAGCCGAAGTTCCAGCCCATCCCCAGCAGGATCAGGGCGGCGAAGAACCGCGACAGCTCGACCCCCGACAAGGCGGCCGCTCCTGCCAGGGCCAGCAGGAAAAGACCGAGGGCAACGATCCGTTCGGCTCCGAAACGGGCGATCAGGTGGCCGGTGAAGAAGCTGGGCGCGAACATGGCCAGCACATGCGCGCTGACGATGTTTGCCGCATCCGTGGGCGCAAAGCCGCAGCCCACGACCGCCAGCGGCGTCGAGGTCATCACCAGGTTCATCAGCGCATAGGCGACCATGCCGCAGATCATCGCGACGGCGATCCGGGGCTGGCGCAGCAGTTCGGCCAAGGGGCGGCCTGCCATGTGATTGCCCTCGCTGGGCTCGGGCCTGGGGCTGTCGAGGAACGCGAACAGGAACGGCCCAAGTGCGTTCAGCCCGATCACCGCCATGTAGGTGGCAAGAAACGGCACCGCCGTCAGCCCGTCCGTGGCACGGACCACGGCCGGACCGATGATCGCCGCCGCCAGCCCGCCCGCCATGACCCAGCTGATCGCGCGGGGCGCGTAATCCTCGGATGCGAGGTCGGTGGCCGCGAAGCGATAGAAACCCTGCGCCGACATGTAGATGCCGGTCAGCAGCGACCCCGCCATGAACAGCCAGAACGACCCGGCCGACAGCCCCCAGGCCGCCAGTCCCGCGCCCAGGGCGCCCGCAAGGACCGCCAGCAGAAAGCCCGCCTGCCTGCCGCGTTCCTGCATGAAGCGCGCCAGCGGCCGTGCCGTCAGCGCCGATCCCAGGACAATCATCGACAGGGGCAGGGTGGCGATGCAGGGGTTCGGCGCCAGGATCTGCCCGGCCAGGCCGCCGACGATGAAGATCACCGACATCTGCGCGCCCAGGATCGCCTGCGCCGCAACCAGCACGATCACGTTGCGGCGGGCGCGCCTGTCGTCGGGGACCAAGGTCAGCCCCGGCTCAGCCGGGATGCGGCGTGCGCCCGTTCTTGGATCGCGCCCCAGTTCTCGGCGCTGACATCGGCATCCGTCGCGATCCAGCTTCCGCCGACGCAGACCACGTTCGGAAGCGAGAGATAGTCGCCCGCATTGGCGGGCGAGATGCCGCCGGTCGGGCAGAAGCTGATCTTCGGCAGGGGCCCCGCCAGCGACCTTAGCGCGGGCGCGCCGCCGATCGCCTCGGCCGGGAAGAACTTCAGCATGTCATAGCCCGCATCGGCCGCGCGCATCACCTCGGACGCGGTGGCCGCACCCGGCAGCAGGGGCAGTTCCAGTTCCTCGCAAGCGGCGATCAGCCGGTCGGTCAGGCCGGGGGATACGGCAAAGGTCGCGCCCGCGTCCTTGGCGCGCTTGGCGTCGTCCGGCGTCAGCACGGTCCCCGCGCCGACATGCCCGCCGGACACGCCCGACATCGCGCGGATCGCATCCAGGGCTGCGTCCGATCGCAGCGTGATCTCCAGCACCGGAAGGCCGCCCGTGACCAGCGCCTGGGCCAGCCCCGCCGCCCGTTCGGCGTTCTTGATGACGATCACCGGGATCACGGGGGCAAGCCTGCAAAGCGCCCGCGTCTTCTGCGACTGGAGTTCAGGGTTCATGGCGCTACCTCGTTTCCGCAATCTGCCGGCAAACTGCCCGCTGGCGGTACGTGATGCAAGCCATTTGCTGCCCTGCGGCGAAAACTTCGTTACCGCTATCAGACGGCAACCAGAACGGCCACGTAGTGGATGGCGGCCGCCGTCACGACGAAGCCGTGCCAGATCGCGTTCTGGAATCGCAGTCTTTCCCAGACATGAAAGATGACGCCCGCCGTGTAGACGATGCCGCCCGTCACGACCAGCAGCATCGAGGTCGGCGGCAGGTGGTCCGCGATGGGACGGAAGGCGATCAGCCCGCTCCACCCCATGAGGATATAGAGCAGGATCGCCAGGCGGTCGTACCGCCCCGGCAGCAGGCATTTCAGCCCCACCCCAAGCGCCGCCATGATCCAGATGCAGATCAGCAGCGACGCCACGACGGGGTCGGACGATGCCTTGTGCAGAAACGGCGTGTAGGTCGCGGCGATCAGGATGAAGATCGCCGAGTGGTCGACACGCCGCAGGTACCATTTCAGCGGCGAATGCGGCAGCATGTTATAGGTGAAGGACGCGGCCAGGGCCAGGATCAGCCCGCCGCCATAGATCGCCGCCGCAAGCAGGTCGGCGCGGTCGGCGGTGATCGCGGCATGGAAGATAAGCGCGGTCACGCCCACCAGCGCCAGGGCAACGCCGATCCCGTGGACGATGCCATCTGCAAGAACTTCGTAGAAATCGTATTCTCGTCCAAAGCGAAGACGGCTGTCGGCCATGGCAACCCCCTGTGCTGATCCGATCTTGCCTGACCGGGCCGTTCGCGACAACTGACAGATTCGTCAGGTATTATCGGCTGCGCTGCGCGACAGCCCTTGCAAAACCGCCCCAAGGGGTCTATTTGCGCGACACTTCACAGGCAGGGGCGGGCCCTTGCGGGAGAAATCCGCAAGAGGTCCACCGGTTGGGGCATTCGCCCTGAATCCCCTGCCAAGGCGCAAACCGGAAAGGACATGGACATGGCGCTTCCCGAATTCTCTCTGCGTCAGCTCTTGGAAGCTGGCGTTCACTACGGTCACCAGACGCAGCGCTGGAATCCGCGCATGGCGGAATTCATCTATGGCGACCGCAACGGCATCCACATCCTGGACCTGACGCAGACCGTCCCGATGCTGGACGCGGCCCTGCAGGTCGTGCGCGACACCGTGGCCAAGGGCGGCCGCGTGCTGTTCGTCGGCACCAAGCGCCAGGCGCAGAAGCCGATCGCCGACGCGGCCGAGCGTTCGGCCCAGTTCTACATGAACCACCGCTGGCTGGGCGGCACGCTGACCAACTGGAAGACCGTTTCCCAGTCGATCAGCCGCCTGAAGGCCATCGACGAGACGATGGCCGGCGGCGCCGAGGGCCTGACCAAGAAAGAGCGTCTGCAGCTCGAGCGGGAGCAGCAGAAGCTGCAGGCCTCGTTGGGCGGCATCCGCGACATGGGCGGCCTGCCGGACCTGCTGTTCGTCATCGACGTGAACAAGGAAGACCTGGCGATCCTGGAAGCCAAGAAGCTGGGCATCCCGGTCGTAGCCGTTGTCGACACCAACTGCTCGCCCGCGGGCGTCGACTACATCATCCCCGGCAACGATGACGCCGCCCGTGCCATCGCGCTGTATTGCGACCTGGCCAGCCGCGCCGCGCTTGACGGCATGTCGGCCCAGATGGGCGCGGCAGGCGTTGACGTCGGCGCCCTGTCCGAAGCCCCCGAGGAGCTTCTGGACGAGCCGGCCGAAGAGCAGGCGACCGCCGACGCCTGATCGGCGCCTGCGTCCCGGTTTAATTCACGGAACTGTCGTCAGGCGGGGATATGCCCCGCCTGACGCGTTGATCAAAGGAGACGGATCATGGCTATCACCGCCGCGATGGTGAAGGAGCTGCGCGAAACGACCGGCGCAGGGATGATGGACGCCAAGAAGGCGCTGACCGAGACCGGCGGCGACATGGAAGCCGCCATCGACTGGCTGCGCACCAAGGGTCTGGCCAAGGCCGCCAAGAAGGCCGATCGCGTCGCCGCCGAGGGTCTGGTCGGCGTGCAGGTCACCGATGGCCGCGGCGTCGCCGTCGAGATCAACTCGGAAACCGATTTCGTGGCGAAGAACGCCGACTTCCAGCAGCTGGTCCGCGACATCACCGATATCGCCCTGACCACCGCCGACGACGTCGAGGTTCTGAAGGCCACGCATCTGAACGGCAAGCCGGTTTCGGAAGTGCTGACCGACGCCATCGCCCGCATTGGCGAGAACATGACCCTGCGCCGGATGCACATGCTGGAAGGCGACACCGTCGTCTCCTATGTCCACAACGCCGCGACCGAGGGCATGGGCAAGATCGGCGTTCTGGTCGCGCTGAAGGGCGACAAGGACAAGGCGCAGGCCATCGGCAAGCAGTTCGCGATGCACATCGCCGCAACCAGCCCGGTTTCGCTGTCCGAGGCGACCATGGACCAGGCGCTGCTGGCGCGCGAACTGGAAGTCCAGACCGCCAAGGCCCTGGAAGAGAACGCCGCCTCGGCCAAGCCGAAGCCCGAAGCCGTGATCCAGAACAACATCATTCCGGGCCGGATGAAGAAGTTCGTGGCCGAGAACACGCTGCTGGGCCAGGCTTTCGTGATCAACCCCGACCTGACGGTCGAGCAGGCCGCCAAGGAAGCCGGGGTCGAGATCACCGGCTATGCCCGCGTCGCCGTCGGCGAAGGCATCGAGAAGAAGGAAGAGGATTTCGCGGCCGAGGTCGCCAAGACCCTCAGCGGCGCCTGATCCGTTCCAGTCTTCATCGAAGACGCCGGTCCTTTGGGCCGGCGTTTTCCATTCTCGGCTGGACGCCGCCGCGCCTGCCATGCCATTCAGGGCGCGAAACTGCCTTGTGTTGCCATGCCATTCATCATCGCCATCGACGGACCGGCCGCTTCGGGCAAGGGCACCATCGCCCGCGCCCTCGCCGCCCATTTCGGCTTTCATCATCTGGACACGGGCCTGCTTTACCGTGCGACGGGCGCCAAGGGCGGCGATCCTGTGCTTGCCGCGCAGACCCTGACCTCCGGCGATCTTAACAGGTCCGACCTGCGCAGCGCCGAGGCCGGTCAGGCCGCCAGCCGGATTGCGGCGATCCCCGAGGTGCGGGCGGCCCTGGTCGATTTCCAACGCCGCTTCGCCGCGCAGGAGCCGGGCGCCGTGCTGGATGGGCGCGACATCGGCACCGTGATCTGCCCGGACGCGCCGCTGAAGCTGTATGTCACCGCATCGGACCGGATCCGCGCCGCTCGCCGCGCGGCAGAGCTTGGCGCGGACGAGGCCGTGATGCTGGCCGAACTGCAAGAGCGTGACCGCCGCGACAGCGAGCGCGCGACCGCCCCCCTGAAGCCTGCTGCGGATGCCGTGGTCCTGGATACGAGCCACCTTTCCATCGCCGATGCGATTGCCCGCGCCATAGCCGAAGCGGATCGCGCGCGGCAAGGTCCCGTCATCCGCACGTCACCTTGGTGATCCAGCCTTTCGGGTCGAGGAAGATGTTGAGCCGCCGCGGCTGGTATTCCAGCGTCACGAACTGGCCGGGACTGATTTCGCGGTAATGCAGTTGGGGCGGCAGATAGACCTCGCCGATGTTCATGCCGACCAGGGTCTGGTGCTGGCTCAGGTCGCAGCTCGTGGCGGCCACGGTCAGGCTGTAGCCGGTCGAGCAGGCGGCCAGCGTCAGGGCTGCAAGGGCAGGGCGGAGAATGGCGGGCAGGGGCATTCGATCACCTCTTTGTTCATGGCAGAACGACGCGGCGCCTTCGGGCGTTCCCCTTCGACATGGAAATGGAGAAAAACGATGAAACAAGGGCTTGCCGGAGTTTTGCTGGCGGTGCTGCCGATGACGGCATGGGGGTCGTCGGACGAGGCGTGGGAGGAGTTCCGCAAGGCCGTGGACCAGGGCTGTCGCGCGCTGATCGAGGCTCCGGACGCGGCGGAGGTGGCGGTTGAGGTCAACCCGTTCGGTTCCGAAAGCTATGGCGCCGCGCTGGTGACGATCGACATCGCCGAGGGTCGGGACAGGATGATCTGCATCTTCGACAAGGGCACCGGAAAGGCTGAACTGACCGCGGCGTTCACGGAAGCCGAATGACCGGTGTCTGTCCAGCAAGGACGCCGGATGGTTGTGACTGCGGGGGACCTGGACGAGCCGGGACGCGGCAAGGCGCCTTCGGCTCCTCGACACCCTTGGTCGCGGCCCGCGCTGATCGCTGGGCAGCTTTCCGCCCCTTGAACCGGACTGCTGCATTGGCGATAAGTCGCTCCAGTTCCGCCCCGAAAGGTAGCCCTCATGCGCGTTCGCATCTATCAACCCTCTCGCAATGCCATGCAGTCCGGCAGCGCGCGGACCAAGGCGTGGGTTCTGGAATTTCCGCCCGCCGACCCGCGCGAGGTTGATCCGCTGATGGGTTGGACCAGCACCAAGGACACGCAAAGCCAGGTCCGACTGCGGTTCGATACCCAGAAGCAGGCCGAGGACTACGCGCGCGAGCATGGGCTGGACTACATCGTCCAGCCGCCCCACGGTCGTGCTGCCAATGTCCGGCCCCGTGGCTATGGCGAGAACTTTGCCACCGACCGCAGGGCACCCTGGACCCACTGACCCTGTGTTTCCCGGCGAACTTGCCGTCGGCGGCGGCGCGTTCGTCCGGGTTGAGGGAAAAGCCGGGTCCGACTGTCGATGTCTCTGGCGACTTCCTCGCCCTTGGTAAGGGGACACCTTTGCAGGTCGGCGGCTGACGTCGGTTCGTCACGTGCCCTTTTGGCCCCGACGCTCGGTGCGTCGCAGGGACTGCCTTCCCGAAGGCGCGCTACGCTGCGACCTAGGCCAAGGTGCGCCGGCCGGCTAGAACCACTGGCCCGGTTCCATCAACCCCATGTCCAGGAACTGCTGGGCGCGCCATTGGAAGGGTTCCGAGCTTCTCCAGCGGAAATTGGAGATGGCCTCGCGTGACCCGGGGTTGGTTGCCAGTGCCTTGGCGGCCCGGAACGACGCGATCGTGGCCGTGAGATTGTGGTGCCAAGGGCAGGAGTAGGTATTGTATTCCTGAATGTTGAAGCGATGTTCCGTGTCGATCCTCAGGTCGGGCGCGGCGCGGAAAAGGGCGATGCGGTCGATCTTGCGGCGGGCGACGGGAAAATGCTCCTCGAAGCGCCAGCGCAGTCCGCCGTGAAGGTTCAGCTGGCGTTCAAGCGCGTTGCCCTGCCCATCATTGCGGCTGAGCGCGAAATAGCCTGACCTGTCGAACATCGCGTCCGAGAGGTTGACGGCGTCCGGGTCGCGATCGAGGTCAGGCGAATAAAGGTCGATGACATAGGACAGCATCGCATCGCGCCGTTCCTCGGTGTGGAAGGCCAGAAGCTCGCCGACCGTGCGGGTTTCCGAGAAGGGGAAGAACAGGAACTCGGCATTGTAGCAGTAATACAGCCAGGTTCCGGAGGGCACGGCCTGGATGACGGCATTGACCGCGCCCTGGTGGGCGTGCGGATCATGCATGTTCCACCGAAGGTTCGTGACGCGCGGCGAAAGCTGCTCGGGCAGCCGGATGGGCCTGGACGACAGCGCAAGGATGTGGCGGAAGCCGATGCGGAGGTGGTGTTGCAGGGTTTCCAGCACGACCGCGTCATCCTCGATCAGGATGATGGCGATGGGACCGCGCTTCAGCGCCAAGGGGCGCGATCGCAGGAATTCGCGCAGCGAGCCGAAGGCCGTCACGGCATGACGGCCTTGACCTGATCCAGCGCCTGGCGAAGCAGGTCGGGATTGCTGCCCGCCGTCTCGATCAGGCGCCTCAGCGTTGCCTTTTGCGTGTCGCTGATGGCGGCGCCGTCGATGATCCGGTCGACCTGCGCGGCATCGAAGCCCTCCGGCGTCAGGACCGTCTGGATTTGGGTGGCGGCAGCGGCGGCGCTGGCAGCCTGGTCGGTCGCTTGGGCCGCATCGCTGGCCGCCTCCGCCGCGTCCTCGGCGGCTTCGGCGGGCGCCTCGGGCGATACTGCTGCCTCGGCGGCGCGATCCGCGGCGGCAAGAGCTGCCTCGGCAGCGGCTTCTGCCTCGGCGGCGGCATCGCTGACCGGGGAAACGTCGGCCTCCTCGGATGCCTGCGCGGCCTCGGCGGCGACATCGGCGGCAATCGCCGCGGCATCGGCGGCCGCGTCGGCCGCAGCCTCGGTCGCCTGCTCGACAGGCGCCTCGACGACGACGGCATCCGGCTGGCGGTCCTGCCAGACCCACCATGCCCCGAAACCGACGGCCAGAATCACGAGCAGGGCAAGAAGAAGGCGCATGGGGGCGGTTCCTTGAAAGATTGCCCTGACGATATGACACAGGCGAAAGTTCTGGAAAAGGCGCCCAAGGCCACAGATACGCGGCAAAATCGGTTGAATCAGGCCGCTTTGACGCTTATTTTCCGTCCATTCCGATTTGGCCATCCAAGGAGCATCGCCATAGCCCGTCGACCGCATAACGCACCGCCCACCCGCGACACCGGACCCCGCGTCAACGAACGCATCCGCGTGTCGGAAATTCGCCTGATCGGCCCTGACGGAGAGAATGTCGGCGTCGTGCCGCCGTCGGTCGGTTTGCAGATGGCGCAGGACGCCGGGCTGGATCTGGTCGAAATCTCGCCGAACGCGACCCCGCCGGTCTGCAAGGTCATGGACCTCGGCAAGTTCAAGTACGAACAGCAGAAGCGCGAGGCCGAGGCCCGCAAGAAGCAGAAGATCATCGAGATCAAGGAAATCAAGTTCCGTCCGGGAACCGACACCCATGACTATGATGTGAAGATGCGTTCGGTCATGAAGTTCCTGGGGGAAGGCGACAAGGTCAAGGTGACGCTGCGCTTCCGGGGCCGCGAGATGGCGCACCAGGATCTGGGGCTGGAACTGCTGAACCGCGTCAAGGACGACGTGGGCGAGGCGGGCAAGATCGAATCCATGCCCAAGCTGGAAGGCCGGCAGATGGTCATGATGATCGCGCCCCGATAGGACGATCCCTCCGCATGAGAAGGGCCGCGCCGGCAAATACCGCGCGGCCTTTTTCATGTCGGCCGCTGGAAAGAACGCCGGACGCTGGACGCCTGGGCCGCGCGCCGGGTATCAAGGATCGCTTTCGCCTGAAACTTCTGCTGCCCAGGGTTGTTGTCGCAGGAGCATCTGACACGGAGTGCGCAATGGTCCAGGAACCCAAACCCAGTCGCGGTATGCCTCGTTCGCTTCTTTATGCCCTCATCCCCGTCGGATTCCTTATCTTGGTGGCTTTCATGGTGCTGTCGGGGCGCGACACATCCGAGACGGCGACCGAGGCCGCTGTCGAGGCCGACAACACCGTGCCCCAGCCTGTCGAGGAGGCGGCAGGGACACAGGCCCCGGCGGAACCGGCCAACTGACCGGCCCGCCCGCCGCCCCGGCGATCCGCCCGGGCAGCGCGTGGAAAACCGTCGCCGCTTGACGCGCTGCCCCGCATCGGCCATGCCGCCACCATGCTGCGTATCGACGACATCTCGTATTCCATCCAGGGCCGCCCCTTGTTCGAGGGGGCCTCTGCCACCATTCCCGAAGGCTACAAGGTCGGCCTTGTCGGCCCGAACGGCGCGGGCAAGACCACGCTGTTCCGCCTGATCCGGGGCGAACTGTCGCTGGATGGCGGAGAGATCGGCCTGCCATCCCGCGCCCGCATCGGTGGCGTCGCGCAGGAATCGGCTGCGACCGATACCTCGGTGCTGGACACCGTGCTTGCCGCCGACGTGGAGCGCGCGGCCCTGCTGGCGGAAAGCCACACCGCCACCGACGCGCATCGCATCGCCGAAATCCAGACCCGGCTGGCCGATATCGACGCCTGGTCGGCCGAGGCGCGGGCTGCCTCGATCCTGGACGGGTTGGGTTTCTCGACCGCGGACCAGGCGCGACCCACTGCCGACTTTTCCGGCGGCTGGCGGATGCGGGTGGCGCTGGCGGGGGTGCTGTTCGCGCAGCCCGACGTGCTGCTGCTGGACGAGCCGACCAACTACCTGGACCTGGAAGGCGCGCTGTGGCTGGAAACCTATCTGGCGCGCTATCCGCACACCGTCATCATCATCAGTCACGACCGCGACCTGCTGAACCGCGCCGTGGGCCATATCCTGCATCTCGAACAGCGCAAGCTGACGCTCTACACCGGCGGCTATGACGATTTCGCGCGGATGCGGGCGGAAAAGCGCGCGCTGCAGGCGGCCGAGGCGCGCAAGCAGGCCGACCGGCGCGCGCATCTGCAAAGCTTCGTGGACCGCTTCCGCGCCAAGGCATCCAAGGCCCGGCAGGCGCAGGCCCGCATCAAGATGCTGGCCAAGATGGACCCGATCACCGCGCCCGAGGAGGCGAAGTTCCACCGCTTCGGCTTTCCCCAGCCCGAGGAACTGTCGCCGCCGATCATCGCGATGGAGGGCGTCAGCGTCGGCTATGACGGGCGCCCGGTGCTGCGCAAGCTGTCGCTGCGCATCGACCAGGATGATCGGATCGCGCTGTTGGGGCGGAACGGGCAGGGCAAGTCCACGCTGTCCAAGCTTCTGGCGGACCGGCTGTCCGCCCTGGAAGGCAAGGTCACGCGGTCGTCCAAGCTGCGCATCGGCTATTTCGCGCAGCATCAGGTGGACGAGCTGGACCTGGCCGAGACGCCGCTGGCCCATGTCCGCCGCCTGCGTCCGGACGAAGCGCAGGCCCGGCTGCGCGCCCGGCTGGCGGGCTTCGGGTTGATGGAGGCGCAGGCCGAAACGAAGGTGGGACAATTGTCGGGCGGGCAGAAGGCGCGGCTGTCGCTGCTGCTGGCAACCATCGACGCGCCGCACCTGCTGATCCTCGACGAGCCGACCAACCACCTGGACATCGAATCCCGCGAAGCACTGACCGAGGCGTTGAACGACTATACCGGGGCCGTGGTGCTGGTCAGCCATGACATGCACCTGCTGGGGCTGGTGGCCGACAGGCTGTGGCTGGTCAAGGACGGCGCCGTCGCCCCTTACGAAGGCGACCTGGACGACTATCGCCGCTTCCTGCTGTCTGGCGACGAACCCAAGGCAAAGCCCGCCGACGAGCCGAAGCCCGCCCCGAAACGCGCGCCCCGCGACGAGGTGCTGGCCCTGCGTGCCGAGGTCCGCCGGGCCGAGGAGCGGGTCCAGAAGTTGACCGAAATGCTGGAAAAGCTGGACGTCAAGCTGGCCGACCCCGCGCTCTACAATGATCCGCACGAAGCCAAGCGGTGGAGCAGCAAGCGCGCCGAGGCCGTGCAGGCCATGGGCCGGGCCGAGGATATCTGGATGAATGCGTTGGAAAATCTGGATATTGCCGAACGGGGATAGCTGTTGCGCAAATGTGCCTCCCGGGGGATGATGATCGACGAGCGGCGCGCGGCGCCTTGTGCGGCGTAACGATTCGAGACTAGGACGGATCAATCCCGCCGACCCCCCTGAAGGATACGACGATGAAGACCATGCTGGCCCTTGCCATCCTTGCCGCATCTGCTGCCACAGGTGCGGCCGCGCAGGATTTTGGCTTTGAAGGCCGCGAATTCTCGGTCGATCTGGGGGTCGGCGTGGATGTCAATCCGGACTATCCCGGGTCCGACGATTCCCAGGCGGGCCCTTGGCTGATCTGGAAGAACGCCGGTTTCGGCCGGCCGGGAACCAATGAAAGCGAGGGCTTCGCGATTTCGCCGTCCTTCGGCGCGGTGGGCGAACGCAACGCCGACGACAATGACGACCTGGCGGGGATGGAAGACATCGACAACGCCTATGAACTGGGTCTGAAGGTCAGCTATGGCGCCGGTCCTGTCAGGGCGTTCGGGTCGGTCCGCAAGGGCTTTGACGGCCACGAGGGCCTGACAGGGGAAATCGGCGCCACGTATCGCACCGACCTGTCGGACCGGGTGTCGCTGTGGTCGGGCCTGTCGCTGGGTTACGGCAACGGCGACTACAACGATACCTATTTCGGCGTAGACGCGGCAGAGGCCATTCCGGGCCGCCCGGCCTATGACATCGGCGGCGGCTTCAACAAGGCCTCGATCACCTTCGAGGCGCGCTATGCCCTGACCGACACCCTCGCCGTCCTGGGCGAGGTCGAGTACGGCAAGCTGATCGGCGATGCGGCGGATTCCCCTGTCGTGCAGGACGAATACCAGCCCTCGCTGCGGCTGGGCATCGTGCGGAAGTTCTCGTTCGGGTTCTGACGCCGGATCGACGCCAAGGGGCCGTGGCAATTTCCACGGCCTTTTTCATTCCCCTTCCCAGGTTCTTCTGCCTTGAGTTGCCACTACCACGGCCCCGGCGACGCCGTCGCGGGCAGGGCCCGTGTCGGTCTTTGGCCGAAAGGCCGTGGCAGCTCGGCGCGGATGGAATTTACGTCCCGGGCATGGTCGCCGGCCTTTACAAGTTGGCAGGTTCCTGCTGAAGACGCGAAGGGCTTCTTTCGTCCGGCCGTCGGTCGTGAGAAAGGGTTCTTCAACAAGAGCGGCGCGATCCGAATCGCGATCCGCCACAGAGCAGGAGCAGTTTCGAGGTGTCAGATCGATACGCCCGAACCCGGCGTGCGCCCATGTCGGCCAAGGTGGCCGCTTTCCAGGTGCGCGGCCGCTTCCTGACAGTGCTGGCGCTTCGCATCGATACCGAACGCGCGGACGATTCCTTCTATACCCAGCTTGACGAACAGCTGAGCAAGACGCCGCAATTCTTTTCGGGCGCCCCGGTGGTTCTGGACTTTGCCAATGCCCCTGCCTTCGCGGACGATCCCGTCCGCCTTGGCGAACTGGTGGACAACCTTCGCCGGCGCGAACTGCGGGTGTTCGGCATCCAGAACGCCGCAGGCCGCGATCCGGCCGCGCTGCAGGCCCTGGGCCTTGTTCCGGTAAGCACGGGGCGCGACGCTCCGCTGCCGCGCGAAGCCGCGCCTGCGCCTGCCGCCGTTGCGGCCGCGCCAACCCCGGTCGAGAACAAGGTGATCCGCTCTCCCGTCCGTTCGGGGCAGAGGATCGTGGCCGAACATGGCGACCTGACGGTGATCGGCTCGGTCGCGTCGGGGGCCGAACTGGTCGCTTCGGGCAACATCCACGTCTATGGTCCCCTTCGCGGCCGCGCCATCGCCGGCTGCCACGGCGACGAGAACGCGCATATCTTCTGCCAAAGCCTGAATGCCGAACTTGTGGCCATCGCGGGCCTTTACCAGACCAGCGAGATGCTGGAAGACGCCGCCCGCCAACGCTGCACCCACATTTACCTGGAGGACGAGAAACTTCGCATGGAGGTGATCGCATGACAACGGAACCCAAGAAAAATCCGCCGCTCGGGCGGGTCATCGTGATCACCTCGGGCAAGGGGGGCGTGGGCAAGACGACCTCGGCCGCGGCGATCTCGGCGGGGCTTGCCAAGCAGGGCTTCAGGACGGTCGTGATCGACTTCGACGTGGGGCTGCGCAACCTGGACATGATCATGGGCTGCGAGCGGCGCGTGGTCTTCGACTTCATCAACGTCATCCAGGGCGACGCGAAGCTGAAGCAGGCGCTGATCAAGGACAAGCGGCTGGACACGCTGTCGATCCTGCCCACCTCGCAGACCCGCGACAAGGACGCCCTGACCAAGGAGGGCGTCGAGACGATCCTCAAGGAACTGAAGGCCGAGTTCGACTATATCGTCTGCGACAGCCCGGCGGGGATCGAGCGCGGCGCCCAGATGGCGATGTATTTCGCCGACGAGGCCGTGGTCGTCACCAACCCCGAGGTGTCCTCGGTCCGTGACAGCGACCGCGTGCTGGGCCTGCTGAGCAGCCAGACCAAGCGGGCCGAGACCGAGGGTGCCGAGCCCATCAAGGCCCAAGTCCTGCTGACGCGCTATGACCAGGAGCGCGTGGATAAGGGCGAGATGATGACGGTCGAGGACGTGCTGGAAATCCTGGCGGTGCCGCTGCTGGGCGTGGTTCCCGAAAGCAAGGCCGTGCTGAAGGCGTCCAACGTCGGCACGCCGGTCGTTCTGGACGAACCCTCGGCCGCCTCTCGTGCCTATGAGGATGCGGTGACGCGCCTGACCGGGACCGTGGTCGAGATGCGCATCCCGGGCGAACGTCGCCCCGGCCTGTTCCAGCGGCTTTTCGGGCGAGCAGCGTCATGAGCCTGTTCAGCTTCGTTCGCAAGCCGCGTCCCGCCAAGACCGCGCAGACGGCCAAGGACCGCCTGCAGATCCTCCTCGCGCACGAGCGCAGCACCAGTGGCTCTGCCGAGGCCGACTACCTGCCGATGCTGCAGCGCGACATCATCGCGGCGATCCGCAAGCACGTCCCGATCGGAGAGCAGGACGTCGAGGTCCGCATGGAGCGCGGCGACCAGATGTCGAGCCTGGAGATCAACATCGACCTGCCGGGCGCGGCATCGAAGGCAGGCTGACCACATCGGTTGTCCGGGTGGTCGCAAGAGACCACGCCCTCGTCGCCGACAACGGCGGCGGGGGCAGGCCGGCAGGCAGGGCATGGCAGACAGGTTTGCCTGCGTGTCGCCGTTGGCACCGCGGCAAAGTCCTGCCGGTCCGGGTTGGCGGCCTGTTCGCAGGGACGGTGGCGCTTGCCTGACGGCGGCCTGCCGCGACGCTGCCCAGCCAAGCCTGACCGGCTTTTTGCGGCAGCGAGGCCAGGACGGCCCTTACTTGCCGACGACCGCTGGCCCGGCTGAAAGCGCAGCCCCCGCCATGTCCGTTACCAGCGGCCCGCCATCAGCCGTTGCCGGATCACGGCCTGATCGTCGCGGACCATCCCCGGGATCAGGAACAGGTCGATGACCGCCCAGACCCAGACAATCGCCAGCGGTATCCAGCCCACCAGAAGCCACGCCGTAAGCCCGCCGACCACCGTCATGGCCAGCATCAGAAACCCGCTGACCCAGCGGCCCAGATACATCCGGTGGACGCCGAAGCCCCACAGCAGGATCGCCAGCAGGTAGGCGACCAGCTGGGACTTCGATTCGTTCGCGACACGCTGCTCGATCAGCAGTTGTTGCTGGACACTGTCCGACAAGGGCCTCTCCATCACGCGGGACGGATCATCCGTCCCCTTGCAGGTTAGATAGGGACCTTTGCCCCCGGCACAAGGATCACTCGGCCCGCAGGAAGCGCTCGATCATGAGGCCGATTGGACGGATGGGGCCAGCGGCCCCGTCGGCGCGGCTGACATCCACGACACCCAGGTGATAGCGCCCCGGCTGCAGAAGGACAGGCCCGACACGAGCATTGGTGCTGCCGTCCACGTCGTCGTTTTCGGCCTCCAGCGCGCCCGAGGCGGCGAACAGCACCAGCCGCGGATCGGCCCCCACAAGCGAGCCGTAGGCGCTGACGATCACCACCGTCGGCTGGTCTAGGTCAAATCCCAGCCATTGCGCGGTGCCGTCATGCAGGACCACTGTCTGCTTCTGCCGCGTCAGGTCCACGGACTGGACCGGATAGCTGCCATCCGCCGGCGGGTTCAGTTCTCCCTTGCGGTAGGCATTGCGCAGGAAGGTTTCGGGGTCCAGCTTTTCGGCGGTGATGGTCAGCTCGCCCGCCTCGCCGCTCAGGCTTGCGGCGCCGATGCAATAGTCGCCCGCGGCAAGCGTCGACACGAAGTCCAGCCGCGCGTTCAGGCCGTCGGCGTCGTCGTTTTCCCCGACAAGCACCCCTTGCGCGTCGAACAGCTTCAGGTAGGGGTCCAGTGTGGGGCTGGATGCGCGCAGCGTCACCGGCATGGGTTGCGACAGGCTGAAGCGGTAATAGCCGACCTGCGTGCCATCCTGCGTCGTGCTGACCGGCCCCTGCGCCAGCCGTTCGTCCATCGCACCCTCACCAAGGGCAGTCGCGGCCGTGTCGGGCGTGCAGGCGGCGATCTGGTTGCCGCTACCCGCGCTTTCGCTCTCCTCGTTGAGCAAGGCGGGCTGCTCGGGGCGCGATACTTGGACCGTGGCCGCCATGTCGCCGCCGCCCACCGACCGGACCGCGACGCAGTAGATGCCGGGCCCCACGGCAGTTTCCACCCGCGAATTCAGCGACACGGGCGTGTCGTCGTTTTCCGCGATGACATCGCCGTCCCCGGTCAGCAGAGAGATCGCCGGATCGCCGTTCTCGGTGCGCGCCTCGACCCTCAGCGACTGACGTTCCGCCGTGGCGCGAAAGGCCAGCACCGTGTCCCGACTTCCTGTAACCTGCACCTGCGCCGACAAGGCCGCCTGCGCGGCCGAGACGTCCTGTCCAGCCTCGTCCTGGGCCAGCCACTGCACCTGCGCCGCGCCGCAAGCCCCCGGGTCGGCAGGCGCCTCCTGCGCCAGGGCGGGCAGGCCATGCGACGCTACGATGGTCAGGGCGACAGGAAGGAAAAGGCGGTGCGGCGTCACGATGAACTCCATCTTGGGGCGGGTCGGGGGACTGTGGCACCCGATCGGGCGATAAACAATCATTGATCGGCGCGAAATCCGGCTTGATGCTTGACCATTGCGCGCATGAACGGTTCAAGACTGGCAAACGCCACGGGCGCGAAACCGGAAAGCCATGTCATGAAGTTCACCCTCTCCTGGCTCAAAGAGCATCTCGATACCACCGCCACCCTTGCCGAAATCACCGAGGCGCTGACCGACCTGGGCCTGGAGGTCGAGGATGTCCGTGACCCCGCCGCCAAGCTGCGGACGTTCACGCTGGCACGCGTGCTGCACGCGGAACAGCATCCCGACGCCGACCGGCTGCGTGTCTGCCGCGTGCTTACGGACGAGGGGGAAAAGCAGATCGTCTGCGGCGCCCCGAACGCTCGCGAGGGGATCACCGTGGTGCTGGCCAAGCCCGGCGACTATGTGCCCGGCATCGACGTGACGCTGGGCGTGGGCAAGATCCGCGGCATCGAAAGCCACGGCATGATGGCCTCCGAGCGCGAGCTGGAGTTGTCGGACGAACACAACGGCATCATCGAGCTTCCCTCGGGCGAGGTCGGGCAGCGCTTCGTGGACTGGCTGGCGCTGAATGCGCCGGACAAGGTGGACCCGATGATCCACATCAAGATCACGCCGAACCGTCCCGACGCGCTTGGCGTCCACGGCATCGCCCGCGATCTTGCCGCCCGGGGACTCGGGACGTTGAAACCGGTGTCGGGCATGGGGGTCGAGGGGGGCTTCGCCAGCCCTGTCGCGGTCACCATCGACCGGGCTGTCGCCGACAAGGCGCCTTTTTTCGCGGGTCGGGTGATCCGGGGTGTCAGGAACGGTCCCGCCCCCGAATGGCTGCAGCATCGGCTGCGCGCCATCGGCCTGCGCCCGATCAACACACTTGTCGATATCACCAATCTGTTCACCTATGATCTGAACAGACCGCTGCATGTCTTTGACATGGCGAAGGTTTTCGGCGACCTGCAAGTGCGTCCGGCAGCGGCGGGCGAACAGATCCTGGCCCTTGACGGCAAGACCTATGTCCTGCCGGAAGGCACGATGGTGATCGCCGACCAGAACGGCCCGGAGAGCATCGCCGGCATCATGGGTGGCGAACATTCCGGCTGTTCGGAACAGACTTCCGACGTGTTTCTCGAAAGCGCCTACTGGGACCCGATCGCCATTGCGACCGCCGGCCGTGCCCTGAAGATCAACAGCGACGCCCGCTACCGCTTCGAACGCGGTGTCGATCCGGCCTTCACCCGGCCGGGCCTGGAACTGGCCACGCGGATGATCCTCGATCTCTGCGGGGGTGAGCCGTCCGAGGTGGTCGAGGCCGGGGCAGTCCCCGACACGGCGCGGGCCTATCGGCTGGACACGGCGCGGACCGCCAGCCTTGTCGGTCTGGACATCCCGGCGGATGTGCAGCGCGCGACGCTGACGGCGCTGGGCTTCCGCATGGAAGGCGACATGGCGCATGTGCCGTCCTGGCGCCCCGACGTCCTGGGTGAGGCCGACCTGGTCGAGGAGATCGCCCGCATCGCCAGCCTGACCAAGCTGCAGGGCCTGCCCTTGCCGCGTCCGCGTCCCGGCGTGCCGAAGCCGGTGCTGACCCCGTTGCAGGTGCGGGAAAGGGCAGCGCGACGCCAGGCGGCTGCGCTTGGCTACAACGAATGCGTGACCTACAGCTTCATCGACCAAGCCTTCGCCGAATTGTTCGGCGGCGGCTCGGATGCCGTTCAGGTCGAGAACCCGATCAGCAGCGAGATGACGCATCTGCGCCCCGACCTGCTGCCGGGCCTGCTGGCCGCCGCCGCCCGCAACCAGGCGCGCGGCTTTGCCGACCTGGCCTTGTTCGAACTCGGCCCGATCTTTGCCGGTGGCGAGCCGGGCGAGCAGGCCACGCAGATTTCTGGCCTGATGGTCGGGAATACGGCGCCCCGCGATCCCTTCGGCAGCCGTCGCAAGGTCGATCTGTATGACGTCAAGGCGGATGCCGAGGCGGTGCTGGCGGCCATCGGCGTGCCCGCCAAGGTTCAGGTGAACCGCAAGCTGGACCCGTGGTGGCATCCGGGGCGGGCGGGCAACATCGCGCTCGGGCCGAACGTGCTGGCGACGTTCGGGGAAATCCATCCCCGCATCCTGCGCGCCTTCGACGTGAAGGGGCCGGCGGTCGCCTTCACCGTCCGCATTGCCAGCGTGCCCTTCCCGAAGACCCGCACGGCAACGCGTCCGGCAATGGCCATTTCGGAACTGCAGGCGGTCGAACGTGACTTCGCCTTCGTCGTGGACCCGCAGGTCGAGGCGCTGACCCTGGTGAATGCCGCCACCGGCGCCGACAAGGCCTTGATCGAAAGCGTGACTGTCTTCGACCAGTTCACCGGCCTTGAGGGCGGCAAGAAGTCCGTCGCCATCACCGCCCGGCTGCAGCCCCGCGACAAGACCCTGACGGATGCCGAAATAGACGCCGTCAGCCAGAAGATCATCGAGAAGGTGCAGAAGGCGACCGGAGGCACGCTGCGCGCCTGACGGCTCTTTGCCTTGGTGAAAGTATCCCACAGGGGGTCCGGGGGACGTGAAGTCCCCCGGCTATCGCCGCAATTCCGACACCACGAACAATCGCAGCGCCGTTGCCAGCCCCACCTCGGGCGGGCGGGCATGGTCGATCTTCCCGATCAGTTGCGCCCGCGTCATGCCGCGAGCCCTGGCGGCATCGGCCACGCCGCGCCAGAACGCATCCTCCAGCGAGACCGAGGTGCGGTGCCCGTCGATGGTGACCGACCGCTTCTGCGGCGGCGTCATGGGGGGCAGGTCAAGCATCGCCCGGGGCGTCGTCACGACGATGGGCCTCATGTGCCCGTCCGGCACGATCCGCTTCCGCCTGGCGCGCCTGACGCGAAGGCTTCGCCTCGCCGAACTTGGCTGCATTCGCATCGCCTGCGGCACGCCTGATGTCGCGGTCGCGCTGCTTGCGGGCCTGGCGCAGGTTGATGATCTTGGTCATGCGGCTCCGATGGAAAGGGGCGCGGGTATCATACCGCGCCCCCACCCGATCCGGTCAAGCGGCGATCAGCCCTTGGGACCGATCATGTCCTCGGGGCGGACCACGCGGTCGAAGGTCTCGCCGTCCACGAGGCCCAGGGCGATGGCTTCCTCGCGCAGGGTGGTGCCGTTCTTGTGGGCGGTCTTGGCGACCTTGGTGGCGTTGTCATAGCCGATGGTCGGCGCCAGCGCCGTCACCAGCATCAGCGATTCCTTCATCAGCTTGTCGATGCGGGCGACATTGGCCTGCGTGCCCGCCACCATGTTGTCGGTGAACGACCCCGCCGCATCGCCCAGAAGCTGCATCGACTGGATGACGTTGTAGGACATCATCGGGTTGTAGACGTTCAGTTCGAAATGCCCTTGCGATCCGGCGAAGCCCACGGCGGCATCGTTGCCCATCACGTGTGCGCAGACCATGGTCAGCGCCTCGGCCTGGGTCGGGTTGACCTTGCCCGGCATGATCGACGACCCCGGCTCGTTTTCCGGCAGGATCAGCTCGCCCAGACCCGAACGCGGACCCGATCCCAGCAGGCGCATGTCGTTGGCGATCTTGAACAAGGACGCCGCGACCGTCTTCAGCGCCCCCGAGAACATGACCATCGCGTCATGCGCGGCCAGGGCCTCGAACTTGTTCGGTGCGGTGACGAAGGGCAGGTCGGTGATCTTCGCGATCTCGGCCGCGATGGACGTGTCCCAGCCCTTCCTGGTGTTCAGCCCGGTGCCCACCGCCGTGCCGCCTTGCGCCAGTTCGTAGATGTCGCCCAGGCAGGCCTTGACCCGCTCGATCCCCTTGGCGACCTGGTGGGCATAGCCGCCGAATTCCTGGCCCAGCGTCAGCGGGGTCGCGTCCTGGGTATGGGTGCGGCCGATCTTGATGATGTCCTTGAATTCCTCGGACTTCGCGACCAGGGCCTTGTGCAGCTTTTCCAGGCCTGGGATCAGCGTGTCGCGCGCGACCATGCCGATGGCGACATGCATCGCCGTCGGGAAGGTGTCGTTCGAGGACTGGCCCATGTTCACGTGGTCGTTGGGGTGAACCGGCTTCTTGCTGCCCAGTTCGCCGCCCAGGATCTCGATGGCGCGGTTCGAGATGACCTCGTTGGCATTCATGTTCGACTGGGTTCCGGAACCCGTCTGCCAGACGACCAGCGGGAAGTTGTCGTCGAACTTGCCCTCGAAAACCTCGGTCGCGGCCTGTTCCATGGCCTTGCCGATGGAAGGGTCAAGATCGCCGTTGGCCTGGTTCACCCGCGCCGCGGCCAGCTTGATCGCGCCAAGTGCCCGGATGATCGCGACCGGCTGGCGTTCCCAGCCGATGGGGAAGTTCTGGATCGAACGCTGCGTCTGAGCGCCCCAGTATTTGCTGGCGTCAACCTCCAGCGGGCCGAAGCTGTCGGTCTCGGTGCGGGTCTTGGTCATCGGAAGGCTCCCTCGCGGTTTGGCGCGGTTCTAACGGGCATGGGACCGATAGGCAATCGGTATGCAACGGTATGCTATGACTAGATCGCCGTCAGCGCGTCCATTGCCCGGCGCAGGGCGTCGTCCTGGTCCTGCAAGGTCAGGATGGGACGCGGGGGCCGTGCGTCGGTCAGGCCAAGCAGATTCGCGGCACGGTGAACGGCGCGAAAGCTGCTGGACGTTCGAAACAGCGACCACATCGGCTGGAAGGCCGTCTCGATCCGCGCGGTCTCGGCCGCGTCGCCGGACTGCGCGGCCCGGACCAGGCGCAGCATCTCGGCGGGCCATGTGCCGCCCGCGACGCTGTAGAAGGCGTCCGCACCCGCCAGCATGGCGGCCGCGCATCCCCAGTCGGCGCTGTAGCCGACCGAGAACCCGTCGGGCAGCCGGGCACGAAGATCGGCAATCTCCCCCGTGAAGTTGCCGTCGGCAGGAAGCGGCATCTTGACCGCCCGGATTTGCGGGATGCCGGACACGCGGACGAGAAGATCGGTGGAAAAGGTGAAATGGGTCGTCGTCGGATTGTTGTAGATGCAGATCGGCAGGTCGCCCGCCTCGGCAATGGCGGCGTAATGGGCGAAAACCTCGTCATCGGTCAGCGGCGTATAGGACATGGGCGCGACCAGCAGCGCATCGGCGCCGGTTTCGCGGGCGTGACGCGCCAGCGACTGCGCGACATCGGTGCGCAGGGCGCCGACGCCCACGATGACGGGCACCCGTCCGCCGATCTCGGCCACCGTCACCTCGGTCACGACGCGGCGTTGCCCAGGTTCCAGATAGGCATAGCCGCCGGTGCTGCCCAGGACGCAGACCGAATCGACCCCGGCCTTTTCGGCGCGCTGCAGGATGGCGCGAAGGTCGGCGCAGCGGATCGTGCCGTCAGGATCGGCCGGGGTGATGGGAAAGGCCGACAGGCCGCGAAAGGGAAGCATGGCGTTCCTCGGATGGGCGCGGCCAGAAAGTCACGCCCCGGACGGAATGGCAAGCGTCAGCCGAACAGCATCCCGTCCAGTTCGTTGCCCTGCTCATCGACCGGATGGCACCAGACGCGAAAACCCGTCAGGGTATGGGGTCCGAAGGTGTTGATCAGCGGGACGTCGGCGGCATCCATGCCGCGCGCCACCACCACGCGGCCGATGCGCCGCTGGTTGTTGCGCGGATCGAAGGTCCACCACTTGCCGCCCAGGAAGACCTCGATCCAGGCGGCGAAGTCCATGGGGGCCGCGGCGCGGGGCACGCCGATGTCGCCCACATAGCCGTTGACGTAACGCGCCGGGATGTTCAGCGCCCGCAGATAGGCCAGCGTCAGGTGCGCGAAGTCGCGGCAGACCGCCACCCGGTCGTTGCGGGCGCTGGCGGCCGTGCGGAACTGCGATGCCAACTTGTAGTCGAAGACCAGGCTGCCGTTGACGTGGTCGACGATGTACTGGACACGGTTCCAGCCCGGCGCGACATGGCCGAACAGATTCCAAGCCTCGTCGCTGACTAGGTCCGTCTCGACATAGCGGGATGCGGTCAGGAAGCCCAGCACGTCGGTCGGCAGGGCTTCCACCGGCCATTCGCGGGCGTTGACGTCCGATTCGTCCCGCAAGCCGGGATCGTTGACGGTGATGTCGTCGAAAAGGGTGAAGCGGCCCGCCGGCGCCACCATGCGCCGGCAGATGTTGCCATAGCGATCGACATAGCTCTGGACCGGGACGGATGGCGTTGTCCGGAAATCCTCGGGGAAGACATAGTCGCGGTGACGCGCGGCTTCCGGGGTGGTGAGACTGATCAGGGGGGTTTCCTGAGCCGTCTCGATCGTCATCTCGTACCCGATCCGGATGCGCATCAGGCGACCGTCGCGTCCATGGTGACTTCGGCGTTCAGAAGCTTCGAGATAGGGCAGCCTTCCTTGGCCTTCCGCGCCAGATCCTCGATCTGCGCCTTGTCGCCGTCGCCCGAGATCCGCGTGACCAGATGCGCCTTGGTGACGGTAAATCCGTCGCCGTCCTTTTCCAGCGTGATCTTCGAGGTGGTCTGGATGTCGATGCCGCCGATGCCCGCCTGGGACAGCATGTTCGACAAGGCCATGCTGAAGCAGGCCGCGTGGGCTGCGCCGATCAGTTCCTCGGGGTTGGTGCCGGGTTCGTCGCCGAACCGGGTGTTGAAGCCATAGGCCAGATCCTTCAGCGCGCCCGACTGGGTCGAGACCGTGCCCTTGCCGTCCTTCAGTCCGCCCTGCCAGATGGCCGATCCGCTGCGTGTGAACATCGTCTGTTCCTCCATGCGTTGATGCTTCGACGTCCGAACGCGTGGGGCAAGCAGCGGTTCATGCCGGGCGCAAATATCAGCGACTGGGAAACAGCCGCTGGTGTTCCGCGATGGCAAAGCGGTCAGTCATGCCTGCGACGTAATCAAGAACGACACGGGCGCATTGGGTTTCGTCCCCCGCGGACCTGGCGACGCTGCACCAGTGATCCGGCATCTGGCCGGGATCGTGCAGGAACAACGGGAACAGGTCGTTCAGCATCGCCGTGACATTGCTGCGTTCGACGACGACCGAAGGCGCGCGATACATGCGCGTGAACAGGAAGGACTTGATCGCCTTGATGTTCTGGTAGAGCGGCTTGGAAAAGCGGATGATCGGTCCGTCCATGTCGCGGATTTCCTGTGCCGATTGCGGCTGCAAGCCTGCCAGGCGGTTCTGGGCCACGGCGATCACGTCCTCGACCATGACGCCGAAGACCCGGCGCAGCGCCTCGTAGCGGCGACGGGTGGGGTCGAGGCCGGGATACAGGCGGTCCACCTCGGCGAAGGCAGGGCCGACCACGGGCAGTTCGGCCAGTTCAGCTTCCGTGAACAGTTCGGCGCGAAGGCCATCATGCAGGTCATGGTGGTTGTAGGCCACGTCGTCGGCCACTGCCGCGACCTGCGCCTCGGCGCTGGCGTTGGTGTGCAGTTCCAGATCCCACTGGGCGTTCACCTCGGCCAGGGCATAGGGCAGGGGGCCGGTCACCGGGCCGTTGTGCTTGGCGATGCCCTCCAGCGCCTCCCATGTCAGGTTCAGCCCGTCGAAGTCGGCGTAATGCCGTTCCAGACGCGTGACGATGCGCAGGGCTTGGGCGTTGTGGTCGAAGCCGCCATAGGGTTCCATCAGGGCGGCAAGCGCATCCTCTCCGGTATGGCCGAAGGGGGGATGGCCCAGGTCGTGCGCCAGGGCCACGGTTTCGGCCAGATCCGTGTTCAGGCCAAGCGCGCCCGCGATGGTGCGGGCGACCTGCGCGACCTCGATGGTATGGGTCAGGCGGGTGCGGAAATAGTCGCCGCGATAGGCCTCTCCGTCATGTTCGACAAAGACCTGGGTCTTGTGCTTCAGGCGGCGGAAGGCGCTGGAGTGGATGATGCGGTCGCGGTCGCGCTGCCAGGGGCTGCGGAAGGTGGACATCCGTTCCAGGTGAAGCCGCCCGCGGCTGGCTTCGGGATGGCAGGCGTAAGATGCGATCACGGTGGCAGGGGCCTTCCTTGCAACAGGTGCCGTTGACCCTATATTCAGGGCTGGCCTTCGAAAACGGGAACGCCCCATGAACCTGCCGCCCAAAGTCACAGAACGCGCCTTTGCCCGCCTGGCCGAGATCAACGATTCGGGGGACGTCCGGCCCCTGCGCGTGGCGGTCTCTGGCGGGGGGTGTTCGGGCTTCCAGTACGACATCCGCTTGGACCGGGCCGAGTCGGACGATCTGGTTCTGGAAGGCGCAGGGCAGAAGGTGGTCGTGGACCCGGTCTCGCTGCCCTACCTGGCCGGGGCCACCATCGACTTTGCCGACGAACTGATCGGCGCGCGCTTCGTGATCGAGAACCCGAACGCCTCGTCCAGCTGCGGCTGCGGCACGTCCTTCTCGATCTAGCCGCCTTCGCCGCCGGGCTTCGATCTAGGGGCAGATCCGGCTGCGGGTGTCCAGTTCCGTCTCGATCTGGCGCAGGCCGGGGGTGGGCAGCCGGTTGAAGTCGTTGCGCGGGAAGGTGTCGAAGTCGTCGCGGAGATCCTCAAGGCCCGGCGCGGGCAAGATGTTCAGCCCCTCGCGGTCCTCGTCGCGCTTGACGATCTCGGTCGTGACGGTCAGGTCCTGGCAGATGTCCAGCGGATCGCGCGACGCAACCTTGATCCCCCCGTCGCCTTCGATCAGCCGGATGATATGGCCGCGCCTGCGCGCGATCCCCGCTTCGAACCCGAGGGGGCGGTCAAGGCTGATCCATCCTGTTTCCGGTCCGAACAACTCGTCCTCGCCCTGCCAGTCACGGCCATGGGCGAAGCTGATGTCCCATGAGCCGGGCGGCACCAGCAGCCGAAAGGGCTCTCCGCCATGGATGTATCCGGCCACCACCCGGCTGTCGGTGTCGGGTTTCCGAAGGAAGATGGCATAGTCCTGCCCCGGCATGGTCGTGACCACAAGCGGCAGGGTCGCGGGCAGGCCGCTGCGGTTCCACAGCAGACCCGCGCCCGGCCGTTCCTCGGCCGCGGCAGGCAGGGCAAGGGCGATCATCACCAGCAGGGCGAACAGGGGCGGCATGGCAGGATGGTAGCGGCTTGACGCCCCGTTGCCAATCGCTGCGCCGTCGCCCATGATCCGGCCCATGAAAATCGCGACATTCAACATCAACGGCGTCAAGGCCCGCATCCAGGCGCTGACCGACTGGCTGGCGGGATCGGCGGCCGATCTGGTCGTCCTGCAGGAGATCAAGTCCGTGGACGAGGGTTTTCCCCGCGCCCATTTCGAGGATCTGGGCTGGACGGTGGAAACCCACGGCCAGAAGGGCTTCAACGGCGTGGCGATCCTGTCGAAGCTGCCGCTGGAGGACGTGACGCGCGGCCTTGCCGGCGACGACACGGACGAACAGGCCCGCTACATCGAGGCGACGGTGGTGGGCGCGCAGGCGGTCCGCATCGCCGGGCTGTATCTGCCCAACGGCAACCCCGCGCCGGGGCCGAAATACGATTACAAGCTGGCCTGGATGGAGCGCCTGCGCCAGCGCGGGGCCGAACTGCTGGCCAGCGAGATGCCGGTGGTGATGCTGGGGGATTTCAACATCATCCCCGAGCCGCGCGACGCCGCCCGACCGCAGGCCTGGGTGGATGACGCGCTGTTCCTGCCGGAAAGCCGCGCGGCCTTCCGGCGGATCGTCAACCAGGGCTGGACCGATGCCGTGCGCATCCGCGACCCCTGGGCCACGCGCGGGCCGTTCACCTTCTGGGACTATCAGGCCGGGTCATGGTCCCGGGACGACGGCATCCGCATCGACCACCTGCTGCTGTCGCCGCAGGCAGCCGACCTGCTGGTCGAAACCGGCATCGACAAGGAAGCCCGCGCGGGTGAAAAGCCCAGCGACCACGTTCCCGTCTGGGTGCGGCTGGCCGCCTAGAGAACCAGCACGCCCGAATGCTTGGCCTTGTGTTCAGGTTCGACATGGATGGTGATCTGCGCGTCGTCCAGGCGGCGCTTCAGTGCGGCCTCGATCCGGTCGCAGATCGCATGGGCCTCGGACACCGAGGTTTCGCCGTCCACCACCAGATGGAAGTCGATGAAGGTCATGCTGCCGGCATGGCGGGTGCGCAGGTCATGCGCCTCGATCGCCCCATGCGCCTGGTCCGAGATGGTGCTGCGGATCGCGTGCAACGTATCGTCCGGCACCGCCTGGTCCATCAGCCCGCCCAGCGAAGCGGTCATCACCTTCCAACCGGACCACAGGATGTTGACCGCGACCGCCGCCGCCAGGATCGGGTCCAGGATGGCGTGGCCGGTGACGATCGCCAGAAGGACCCCCCCGATCACCCCGATCGAGGTGACCACATCCGACAGCAGGTGCCTGCCGTCAGCGACAAGGGCGGGTGATTTCAATCTGCGGCCCTGGTTCAGCAGCACCCAGCACCACCCCGCATTGATCGTGCTGGCGGCGACGTTGATGAGCAGCCCCTCGACCGGGGCATCCAGCGCCTGCGGCTCCATGATGCCGCGAAAGGCTTCCTCCAGGATCAGCAGGGCGGCGACGATGATCATCACGCCTTCCAGTACGGCGCTGAGGAACTCGGCCTTGTGATGCCCGTAGGGGTGGCCCTGGTCCGCAGGCCGCTGGGCGATGCGGATGGCGATCAGCGCGGCCAGGGCGGTCGCGACGTTGACCGTGCTTTCCAGGGCGTCGGACAGCAGCGCAACCGAGCCCGTCACCCGCCAGGCCAGCGTCTTGAGCCCCAGGACGACAATCCCGACCACGATGCTGCCGACAGCGATCTTCACGGTGCGGTTCATGGCGACGGTTCCCTGATCATGCCTTTCCGTCGGGGTGCATCTGACAGACCCCGGCGCTTGTTGCAACTGGAAAGGGCCGTGGACGCTGCGGGCAGGTTGCGGTATCCGGCGACGTGATGCAGACCGTCGCCCTCTATATCCTTGCCGCCCTGGCGGAAATAGCCGGATGCTTTGCATTCTGGGCCTGGTTCCGGCTGGGGCGGTCTGCGCTGTGGCTGGCGCCTGGAATGGCGTCTCTGGCGCTGTTCGCGTGGCTGCTGTCGCTTGCCCCGGCAGATCACGCCGGACGCGCCTATGCCGCCTATGGCGGCGTCTACATCGCCGCCTCGCTGTCATGGTTGTGGCTGATCGAGGGGCGGCGGCCCGATCAGTGGGATCTTGCGGGCGCCGCGATCTGCCTGGCGGGCGCAGCGCTGATCCTGTGGGGGCCGCGCGGCGTCTGATCCCTAGTTGTCGCCGTCGTTGGGATACTCGTCATCGTCCCCGAAGCGGGCGTCGTCGGAGTATTCGTCCTCGCCCTCGTTGACGTATTTGCCGCTCAGCGCGATCGAGTGATTGTCGTGGTTGGGGTCCATGACCACGTCCGAGGGGATTTCTCCGGCAAGCCATTCGCGGACTTCCTCGCGGATCTCGGAGGCTTCCTGGCCGGTCGCCTCGGCGAGGTAGGCCACGAAGGCGCGCTGATCGCCGTCGATTTCATCCAGGTCGGCTTCGTCGACATCAGGCCATTTCTCGACGATGGCCTCGTAGAAGGCGGCCCAGTTTTCCTGCACGTGGTGCCATTTCATCAGTAGCCGCCTCCCATCGACGATTGCGCCCAAGTTGCGATGCCGGTGATGTCTTCTCCGACCCCGGCAACCGTGTTGCAGCCAGCCAGCAAACCGCAGGCCAGCAATGTGACCATCACTGCTTTCATTCCTCTGCCTCCTGCCACCAAAGCTCGGGCATGAAGCCCGGCCAATCTCCGTAGAGTGGCGTTGTTTGGACAGGATACCGCAGGTCCGCCGCATGAGCCAGCCGCGAGACCGGCGAGTATCCCACCGGTATCACGTAACGCCCGGCAGTCAGGATTCGATCCAAGGCACGGACCGATGAGGTAAAATCAGCCTCGGATTCGGAATTCACCATCTCGGCGATCACGGCCTCGGCAGCGGGGCTTTTCATCCCCATCCAGTTGCGGCTGCCCGGCTGGTCGGCGGCGGCTGATCCCCAGTAAAGCAGCTGTTCGTTCCCCGGCGACAGCGAGAGCGCGCGTTCATACCAAGTCATGTCGAACTGAAAGGCGTTGGTGCGCTGCACGAACTGCGCCGGGTCCAGCAGCGTGATCCGCGTCTGCATCCCCAGATTCCGCAGCGCCTGGACATAGATGTCGGCGATCTGCTGGGTTTCCGACGCGGTCCGCATGGCGGTGCCGGACTGGTTCAAGAGGATTTCGAAGGCGAAGGGCCGGCCCTCGGCGTTCTGCAGCACGCCGTCGCGCACCGTCCATCCCGCCTCGGCCAGAAGCTGTATGGAACGGCGCAGGCCGGCGCGGTCAAGGGCGCGGTCCGACCCCTCGGGCAGGGTGTATCCCTCGATGGTTCCCGGCGGCAGCTCGGCGGCGAAGGGCTGCAACAGCTCCGCCTCGTGCCCCGTGGCGGGGCCGGGCAGCATCGCCAGGTCCGAGTTCGCGAAATACGAGGTGATGCGCTTGTCCTTGCCGCCGTTCAGCGTCGCGTTGATGAAGCGGAAGTTGAACGCCTCGATCATGGCCTGCCGCACGCGCCAGTCGGCAAACAGCGGATTGCGGGTGTTCATCACCAGGCCCATGATGCCGGAGGGGCGGGCGTGCGGGATCTCGGCCTTGACGGCGTCGCCCCGCTGGATCAGGGGAAAATTGTAGTCACGGTCCCATTTCAGGGCAGAAAGTTCCCGCCAGACCGTGACCTCGCCCGCCTTGAAGGCCTCGAACATGGCATTGGCGTCGCCGAAGTAGTCATAGCGGATGACGTCAAGGTTGTTGCGACCGCGGTTCACCGCAAGGTCGCGGCCCCAGTAATCGGGATTGCGCCGGAACGTGATCGAGCGGCCGGGATCAACGGCGTCGACCAGATACGGCCCTGATCCGATCGGCGCCTCGAGGCTCGACGCGGAAAAGTCCTTGCCCTGCCACTGGGCCTTCTTCAGGACCGGGCGCATTCCCATCAGCATCGGCAGTTCGCGGTCCTTTTCGCTGAAGGTGATGCGAAGGCTGCGTTCTCCGGTCTGTTCCATCGATGCGACCTTGGACCAGGCGCCGTGATAGCGGGGATGCCCCTGCGTGCCCAAGGTCTCATAGGACCACATTACGTCCTCGACGGTGACGGGCGTGCCGTCGGAAAACCGCGCTTCGGGCCGCAGCGTGAATTCCACCCAGCCGCGGTCCGGCGCGACATCCACGGATTGGGCAAGCAGCCCGTAAAGGGTAAAGGGCTCGTCCAGGGTCCGGTACATGAGGGTTTCGGTGACATGGACCCCCACCGCCCAGGCGGCATTGCCTTTCAGAACCCAAGGCTTCAGCGAATCAAAACCGCCGGGTTCGGCCAGACGAATCGTTCCTGCCCTGGGCGCATCCGGATTTGCATAGGGCAGGACGGTGAATCCCTCCGATAGCGCCGGTTCTCCATACATGGCAAGGGCGTGGGACGGTTCGGCCCATGCTGAAAGCGGCATAGATGCAACACCTGAAAAAGCCCCGAAAATCAGGGGCAAAGCGCGCATAGTCGCGGATTTGTTAAGGTTTCTTAAGATTTGCATTGCCCGACCGCTCGATTTTTTTGTTTTCGGTACAATTTCAACAAACTCGGATGAAGATCGTCAATGGCAGGTGAGACTTATTCGTTGGACTCTGGCGGGCATTGGCGTATAAATACCTTACTGCTCGATAGGTTTCTTGCCTGTATGAAACCTGCCTCATGACTAGCGCCCGCCTTGTGCGGGCGTTTTTTTTTGCCCATTCTGCGGCTGCAAACCGGGCCATCGACAATGCCCGGACATGACGATCAGCGATGGTGGAGGGGCGATGTTCGAGAAGTTTCTAAGGGGTAGAACGGCAATCGTGACGGGTTCTAACTCGGGTATCGGCCTGGGCGTGGCGCATCGGCTGGCCCGGGCGGGCGCCGACATCGTGCTTAACAGCTTCTCGGACCGCGAGGAAGATCATGCGCTTGCCCGGAAACTGGCTGAGGAACATGACGTAAGCGTCAGATATATAAAGGCCGACATGTCAAGAAGTGACGAATGCCGCGCGCTGATCGGGCAGGCGGGCCGCTGCGACATCCTGGTCAACAACGCCGGCATCCAGCATGTGGCGGCGATTCCCGACTTTCCGACCGACAAGTGGGATTCGATCATCGCCATCAACCTGACCTCGGCCTTTCACACGACGGCGGCGGCGCTTCCGATGATGCGCAAGGCCGGTTGGGGGCGGATCGTCAACATCGCCTCGGCGCACGGCATGACGGCAAGCGCCTACAAGTCGGCCTATGTCGCGGCGAAGCATGGTCTGGTGGGATTCACCAAGGTGACTGCGCTGGAAACCGCCAAGGAGCAGATCACCTGCAACGCGATCTGCCCCGGCTATGTCCTGACGCCGCTGGTCGAGGCGCAGATCCCGGACACGATGAAGGAATACAACATGACGCGCGACGAGGTGATCAGGAACGTCATGCTGGAACGTCAGCCGTCCAAGGAATTCGCCACGGTCGAGCAGATGGGGGACACGGCCGTCTTCCTGTGCAGCGACGCGGCGGCCCAGATCACCGGAACGACGATCAGCGTGGACGGCGGCTGGACGGCGCAATAGCGCCGCCCTGAACAGGGGGCGGCGCAGGGGCGGATCAGGCCAAGGCGTCCTCGATGGCGCTCAGGTCCGAATTGGTCAGGTTCTTGGCGATTTCCTTGCGCAGGCGGAACTGCAGTTCCTTGTGATACCGCTTGCGCAGGATTCCCAGCGTCGACGGATCGGCAATCACCACGATATCATCGAACTTGTGCTTCAAGGCCATGGCGTTCAGGTGATCGGCCAACTGGCTTGCAAAAGTCGCGGCATCCTCGCCGCCGGGAACGATGGCCGGCGCGCCGTCGTCCGTCTTCTGCTGGTCCAGGCTCTCGGGCGTAAGCCGCTCGGCCTCGGTCAGGTCGATCCCGTGCTTGGCGCTGTTGCGGAACAGCGTTGCGGAATGGCCATCGGCCACGACGACCATTGCATTGTGGTTGAGCATTCTTGTCTCCCTTGTGCCTGTCGCGACTAACGCGCGGGCCAAAGGGTCAGTTGCAGCCCTCGCAAAAGCGGCGGATCCGGCCCACGGCTTCCGTCAGCTGCTCGTCGCTGGTGGCATAGGAGATGCGGAAATGCGGGCTGAGGCCGAATGCCGCGCCAAAGACGACCGCCACGCCGGTTTCCTCCAGCAGCGCATTGGCGAAGGCCTCATCGTCGGAAATGCGGGTTCCCGCGGCAGACGCCTTGCCGATCAAGCCCCTAATCGAGGGGTAGACGTAGAAGGCCCCTTGCGGGGTCGGGCATTCGATGCCGGGGCAGGCGTTCAGCCCGGCGACCACCAGGTCCCTGCGGCGCTGGAACACGGCACGGCTTTCGGTGACATAGTCCTGCGGCCCGGTCAGCGCCGCCTCGGCCGCGTATTGGCTGATCGAGCACGGGTTCGATGTCGATTGCGACTGCAGCTTCGCCATGGCCTTGATCAGTGCCTCGGGCGCGGCGCCATAGCCGATGCGCCAGCCGGTCATGGCATAGGCCTTGCTGACGCCGTTCATGGTCAGGGTCCGGTCTTTCAGGCGCGGCTCGACCTGAGCGGGAGTGACAAATTCGAAGTCGTCGAAGACCAGATGCTCGTAGATGTCGTCGGCCAGAACCCAGACCTGCGGGTGACGCAGCAGCACATCGGTCAGCGCCTGCATGGCCTTGCGATCATAGCCGGCGCCGGACGGGTTCGACGGCGAATTCAGGATCAGCCACTTGGTCCGGGGCGTGATCGCGGCCTCCAGCGCCTCGGGGGTCAGGCGGAAGCCCTGGTCCAGGCTGCATTCGACAATGACCGGCTTGCCGCCCGCCAGCAGCACCATGTCGGGATAGCTGACCCAGTAGGGCGCGGGAATGACGACCTCGTCCCCCTCATCCAGCGTGGCCAGCAGCGCGTTGAACAGGATCTGCTTGCCGCCGGTGCCCACGGTGATCTGCGAAGGGCCGTAGTCCAGCCCGTTCTCGCGGGCGAACTTGTCGCAGATGGCGCGCTTCAGCGACGGCGTTCCGTCCACGGCGGTATAGCGCGTGTGGCCTGCATCGATGGCGGCCTTCGCGGCGTCGCGGATATGGGCAGGGGTATCGAAATCCGGCTCGCCCGCGGACAGGCTGATGATATCGCGTCCTTCGGCCCGCAGCGCGGCCGCACGTCCGGTCATGGCGATCGTGGGCGAGGGCTTGATTCGGGACAGGCGGTCGGACAGAAAACCCATGGGCGGCCCTCGGCGGTTTGAACGGCGGTCCCGCATGGCTTATGCTGCCGGATCACGAACGACAAGCGCGCCGTCGCGCCCTGGAAGGAACGACACATGTCCGAAACAGCCGAGATTCGCCTGCGCCGCCTCAAGATGCGCAGCTGGCGGCGTGGAATGAAGGAAATGGACCTGATCCTGGGCCATTTCGCCGATGGCCCCCTGGCCGAGCTTTCCCTGCAGGATCTGGATGCCTACGAGGCCGTGCTGACGGAAAACGACCAGGATCTGTACCTGTGGGTGACCGCCCGGATCAATGGCGGCGACAATCGCGGGCCGGCGGGTCTTTCGCCCATGCTGGACAGGATCGCCGAACATGCGTCGCACCGGCTGAAGCCCGTTCGCTAAAATTTTCTCCAATATCTACGACAAGTTGCGTTGCATTAACTGAAGATTTTGGATTTTGGGGCAATGCTGCGGTCATGAGGAACAAATCAGGACCGCGAGACGCCATGATTTCCCCCGCACCGCGCGACATGCGCCCCCAGGCCGACGTTCAGGCCCTGCCTGACTTGGCGGACACGACCGAATCCTATCTGGAAACTCTCCAGCTTCTTGAGCGCCTGCACCGGCTGATGCTGGATCTGGTCAAGGACGAATTCGAACGCCTTGGCCAGCATGACCTGACCCCGGTGCAGGCGATGATCCTGTACAATCTCGGTGAATCCGAGGTGTCGGCGGGCGAGTTGCGGTCCCGCGGCATGTATCAGGGGTCGAATGTCAGTTATAATCTGAAGAAGCTGGTGACGATGGGCTATGTCCATCACGAACGCAGCGACATGGACCGCCGGTCCGTGCGGGTCAAGCTGACGGGCGAAGGCCAGGCGATCCGCGACATGGTCCACCGGCTGTTCCTGCGCCATGCCGAAGGCCTGGCGATGTCCGGCGTGCTGGAGGACCCGCCCTTGGAGCAGGTGAACCTGCAAAGCCGCCGGATCGAGCGGTTCTGGCTGGAGCAGATCCGCTATATCTATTGACCGGCGGCGGCCTTACCAGTTGCCGGTGTTTTCCATGCTGGCCCAGGGTTCGGCCGGGGGCAGGTGGTCGCCTTCCTGCAGCAGCTCTATCGAGACATTGTCGGGGCTACGCACGAAGGCCATGTGTCCGTCGCGCGGCGGCCGGTTGATCGTGACCCCGGCGTCCATCAGCCGTTGGCACATCTCGTAGATGTTGCCGACGCGATAGGCCAGATGGCCGAAATGGCGGCTGTCCGAGGGCAGACCGTCATCACCGTCCCAATTGTGGGTCAGTTCGACCGGACACTCCGGCTGGCCCGGCGGGGCCATGAAGACCAAGGTGAAGCGGCCCTTGTCGTTGTCGATGCGGCGCGTTTCCTCCAGCCCCAGCAGCTTGAAGAAGGCCATGGTCTTGTCCAGGTCCTTCACGCGGACCATCGTGTGCAGATAGCGGATGTTCATGGGGCTCTCCTTGTCGTGCCGCGGATTGCCGGCAGCTTGGCATGGCGCGCCGCAGGGTGCAAACCGCTAGCGGCGACGCAGGTATTCGAACAGGACGCAGCCTGGATCGGCCGCGCGCAGGGGGACGGAGCCGAGGCAGTGCCAGTCGTTTCTGTCGAAGTCGGGAAAGAAGGCGTCGGCATCCGGCACGGCCACGTCCACCTGGGTCAGCAGCAGCCGGTCCGCCAGCGGCAGCAGCGCGCGATAGATGCCCGCCCCGCCGATGCCATAGACGCGCCGATGCCCCGCCTGATGCGCGTGATCGACCGCAGCTTCTGGCGAGGGGAAGACCTGCTCGGCAACTGCCGGGTCCGATGACACGATCAGGTTCAGGCGGTTCTTGAGCGGCCTGAACGGTAGGCTTTCCCAGGTCCTGCGGCCCATGACGACCGCGCCGCCGGTGGTTTCGCGCTGGAAGAAGGCCAGATCCTCGGGCACGCGCCAGGGAATGTCGTTGTCCTTGCCGATGGCGCCGTTGCGGTCGCGGGCTGCGATCAGGGTCAGCATCGGTCAGACCGCGACCGGGGCCTTGATGGCCGGATCAGGGTCATAGTTCAGCACCTCGAAATCCTCGAACCGGAAATCGAAGATCGACGGGACATCGCGCCGCACGCGAAGCTGGGGCAGGGGTTTCGGGCTCCGCGCAAGCTGGGTCCGCACCTGGTCGAGGTGGTTGGAATAGATATGCGCATCCCCGATGGAGTGGATGAAATCCCCCGGTTCATACCCGGTCACATGCGCCAGCATCACCTGCAGCAGCGCATAGGAGGCGATGTTGAAGGGCACGCCCAGGAACATGTCCGCCGACCGCTGGTAAAGCTGCAGGTGCAGCTTTCCTGCCAGGATGCGAACCTGCCACAGCGTATGGCAGGGCGGCAGCGCCATGTCGGGCACATCGCCCGGGTTCCAGGCCGAGACGATCAGCCGTCGAGAGTCCGGCGTCTTGCGGATCGCCTCGACCAGATCGGCGATCTGGTCGACATGGCCCGCGAAGAACAGCGGCTGTCCATCAGCATCCATCCCGCTGGGCACCAGCGTCGGGAAGCGGCGCCATTGGTGGCCATAGACGGGGCCCAGGTCGCCGCTCTCGTCCGCCCATTCGTCCCAGATCGAGACGCCGTTGTCCTTCAGGTAGCGGATGTTGGTGTCGCCCGACAGGAACCACAGCAACTCGTGGATGATCGACTTCAGGTGCAGCTTCTTGGTCGTCACCAGCGGAAAGCCGTCGGCCAGCGGATAACGGCATTGCAGCCCGAAATGGCTGATCGTGCCGGTGCCCGTCCGGTCCGAACTTTCGTGCCCTTGTTCCAGAACCGCCCGCAGGGCGTCATGGTATTGCCGCATCTCACACGTCCAGTTCTTCGGCGAAGCGGGCATTTTCCTGGATGTATTCGAAGCGCAGTTCCGGCTTCTTGCCCATCAGGCGTTCGACCAGATCGCCGGTTTCGCCCCCTTCGTCGTCGTCGATGCTGACCCGGATCAGCTTGCGCGTCTTGGGGTTCATCGTGGTGTCCTTCAGGTCCTTGGCGTCCATCTCGCCCAGGCCCTTGAAGCGCTGCACGTCGATCTTGCCCTTGCCGCCCAGGCCCTTGGCCAGCATCCGTTCCTTCTCGGCGTCGTCCGCGACATAGATGCGATGCGCCCCCTGCGTCAGCCGGTAGAGCGGCGGGCAGGCGAGATACAGGTGCCCCTTGTCGATCATCGGCCGCATCTGGGTAAAGAAGAAGGTCATCAGCAGCGACGCGATATGGGCGCCGTCCACGTCGGCATCGGTCATGATGATGACCTTGTCATAGCGCAGGTCGTCGACGTTGAATTTTGAGCCGATACCGACGCCGAGCGCCTGGCACAGGTCATTGATTTCCTGGTTGGCGCCCATCTTGCTGGACGCCGCCCCCAGCACGTTGAGGATCTTGCCCCGCAGCGGCAGCAGGGCCTGGTTGGTCCGGTCGCGCGCCATCTTGGCGCTGCCGCCCGCGCTGTCGCCCTCGACGATGAACAGCTCGGTCCCGTCGCGGTTGGTGGCGCTGCAATCGACCAGCTTGCCCGGCAGGCGCAGCTTCTTGGTGGCCGTCTTGCGGGCGGTTTCCTTTTCCTGCTTGCGGCGCAGGCGTTCCTCGGCCCGCAGGACCAGGAAGTCCAGGATCGCGCCCGCCGATCTCGTATCCGCCGCCAGCCAGGTGTCGAAATGGTCGCGCACGGCGTTTTCGACCAGGCGCGCGGCCTCGGTCGTGGCAAGGCGGTCCTTGGTCTGGCCCACGAATTCCGGCTCGCGGATGAAGCAGGACACAAGGGCGCAGCCGCCGGTCAGCAGATCCTCGCGCGTGATCTGGGCTGCCTTCTTGTTGCTCACCCGCTCGCCATAGGCGCGCACGCCCTTCAGGATCGCGGACCAGAAGCCCGCCTCATGCGTGCCGCCCTCGGGCGTGGGGACGGTGTTGCAATAGGACTGGATGAAGCCGTCGCGCGAGGGCGTCCAGTTGACGGCCCAGTCCACCTTGCCCGGCGCGCCTTGGCGGCGGAAATCGACGCTGCCCGCGAAAGGGCGGTCGGCATAGGTGCTGGCGCCGTGCAGCGTCTCGGCCAGGTAGTCGGCAAGGCCGCCGGGAAAGTGGAAGGTCGCCTCGCGCGGCGTCTCGCCGTCGTCGATCTCGGATTTCCAGCGGATTTCGACGCCGCTGAACAGATAGGCCTTGGACTTCACCATCTTCAGCAGCCGCGCGGGCTTGAAGCGGTGATGGCCGAAGATCTCCTCGTCGGCGTGGAAGGTCACGGTGGTGCCGCGCCGGTTGGGGGCAGCGCCGATCTTCGCGACCGGCCCCTGCGGGATGCCGCGGGAAAACCGCTGCTCGAACAACTCCTTGTTGCGCGCGACCTGAACGATCATCACGTCAGACAGCGCGTTCACGACCGAGGCGCCGACGCCGTGCAGGCCACCCGAGGTCTGGTAGGCATCGCCCGAGAACTTGCCCCCCGCGTGCAGCGTGCACAGGATCACCTCCAGCGCAGACTTTCCGGGGAACTTGGGGTGCGGGTCGATGGGAATGCCGCGGCCGTTGTCGCGCACGACCACGCTGTAATCCGCCAGCAACTCGACCTCGATGCGGCTGGCATGGCCCGCCACCGCCTCGTCCATCGAGTTGTCGAGGATTTCCGCCACAAGGTGATGCAGCGCGCGTTCGTCGGTCCCGCCGATATACATGCCGGGGCGCTTGCGCACGGGCTCCAGCCCCTCCAGCACCTCGATCGAGGCGGCGGAATAGCTGTCGGTCGCGTCAACGGCGGAAAGAAGGTCGTCGGCCATTTGTGTCTGCTCTTGTTCTTCGGTCGGCTGGGGGGACTATCTCATGGCAGGGAACAAAAGGGCAAGGCGCCCTTCATTCCGGCTCGGCGTTGCGGGCGTCCCACATCTTTCGGAAGGCGGGTCTGGCCTGGCATCCCTCCAGCCAGGCCATGGTCGCGGGGAACTGGGTCATCAACTCGCCATAGCCTTGCGCATAGCGCAGCACCTCGGCCATGTTGATGTCGGCCACGGTGAAGCGGTCGCCCACCAGATGGGGATGGGTGGCCAGGTGGCCCTCGACCACGGACAAGGGCCGGACCAGCCGTTCGGCGGCGTTGGCGACAAGCGCCTGATCCTCGCCCGACTGCAGGCGGGTGCGGGCGTGCAGGAACAGGATGGTCAGGGCATCGGGCTCGATGCTGGTCGCGGCGTAGAAGCTCCACTGCATCATCTGCGCGTCCTCGGCCAGGCCGGCGGGGGCGAGGGTGCCGCCATGCTTGCGCGCCAGATACAGGTTCGCCGCCAGAGACTCGGACAGGACCAGGCCGTCATCCTCGATCACCGGGATGGCGCCGGCGGGCGACAGCGACAGGAAGGCGGGCGAATGCGTGTTCAGCGGCGCATCGGGCGCGTCGGGAAAGGGCAGGCGATAGGCCTGGATCACGGGAACCTGCCGGAACTCCAACCCGATCTCGTGGCAAAGCCAGATGATGCGCGAGGCGCGCGAGCGCGTGACGCCATGAATGGTCAGCATGAACAACTCCTTCTCTCGCGGCCACGTTACGCGGGCGGCCCCATGGCGGAAAGCGGCAAGCGTCATTTGCCAAAGCCGGGCAGGTTGCCTTAGACCGCACCAAACCGACCGGGAATCGACATGCTGCCGCGCCTGACCCTTGCCGCGACCTGCCTTTGCCTGTGGCCCCTGGGCGCCACGGCCCATCCGCACGTGTATATGGATGCAAGGCTGGGCCTTGTCTATGACGCGCAGGGGCGATTGGCGGCGGTCGATGTCGAATGGGCCTATGACGAGCTTTATTCGCTGCTGATCGTCAGCGATCTGGGCCTCGACCCGGATGGGGACGGTGCCCTGACGGCCCAGGAACACGCGGCATTGCAGGGCTTCGATGCCGATTGGGAGCCGGGCTTCGACGGCCGGCTGTTCCTGCAGGCGGCTGGCCAGCGCGTCGCGTTGGCAGGGCCGGAAGACTTCAAGGCCGAGTATCGCGACGGGCGCGTCGTCTCGCGTCACCGCAGGCCTCTGGCGCAGCCGCAGGATGGCGCGACCCCCCTGGTCGTGCAGGCCTACGATCCCGAATTCTATGTCGATTTCACCGTGCCGGAGGCGCCTGGGGTCACGGGGCGCGGTGATTGCACCGTCGCCCTGGAACCGGGCGATCCCGCGGCCGCCCCCGACGCCTATCGCCGGGCCCTGAATGCAGCCCTTGCCCAGCCCGGCATGGAGGAGGAAATGGTGATCGTCGACATCGGTGCCGCCGGTGCCGAGGTCATCCGGGTTCAATGCGGCGAAGGGCGGGGCTCGTGACCGGCCGTCGCGGGCTGGCCCTGGCAGGATTGGCTGTCGCCCTGCTGGTCGCGGCGCTGTGGTTCAGCGGGGCCTTGTCGGGTCTCGAGGTGTGGGCCGCCGCCCGCCAGCGAGAGGCGCAGGCGATGATGGCAGGCGCCTTGCGGCGCCTGCAGGCAGGGCAGCCGGGCGCAACGCTGGCCCTGCTGGGCATCTGCTTCGGCTATGGCGTCGTCCACGCAGTCGGGCCGGGCCACGGCAAGCAGCTGATCGGCGGCTATGGCTTCGGCACGTCGGTCAGCGTTGGCCGGTTGTCCCTGTTGTCGATCCTGTCCGCGCTGGCCCAGGCATCGGTGGCCGTCGTCCTGGTCTGGTCCGGCGTCACCCTGCTGGACTTGTCCCGAGAGGCGCTGACCGGCCTGGGCGAGGATGCGATGGGTGACCTGGGCGCCGTCCTGATCGGGTTGGTCGGGCTGTGGCTGGGTTGGCGCGGGTTGCGCCACCTTGTGCGCCGTGCGCGGCACCATCATCACGACGCCTGCGGCTGCGGCCATGCGCACGGCCCGACCGCGGCCGAGGTCGCGGAGACCCGCACGTTGCGCGATGCGCTGATCCTGATCGCGGGCATTGCGGCGCGGCCCTGCACGGGGGCGATCTTCCTGCTGATCCTGACATGGCGCATGGACATCTTCGCGACCGGCGCGGCCGGGGCCATGGCGATGGGGCTGGGCACCGCCTGCGTTTCGGTCGGGGTTGCGGTCCTGGCGGTCTGGGCGCGCCGGGGATCGCTGGCGCTGCTGCCCGCAGGCGGGACGGCGGCCGGGATCGGGTCATGGCTGCCGGGCGTGATGCAACTGGCGGCCGGCGCCGTCATCGCGGCCGTGGCGGCGGCAATGGTGTGGTGACGGCCTGCATTTGATGCAGGTCAAGGAATCCCCCGCCCGGCCGGTCTAGACCGGACGGCGCGAAACAGGAGCGATTCTTCAAAATGTCCAGCCCAGAGTTGGACCCCCCGAGCCTTTATGCAGCGCGCGAGCCGATCTTCCCGAAGCGCGTCAAGGGGCGGTTCAGAAACCTCAAGTGGGTCGTCATGGCAGTGTCCCTGACGATCTATTACGTCATGCCGTGGATCCGCTGGGACCGGGGGCCGTCCATGCCCGACCAGGCGGTCCTTGTCGATCTTGCCAACAGGCGCTTCTTCTTCTTCTGGATCGAGATCTGGCCGCACGAATTCTATTTCGTCGCAGGCCTTCTGGTCATGGCGGGCCTGGGACTGTTCCTGTTCACCTCGGCGCTGGGTCGGGTGTGGTGCGGCTATGCCTGCCCGCAGACCGTCTGGACCGACCTGTTCATCCTGGTCGAACGCTGGATCGAGGGGGACCGCAACGCCCGCATCCGCCTGCACCGGCAGAAATGGGACGGGCAGAAGATCAGGCTGCGGGCGGCGAAGTGGGCCGTCTGGCTGGTCATCGCGCTGCTGACCGGCGGCGCCTGGATCTTCTATTTCACCGATGCGCCGACGCTGCTGCGCAACCTTCTTGCCGGTCAGGCGCATCCGGTCGCCTATACCACCATGGCGATCCTGACGGCGACGACCTTCCTGTTCGGCGGCTTCGCGCGTGAGCAGATCTGCATCTATGCCTGCCCCTGGCCGCGCATCCAGGCCGCGATGATGGACGAGGACACGCTGACCGTCGCCTATCGCGAATGGAGGGGAGAGCCGCGCGGCAAGACCAACGTCCGCCACCGCAGCCCCGCCGTGGCCGAAAAGGCGGCGGCGACCAGCCACGCCGCCGGACCTGCCGCCGGCGGCCACTATCCGCCCGTTCCCTATCCAAGCGTGCGCACGGGCGTCGGCGGGCCCATCCCCGTCGATTCCGCCGGTGACTGCATCGACTGCATGGCCTGCGTGAACGTCTGTCCGATGGGCATCGACATCCGCAACGGCCAGCAGATGGAATGCATCACCTGCGCGCTGTGCATCGACGCCTGCGACGAGATCATGGACAAGATCGGCAAGCCGCGCGGGCTGATCGACTACATGGCGCTGAAGGACGAGACCGCCGAACGCGCCGGGGCCAAGCCGAAGCCGGTCTGGAAGCACATCCTGCGCCCGCGCACGCTGCTGTATTTCACGCTGTGGTCCGGCATCGGTGTCGCGCTGATCGTCGCGCTGTTCGTCCGCTCGCCGCTGGAACTGAACGTCTCTCCGGTCCGCAATCCGCTGTTCGTCACCATGTCCGACGGCGCGATCCGCAACACCTACGAGGTCCGCCTGCGCAACAAGCAGCACGAGACGCGCGCCTTCAGCTTCGACGTCGAGGGCGGGGACGACCTGACGGTCGCCATCGAAGGCGCGGCCTCGGGCACCATCGACGTTCCCGCGGACGAAACGCTGAGCCGCAGGCTGTATGTCACCGCGCCCGCCGGATCGCCGCTGGCATCCGAGGCGACGACCTCTCTGGATCTGGTCGTCCGCGATGAAACCGACGGGACCACCGCGACGGTCGGCACCATCTTCCACGGAAAGGGCGAATGACATGGTGAAGGAACTGACGGGCCGCCACGTCCTGATCATCACGCTGGCCGCGTTCGGCGTCATCATCGCGGTCAACGTCGTCATGGCCGTCCTGGCGGTCGGCAGCTTTCCGGGGCTGGAGGTGAAGAACAGCTATGTCGCCTCGCAGCAGTTCGACCGGGAACGGCAGGCGCAGCAGGATCTGGGATGGACCGCCAGGGCCAGCTATGACGGCGCCGAACTGGTGGTCGAGATCGTGGACGGGCAGGGCAGGCACCCGATCCTGCGCGACTTCTCGGCCACGGTGGGGCGGCCGACGCACAAGCGCGCGGACGTGACACCGGATTTCTCGGTCGCGGGCGGCGTCTACCGCGCCGCCCTGGACCTTGAGCCGGGCAGCTGGAACATCCACGTCCAGGCCGTAGCCGAGGACGGGACGCCGTTCCGCCAGCGGCTGGACCACTATGCCGGGGCACGGGTGAACTGACATGGCCGACCTGACCGCATCCGGCTTCAGCGCCTGTCCCGCCTGCGACGCCGCCCCCTTGGCGCAGCGCCTCGCCGACCGGGCCGAGGTTGCCGACGGCACCTTGATCCTGTCGCTGCCCACCGCCCACTGCGTGACCTGCATCACCGATGTGGAAACCGCGCTGCTGGCCCATCCGGGCGTCCGGCACGCGCGCGTGAACCTGACCCTGCGCCGGGTCACGGTCGATGCGCCCGGCCTGGCCGCCGATGACCTGATCCCCGTCCTGGCGGGCGTGGGATACGAGGCGCACGAGCTTGACCCCGACGCGCTGTCGGCCACCACCGCCGACCGGCAGGGCCGCGACCTGCTGATGCGGATCGGCGTGTCGGGCTTTGCGATGATGAACATCATGATCCTGTCGGTCGCCGTCTGGTCCGGGGCCGAGGCCGCGACCCGCGACCTGTTCCACTGGATCAGCGGCGCCATCGCGCTGCCCACCGTCTTCTTCGCGGGTCAGCCCTTCTTCCGCAGCGCCTGGGCCGCCATCCGTGTGGGCAGGCTGGGGATGGACGTGCCCATCTCGCTGGCGCTGATCCTGGCCAGCGCGATTTCGGTCTACGAGACGACGCAGTCGGGGCACCATGCCTATTTCGACGCGGCGGCGATGCTGTGCTTCTTCCTGCTGATCGGCCGCTACCTGGATCATCGCACCCGCGCCATCGCGCGATCCGCCGCGGCCGAGCTGACGGCGCTGGAGGTGCCGCGGGCAACGCTGCTTCTGCACGGGGCCGAGCAGGTCGTGCCGGTCGCGACCCTCCGGCCCGGCGACCTGATCCGCATCCGCCCCGGCGCCCGCGTCCCTGCGGATGGCGAGATCACCGAGGGCCGGTCCGAGATCGACCGCGCCCTTTTGACCGGCGAGACACTGCCCGTCCCGGCCGCCCCCGGCCAGATGCTGTCGGCGGGCGAGGTGAACCTGACCGGCCCCCTGACCCTGCGCGTGACGGCGGCAGGGCGGGATTCGTCCCTGGCGCGGTTGACGGCCCTGGTCGAGGCCGCCGAGGCCGCGCGGGGCCGCTATACCTCGCTGGCGGAGCGCGCCTCGCGCGCCTATTCGCCAAGCGTGCACCTCATGGCGCTTTGCAGCTTCGCAGGATGGATGTGGGCGACCGGCGACCTGCGCCTGGCCGTCAACATCGCGGCGGCGGTGCTGATCGTGACCTGCCCCTGCGCCCTGGGCCTTGCGGTGCCGGCCGTCGCCACGGCGGCGTCCGGGCGCCTGTTCCGGCGCGGGCTGCTGATCAAGGACGGCACGGCCCTGGAACGCCTGGCCGAGGTCGATACGGTCGTCTTCGACAAGACGGGAACCCTGACCCTGGGGCGCCCGGTGCTTGTATCTGCCGCCCCGCTGTCGCAAGACCTCCGCCCCGTCGCTCGCGCCCTGGCCGAGGCGTCGTCCCATCCCCTGTCGCGCGCCCTGGTCGAAGCCCTGGCCGACCAGCCGAACGCCCGGCTCTCCGACGTGGCCGAGCATCCGGGCTTCGGCGTCTCGGCCCGCTGGCAGGGGCGGACGGTCCGGCTTGGCCGGGCCGACTGGCTGGGCGTCAGCGATGCCGACGAGGACAGGCCGACCAGTGCCACCTGGCTGGCTGTCGAAGGGCAGCCGCCGGTCCGGCTGGAGTTCACCGACGAACTGCGGCCGGGGGCGGCGGACTGCGTGGCGATGCTGCGCAAGGCACGGATGCGCGTGGTGCTGATCTCGGGCGACCGGCGGGCGGCCGTTGCCGATCTGGCGGCGCGGCTCGGCATCGACGATTACCATGCCGGGGTCGATCCGCAGGGGAAAGAGGCGATGGTGGCTGACCTGGCCGCGCAGGGCGCGCGCGTCCTGATGGTCGGCGACGGGCTGAACGACACGGCGGCGCTTGCCCGCGCCCATGCCTCGATCTCGCCCGCAAGCGCGCTGGATGCCGCCCGCGTCGCCAGCGACATGGTCCTGACCGGCAGCGGCCTTGCCCCCGTGGCCGAGGCCGTGGCGACCGCGCGCCGCGCCACCCGCCGCATCCGAGAGAACTTCGCCATCTCGATCGCCTACAACATCGTCGCGGTGCCGCTTGCCGTCGCGGGCATGGTGACGCCGTTGATCGCGGCCTTGGCAATGTCGCTCAGTTCGATCACCGTGACGCTGAACGCCTTGCGCCTGCGCGACTGAAAGGAACCGATCATGGAGATCCTGTCGATCCTCATCCCCGTGTCACTTGGCTTGGGCGCCGCCGGCCTAGTCGCCTTCATCTGGGCCTTGCGGTCCCGGCAGTTCGAGGACCCCAAGGGCGATGCCGAACGGATCCTGTCGGACAAGTGGGACGACCGGCCCCGGCCAGATTGAGGAACACGGCATGAAAAAGGGGCGGAGATCACTCCGCCCCTTTGTCGTTGTTGTCGCGAAAGGCTTACTGGCCCACCACTGCGCATTCCTGTGACCGGCTGGCGAAGCGCTCGCAGACCAGCTCGGCGTTGGCCTTGGTCAGGTTCGCGAAGCTGGGCTGGAAGCCGCGCTTGGTATCGGCCACATGGCGCGCGGCACCTTCCAGAACGGCTCCGTCCTGCAGCGCGCTGCGCAGCAGCAGCCGCTCGGCCTCGACCTTGGACTTGAACATGCCCAGGGTGACGCCCCAGCCGCGCCCGCTGTTGGCCGGGCGGGACACGATCTCAAGCGCCTCGGGCTCGGCAAGGTCGCCTTCGCCCATCGCGGCAAGGATCACCGTCTCGGACCGCGGTTTCGGAGCGGGCGACGCCAGAAGCGAAAGCGACGCGCTGCCATCCTGCGGAACCGCTTCGGCCACCGCGCGGGCAATGGCATCCGGATCGGCGCCGTTGCCGGCGACCGCTGCCGTGCTGGCGGAACGGGACCGCGGGGCCGGGGCAGGGCGGACCGACTGCGACAGGACGGCGGCGGCAAGGCTGGCGGACGGAGCAGCCTCGGGTGCAGCCTCGGCAACGGCCGCGGCGGCCTTGCCGGGGCGACCCACCGGCCGCGCGCTGGCGGCAAGGGACAGCCCGCCTGTCGGTTCCGGTTCTGCGGACGCCACGGCCCGCGTCGCCGGCGCGACGTCTGCGGTCGAGGCAGCGGCGGGACGGCTGACCCGAACGGGCGGGGCAGAGGCGGACAGCACCAGCCGCTGCGGATCGGCCCGGATAGCCGCGGCGCTGGGTTCGACCTGCGCGCGGCGCACGACGCGCGTGGCAAGCAGGCGCGGCGCCTCGGGCCGCACTTCGCGGACGCGGGTGGGAACGCGGGTGAAGCCTGCGTCCAGCAGTTGTGCCATGACCTGGTTGCGATGCGCGGTGGAGGTGCCGCCGAAGACCGTCGCCACCAGCCGCTTGTTCCCGCGCTGCGCCGAGGCGGTCAGGTTGAAGCCCGCCGCCCGGGTATAGCCCGTCTTGATCCCGTCCGCGCCCTGATAGGCATCCAGGAACCGCTTGTTGGTCGAGGCGACCTGCGCGATCCCCGCATCGGCCGAGCGGCGCGAGAAGATGTTGTAATATTGCGGGAAATCATAGAACAGCCGCCGTCCCAGGATGGTCATGTCATGGGCGGTCGAGTAATGCCCTTCCTGCGTCAGCCCGTGGGCGTTGCGGAAGTTGCTGTTGCGCATCCCCAGGGCGCGGGCCATCTGGGTCATCTGCTGGGCAAAGGCTTCCTCGGACCCCGCAAGACCTTCGCCGATGGTGGTGGCGGCGTCATTGGCCGACTTGATCGCGGCGGCGCGGATCAGATAGCGCAGCTCGATTCGCTGCCCGGCCCTGAGGCCCAGCTTGGACGGAGGTTCCGATGCAGCATTGGTCGACACCGGGAACTGCGAATCCAGCCGGACCTGCCCGCGTTCGATCGCGGTGAAGGCCATGTACAGCGTCATCATCTTGGTCAGGGACGCGGGGTGCAGCCGCGTATCCTCGTTTTGCTTGTAGATCGGCTGGCCCGTGCGCGCGTCGATCACATAGGCGGCGAAAGGTGCCGCCGACAGTGTCGCCGGGGCCAGGACGGCCAGCAAGAGCAAAGCCCACAGCCGGGCTGTTTGGGAAAATCGGATCACTGTCGCGGTCTCTCTGCCTCTGGCGGCATGTCGTTTGTCGCATGCCATTGCTTAACCATTGGATAATAGCATGACATTCCGCACCATGTAACCGTTGATTTGCGTTATTTTCCGGCATGTCGCCAAGGCTCTGCCGGGCTTTCATCGGCGGTGAAATCGACTATATTGATCCACGCATGACGATGATCACGACCAGACCGGACAGCATGGCGCATTGGATGACAGACGGTGACGGATCGGACGACCAGGTTGAACTGGTCGTCAAGCCGCGCACGCGAACGCAGCGGCCGCCCATGTACAAGGTGCTGATGCTGAACGACGATTTCACCCCGATGGAGTTCGTGGTTCATGTGCTTGAACGCTTGTTCAACATGACCCATGCCCAGGCGATCGAGATCATGCTGACCGTGCATCGCAAGGGTGTCGCGGTCGTCGGCGTCTTCTCGCACGAGGTTGCGGAAACAAAGGTCGCGCAGGTGATGGAACTGGCGCGACGGCAGCAGCATCCGCTGCAATGCACCATGGAAAAAGAATAGCAGTGACAAAGACACGCCTGTCCCTCGCCTTCCCGGATGGTCATCCCGGAGGGGATTTTCTCGTGATCGGGGCACGGGGAGGCGATGATCTGTCGCCTCTGGAACCCGCGCGCACCCGCATCCGGCAGGGCAACTTTCCCGATCACCGCGCGCTGTCCGACCGCGGCTACGCCGTGGCGCCCGAGGTGGAGGGCCGGTTCGACGCCGCGCTTGTCGTGCTGCCTCGCGCCAAGGCGGAGGGGCGCGCGCGGATTGCAGAGTCCGCGGCGCGGCTGCAGCCTGGCGCGGCCCTGTGGGTCGATGGCCAGAAGACCGACGGAATTGATTCCATGCTAAGGGATATGCGGGCGCTGGCTTCGGTGGACGAGGTCCACAGCAAGGCGCATGGCAAGATCTTCCGGGTGACGGTCCCGTCGGGCGAATGGCTGCCGGCCGACTGGACCGCCCGAAAACACGAGGTGGCACCCGGCTTCGTGACGCGGCCGGGCGTTTTCTCGGCGGACGGGATCGATCCCGGCTCGGCGATGCTCGCCGATGCGCTGCCCGACAGGATGCCGACCCGTGTCGTCGACCTTGGGGCGGGCTGGGGCTGGCTTTCGGCGCAGGCTCTTGCCCGCCCGGGGATCGAGACCATCCATCTGGTCGAAGCCGAACATGCGGCGCTTGAATCGGCCCGGGACAACATCCGCGATCCGCGCGCGCAGTTCCATTGGGCGGATGCGCGGGAGTTCACCCTGCGCGAGCCGGTGAACGGCGTCATCATGAACCCGCCCTTCCACGACGGCCGCACCGCAGAGCCCCGGATCGGCGGCGAGTTCATCGCGGCGGCGGCGCGCCTGCTGACCGGGGCGGGACGCCTGTGGATGGTCGCGAATCGTCACCTGCCCTATGAAACCGTGCTGGCGCAGCACTTCGCCCAAGTGCACGAGGTCCGCGGGGACACCCGCTTCAAGGTGATCGAGGCGACGGGCGCAGGCCGTGGCGCGGCGCGCAAGGGCCGCCGCTGATGGGGGGCTCGATCCAGGGCAAGACCGCCATCGTGACGGGCGCCGGGCGCGGCATCGGCCTGGCCATTGCCCGCCACTTCGTGGAACGCGGCGCCTATGTCATGTTCGCGGACGCGGACGAGGCCGCGCTGGCGGCAGCCATGTCTGATTATGACGAGCGTGATCCCCATGTCCGCAGCTTCGCGGGCCGCATGGCCGAGAAACTGGCAACCGCGAACCTGCTGTCCGCGACGCTGGACGCCTTTGACCGGGTCGATATCCTGGTCAACGCGCACCGGATGGTGAAGGTGTCCGACCCGCTGGAAACCGACCTGGATGTGCTTGAACAGTTGCTGCGCCAGAACATGATGGCCGGGCTTCGCATGACGCAGATCGTGGCCAAGCGCATGATCCGGCAGGCCGAGGAGGACCCCGAGGGCGCGTCGGCAGGGGCCATCGTCAACCTGTCCACCCTTGCCGCGCAGCATCCGGTGCCGACGATGCTGGGCTATTCGATCGCCTACGCCGCGCAAGAGCAGGCGACACGCGGCATGGCGCTTGCCCTTGCGCCGCACAGGATCCGCGTGAACGGCATCCGCTTCGGCAGCGTCATGTCGCACGAACTGAAGGATTCGCTGCGCGAGAAGCCCGAGCTGCGCGACAGGATCATCGAGGCGACCCCGATGGGCCGCATCGCCGCCGCCGATGAACTGGTGGAAACGGTGACATACCTGGCAAGCGACGCGTCGCGCTTTGTCACCGGCCAGATCCTGACGGTGGACGGGGGCCGCAGCCTGGCGGACAGGGTTGCCGTCCAGACGGTCTGAGGGTCAGCCCTGATCCTCGGGATAGGCCGCGCGGCAGGCCTGGACTGCCGATGCGGCGCGCTCGCTCAGCGCGGACCTGCGGGCGACCAGGTTGTCGCGCTTGCGCTGCTCGGCGGCGGGATCGATGGGCACGCGATAACGCTCGATATCCACATAATCCCGCCAGCAGGGCTCATAGCCGACGACGGTCCGACCCTCGCGGTCGCGATAATAGGTTCGGCAGTGGGTCAGGCGGTCGCGGACGACCTGCCGTTCCTCCCATGCGTATCCCCGCGCAAGATTGCCCTCGACCTCGGCCAGAAGGCGGCTGACCGTGCGGTACTCGCTTGTGTTGCGGCTGATGCAGCGTTCCTGCGGAGTGCCGCAGGCAGCCACGATCAGGGGAAGGGCGATGATCGCGGCAAGGGCGGTGTTGCGGCTCATGTCGGGTCTCATTACAGCGGGTGAGGAATGCTAGCGCTGCGCGTTCAGGCTGGCAAATCAAGTTTGGAGAACCTTGTGGAACATGAACGCCGCACTGCCGCCGCCTGGTTCCGCGACCTGCGCGACCGTATCGTCACGGCCTTCGAGGCACTGGAGGACCGTGGCCCCGGCGCGGCGCCCGCGGGCCGTTTCGAGGTGACCCCCACAAGCCGCGACCGCGATGGCGGGGGCGGCTTGATGTCGGTGATGCGCGGCGGCCGTGTGTTCGAGAAGGTCGGCGTCAACTGGTCCGAGGTTCACGGAACCCTTGCCCCGCGCGCGCAGGCCGCCATGGCCTCTCGCGGGGTGCCGGGCATCGACACCGACCCGCGCTTCTGGGCCAGCGGCATCAGCCTGGTGGCCCATATGCAGAACCCGCACGCGCCAGCCGTTCACATGAACACGCGGATGTTCTGGACACCGGGCGCCTGGTGGTTCGGCGGGGGCGCGGACCTGAACCCCTGCATCGAATATCCTGACGACACGGCCCATTTCCACGACAGGCTGCGCGCCGCCTGCGATCGGCACGGGGCAGATTACTACGACCGTTTCAAGGCCTGGGCGGACGAGTATTTCTTCATCCCGCATCGCGGCCGTGCGCGGGGCGTCGGGGGCATCTTTTTCGACGACCTGAACACCGGAGACTGGCAGGCCGACTTCGACTTCACCCGCGCCGTGGGAGAGGCGTTCCTGCCCGCCTTCCTGCCCTTGGCGCAGGCGCGCATGGGCCAGCCCTGGTCGGATGCGGATCGCGACGCGCAACTGGTCCATCGCGGCCTTTATGCGGAATACAACCTCGTCTACGACCGAGGCACGAAGTTCGGGCTGGAAACCGGCCACAATGCCGATGCCGTGCTGATGAGCCTGCCTCCGCTGGCCAAGTGGATTTAGCGGACGGTAACCGCCAGCAGCCAGCCGACCCCTGCCAGGATCAGCGCCATGCCGGCCAGTTGCGCCGGCCTGATGGTCTGGCGAAAGACGCGGCCTGACAGGACCTGGGCCAACACGACCTCGACCAGGGCCAAGGTACGGACATTGGCGGCGGGCGTCAGGGCAAAGCCCATGAACCAGAACAGAGAGGCAAAGGCCCCCAAGGCGCCCGCCCCCACGGACAGCCGCCATTGCGATGCGATGCCCCGCAGCGACGAGCGGTCGCGAAGCAGCAGCCAGGCCAGCATGGCCGTAGCCTGAAGCCCCAGCGTGACCGCCAGAACCGTAATGGCACGAATGACGTAGCCGCCATCGGAAAGCGCCAGCAACGCCCCGCGAAACCCGATGGAGGACAGGCCGAACAGCGCGCCGGACAAGATGCCGGTCGTCACCGCCCCCCAGCCCGCGCGGCCCCAGGTCGCGCCAGAGGCAAGCACGACACCCAGCGTCGCCAAGGCGATGACGCCAAGCCGCGCGGGACCAAGCGGTTCGGCCAGGACGATGGCCCCGATCACGGCCAGGGTGACGGGTTCCGTCTTCATCAGCGCGGTGGCGACGCCAAAGCCCTTGTCCCGCATCGTCAGCAGCATGAAGGCCGTTGCGGCGATCTGTGCCATGGCCCCCAGGGCGGCCCACCCGATCACGGTCAGGTCCGGTCGGGGCATCGGCCACCATGCCGCAGCCAGAAGCAGCGCCAGGACGGCAAAGGGGAAGCCGAACAGGAACCGGACGGCGGTGGCCCCGATGGTACCGATCTCGCGCGTCAACCCTGCCTGCGCGGCGTTCCGGACAGTCTGCGCCGTCGCCGCGATCAGCGTCGCCGCGACCCAGATCATGCGCTGCGCACGGCCTCGATCATCGCGGCGACGTTGTCGGGGTCTGCATCCGGGGTGATCCCGTGGCCCAGGTTGAAGATATGCGGCCCGCCCCGGAAGGCACGGGTGATCCGCTGCGCCTCGGCCACAAGCTCCGGCCCGCCCGCGACCATATGCCGCGGGTCCAGGTTGCCCTGGACGCAGCCATCGACCTGGACATGGCTGGCGGCCCATTCCGCGCTGACGGAATTATCAAGCGCGACGCAATCGGCGCCAGTCGCCCGGGCAAAGCCGATGTAGCGGTCGCCTGCTTCCCGCGGAAAGGCGATCACCGGCACATGGGGGTGGCGCTGCTTCAAGGCCTCGATGATGCGGCGGGCAGGCGCGACGGCGAAATCGTCGAAATCCCGGCCCTTCAGGCTGCCGGCCCAGCTGTCGAACAACTTCACGACCTCGGCCCCCGCGTCGATCTGCGCCGACAGATAGAGGATCGTCGCCTCGGTGATGCGGTCGATGAGCGCGGCAAAGGTCGCCCGATCCCGATCCTTCAACGCATGGGCCGGACCCTGGTCGGGTGTGCCGCGACCCGCGATCATATAGGTTGCCACCGTCCAGGGCGCGCCTGCGAAGCCAATCAGCGCGGTTTCCCGCGGCAGTTCGCGCGACAGGATGCGCACGGTTTCATAGACCGGCCCCAAGCGATCATGGATCTGATCCGCCGACTTCAGCCGCGCCACGTCCTCGGCCGAGGCCACCGTCGACAGGCGCGGACCCTCGCCCGTTGCGAACCAAAGGTCGGCCCCCAGCGCCTGCGGCACCAGCAGGATGTCGGCGAACAGGATCGCGGCATCAAAGCCGAAACGGCGGATCGGTTGCAGCGTGACCTCGGCCGCAAGATCGGGCGTGTAGCACAGCGACAGGAAATCACCTGCCTGGGCGCGGGTGGCCCGGTATTCCGGCAGATAGCGCCCGGCCTGGCGCATCATCCAGATCGGCGGGGTGGGCAGCGTTTCGCCTGCAAGGGCACGCAGCAGAAGTTTGGTCATGGGGCCTCCTGCGGTTCCTTCAAGGCGAGCCTTCGGGCGTTGTCAAGCCGCGTCCCGGCGGTTATGCCGGGCACATGATGCAGATGCCCGACTCCACCCGCCCCCTCAAGATCGGCACCAGAGGCTCGATGCTGGCGCTTGCCCAGGCGCACGAGACGCGCGACCGCCTGTCCGACGCCCATGGCCTGCCGTCCGACGCCTTCGACATCGTGGTCATCAAGACCACCGGCGACCGGATCACCGACCGCCCCCTGAAAGAGATCGGCGGCAAGGGCCTGTTCACGCGCGAGATCGAGGATGCGCTTCTTGCCGGGCAGATCGACATCGCCGTCCACTCGATGAAGGACATGCCGACCATCCAGCCCGACGGCCTGGTCATCGACTGCCTGCTGCCGCGCGAGGATGTGCGCGATGCCTTCGTCAGCCCCCATTTCGCCTCGATCGGAGAGCTTCCCGCAGGAACGGTCGTGGGCAGTTCCAGCCTGCGACGCCGCGCCCAGCTTGCCTACCGGCGTCCTGACCTGCAGCTTGTCGAATTCCGCGGCAACGTGCAGACGCGCATGAGAAAGCTGGACGAGGGCGTGGCGGCGGCGACCTTCCTGGCGATGGCTGGCTTGTCGCGGCTGGACATGCTTCATGTCGCGCGGAACGCAATCGACCCCGCCGAGATGCTGCCCGCCGTGGCCCAGGGCGCCATCGGGATCGAGCGGCGGCGCGACGATGAACGAGCGGCCATGATGCTGGCCGCGATCCATGACGGCGATACCGGCCATCGCATCGCCGCTGAACGCGCCTATCTGACCAGGCTCGATGGATCCTGCCAGACCCCGATTGCAGGGCTGGCGGAACTGCGCGAGGGACGCCTGCTGCTGCGTGGAGAAATCCTGCGCCCTGATGGTTCGGCGGCGATCAGCGGTCATCGGGAAGGCGGCCTGACTGACGGAGCCGCCATGGGCGCCGACCTTGCCGAGGAACTGCTTGGCCGGGCGGGTCAGGGCTTTTTCGACCACCTCTGACCCGCGTCGTACCTTAGTAGCTGCGGATCAAGCCAACCAGTCGCCCTTGGATGCGAACGCTTTCCTCGGGCAGGATGCGGGTTTCGTAAGCCGGGTTTGCAGCCTCGAGCGCGATCATGCCACCGCGGCGGCGATAGCGCTTCAGCGTGGCCTCGTGACCCTCGACCAGGGCCACGATGATGTCGCCGTTTTCCGCCGTGTCCTGCTCGCGGATCACCACGACGTCGCCATTGTTGATCCCGGCCTCGATCATCGAGTCGCCTTGAACTTCCAAGGCATAATGATGCTCGCGCCCACTCAGCATGGTGCCGGGCACGGCGACATGGTGCGAGACTTCGGAAATCGCCTCGATCGGGACACCGGCCGCGATACGGCCCATCAGCGGCAGTTCGACCGCCGGGCTGTCGGCAATCGTGATCGCGCCGCGAGGGCGGGGTGCACGGGTGTTGGAGATGACCTTGGGCGTGAAACCTGCTTTAGCGCCCTCGGCCTCGACCAAAGCGTCGGGCAGGCGGACAATTTCCAGCGCGCGGGCGCGGTGGGGAAGCCTGCGGATGAAGCCACGTTCCTCAAGCGCCGTCACAAGCCGGTGGATGCCGGACTTGGACCGCAGGTCCAAGGCTTCCTTCATTTCGTCGAAGGATGGCGGGACACCGTCGCGCGCCATGCGCTTCTGGATGAAATCCAGCAACTGGATTTGCTTCTTGGTCAGCATTCCGTCGATCCCCGGCATCGTATTGTTCCGTATCTGTTCTATCGCAAAAGCAGAATCACGTCAACGAACAGAACAGCTGAACTTGAAAAATTCGTTAATCGTCAGCCGCGAAGGGGCAAAAAGCTGACAAGGTCTCCCGCGCGTCGCGCGGGATCACCGGCGGGGCGGACCAGCAGGGCATCCGCCTGCGCCATCAAGGACAATCGCGCGGAATCCTGGCTTGCAAAAGGCCGGATGAGCGGCAGATCGTCGCTCTCTGCCAAGGTCGCGCGAAGATAATGCTGCCTGTTTCCTTCCGGAGGCAGGTCAAGCGCAAGGCGGGCCTTGAGGAGACGCTTTCGCGAGGCAAGGCCCTGCATCGCCAAGACAAGAGGTTGGACGAACAAAACCCCGCAAACTATTGCTGAAACAGGGTTTCCCGGCAATCCGACCATCGGCGTCGCGCCCAGGCGGCCGGCCATCAGCGGCTTTCCCGGGCGCATGGCGATCTTGTAGAAGGCCTGCTGCAGGCCCAGTTCGGACGCCACCCGACCCACGAGGTCATGGTCGCCGACCGAGGCGCCTCCGATGGTGACGAGCAGATCGGCCCCGGCTGCAGCGGCAAAGCCCTGATGCAGGCTTTCAACGGTATCCCGTGCGATCGGCAGGATCACGGGCTCCGCTCCTGCCTCGCGCACCAGGGCTGCGATCGCCAGGTCGTTCGAACTGACGATTTGCCCCGGCGCCGGCGTGGTGCCCGGCCCTACCAGCTCATCGCCGCCTGCAAGGATGGCGACACGCGGACGTTTCGCGACGCTCACCACGGGAACATTCATCGCGGCCAGCAAGGCAATATCCGCGGTGCTCAGCCTGCGGGTGGGCGCATGATGGTCGCCGATCCGGAAGTCGTCGCCGGCGGGACGGATGTTGTCGCCGCCGGTGGTCTCAGTGATCGTGATGAGGTCGCCGTCACGGGCGACATTCTCTTGCATGACAACGCGGTCATAACCGGGGGGAACCGGAGCGCCCGTGAAGATGCGGACGGCGCTGGCGGGTTTGGCGCCGCCGGTAAACGGACGGCCAGCCGCGGCCTCGCCGATCACGGTCAAGGCCTGATGCAACTCTGTCGTGCGCACGGCATAGCCGTCCATGGCGGACGCGTTGAACGGAGGCTGTGTGATCCGTGCAACGGCAGGTTCTGCAAGGACCCGTCCCAAGGCTTGGTCAATCGGGATCTGCTCGCTGGCGACAGGACCCGCAAGGGACAGGACATGCGCCAGCGCTTCCTCGACCGAGATCACAGGTTTGCCTCGTAATCACCTGACTTGCCGCCGCTTTTCCTTATTAGACGAACATCCTGTATGACCATCGACTTCTCTGCGGCCTTCAGCATGTCGTAGATCGTCAAGCAGGCGACCGAGACAGCCGTCAACGCTTCCATCTCTACCCCGGTCTGGCCGGTGGTGCGCACTGTTGCCGTGACGCGGATGCCGGGCAAGTTGTGGTCGGCATCAAGCTCCAGCGACACCTTGCTGATTGGAAGCGGATGGCAAAGCGGGATCAGGTCCGAGGTGCGCTTGGCCGCCATGATCCCCGCCAGCCTGGCGACCCCCAGGACGTCGCCCTTCTTTGCGCCCCCCTGCGCCAGGGCCAGGGTCTCGGCGCCCATCACGACGCAACCCTGGGCAACCGCCTCTCGGGTCGTGATGTCCTTGTCGGACACATCGACCATGTGGGCCTGTCCCGCCGCGTCGAAATGGGTCAGGGTCATGCGGCTATGTCCAGGATCTGGCGGGTGGCGGCCGTCACGTCCGCTTGCCGCATCAGGCTTTCTCCGATCAGGAAGCGCCGGGCGCCGACCTGCATCATGGCGGAAAGATCTTCTGCCGTGAAAAGGCCGCTTTCGCAAACGATATCACGATCCGCAGGGATGCGCGGAGCAAGTTCTCGCGTTACATCAAGAGACAGTTCGAACGTCTTGAGATTGCGGTTGTTTATACCGACTAGAGGTGACTTCAGGCGCAGGGCGCGGTCCAGTTCGCCTGCGTCGTGAACCTCGATCAGGGCATCCATGCCCCAGTGGGTCGCGGCATCCTCAAGCTCGGCCGCCAAGCCATCATCGACCGAGGCCATGATGATCAGGATGCAGTCGGCGCCCCAGGCGCGGGCTTCGGCAACCTGGTAGGGATCGTAAAGGAAGTCCTTGCGCAGGACCGGAAGCGAACAGGCCCCCCGCGCCGCAGTCAGGAAGTCCGGCGCGCCCTGGAAGCTGGGCGCGTCGGTCAGCACGGACAGGCAAGCGGCGCCGCCTGCCTCATAGGCGCGAGCCAGGGCCGGTGGATCGAAGTCCGGCCGGATGAGGCCCTTCGAAGGGCTCGCCTTCTTGATCTCGGCAATCAGGGCGGCGCCGGTCCGGGCCTTCGCCGCCAGCGCCTTGGCAAAGCCGCGCGGGGCGGATGCCGCGCGGGCCTGCGCTTCGACATCGGCAAGCGGGCGTGCTGCCTTCGCGGCGGCTATCTCGGTCAGCTTGTAGGCCTTGATCTTGTCCAGAATATCCATGCGACAGTTCCAGCCCTTAGGATTGTTGTTCGGAAAGAACATTCGCGCCGGGCATCTCATGCGCCCAGGGCGGGTTTGCACCGGGGCGCGATACGGTGATGGCTGCGGCTTGCGCGCCAAGGGTCAGGGCGGCGGCGATCTGGTCGGCGGTGATCGTAGCCAGACCTTCCTTCGACAACACGCCCTGCCGCCGCAAGCTGGCGAGGACACCGGCGTTGAACGTGTCGCCAGCGCCGATCGTGTCGGCCACGGTCGTTCGGATCGCCGGGGCCGAGACGACATCGCCTGCCCAATGCGCCCGCGCACCGGCCGCGCCGCCGGTCTGCAGCACCAGCCGGGGCCCCTGGGACAGGACCTGACGGGCGGCATCTTCGGGCGTCACGTCGGGATGAAGCCATTCCAGATCGTCGCCGGACAGCTTGACGATATCGGAGCGCGCGATCAGCCGCGACAGCCGCGCGCGGTAGGCGTCGGCATCGTTGATGAAGAAGGGCCTGATGTTGGGGTCCAGCATGACCGGAAGCCGCTCGCCATCGCGCGCGATCAGCGCCTCGATGGCCGCGCCGCAAGGGTCCGGGACCAGGCTGATGCCGCCCGCGAACAGGGCCTCGATATGGCCGGGCAGGGGCGGAAGATCCTCGGGCGCAAGCATCCGCCCGGCAGAGCCTTCGTCATAGAAGGAATAGCGGGCCTCGCCCCCGGTCAGCGTCACAAGCGCCAGCGTCGTCAGACGGTCGGTGCGGGGGCAAAGGTCGGTGTTGACCGCGGCCTCGGCCAGAGGGCGCAGAAGAACGTCGCCGAAGGGATCGCGGCTGATCGGCCAGAGATAGGCCACGGGCTCGCCCAGCCGGCCAAGCGCGATGGCCGTGTTGTAGACCGAGCCGCCCGCCAGCGGGCGGAAGCTGCCGTTGTCCGGCACCATGTCGATCAAGGATTCCCCTGCGCACAGGATCATCGTCCCCTCCGTTCAATAGCCCTGGATGACAACATCGCCCCCCTGCAAGGCGGCCTCCAGGTCGATATAGCCGCCCGCATCGGCCACATACAGGAAAGCCGCTAGCGCAACCAGAGCGGCGATGACGGCCGCGGCGATTTTCCAGGCCGACCAGGGGCGCTCTCCCATGACGCGGCCGGACTGGCCGTTGACGACGAAGCGATAGCTTTTGCCGTTGTAGCGGTAGGCGGCCGTCCAGACCGGCAGGAGGATGTGCTTGAACGTCTCGGCCGAATGTTCGGTCTGGACATGCTCGACCCGCTGTTCGTCCCCGCCGATGTCGCGGCGGGCGTCGTTGAGGATCACGCCCGCCATCTCGGCCCGGGCGATCTTGTGACCCTCGGCCAGCGGGATCGTGTAGGCCTCGGCCTCCAGCCCGGCAAGGTAGTCGGGGCGGTAGGTCCGCAGATGCGACAGGTCCCACGGCGTCAGCCCGTCCGAGAACTTGCGCGGCAAGGACGCCGAGGCCAGCACCAGCACGTCGTTGAAGTCCCGCGCGACACGGCCCGACACCGGCCGCCAGCGGGTCCGCCGGACTTGCCGCGCCACCTGTTGGCTGCGGCCGTTGACCTGCTGCGTGACCCAGACGGTCTCATAATAGTGATCGCCGCGCTGTCCGGCATAGTCTGTCCGGGTTTGGGCATCGAAGGTCCAGTAGGGCGAATAGATGCCGCGCATCCTGCGGCCCCGTCGGGCATAGGCGGTCAAGCCCGACGGCGCGAACCACAGGTTGCCCAGCCAATCCTCCATCGCGCGATGGGCCTGATTCTCGGTCAGGCGGAAGGGCAGGACGCCCTGGGGCTTGATCTTGCGGCTGGTGCCCGTGTCGGTGACGACCGGCGTGGCGCAGAAGGGGCAGGCGCTGGCGTGGGTCGTGTCGCCCATCTCGATCTGGGCGCCGCAGTTGGGGCAGGACAGCAGGCGGACGGTCGCGGCGATGTCGGAGGCGGCGTCCAGCCGCAGGCCCTTTTCCAGCGGGATCTCGACCAGGTCGGGGGACTTGTGACCCGCGTCCCATTGCAGCGCCCGGCCGGTTTCGGGATCGGCCAGGATCGCGTCTTCGCCTTCCGACCCGCCCCGGCTCTGGCGCGCCGGCGCCTGGGCGGGACCCGCGCCTATCGCCTGCCGGTGGCCGCACCAGTCGCAGACCAGCATCTGCTGGCCCGGCTGGAAGCGCAGGCTGGCCCCGCACTGCTCGCAGGGATAGCGATGTTCCATCTGGGGCGTGGGCATCAGGCCATCAGCCGGGCAGCGGCGGCGGCATGGAGGGGAAAAGCTGCGACAGTTCCGGCACGTCACCCGCCTTGCGCCAGCCATCCTGACCCGGAGCCCAGACAAGCGTTTCACGCATGAACCGCCCCTCGGTCGCAAGACGCTCCAGCCCCGCGCGGTCGAACGGTCCCTCGGCCTGGCCGTTCAGGGCCACGTGCCAGACGGCGCCCGTTGGCGGCATGGGCGGCGGAGTGGCCGCGCCGGGCTGAGGAACGCTGCCCCAGGGCCCCGAGGCGGGCCGTGCCGCCATGCCCGCGCCAAGCACCGCGCCCATGGCGGCGCCCATCCCGGCCCCTGCCGCGCCGGGGTTCTGGCTGGCATTCACCATCGCCTCGCTTGCGGCATATTGGCCGAAACGGTCCAGATCGCCCAGGATGCCCATGGATGTCCGCTTGTCCAGCATCTTCTCGACATCCTGGGGCAGGCTGATGTTCTCGATGTAGAACTCGGGAATCGTCAGGCCATAGGCGGCAATCGTGGGTTCGATGGCCTTGGCGATCAGCTCGCCCAACTGGCCTGTGTTGGCGGCCATGTCCAGGACCGGGATGCCCGAACCGGCGATGACGCGCGAAAACTCCTGCACGATCACGTTGCGGATCTGGAAGGCGATTTCGTCGCTGGTGAACTCGCCATCCGTGCCCACGATCTCGGTCATGAAGCGGGCGGGGTCGGTGACGCGCATGGAATAGGTGCCGAAGGCACGCAGGCGAACCGGGCCGAATTCCGGGTCGCGCGCCATGATCGGGTTGCGCGTGCCCCATTTCAGGTCGTTGAAGCGCGTCGTGTTGACGAAATAGACCTCGGACTTGAAGGGGCTGCGGAAGCCGTGGTCCCAATGCTGCAGCCGGGTCATGATCGGGAGGTTGTTGGTTTCCAGCATGTAGAGGCCGGGACCAAAGGTGTCTGCAAGCTGCCCTTCATGGACAAAGACGGCGGCCTGGCCTTCGCGGACCGTCAGCTTGGCGCCGTACTTGATCGCGTTGCCGACGGTCGGAAAGCGCCAGACCATCGTGTCGCGGCTGTCGTCGGTCCATTCGATGACCTCGATGAACTCGCCGCCCAGAATGTCGAAGATCGCCATTGTCGCCTCCTCGGGATGCCTGGCCCATGTTAGGGGGCCGGGAAGGCCCGGCGCAAGTCAGAGGCTTTGGGCCAGCAGCTCGGAAGCGATCCGGCGGACGACCGGCTCGGCCTCGGCCGGGGTCATGCCGGGGCGCAGGCGCGGGTCGTACAGGATCTTCAGCAGCAGTTCGTCATGCCGGGTCAGCAGGGCGAATTCCTCGTCGTCGTTGAAGATCGAGGGGCGGGCATCGGGGCTGTCATTGGCAAGGCCCATGCCCTGCGCCACTTCCTCGTGGATGCACGAGCTTTGCAGCAGGGGCGGAAGCTCGGCCCGGATCAGGGCGACGGCGTTCGAATAGACGGGCGTGGCGCCCCGCGAATAGGCGAAGACGGTGCAGAAGTTGTCGGCGTCCAGGGCCTGCATCACCTCGATGTCCTGCGGCGGAATGCCGGGGACAAGCTGCGCCAGGCGCGGGCCGATGGCGCGGCGTTCGTCGTCGGACAGGACCATCACGACGAAGTTGCCGCCGCTGTCGGTCAGGGAAACCCGGTGGCCCGTCACCTCGGCCAGTCTTGCGGCGAACTGGCTGACCTCGACGCGATAGGCGCGGCGGGTCGCAACGTCCGAGGTGGTGCCGAACTCGATCTGCAGCCGCACGGGATCCTGCCAGCGGCGCAAGGGGGCGGGCACGCCGCCATCGACGGCCTGCATCCCGCCCTGCGCGTATTCGTCGCGCAGCGCGATGGCGATGAAGTTGCGCGTCAGCAAGTCGGCGTCGATGGGCGCGTCCAGCGGCACCCGGTCGCGGCGCAGGCGGCCCTGGCCGCGCAGGGCCCGTTCCGCGCGATCGTAAAAGTCGCGCTGCGCAGTGCTGGTGGCGCTTGCCTTGACCAGGGCTTCGGCAGCGGCGGCGTTGGCCGCGCGGTTCCGCTCGGCCCGGGCCTTGCGCAACTGCTCTTGCGAGGGGCCAAGGTCCTCGGGCCGGGCCATGGGTCTTGGCTCGGGAACCGGCGAGGCGGACTCGGGCGCCTGGCAGGCCGCCAGTGCCAGAAGCCCCAGCAGCGGCAGCCAGCGTCGGACTTGGACACCCACGCTCATTGCCGGATCGGCGTCCCCGGCGCCGACGGCCCTTCCTGGCGCCGGGCCGTCGCACGGGCCAGCGTGTCGCGAAGTTCCGCTTCCATCTTCGCCAGCTCGCCCTCGGCGGCGGCGCGGCGGGTGCGGCCCTCGTCGGCGATGCGCAACGAATCCTCGATGGTGGCGATCAGCTGCGCATTGGCGGCCTTGACCGAATTGATGTCGAAGACACCGCGTTCCGTCTGCGTGCGGATCTGGACATTGGCCTGGCGCAGGTTGTCGGCGTTGCGGGTCAGCAGCTCGTTCGTCAGGTCGCTGGCTTCCTTGACGGCGCGCGCGGCCTCGGCGCTGCGCTGGATGGTGACCGCCTGCGCCAGTTGCGTTTCCCACAGCGGCACGGTGTTCACCAGGGTCGAGTTGATCTTTGTCACCAGCGACTTGTCGTTTTCCTGCACCAGCCGGATCGAGGGCAGGGACTGCATCGTCACCTGCCGGGTCAGCTTCAGGTCGTGGACGCGCCGCTCCAGGTCGTCGCGCACGGCGCGCAGGTCGCGCAGCGCCTGGGCCTGCATCACCTGCTCGTCCTCGGGCGCGGACTTGAGCCGGGCCTCAAGCTGCGGAATGGCGGTCGTGTCCAGGTCCTGCAGCTTTTCCTCGCCGGCGGCGATGTACAGCGCCAGTTCGTCATAGAAGTTCAGCGTATGGCCATACAGCAGGTCCAGCGACTTGATGTCCTTCAGCAGCGTCTGCTCGTGACGCTCCAACTCGACCGTGATGCGGTCGATCTGGGTCTGGACCTGCTCGTAGTTGGCCACGAACTTGGCGAAGGGCGCCGACCGGCCAAGCAGCTTTTCCCACCAGCTTCGCGTCCGGCGCATGTCCAGTTCGCTGGTCGAAAAGCCGCGGATGGTGGTCACGATGCTGCGCAGGCTTTCGCCCGCGGGCCCGACGTCCTTGCTTTTGACGTCCGCCAGCATCTTCTGGCTGATTTCCTGCAGTCCGGCCTGCGCGCGCGTGCCGAAGCGCACGATCGAGCCGGTGTCGCCCAGATCGATCTCGTCCATGCGGCGGCGGATTTCGGCGGCAAGCTGGGGATCGGCGGATCGCACGGACAGCGGATCGGCCTTGGGTTCGGGCAGGGCGGCCTGGGTCAGATCCTCGATCTGGGTGCGGATGTCCTCGGCGCGGCGGCGGGTCTCGTCGGTCATGGCGTGGTTTCCTTATCCCTTCGTGCGGGCAGGCATGTCGCAGCGCAGCATAGGCGGAAACAGGCATAGATCAACCAAGCGGCACCGCGAATGTGACGGCCGCTGCTTGTCAGACACGGGACCGCGCCAGAATCACACATGCGGCGAGGGCCGGCGGCTGATCGACTCAGGGTTGTTCCGGCCGGTCCGAGGGGCGCCTGCAGGCAGAGCGGGCAGACAAACTATCCAAAATGGCAGGTTCCTAACCATTTAAATTAAAGTTTAGCCATATTCAGCGGTTTGGCGGAATGCTATGTTCCAATCGTTGCGAGTGAGCGCCTCAGTGGTTCGGGGTGCATTGTTTTTAGTGATGTGCAGGTAAAAATGTCGGTTAAGTCCCAGTCGGTCGTCATGGCCCGTGTTTCGGCCATTCCGTCCCATGCCAAGCAGAGCCCGTGGTTTTATCGCAGCTTGGTCAAGCGTCCTTTGGATATGCTTCTTGTTCTTCTGACCTCGCCCATCGTGGTGCCGCTGGTGCTGCTGCTGGCATTGATCGTGATGGTCGACGGAAAGAACCCGTTCTATTCGCAAAAGCGCATCGGCCGCGACGGCCGCATCTTCCGCATGTGGAAACTGCGCAGCATGGTCCATGACGCGGACCAGCGGCTTGAATCCTATCTGGCCGGCAACCCGCAGGCCCGGCAGGAATGGGACGCGGCGCAGAAGCTGCGCCAGGACCCGCGTGTCACCGCCTTTGGCCGCCTGCTGCGCGCCAGTTCCATGGACGAGCTGCCGCAGTTGTGGAACGTCCTGACCGGCGAGATGAGCCTGGTCGGGCCCCGCCCGATGATGCCGGACCAACAGAACCTGTATTCGGGCGACGGATATTACCGCTTGCGTCCCGGCATCACCGGGTTCTGGCAGACCGCCGGCCGCAACCGCACCACCTTCGCGGCCCGCGCCTGGTACGACGACCGTTATGAGCGCAGCCTGTCCTTCGGCAGCGACCTTGCGATCCTTCTGCGCACGGTTTCGGTCGTGCTGGGCCGGACGGGCTGCTGATCAGCGCCGCAGCTTCAGCGCCGCCACGGCCTCGGACGGCAGGATGGCGGCGCAGCGGGCATAGCGGGGCACCAGCCGCTTCGGCGCGGACACCATCCGCCACGCCCATTCCATCGCGATGCGCCGGACCCATTCCGGCGCGCGCGTCTGGTTTCCGGCCAGGAAATCCAGCCCGGCGCCGACCGACGCGAACCCGACCGACGGCGCCTCGATACGGCCAAGCGCAGCCAGGCGTTCCTGCTTGGGCGCGCCGAGGGCAAGGAAGCACAGCCGCGCGCCGCTGTCCCGCACCTGCCGCAACAGCTCGCGCGCCGCGTCGGTGTCGGGGTCGAACCCCATCGGCGGCGCGATCCGGGCGACGATCCGGCAGTCCGGGATGCGGCGGGTGATCTCGTCCGTGGCGGCGGACAAGGCCTCGTCGGTGGTTCCCACCAGGGCAATGCCGACACTTTCGGACGCTGCCAGCCGGGCCAGCGGGATCACGAGGTCGGACCCCGGGACCAGGTCCACCGGCCGTCCGGCCAGCCGCGACAGCCAGACGATCGGATTGCCGTCCGCCACCACAAGGTCCTGGCCGGCATAGGCCTCGCGGAAAGCATCGTCCTGCCGCAGCTTGACCAGGTGATCCAGGTTGATCGTCGCCAGGGCAAAGCCTTCGCTGGCGTGGAATCGGCGCGAAACCTCGGCCATCAGCGTCGCGTGGTCGGGCATGTTCACCCGAATCAGGGAAGGGCCATAGGCAAAATGCATGAGTTATCCGAAACAGGCCGGCGTTGGTCGCCGCGCCTGTTCCTTGCACCTTTGGCCGACACCCGCAATCCGGCTGTCTCAGCCTTTCGGCAGATAGGGGATGCTGCCCGCCAGATCGCTGTCGTCGATCAGGTGGAAGTTGCTGACGCTGCCGGCCTTGCGCGCCTCGGCGAAGGGGGCATATTCGGGATCGTCGGCGAAGGCCCGCGCGGCCTCCTTTGACGGAAATTCGATCAGCGCGACCAGCGTGCTGCCCAGCGGCTTGCCCTCGAGCGTGTCGATATGGCCCGACCGCGACAGATAGCGCCCGCCGTGCTTCGCCGCGATCTCGTGGACGCGGGCGGCATAGTCGGGCACCCATGCGTCGTCCGTCACCTTCACGTCCGCGATCAGATAGGCTGGCATCGGCTCCCCCCAAGTTGCCAGGTTCAGGGACCAGAGTGCCTTCGGATCGGGGTTCAGGCAAGCATTCTCCGTGCGCGGGCAACTGCAACGAAACCGTTGTTCTTTGGCCTGCATGACGCTAGCGTGATCGCCGGCGACGGGCTGCCCCTGCGAACGGGCAGGCGCCACCATCGGTTTATTCTCCCAGACGGACGGACAGCATGGCCACGCTGACTCGACTTCTTGTTCTTGCCGGCGTCATCGCGGCGACGTTTCCCGGCGGTCTTTCCGCCCAGGCTCCGGGCGGAGAGATGCCGCCCCCCGCCGTCACCGTCGTGACCCTGAAGGCCGAGGACGTGACGCTGACCGCCAGCCTGCCGGGCCGGGTCGTGGCCTCGGCGGAATCCGAACTGCGCCCGCAGGTCGGCGGCCTGATCGTCGAGCGTCTGTTCGACGAAGGCAGCCTCGTGGCCGAGGGCGATCCCTTGTACCGCATCGATCCCCGCACCTACGAGGCCGCCGTGGCCCAGGCCCAGGCCGCGCTGGCGCAGGCGCAAGCCCAGGCCGATGCCGCCCGGCGCGAGGCCGAGCGCGTGGTGACCCTGCGCGACCGGCGCGTTGCCAGCGAACAGACGCAGGACAGCGCCATCGCGGAACGCGATGCGGCCGAAGCCGCCGTGAAGGCCGCCGAGGCGCAGGTGCTGGCGGCGCAGATCGACCTGGACCGGACCACCATCACCGCGCCCATCGACGGCGTGATCGGCCTGGCGCAGGTCAGCCCCGGCGCCCTGGTCACGGCGGGGCAGGAAACCCCCCTGGCCGTGATCCGCCGGATCGACCCGATCCGCGTGGACGTGACCCAGTCCGCCGCCGAGATCATCCGCTGGCAGCGCATGGGCCCCGAGGCCGCCTTGCCTGAAGGGACCGACCGCACCGTGTCCCTGCGCCTGGCCGACGGCAGCACCTATGAGCACACTGGGTCCATGACCGCCGCCGAGCCGCATGTGGACGAGACCACCGGCGTCATCACGCTGCGGATGGAATTCGCCAACCCGGACGGTTTCCTGCTGCCCGGCATGTTCGTTCTGGCCGACATCCCGCAGGCGCAGTTGAAGGACGCGATCCTGGCCCCGCAGGAAGGCGTCAGCCGCGACCGGCGCGGGCGACCCGTCGCGATGGTCGTGAACGACCAGAACGTCGTCGAGGAACGCGCGCTCGAGATTGCCCAGGATCGCGGCGTGAACTGGGTGGTGACGGACGGCCTGGCGCCCGGCGACCGCGTGGTCGTGGCGGGCCTCCAGAAGATCGGACCGGGCGCCACCGTGGTTCCGCAGGAACGCGGTCAGGAACCCGCCGCCCCCGACGGACAAGCCGCCGCAGGGGCGCCCGCCGAACAGGCCGCCGCCGAGACCGCAGCCACGTCGGGCAACTGACGATCCAGACAACGAAGGCGTGACAGATCATGGCCCGTTTCTTCATCGACCGTCCGGTATTCGCCTGGGTGATCTCGATCATCATCATGGGCATCGGCATCCTGTCGATCCTGACGCTGCCCATCGCGCAGTATCCGCAGATCGCGCCGCCCTCGGTCACGGTGCGCGCCACCTATCCCGGCGCCTCGGCCGAGACGATCGCGAACACCGTCACGCAGGTGATCGAACAGCAGATGACCGGCCTCGACGGGCTGCGCTACATCTCGTCCTCGTCGTCATCGGCGGGGGCGTCGGAAACCACGCTGACCTTCGAGACCGGGACCGACGTGGACATCGCCCAGGTCCAGGTCCAGAACAAGCTGTCCCAGGCCACGCCCCTGCTGCCCGAACCCGTGCAGCGCCAGGGCGTGGTGGTCGAGAAATCGACCGCCGGCTTCCTGATGGTGATCGGCCTGATCGGCAACGACAGCTATGACCAGACGGATCTCTCGGACTACATGTTCTCGAACCTGGTGGACGACCTGTCCCGGGTCGAGGGCGTGGGCAGCGTGCAGGTCTTCGGCGCGCCCTATGCCATGCGCATCTGGCTGGACCCCGACAAGCTGGCCGCCTACGAAATGGCGCCATCGGACGTGGTGGCCGCCGTTTCCGCCCAGAACACCCAGATCTCGGCCGGGGCCTTCGGCGACCTGCCAACGGTCGAGGGGCAGCAACTGAACGCCACCGTAACCGCGCAGTCCCTGCTGACCACCCCCGAGGATTTCCGCCAGATCGTCCTGCGCGCCGAGGAGAACGGCGGCCTTGTCCTGCTGCGCGACGTGGCGCGGGTCGAGATCGGGGCGGAAAGCTATGCCACCGAGGCGACCTATAACGGCCGGCCCGCCGCCGGGATGGCGCTGTCGCTGGCGCCCGGCGCCAACGCGCTGGACACCGCCGAACGCGTCAAGGCACGGATGGAGGAATTCGCCGGGTTCTTCCCCGAGGGCGTGGAATACGTCATCCCCTTCGACACCTCGCCCTTCGTGGAAATCTCCATCGAGGAGGTCGTCAAGACGCTGATCGAGGCCATCGTGCTGGTCTTCATCGTCATGTACGTCTTCCTGCAGAACTGGCGGGCGACGCTGATCCCGACGCTGGCCGTGCCGATCGTCCTGCTGGGCACCTTCGGCATCATTGCGGCCTTCGGCTTCACCATCAACACGCTGACCATGCTGGCCATGGTGCTGGCCATCGGCCTGCTGGTGGACGATGCCATCGTCGTCGTCGAAAACGTCGAACGCATCATGGAGGAGGACGGTCTTGAACCGCGCGAGGCCACGCGCAAGTCCATGGGCCAGATCACCGGCGCGCTGATCGGCATCGCCCTTGTGCTGTCGGCGGTGTTCGTGCCGATGGCCTTCTTCGGCGGCTCGACCGGGGTGATCTACCAGCAGTTCGCGATCACCATCGTTTCGGCCATGGGCCTGTCGGTGCTGGTGGCGCTGACGCTGACGCCCGCGCTCTGCGCCACGCTGCTGCGGTCCAAGGACCATCATTCCAGGACCGGGCTGTTCGGCTGGTTCAACCGCAACTTCGACCGCACCACCAACGGTTATACCGGCGCGGTGGGCTGGCTGGTGCGGCGCCCGCTGCGGATGCTGCTGATCTATGCAGGCATCGGCGCGGCCATGGTTCTGCTGTTCCTGCGCACCCCCGAGGGTTTCCTGCCGGACGAGGATCAGGGCATCATGTTCGTGCTGATCCAGGGCCCGACCGGGGCCACCGCGGAACGGACGGCGGCCGTTGTCGACCAGGTGCAGGACTATTTCCTGAACCAGGAAAAGGATTCAGTCGATTCGATGTTCGGCGTCGTGGGCTTCAGCTTCGCGGGGCAGGGGCAGAACGTCGGCATGGCCTTCGTGCGCATGAAGGACTGGGATGAACGCCCCAACCCCGAACAGGACGTGCAGGCGGTCGCGGGCCGGGCCTTCGGTGCACTCAGCGGCATCCAGGACGCGATGGTCTTTCCCATCGTGCCGCCATCCGTGATCGAGCTTGGCAACGTCTCGGGCTTCGACTTCTTCCTGCAGGCGCGGGGCGGCCAGTCGCACGAGCAACTGCTGGAGGCGCGAAACCAGTTCCTGGGCATGGCCGCGCAAAGCCAGGTGATCGCCCAGACCCGCCCCTCGGGGCTGGAGGACGCGGCCCAGTTCAAGCTGAACATCGACTGGCGGCAGGCGGGCGCCATGGGCGTCACGGCGACCGACGTGGCCGGTCTGCTGCAGGTCGCCTGGACCGGGCGCTACGTCAACGATTTCGTGGATCGGGGCCGCATCAAGCGCGTCTATGTTCAGGGCGAGGCGACGTCGCGATCCACCCCCAGCGACTTCGACAAGTGGCGCGTCAGGAACGCCAGCGGCGGCCTGGTGCCGTTTTCCAACTTCTCGACCGGGGACTGGACCTTCGGCCCGCAGGGGCTCAGCCGCTACAACGGCATCCCGGCCATGCAGATCCAGGGCGGCCCGGCCCCCGGCGTCAGCACCGGCGACGCCATGGCCGAGGTCGAGCGCATCGTGTCCGACATGCCCGGATTTGCCGTGGCCTGGACCGGCCTGTCGCTGGAGGAGCAGGAATCCGGCGACCAGACCCTGCTGCTTTACGCGCTGTCGCTGGCGGCGGTGTTCCTGTGCCTGGCCGCGCTTTACGAAAGCTGGTCCATCCCGCTGGCGGTGATCCTGGTCATGCCCATCGGCGTCCTGGGGGCGCTGCTGGGGGCGTTCCTCGGCGGCTTCGACAACGGCGTCTTCTTCCAGGTGGGCCTGCTGACGGTGATCGGCCTGACCGGCAAGAACGCCATCCTGATCGTCGAATTCGCGCGCGAACAGTCGGACGCCGGCGTTCCGCTGTTCAAGGCCGTGGTCGAGGCCGCGCGCCAGCGGTTCCGCCCCATCGTCATGACCTCGATCGCCTTTACGCTGGGCGTCCTGCCGCTGCTGCTGTCCACGGGCGCAGGGGCCAACGGCCGCAACGCCATCGGCGCCACGGTGATCGGCGGCACCGTCGCGTCAACCGTGATGGGGATTCTGTTCGCGCCGCTGTTCTTCGTGCTGATGGTGCGGCTTCTGGGCGGTCGGAAGGACCGCCAGACAGACGCCGCGGTCGCACCCGCCGAATGATCGACAAGCTGGAAATGTTCCTGGCCGTCGCCAAGGAACGCCATTTCGGACGCGCCGCAGCCAGCCTGGGCATCACGCAGCCCACGCTGTCGGCAGGCATCAAGCAGTTGGAAGAACAGCTTGGCGTCCTTCTGGTCTTCCGCGGCTCGCGCTTCGGCGGGCTGACCCCCGAGGGGCAGTCGGCCCTGGTCTGGGCGCGCCGCATCGTCGGCGACACCCGCCAGTTGCGGGACGAGATGCGGGCGACCCGCCACGGCCTTTCGGGCCAGTTGCGCATTGCCGTGATCCCCACGGCGCTGACCTGGGCCGCGCGGATCAGCGCGCGCTTCGGCGCCGCCCATCCGAATGTCGGCATGACGATCCTGTCGCGCACCTCGGTCGAGATCCTGCAGATGATCGACGATCTGACCGTCGACGCGGGGATTTCGTATCTGGACAACGAGCCGCTGGGCCGGGTCAGCACGGTCAGCCTGTATGACGAACGCTATATGCTGGTCTGCGCACAGGATTCTCCGCTGGTCGCGCGGGATCGCGTGGCCTGGTCCGATCTGGCGGGGCACCGGCTGTGCCTGCTGACAAGCGACATGCAGAACCGCCGGATCATTAACCGCAACCTGATCGAGGCGGGCGTGACCCCCCAGGCGACGGTTGAATCCAGTTCCACGGTAGTTCTGGTCGCCCATGTGCTGGAAGGGGGCTGGATCACCATCCTGCCCGAGGACATCGCGGGTTTCCTGACCCAGGGCAAGCCGCTGCGGACCATTCCGCTGGACGGGGACGGCGCAAGCCATGTCGTCGGTCTGGTGGCACCTTGGCGGGAACCTCATACCCCCGTGCTGGAGGCGCTGCTGACCGAGGCGCGGCGTATGGCGAACGATAGATGATCTCTATCAACTGACGGAACAACGATATTGATTTCGGAATGTTGAACCTGCTTTGATATCCGCCAAAGGATCGTCGAAAGGCCAGCATATGCATTCCCATGCGCCAGCCCCGACCGAGGAGGAGATCCGGGGCGTCGTCGCGCCGCTTGCCTCTCTGGAAGGGCCACTTCTGCCGATGCTGCACGCGTTGCAGGAGACCTGGGGTTTCGTGCCGCAGGCTGCCGTGCCGGTGCTGGCGGACATCCTGAACCTGGGCCGGGCCGAGGTGCATGGCGTCATCAGCTTCTACCACGACTTCCGCGATCATCCGGCGGGACGCCACGTCCTGAAGATCTGCCGGGCCGAGGCCTGCCAGTCCATGGGCGCCAACGCGCTTGCCGAATCCACCTTGCAAAAGCTGGGAATTGGCTGGCACGGCACCACGTCCAACGGTGCCCTGACGGTGGAACCCGTCTATTGCCTGGGCATGTGCGCCTGCGCCCCCGCCGCCATGGTGGACGGCAAGGTCGTGGGCCGCGTCGACGACGCCCGCATGGACCGCATTCTGGCCGAGGTGGGCGCATGAAGATCTTCGTTCCCGGGGACAGCGCCGCCAAGGCGCTTGGCGCGGATGATGTCGCCGATGCTCTCGCACGCGAGGCTGCGGCGCGCGGACTGGACGTGCAGCTTGTCCGCAACGGCACGCGCGGCATGGTCTGGTTGGAGCCTCTGGTCGAGGTTGACACACCCGAGGGCCGGATCGGTTACGGAAACGTGACCCCCGACCAAGTGCCGGATCTTCTGGACGGCAAGCTGAACGGGCTTGGCCGGGTCGAGGACATCGACTGGTTCGCCCGCCAGACCCGCCTGACCTTTGCCCGCTGCGGACTGATCAACCCCTTGGACATGGACGACTACGGGGCGCATGGCGGTCTTGTGGGCCTGCGCCGCGCGCTGGGCATGACCAAGGCCCAGATCGTGCAGGAGGTCATCGACAGCGGCCTTCGCGGGCGTGGTGGCGCGGGCTTTCCGACCGGCATCAAGTGGAAGACCGTGGCCGAGGCAGAGGCCCCGCAGAAATACATCGTCTGCAACGCCGACGAGGGCGACAGCGGCACCTTCGCCGACCGCATGATCATCGAGGGCGATCCCTTCCAGTTGATCGAAGGCATGGCCATTGCTGGCCTGGGCGTGGGCGCGACGCGGGGCTATGTCTATCTGCGGTCCGAATACCCCGACGCCATTCATATCCTGACGCAAGCGGTGAAGATCGCCCGCCAGCGAGGCCTGCTGGGCGCCGATGTACTGGGATCGGGCCGCGCCTTCGACATGGAGGTCCGCACCGGCGCGGGCGCCTATGTCTGCGGCGAGGAAACCAGCCTGTTGAACAGCCTGGAAGGCAAGCGCGGCACCGTGCGCGCCAAGCCGCCGCTGCCCGCGCTTCAGGGCTTCCTGGGCCAGCCCACGGTCGTGAACAACGTCATCTCGCTGACCACGATCCCGGTGATATTCGAACGCGGGGCGAAACACTACGCCGACTTCGGCCTGGGCCGATCGCGCGGCACCGTGACCTTGCAGATCGCCGGAAACGTCAAGCGCGGCGGTCTGTTCGAGACCGCCTTCGGCCTGACCCTGGGCGAGGTCGTGAACGACATCGGCGGCGGCACCGCCAGCGGGCGGCCCGTCAAGGCGGTGCAGGTGGGTGGCCCGCTGGGCGCCTACATGCACATCGACCAGTTCCACACGCCGATGGGATACGAGGAATTCGACAGCCAAGGCGGGCTGATCGGCCATGCCGGGCTTGTGGTCTTCGACGACACCGTGGACATGCTGCGCATGGCGCGCTTCGCGATGGAGTTCTGCGCCGTCGAATCCTGCGGCAAGTGCACGCCCTGCCGGATCGGCGCGGTGCGCGGTGTGGAAACCATCGACCGCATCGCCCAGGGCGACCCGGACGCGATCCCGCTGCTGACCGACCTGTGCGAGACGATGAAGGACGGATCATTGTGCGCGCTTGGCGGCTTCACGCCGTTTCCGGTCATGTCCGCGCTCCGAAACTTCCCCGACGATTTCGCCACCTTCAAGGAGGCAGCCGAATGAGAGACTTCATCATCCCCCAATACCCGCCGGGCGACGACCGCGACATGGGCACCCCCGCCCGCAGCGGCCTGCCGGTCACGATCAGCGTGGACGGGATCGCCGTGACGGTGCCCGAGGGCACATCCGTCATGCGCGCCGCCGCCGAGGCCGGGATCATGGTCCCGAAACTCTGCGCCAGCGACAACATGGAGGCCTTCGGATCGTGCCGCCTGTGCGTGGTGGAAATCGAAGGCCGCCGCGGCACGCCCGCGTCCTGCACCACGCCGGTGGTCGAGGGCATGGTCGTCCACACCCAGTCCGACAAGCTGCGCCGGATGCGCAAGGGGGTGATGGAGCTTTACATCAGCGACCACCCGCTCGACTGCCTGACCTGCGCGGCCAATGGCGACTGCGAACTGCAGGACATGGCGGGCAACGTCGGCCTGCGCGACGTGCGCTACAAGGCGCCCGAAGATCGTTCGCTGGTCAATCACTTCGCCACGCGCGACGGGGCGGGGATAAACGCGCTGTATGTCCCCAAGGACGAGAGTAACCCGTATTTCACCTATGATCCGGCCAAGTGCATCGTCTGTTCCCGCTGCGTCCGCGCCTGCGAGGAAGTGCAGGGCACCTTCGCCCTGACCATCGAGGGCCGCGGCTTCGACAGCCGCGTCAAGGCGGGGGCCGTGAGCGACGACTTCCTGACCTCGGACTGCGTGTCCTGCGGCGCCTGCGTGCAGGCCTGCCCGACCGCGACCCTGCAGGAAAAATCCGTGATCGAACTGGGCACGCCCGAACGGTCGGTCATCACGACCTGCGCCTATTGCGGCGTGGGGTGCAGCTTCAAGGCGGAACTGAACGGCGACCAACTGGTACGCATGGTCCCCTACAAGCACGGCAAGGCCAACCGGGGCCATTCTTGCGTCAAGGGCCGCTTCGCCTATGGCTATGCCCAGCACAAGGATCGCATCCTGAAGCCGATGATCCGCGACAGCATCGACCAGCCGTGGCGCGAGGTCGAATGGGCCGAGGCGATCGCCTTCGCCGCCGCCAAGATGAAGGGCATACAGGAGAAATACGGCCGCAAGTCGGTGGGCGTCATCACCTCCAGCCGCTGCACCAACGAGGAAACCTATCTGGTGCAAAAGCTGACCCGCGCGGTCTTCCGTAACAACAACACCGACACCTGCGCCCGCGTCTGCCATTCACCGACGGGTTATGGCCTGGGAAAGACCTACGGCACGTCCGCCGGGACGCAGGACTTCGACAGCGTCGAGGCCGCCGATGTGGTGGTGGTCATCGGTGCAAACCCGACCGACGGCCACCCGGTCTTTGCCAGCCGCCTGAAAAAGCGACTGCGCCAGGGCGCCAAATTGATCGTGGTCGATCCCCGCCGCACCGACATCGTGCGGTCCGCCCACATCGAGGCGCAGTATCACCTGCCGCTGAAGCCCGGCACTAACGTGGCCGTCGTCACGGCAATGGCCCATGTCATTGTGACCGAGGGGCTGTTTGACGAGGATTTCATCCGCACCCGCTGCGATTGGGACGAATTCCAGTTCTATGTCGATTTCGTCAGCGACCCGCGCCACGCGCCCGAGAACGTGGAACTGCTGACCGGCGTTCCCGCCGCCGACCTGCGTGCCGCCGCGCGGCTTTATGCAACCGGCGGCAATGGCGCGATCTACTACGGCCTGGGCGTGACGGAACACAGCCAGGGCTCCACGACTGTGATCGGCATCGCCAACCTTGCCATGCTGACCGGCAACATCGGCCGTCCCGGCGTCGGCGTGAACCCCTTGCGCGGTCAAAACAACGTGCAGGGATCTTGCGACATGGGCAGCTTCCCGCACGAACTGCCCGGCTATCGTCACGTCAAGCTGCCCGATGTTCGCGCGATCTTCGAAAAGGCCTGGAACTGCGAGATCGATCCCGAACCCGGCCTGCGCATCCCGAACATGCTGGACGCGGCGGTCGAGGGCACCTTCAAGGGCCTCTACTGCCAGGGCGAGGATATCCTGCAATCCGACCCGGATACCAAGCACGTCTCGGCAGGGCTTGCGGCGATGGAATGTGTGATCGTCCACGACCTGTTTCTGAACGAGACCGCGAACTATGCCCATGTCTTCCTGCCGGGATCGTCGTTCCTGGAAAAGGACGGCACCTTCACCAATGCCGAACGCCGCATCAACCGCGTCCGCAAGGTGATGGCCCCCCGCAACGGTTACGAGGATTGGGAAGTCACGCAGCTTCTGGCGAACGCCCTGGGCGCGGGCTGGCACTATACCCACCCCCGCCAGATCATGGAGGAGATCGCGGCCACGACCCCCAGCTTCGCGGGCGTCACCTATGAGGTGCTGGAGGAGAAGGGGTCCGTCCAGTGGCCCTGCAACGAGACGGTGCCGGACGGCACACCCTTGATGCACGTGGATGGCTTCGTGTCGGGCAAGGGGCATTTCATGGTCACCGAATATGTGGCGACCGACGAACGCACCGGCCCGCGCTTCCCGCTGCTGCTGACTACGGGGCGGATCCTCGCCCATTACAACGTGGGCGCGCAGACCCGGCGGACCGAGAACGTCGCCTGGCACCCCGAGGACGTGCTGGAGATCAACCCCCACGACGCCGAGTTCCGGGGGGTGAAGGACGGCGACTGGGTGCGGCTGGCCTCTCGTTCGGGGGAAACGACGCTGCGGGCGGTGCTGACCGACCGGGTGGCGGCGGGCGTGGTCTATACCACCTTCCATCACCCGGCGACGCAGGCTAACGTGGTCACGACCGACTTCTCGGATTGGGCGACGAACTGCCCGGAATTCAAGGTGACGGCGGTGCAGGTCAGCCCCTCGAACGGTCCGACGGACTGGCAGGAAAGCTATAACGAACAGGCCGAACGGTCGCGGCGGATTCTGACCGCCGCGGAGTGAACCATGGAAATGCCGCCGCCCTTCGGGGCCACGGATGCGACCCATCACCGGCCCGGTTTTCCAAAGGGGGGCAGCAGCGTCGCCGTCACGCGCGCGCTGCCCGAGGAAACGGCCATCGCCATGGTCTATGACGGCACCACCCATGCCGTGATGATGGCGACGCCTGCGGATGTTCAGGACTTCGCGGTGGGCTTCTCGCTGACCGAGGGGATCGTCACCGGCCTGGACCAGATCGCATCCTGCGAGGTGATCCCCCACCCGAAGGGGATCGAGGCGCAGATGTGGCTGGCCGAGGATCGCGGCGCCCAGCTTGCCGCCCGTCGCCGGTCGCTGGCGGGGCCGGTTGGCTGCGGATTGTGCGGCATCGACAGCATCGAGGCCGCGGTGCGGTCCCTCCCCACCCTTGCCGGGATCGGTCCGGTCCTGACGGTCGAGGAGATCGCGTCGGCGACCGAGTCCCTGCGCGGATGGCAGCCGCTGCATGACCGCACGCGGGCCGTTCACGCGGCGGGCTTCCTGCTGCCGGGGCAGGGCGTCGTTTTGGCACGCGAAGACGTGGGCCGTCACAACGCCTTGGACAAGCTGATCGGCGCCATGGTCCGGCAGGGCATCGACCCCGCCCAAGGCGCCATCGTCCTGACCAGCCGGATATCCACCGAAATGGTGCAGAAATGCGTCATGGCTGGCTGCACCATTCTGATCGCCGTGTCCGCCCCCACGCTGCACGCCCTGCGCCTGGCCGAGGGCGCGGGCCTGACCCTTGCCGCCTTTGCGCGGGGCGAGGGGTTCGACCTGTTCTGCCACCCCCAGCGGCTGCGCGCCGAGGTTTTCGATGTCGCCTGAAAAGATGGTCACCATGGCCAACCAGATCGCCACCTTCTTCGACACGCAGCCTGGCGATGCGCCCGACAAGATCGCCGCGCACCTGAAGGACTATTGGGAACCGCGGATGCGGAGCCAGCTCAGGGACTATGTCGCGGCGGGCGGGGCGGGCCTGCGCCCCTCGGTGCAAGAGGCCGTGCAGCGACTTTGATCCCGCGGGCGTGAAACCGTCCCGGCGCTCTGCGTGTTGATAGGCGAAATCACACCGGGGGACGGATGCGCGATACAGCCGATAGGGTGGACCTGTCCGCCTGCCGATTATGCGTGATCGGGAACCGCGGGTCGGGCAAGAAGGACGGCAGCCAGCAGTCCCGCATCATCCGCGACGCTCTGGAGGGCAAGGTCGCCGAATTCGCCTTGCGCGAAACCGACCGGGGCGACCAACTGATGTCCCTTGCCAGGCAGGCGGTCGAGGATGGCTTCGATATTGTGGTGGCCTATGGCGGCGACGGCACGCAGTCGGCGGTCGCGGGTGCCTTGGCGGGAACCCGGACCATGATGGGCGTGCTGCCCGGCGGCACCTTCAACTATTTCGCGCGGGACCTGGGTGTGGGCGAGACGGTCGAGGATGCGCTGGAAACGCTGCTCGATGCCCGCGTCAAATCCGTCGATGTCGGCCAGATCGAGAACCTGATCTTCCTCAATAACGTAAGCCTTGGCGCCTATCCGCATATCCTCAAGACGCGCGAGGGGATCTACAAGAGGTGGGGCAGGTCGCGGGTCGCGGCCTATTGGTCGGTGCTGGTGGCGCTGCGCCGGCTGCGCAATCCGATGCAACTGACAGCCAAGGTCGACGGGCAGTCGCGCCATTTCACCACGGCGCTCGTGTTTGTCGCGCGCAGTGCCTATCAGTTGGATGCGTTCGGGTTGGACGGGGCGGAGGCGATCCGGGACGGGCAGTTCGCCGTGCTGATCGCCAAGGCGCGGCGGCCCCTGCCGTTGCTGCGGTCCGCCTTCCGCCTGGCCTTCGGGTTCAGCGCCAAGGACAGCGACTTCGACCTGATCGTCACCGACAATTTGGTGATCGAAACCGGAAAGCGCCAGCAACTGGTTGCCCATGACGGGGAAAAGACCCGCATGGTTAGCCCCTTCCACCTGAGGGTCCGGCATGGCGACCTGCGGGTTCTGGTGCCTGCGGACGATGTCAGCAAGACCAGGGGCGTCGCGGAATGACGCGCATCGTCCATCTTTCGGACCTGCATTTCGGCTTTCACCGTGCCCGATTGCTCGATCACCTGCTGGAGCGGGTCAATCATGCCCGCGCCGATCTGGTGGTTCTGACGGGGGACATCACCCATCGCGGACGGTCCGCCCAGTATGCCCAGGCCGCTGCCTTCCTGTCGCGCATCGAGGCGCCCTTGATGGCGGTGCCGGGCAATCACGACGTGCCGCTCTACAACCTGCCGATGCGGTATCTCATGCCCTATGCCGCCTATCGCCGTGCCATGGGGCCAGAGCTTTCGCCGACGCGGCAGGCGGGCGGGGTGCGCGTTCTGGGCATGAACAGCGTCGATCCCTTCGCCGTGCAGCGGGGCATCGTCCGCGACGGCGAGATCGGCCGCCTGACAGGAGGGCTGGACCCGACGGCCATGAACGTCGTGGCCATGCACCATCCCCTGGAGCATCTGGCCCAGGTCGACAAGGAACTGTCGCGCCGCGCGCCCGAGGCATTGGCCCGGCTGGAACGGGCGGGTGTCCAGATCGTGCTGTCGGGGCACCTGCATGTCTGGGCGACGGGCGCGATGCTGGACCAGACGACGCATCCCGGGGTGCTGCAGATCCAGGGCGGCACGGCGCTGTGCGCCCGTGTCTCGGACCGGCAGAACGAATTCGCGGTGCTGCAGATCGACGGAACGCTGCTGACCATCGAACGCCACATCGCCCCCATGGACGAGCCGTCTTTCCGCCCCCCGGAATACGAGCATTTCTCGCGCGAGAGCGGGATCTGGGTCGCCCATCAGCCCCTGGAAACGCCGATCGTTCCGGGTGCGACGGAAACCGCCTTCAGCACCGCGTAAACGGGCACGCCGGGCGACAGGCCCAGCACGTCCGCCGACCGCGCCGTGATGCGCGACAGGATCATCTGGTCGCCGGCCTGCAGCCGCACAAGGACGCCGCCCGGCACGGCCGTCATGTCATGCACCTGCGCCGGAATGACGTTCAGCGCCGATATTCCGCGGGGCGGCGCGGTGGCGATCATGACGTCCTGCGCCAGGATGCGCAGTCTCAGCCCGGTGCCGACGGGCGCGGCGATCCGCGGCAGGAACAGCGGACCGGCGGACGTGAGCAGCCGCGTCAGGCCGTCGGGTTCCTGCGCCTCGATCCGTGCGGTCAGGACGGCGCCCGTCTCGGCCATGCCGAACAGCGGGGCCACGGCGGGATCGGACAGCATGGCGGCGACCGGACCTGCCGCAGATACGCGGCCCTTGTCCATCAACACCACGGTTGTCGCCAGTCGCGCGACCTCGGCCGGGGAATGGCTGACATACAGGATCGGCAGCCCGGCATGATCGCGAAGACGCTCCAGATAGGGCAGGATCTCGTCCTTGCGGGCCTGGTCCAGCGCCGCCAGCGGCTCGTCCATCAGCAGCAAGCGCGGGTGGCACAGGATCGCCCGGCCCAGCGCGACGCGCTGGCGCTCGCCCCCCGACAAGGCCGCCGGGCGGCGGGACAGCATATGGCCGATGCCCAGCATCTCGACCACGCGGGACAGGTCCGCCTGCTGCCCGCGCCCGGTGAACCAGTGGCCGTAAAGCAGGTTCTGCCGGACATTCAGGTGCGGAAACAGCCGCGCCTCCTGAAAGACATAGCCGATGCCGCGGCGATGCGGGGGCAGGAAGACGCCTGCGTCGCTGTCGGTCAGCACCATATCCCCGACTGTCACACGGCCCGATTGAGGGCGCAGCAGCCCGGCCACAGCGTTGACGACCGTGGTCTTGCCCGATCCCGAATGCCCGAACAGCGCCGTCAGCCCGGCAGGCGCCTGAAACGACGCGTCAAGCTGGAAGCCCGGAAAGGCATGGCGCAGCGTGACCGTCAGCATCACAGGCCCCGGATGCGGCGGGCGATCAGCCGGGACAGCCATTCGGACAGGAACAGCGCGGCCATGGCGATCACGACCGCGATCAGCACCAGCCGCGCCGCGGCAGCCTCGCCCCCCGGCACCTGCAGGAAGGCATAGATGGCCGAGGGCAGGGTCTGCGTCTGGCCGGGGATGTTCGACACGAAAGTGATGGTGGCGCCGAACTCTCCCATTGCCTTGGCGAAGGCCAGGATCGCGCCCGTCATGATGCCCGGCAGGATCAGCGGCAGCGTCACGGTCAGGAACACCCAGGGACGTGGCGCCCCAAGCGTCGAGGCCGCCTGTTCCAGTTTCGGGTCCACGGCCTCGATGGCAAGGCGGATGGCGCGGACCATCAGCGGAAAGGCCATGATCGCCGCGGCAAGCGCCGCCCCGGTCCAGCGGAAGGCCAGGACAATGCCGACCTGGTCCAGCCACTCGCCGATCCAGCCCCGACGCCCGAAGGTCAGCAGCAACAGATATCCCGTGACGACCGGAGGTAGGACCAGCGGCAGATGCACCAGCCCGTTCAGCAGCCCGTGACCCGGAAAGCGCCAGCGCGCCAGCGCATAGGCCACGAATACCCCCAGCGGCAGGCTGGCCGCGACCGCCCACAGCGATACCCGGATAGACAAGCGCACGGCCTGCCAAGCCTCGGGGGTCAGCCAGTCGGTCAAGTCAGTCCGTCACCGTGAATCCATGCCTTTCGAAGATCGCATCGGCGGAACCCCCGGACAAGGCATCATAGAAGGCCCGGTCGGCATCGTCGGCGGCAGGGGTCAGCAGCGCGGCGGGATAGGTGATCGGGGGGTGGCTGCTTGCAGGAAACTCTCCCACGATGGTCACGTCGTCCTCGGCAGCCGCATCGGTCGCGTAAACGATCCCGTAGGGCGCCTCGCCCGTCGCGACCAGGGCAAGGGCGGCGCGCACGTTGTCGGCCTGCGCGACATCGGCCTGCACCTCGTCCCACAGCCCGAGGGTTTGCAGGGCAGCCTTGCCGTATTGACCGGCGGGCACGGAATCGACCAAGCCCATCGCCAGCTTGCCGCCCCCCAGCATTCCTTTCAGGTCGGTCCCGGCCCCGATCAGGACCGGCTGCGCATCGCCATGCGCGATCAGGACCAGCCTGTTGCCCAGCAGATCCTGCCGGGTTTCCACCAGATCGGCGCCCTCCACCTCGTCCATCCAGTCGCCGCTGGCCGAGATGAACAGGTCGGCGGGCGCCCCCTCGATGATCTGCTTGGCCAGGGCGTTCGACCCGGCATAGGAGATCGTCACCTCATGGCCGGTGTTACGCATGAAGTCTGCCGCGACTTCGTCAAGCGCGTTCTTCAGCGAGGCGGCGGCGAAGACAGTGACGTTGTCGGCAGTGGCGGGGGTGGCAAGCAGTGCAAGCAGCAGGGCAGGGCGGATCATCGGGGCCTCTGGCGTTATGTCCCGCCGAACCTATCGCCGGCACCCGATGCGGCGCAAGCGATATTTCCATACGGATATAACCTGTCTGGGACGTTTTTTGTTGTATTCAGACCCTTCCGGGCCTATATGACCGCCAGTCTTTTGGGCGAGATGGTCAGAACAGGCCGCATCGAAACGGGTCGGGCGTCATGCCGCGACCCTTTGTCGTTCCCGAAGGACGCCATAAAGACCGGCGGAGCCAACCGCATGGCCAGTAAAATCGTCGTAAAGGAAACCGATCATATATGTGCGCTAAAGCGACCATGGAGGAATTCGAAGCCCTCCTGAACGAAAGCTTCGACATTGACACCCCGGACGAAGGTTCGGTCGTCAAGGGCCGCGTCATCGCCATCGAGGCGGGACAGGCCATCATCGACGTCGGCTACAAGATGGAAGGCCGCGTCGATCTCAAGGAATTCGCGAACCCGGGCGAAGAGCCGAACCTGAAGGTCGGCGACGAGGTCGAGGTTTACTTGGACCGCGTGGAAAACGCCCGCGGCGAAGCCAGCATCTCGCGCGAGAAAGCCCGCCGCGAGGAAGCCTGGGACCGCTTGGAAAAAGCCTATGCCGATGAAGAGCGCGTCGAAGGCGCCATCTTCGGCCGCGTCAAGGGCGGCTTCACCGTCGACCTGGGCGGCGCCGTGGCCTTCCTGCCCGGCAGCCAAGTCGATGTGCGCCCCGTGCGCGACGCCGGCCCGCTGATGGGTCTGAAGCAGCCGTTCCAGATCCTGAAGATGGACCGCCGCCGGGGCAACATCGTCGTGTCGCGCCGCGCCATCCTGGAAGAAAGCCGCGCCGAACAGCGCGCCGAGGTCATCGCCAACCTGACCGAAGGCCAGACCGTGAACGGCGTCGTCAAGAACATCACCGAATACGGTGCGTTCGTCGATCTGGGCGGCGTTGATGGCCTGCTGCACGTCACCGACATGGCATGGCGCCGCGTCAACCACCCGTCCGAGATCCTGAACATCGGCGAGACCGTCAAGGTCCAGGTGATCAAGATCAACAAGGACAGCCACCGCATCAGCCTGGGCATGAAGCAGCTGCAGGCCGATCCGTGGGATACCGTGGGCGACAAGTTCCCGATCGGCTCGGTCCACCAGGGCCGCGTGACCAACATCACCGACTACGGCGCGTTCGTTGAGCTGGAAGCCGGTGTCGAGGGTCTGGTCCACGTTTCGGAAATGAGCTGGACCAAGAAGAACGTCCATCCGGGCAAGATCGTCTCGACCTCTCAGGAAGTCGAAGTGATGGTGCTGGAGATCGACGAGGCCAAGCGCCGCGTGTCGCTTGGTCTGAAGCAGACGCAGCGCAACCCGTGGGAAGTCTTCGCGGAAACCCATCCGTCGGGCACCGTCATCGAAGGCGAAGTCAAGAACATCACCGAATTCGGTCTGTTCGTCGGCCTCGAAGGCGACATCGACGGCATGGTCCACCTGTCGGACATCTCGTGGGATGCCCGCGGCGAGGACGCGATCCAGGACTTCCGCAAGGGCGACGTGGTGAAAGCCGTCGTTCAGGACGTGGATGTCGAGAAGGAACGCATCAGCCTGTCGATCAAGGCCCTGGAAAACGAGCACATGGCCGAAGCCGTTGACGGCGTGAAGCGTGGCTCGGTGGTGACGGTCGAGGTCACGGCGATCGAGGATGGCGGCATCGAGGTGGAATACAACGGCGTCAAGTCGTTCATCCGCCGCAGCGATCTGGCCCGCGACCGCCAGGACCAGCGCCCCGAGCGTTTCGGCGTCGGCGACAAGGTCGATGCGCGCGTCACCAACATCGACACCAAGACCCGTCGTCTGGGCCTGTCGATCAAGGCGCGCGAGATCGCCGAGGAAAAGGAAGCCATCGACCAGTACGGCAGCTCGGATTCGGGCGCCTCGCTGGGCGACATCCTGGGCGCCGCCCTGAACCGCAACAACTGATCGCGGTTCCTTGACCTGATATCGCCCGCTCCGCCTTCGCGGAGCGGGCATTTTCATGCCTGCGGAAGGGGCAGGGAGGTTCTAGGTCTCTTGCGCGAAGGGACCAAAACTGGCATCGCTATGGAAACTGGGAACCTTTTGCCGCGTTGCCGTCTTGTCGCACGTCCTGCGAACACCTGTTTCGCCACCTGGGGGGATGATGATCCGTTCCGAACTGATCCAGCTTATCGCTGACGAGAACCCGCACCTGTTCCGGCGTGACGTCGAAAGGATCGTGAACACCGTTTTCGAAGAGATCATAGATGCGATGGCGCGCGGCGACCGGGTGGAGCTTCGCGGATTTGGCGCCTTCTCCGTCAAGAAGCGCGACGCCCGCACCGGCCGGAACCCCCGCACCGGAGAGTCGGTGGATGTCGACCAGAAATACGTGCCCTTCTTCAAGACCGGAAAACTGCTGCGCGATCGGTTGAACGGTGACGCCTGACAGGCGTAGAAGGTTGCCGGACAGGCCGTGCCCTGCGGCCGCAAGCAAGGACTACCGATGCGCTTTCTTCGTCTGATCTTCATCGCGGCCCTGGCGATCATCCTGATCGCGGTGGCGCTGGCCAACCGTGACATCGTCACCCTGTCGGCCTTTCCCGCGAACTTCGGGCAGTATCTGGGCGGCCGCTGGTCCGTCGATCTGCCGTTGTTCCTGGTGATCTTCCTGGCATTTGCCTTGGGAATGCTGGCGGGTCTTGTCTGGGAATGGCTGCGAGAATCGCATATCCGCCGAGAGGCGCGCACACACGCCTTTCGCGCTGCCCAGCTTGAAAACGAGGTGGGCCACCTGCGCGACCGCCATGCCGCCCCCAAGGACGAGGTTCTGGCCATCCTCGACCGGCCGAAGTCCGCTCCGCCCGCCGTTCCCCTGGCCTCGCCCGAGCCTGCCCCCGGCACCACCCTGCCGGCCACTCGCTGACCATGGCGCAGGTCAAGATCTGCGGGTTGCGCAGGCCCGAGCATGTCGAGGCTGCGGCGGCAGCGGGTGCGCGCTATGTCGGCTTTGTCTTCTTCCCGAAATCGCCCCGTGCCGTATCGGCCGAGGAAGCGGCCTTGCTGGCGCCCCATGTTCCGGTCGGCGTGGCCCGTGTCGGGCTGTTCGTCGACCCTGACGATGAAACGCTTGGATCGGTTCTGGCGCAGGTGCCTCTGGACATCATCCAGCTTCACGGGTCCGAGACGCCGGACCGCGTGGCGGCCGTCAAGGCGCTGACCGGCCTGCCGGTGATGAAGTCCGTTGGCCTCTCCGGTCCCGCCGACCTGCCCGCGCTGACCGACTACGGGCTGGTGGCGGATATGCTGCTGGTGGATACCAAGCCGCCGAAGGACTCGGACCTGCCCGGCGGCAATGGCTTGTCCTTCGACTGGCGCCTGCTGGTCGGGCGCCAGTGGCTGCGTCCCTGGATGCTGGCGGGCGGCCTGACCGCGCAGAACGTGGCCGAGGCGATCCGCCTGACCGGGGCTCCCGCCGTCGATGTGTCCTCGGGCGTCGAGGTGGAGCCGGGCGAGAAGGACGAGGCTCTGATCCGCGCCTTTGTCGCGGCGGCGAACCAATGACCGTCGCCTTTCGTCCTGCCCGGCCGCAGGACGTGGCGGCAATCGTGGACCTGCTGGCGGATGACATCCTGGGGCAAGGCCGCGAGGGGGCGGCGGACCTGACACCCTACCTGTCGGCTTTCGAAGCGATCCGGGACGATCCCCACAACCTGCTGATTGTCGGCGAGGACGATGGCGCCATCGTCGCCTGCTACCAGATCACCTTCATCACCGGCCTGTCGCAGATGGGCGCGCGTCGGGCCCAGATCGAAGGCGTGCGCGTCGCCCGGGACCGGCGTGGCAAGGGCATCGGAGCGACGCTCATCGCCGATGCCGAACAGCGCGCCCGCGATGCGGACTGCCGGCTGATGCAGTTCACGACCAGCAAGGCGCGGGACGATGCGCACCGCTTCTACGACCGCTTGGGCTTCACCCCCAGCCATATCGGCTATAAGAAGACGCTGTAAGGGCTTCTTCGTTGCCCAAATACCCATTCCAACCGTGAAGGCAGGCGCATGGCCGACGATCTGGTGAACAGCTACAAGACCGGACCCGACGAACAGGGCCGCTTCGGCATCTATGGCGGCCGCTTCGTCAGCGAGACGCTGATGCCCCTGATCCTGGATCTGGAAGCGGAATACGAGCGCGCCAAGACCGACCCGGATTTCTGGGCCGAGATGAACGACCTGTGGGAACATTACATCGGCCGCCCCTCGCCCTTGTATCATGCCGAGCGCCTGACGGAACATCTGGGCGGCGCCAAGATCTACATGAAGCGCGACGAGCTGAACCATACCGGCGCGCACAAGGTCAACAACGTGCTGGGCCAGATCCTGTTGGCCCGCCGCATGGGCAAGACCCGGATCATCGCCGAAACCGGCGCGGGCCAGCACGGCGTGGCGACGGCCACGGTCTGCGCGCGCTTCGGCCTGAAATGCATCGTCTACATGGGCGCCCATGACGTCGAACGCCAGGCGCCGAACGTCTTCCGGATGCGCCTGCTGGGGGCCGAGGTCATTCCCGTGACCAGCGGCCGCGGCACGCTGAAGGACGCGATGAACGACGCCCTGCGCGACTGGGTGACCAACGTGCGCGACACCTTCTATTGCATCGGCACGGTGGCCGGGCCGCACCCCTATCCGGCCATGGTGCGCGATTTCCAGTCGATCATCGGCAAGGAGGTCAAGGAACAGATCCTGCCGCGAGAGGGCCGGCTGCCCGATACCATCGTCGCGGCCATCGGCGGCGGATCCAACGCCATGGGGCTGTTCTACCCGTTCCTTGACGACAAGGAGGTGCGGATCATCGGGGTCGAGGCCGGCGGCAAGGGCGTGGACGACCGGATGCAGCACTGCGCCAGCCTTTCCGGCGGCCGGGCGGGCGTCCTGCACGGCAACCGCACCTACCTGCTGCAGGACGACGACGGGCAGATCCTCGAAGGCCACTCGATCAGTGCCGGCCTGGACTATCCCGGCATCGGCCCGGAACATGCCTGGCTGAACGACACGGGCCGCGCCCAGTACGTCAGCATCACCGATGACGAGGCCTTGGCCGCCTTCCAGTTGTGCTGCGAACTGGAAGGCATCATCCCCGCGCTGGAGCCCAGCCATGCGCTGGCCCATGTGATGAAGATCGCGCCGGACCTGCCCAAGGACCACCTGATCGTGATGAACATGTGCGGACGCGGCGACAAGGACATCTTCACCGTCGCCAAGCATCTGGGCTTCGACATCAAGACCTGAAGATCAACGGCTTAGCGCCAGGATGTTGAAGCGCGATTCAAGATGGGGGTCGGGAAACATCACCCGACCCTTGTTGCCGTCGAGCATCTCGACCACGCCCACCTCGGGCACCCTCTGCGGGTCGGACCCGATGGTTGAAAAGGGCGGCAGATCGGCATAGGGCGGCGGGGTATCGCCCGCGATGAAGCCTGTGCCCAGATAGACGAGGCGGTCGCCGTCCTGATGGATTTGGCCCTTCGTGCGCTGCGATCCAGTCAGCTTCTCGAAGCCGCCATCGCTGCCGATCCGGCAGCGGAACGGCTGATAGACCGTGATCGGCAGCAGCCCTCCCACCTTGATCATCCGGCAGGACCATTCGCCGGCCATCACGGGTCCTGCCCGATCCGGGGGCAGGGGCGTGCCCTGCAGCACATCGCTCAGGACCGCCAGGTCCGCCCCGTCCCCGCCCGAGAAAGCCTGCAGCAAGGCATCGCCCGCCGCTGCGTGATACTCCTGCAGACGGCGTTGGTCGTCGGCATGGATCGCTGTTCCGTCGGACAGCTGCTGCGAGAACCCCGCGACCGGCAGCAGCCAAAGCAGCGCGGCCAGACGTTCAGCCCTGAGCATCGACCGCATGTGCACGCAACAGCTCCAGGGGAATGATGTCCAGGGCCCGCGCATGGGTGGATTCCAGCACCACCCGCGGGGCGGCAAACTCTTGTGCGGCCTGCAGGAACCGCGCGGCGCAAAGGCACCAACGGTCGCCGGGCTTCAACCCGTCGAACCGGAACTCGGGCCGGGGCGTGGACAGGTCGTTGCCCAGGTATTTCGACACGGCCAGGAACTCGGCATCGACGATCACGCAGACGGTATGGCTGCCCGCGTCGCCTTGCCCGGTATCGCAGCAGCCGTTTCGATAGAACCCGGTCAAGGGCTTCATCGAACATGGCTCCAGCCGGGTTCCCAGCACGTTCAGCGATGGCTCCATGGCAAGTCCTCCCCCTTGCAGGCTACAACCACCGGCGGGCGCCGCCAAGGCCCGCGCCGATCACGACTGCCGAAACCGATCGGTGAGCTGCCGCAGCTTGTCGGTCAGGCTGGCAGGCTCGGGGGTGGGGGCAGCCGGAGCAGGCGCAGGCCTTTCCGGCGCAGGCCGGGTGCCGCTGTTCCGGGCAGGCTGCATCCGCGCGGCCACCGCGTTCTGGAAGCGCGGACCGTCGCCCTCGGCCAAGGCCGCCGCGCCGTCCGAGATGCCGCGCAGCAGGTCGTCCAGCCAGTCCCCGTCTGCCTTGGCGAAGTCGGACAGGACATAGCCCGCTACCCGGTCCTTGTCGCCCGGATGGCCGATCCCCAGCCGGACGCGGTCATAGTCCGCACCGATGTGCTGGTGGATCGATCGCAGGCCGTTGTGACCGGCATGGCCGCCGCCCTGCTTGACGCGGCACTTGCCGGGGGCAAGATCCAGTTCGTCGTGCAGCACGATCACGTCGGCGGGCGCCAGCTTCAGATAGCGCATCGCCTCGCCCACGGACTGTCCCGACAGGTTCATGAAGGTCTGCGGCATCAGCAGCGTCACGCGGGCATTGCCCAGCCTGCCTTCGCAGACCAGTCCCTGGAAGCGGGCCTTCCACGGGGAAAGGCCATGATCCCCGGCGATCCTGTCCACGGCCATGAAGCCGATATTGTGCCGGTTCGCCGCGTATTTCGCGCCGGGATTGCCCAGTCCGACGATCAGCTTCACGCCTGCCTCCTGCTGCCCGATGGGGCGAAGTTCGTTCCATGCCTTGCGGCGGACCTTGCCCGTTACTAAGACTCTGTCAACCTTTCGCGGCTAACAGATGGGATCAGCGCCCTGACGAATCGCGCAAGCAGGGACACAAGGCAAGGACAGACGATGAGCGATCCGGCAGAATTCTACATGAACACCCTCGTTCCCATGGTGGTCGAACAGACCTCGCGCGGGGAACGGGCCTACGACATCTTCTCGCGGCTGCTCAAGGAACGGATCATCTTCGTCTCGGGGCCCGTCCATGACGGCATGTCCACCCTGATCTGCGCGCAACTGCTGTTCCTGGAGGCGGAAAACCCGAACAAGGACATCAGCATGTACATCAACAGCCCCGGTGGCGTCGTGACCTCGGGCCTGTCGATCTATGACACAATGCAGTATATCCGCCCCCGCGTGTCGACGCTGGTGGTCGGGCAGGCCGCGTCCATGGGCTCGCTGCTGCTGGCCGCGGGCGAGCCTGGGCTGCGCTATTCGCTGCCGAACAGCCGGGTCATGGTCCACCAGCCGTCCGGCGGATTCCAGGGGCAGGCGACCGACATCCTGATCCACGCGCGCGAAACCGAGAAGCTGAAGCGCCGCCTGAACGAGATCTATGTCCAGCACACCGGCAGGACGCTGGAGGAGGTCGAGGAGGCGCTGGAGCGCGACCGCTTCATGTCGCCCGAGGAGGCGAAGGACTGGGGCCTGATCGACGAGGTCGTTGCCCCGCGCGGCAAGGCGGAACCCGAGAAGAAATAGACTTGTTGGGGATTGTGACGGGCGCGCGTCAACCCTAACATAAAGAACAGACGCCGTGGCGGGCCGACCGCCACGGATCAATTCAGACGCGGCACAGGGTAACCGGCGCCGCCTGCGGGTCGAAAGGTCCGCGGCAATCGAGGAACGTGGACGATGGCGAACCAGTCCGGCAGTGACAGCAAGAATACGCTCTATTGCAGCTTTTGCGGCAAGAGCCAGCATGAGGTGCGCAAGCTGATCGCGGGACCGACCGTGTTCATCTGCGACGAATGCGTCGAACTGTGCATGGACATCATCCGCGAGGAAACCAAGTCCTCGGGCCTGAAGTCCGGTGACGGGGTGCCGACGCCCAAGGAAATCTGCGGCGTCCTGGACGACTATGTGATCGGCCAGGAACATGCCAAGCGCGTGCTGTCCGTCGCGGTGCACAACCACTACAAGCGGCTGAACCACGGCGCCAAGGGCGATATCGAGCTGGCCAAGTCGAACATCCTGCTGATCGGCCCGACCGGCTGCGGCAAGACGCTACTGGCCCAGACGCTGGCCCGCATCCTGGACGTGCCCTTCACCATGGCCGACGCCACCACGCTGACCGAGGCCGGCTATGTGGGCGAGGATGTCGAGAACATCATCCTCAAGCTGCTGCAGGCGTCGGAATACAACGTCGAACGCGCACAGCGCGGCATCGTCTATATCGACGAGGTGGACAAGATCACCCGCAAGTCCGACAACCCCTCGATCACCCGCGACGTGTCGGGCGAGGGGGTGCAGCAGGCCCTGCTGAAGATCATGGAGGGCACGGTGGCCTCGGTGCCGCCGCAGGGCGGGCGCAAGCATCCGCAGCAGGAATTCCTGCAGGTGGACACGACCAACATCCTGTTCATCTGCGGCGGCGCCTTCGCGGGCCTCGACCGGATCATCGCGCAGCGCAACAAGGGCACGGCGATGGGCTTCGGCGCCTCGGTCAAGGAGAACGACGACCGCGGCGTGGGCGAGCTGTTCAAGGAGCTTGAGCCTGAGGATCTGCTGAAATTCGGCCTGATCCCGGAATTCGTGGGCCGTCTGCCGGTCATCGCCACCCTGACCGACCTGGACGAGGAAGCGTTGATCATCATCCTGACCAAGCCGAAGAACGCCTTGGTCAAGCAGTACCAGCGCCTGTTCGACCTGGAAGGGGTGCAACTGACTTTCACGGAAGACGCGCTGCAGGCCATCGCCAAGCGCGCCATCAAGCGCAAGACCGGCGCGCGGGGATTGCGTTCCATCATGGAGGACATCCTGCTGGACACCATGTTCGAACTGCCCGGCATGGACAGCGTCGAGGAGGTCGTGGTGAACGAGGAAGCGGTTGACAACGCCGCGACCAAGCCGCTGCTGATCCATTCCGACCCGAAGAAGGAAACGGCCTCGGCGGGCTGACGAAGGGGCCGCAAGGCCCCTTTTCAACAAGCCCTTGGTGCGGTCAGTCTGGATCTTCGCCGCGCTTTGCGCCATATCACTGCCAGCCAAAGACCAAGAGGTTTCCGCCCATGTCCTTTCTGCTCCGCGCCCTGACCTGGTGGAACAGCCAGACCATCAATACCCAGTTCTGGACTTGGCGGAACGGCATCAAGGTCGGAGAGGATGGCGAGGGCAACATCTTCTACCAGAACAAGGACGGGTCCCGGCGCTGGGTGATCTATAGCGGCGAATCCGAGGCAAGCCGGGTCAGCCCCGAATGGCACGGCTGGCTGCACCATACCTGGGACGAGCCGCCCACCAAGGCCCCCTTGGCCCACAAGGCTTGGGAAAAACCCCACAAGGAAAACCGGACCGGGATGCCCGGCGCCTATTATCCCGACGGTTCGCTGTACCACGCGGACCAGCCGGCGCGACGCGACTACGATGCGTGGCAGCCGGAATAGATGACCGCGGCAAGCGAGCACCGGGCGGAACTGCTGGCCGGCGCGGCAGTGCTGGCGACGGCGGCGGGCTTTTTGCTGTGGGGCTTCGGCAGCGGCTTCGTGCAGGACCATGGCTACGAGCTGACGGCGTCCTTCCCCGACGTGGATGGCATTGCCGTCGGCACCGAGGTCCGGCTGGCAGGGGTGCAGGTTGGCCGGGTGTCCAGCGTGTCGCTGAACCCCTCGACCTACATGGCTGATGCAAGGCTGACGATCCCCGATGAGATCGCGCTTCCCGCCGACAGCGCGGCGCTGATCCAGTCGGACGGCTTGCTGGGGGGCGCCTATATCCAGATCCAGCCCGGCGGCAGCCCCGAGAACCTCGCCCCCGGTGACGAGATCGAGGACGTCCAGGGCGCCGTCAGCCTGTTGTCGCTGATGATGAAGTTCGTGGACAGCCAGGCGCAGGACGAGGGAGAGCAGCCGTGATCCGTGCGGCCCTGCTGCTGGCAGCCTTGGCGGCCCCCGCTGCCGCTCAGGACGTGGCCCGTGCCGACGGCGCGCTGCTGCGCGGGCTCGACAAGATTTCCGGCCGGACGACGGACCTGCCGGTGCAGGTCGGGCAGGCTGTCCGTTATGGACGGCTTGAAGTTCGTCTCGGCGAATGCCGCTATCCGGCAGGCGATCCAAGTTCCGACGCCTATGCGCAACTGACCGTCACGGACACGTCCGAGAACGTGACGCTGTTCAGCGGCTGGATGATTTCGTCCTCTCCTGCGCTGTCCGCCTTGGACGACGCCCGCTATGATATCTGGGTGATTTCCTGCCAAAGCTGATCGGCGGTCGGCAGGGGATGTGACTTCAGGTCCGCGCGCCGGGTCAGGGCATCCGCCAGCAGCAGGTGATAATGCTCTCTCGGGATCTCGACGCCGCCCATGCGGGCCAGGTGCGGGGTCAGGAATTGCGTGTCGAACAGCGTGAACCCGCAGCGTGCCAGATGGCTGGACATCCACAACAGCGCCATCTTCGACCCGTTGGTCCGGGTGGAAACCATGGATTCGCCGAAGAAGGCGGTGCCAAGCGTCACGCCGAAAATGCCGCCCGCGAAGCTGCCGTCGTGGCGGATCTCCAGGGCATGGGCGTGGCCGGTCTCATGCAGGCGATGGTAGAGGCGGGCAAGCGGCGCGTTGATCCAAGTCGTGTCGCGATCGGCGCAGGCAGCGACAACCGCGTCGAAGTCCCCGTCCAGATGCGCCGACCAGCCACCTTTCCGCAAATCTTTCAGTAGGGACCGCGACGCGTGGACCCGGCCGATGGGCAGGACACCCCGCAAAGGCGGGTCATACCAGTAGAGCCGCGGATCATAGGCGCTTTCCGCCATGGGAAAGACGCCCCGCGCATAGCCCTTGAGCAGTTGCGCAGGCGTCAGCATGGGCGCGGATCAGCCGAACTTCCGGTCCAGCCAGCGTTCCAGCCAGTGGATCGAGTAGTTGCCCGACAGGATATCGGGTTCCTGCAGAAGCGCGGTGAACAGCGGCACGGTGGTATCGACGCCATCGACGATCAATTCGCCCAGGGCACGGTCCAGGCGCGCCAAGGCCTCGGCCCGGTCGCGGCCATGCACGATCAGCTTGCCGATCAGGCTGTCATAGTAGGGCGGGATCGAATAGCCGTCGTAAAGCGCGCTGTCCATCCGCACCCCAAGCCCGCCCGGCGCGTGATACTGGGTGATCCGGCCGGGGCAGGGAGAGAAGCCCGGCACCTTTTCGGCGTTGATGCGCACCTCGATCGAATGGCCGCGAATCGACAGGTCTTCCTGCCGGAACTCCATCTCCTCGCCCGAGGCCACGAGGATCTGCTGGCGGACCAAGTCCACGCCGAAGATCGCCTCGGTCACGGGATGTTCCACCTGCAGGCGGGTGTTCATCTCGATGAAGTAGAACTCGCCGTCCTCATACAGGAACTCGATGGTGCCGGCGCCGGAATAGCCGATCTTGGCCACGGCATCGGCGCAGGTCTTGCCGATGCGGGCGCGTTCCTCGGCGGTGATGGCGGGGCCGGGCGCCTCCTCCAGCACCTTCTGGTGGCGGCGCTGCAGGGAACAGTCGCGTTCGCCCAGATGGACCGCGCGGCCCTTGCCGTCGCCGAAGACCTGGATCTCGATATGGCGCGGCTTCTGCAGGTATTTCTCGATATAAACGTCGGGATTGCCGAAGGCGGCCTTGGCCTCGGCCCGCGCGGTGCGGAAGGCGACCTCTAGGCCCTTGTCGTCATGGGCGACCTTCATGCCGCGCCCGCCGCCGCCTGCGGTGGCCTTGATGATGACGGGATAGCCGATCTCGGCCGCGACCCTGCGGGCGGTCTCGACATCGTCCACGCCGCCGTCGCTGCCCGGCACGCAGGGCACGCCAAGGTTCTTCATCGTGTCCTTGGCGGTGATCTTGTCGCCCATGATGCGGATGTGTTCCGCGCGCGGGCCGATGAAGGTGATGCCGTGATCCTCGACCATCTGCACGAAGGCCGCGTTTTCTGACAGGAAGCCATAGCCGGGATGGATCGCCTGGGCGCCCGTGATCTCGCAGGCCGAGATGATGGCGGGCATCGACAGGTAGCTGGCCGATGACGGCGCGGGGCCGATGCAGACGGATTCATCGGCCATGCGGACATGCATCGCGTCGGCGTCGGCGGTGGAATGGACCGCGACCGAGGCGATGCCCATCTCGCGGCAGGCGCGAATCACGCGCAGGGCAATCTCGCCGCGATTGGCGATCAGGATCTTGTCGAACATCCGCGCCTCACTCGACGACCATCAGGGGCGCGCCGAATTCGACCGGGGCGCCGTCGTCGATGAGGATGCGCCTGACGGTCCCGGCGCGGGGGGCCGGAATGTGGTTCATGGTCTTCATCGCCTCGACGATCATCAGCGTGTCGCCTTCCGCCACGGCCTGGCCGATCTGCACGAAGGGCGCGGCGCCGGGTTCGGGGGACAGGTAGGCGGTGCCGACCATGGGCGAGGTGACGGCGCCCGGAAGGCTGGCCGGGTCCTCGCTGACGGCGGGCAGTTGCGCCGGGACCGCGTTGGCCTGCGGGGCGGGCGCGGCAGCCGCGACGGGGGCCGGCGCGGCAAAGGCCACCGGCTTGCCATGCTTGGACAAGCTGACGGTCAGGCGGTCATGTTCGCCGTATTCGCGCTTGACCGACAGTTCCGACAGGTCGCTTGCATTCAACAGTTCCGCCAGCGACTGGATGAAAGCCACGTCGCCTTCGTGATGCTTGCCGTTCTGGGAATCGTTGCTCATGCGGTCCTCTGCCAATGTTTATGATGCCGCAGCCCAGCCGGGGCACGACAGTTTGCCCGCTTATAGACCCCAAGTCGCGCCAAGGGGAAGGGTTTGGAAGACGGCTTGCCCGATTAGGACGGCCGCGCCGCCTTTTCCGCCAGCCCCGAGGTCCCGGCGCGGCGGTCCAGTTCGGCCTCGACCTCGGCCAGGGTCACGTCGCGGGCAGCCAGCATCACCAGCAGGTGGAAGATCACGTCGGCGGCTTCGCTGGTCAGCCGGGCGCGGTCGCCCTTGACGGCCTCGATGATCGCCTCGACGGCTTCCTCGCCGAACTTCTCGGCGCATTTCTCGGGGCCTTTCGCCAGCAGCCTCGCGGTCCAGCTGCCGTCGGGATCGGCGGTCTTGCGGGCGGCGATGGTCGCGGCCAGGTCGTGCAGGGCGCTCATGCCAGCCTCATGGGGATGCCGGCGGCGGCCATGTGGGCCTTGGCTTCGGCGATGGTGAAGGTGCCGAAGTGGAAGATGGATGCCGCAAGGACCGCGCTGGCATGGCCTTGGGTCACGCCCTCGACCAGGTGGTCCAGCGTGCCGACCCCGCCCGAGGCGATGACGGGGATGTTCACCGCATCCGCGATGGCGCGTGTCAGCGGAATGTTGAAGCCCGCCCGCGTCCCGTCGCGGTCCATGGAGGTCAGCAGGATCTCTCCGGCGCCCTTGGCCTCGACCGTGCGGGCGAATTCCACCGCGTCGATGCCGGTCGGCTTGCGGCCGCCGTGGGTGAAGATCTCCCACCGGCCGTCCGCGACCGTCTTGGCGTCGATGGCCACGACGATGCACTGGCTGCCGAAGCGGTCGGCTGCATGGGCCACCACGTTGGGGTCGGCCACGGCGGCGGAATTGAAGCTGACCTTGTCGGCCCCGGCCAGCAGCAGCGCCCGCACGTCGTCATGCGTCCTGACGCCGCCGCCCACCGTCAGCGGCACGAAGCACTGTTCCGCCGTGCGTGTCACCAGGTCGAACATGGTGCCGCGGTTTTCATGCGTGGCGTGGATGTCCAGAAAGCAGATCTCGTCGGCGCCGGCGGCGTCATAGGCTCGGGCGGCCTCGACCGGGTCGCCTGCGTCGATCAGGTCCACGAAGTTGACGCCCTTGACGACGCGGCCGTCGGCCACGTCCAGGCAGGGGATGATGCGGGTCTTGAGCATGGGCTTCTCCTTGCGGACCGTCCTATGCGCAAACGGCCCTTCGTTGAAGATGCGATTTGCGGGTGATACCGTGGCGCGAACCGAACCGGAGGCCCCGATGGACGACCAGCAAATGACCGAACCGCGCCTGACCTCATTGTCCCATGGCGGCGGTTGCGGCTGCAAGATCGCGCCGGGCGTGCTGACCGGGCTGCTGCGCGGCACCGCCATGCTGCCGGTCCCCGAGGCGCTGCTGGTCGGGATCGAGACCTCGGACGACGCCGCGGTGTATCGGCTGAACGACCGGCAGGCGCTGGTGGCGACGACCGACTTCTTCATGCCGATCGTGGATGATCCGCTGGATTTCGGCCGCATCGCCGCGACGAACGCGATCAGCGATGTCTATGCCATGGGCGGCACGCCGATCATGGCGCTGTCGCTGGTGGGCATGCCGATCAACACGCTGTCGGGGGAAACCATCGCGCGCATCCTGGAGGGCGGCGCGATGGCCTGCCGCGAGGCGGGCATCCCCATCGGCGGCGGGCACACTATCGACTCGGTCGAGGCGATCTATGGACTGGTGGCCCTTGGCCTGGTCGATCCCGATCACATCAAGCGCAACAGCGGCGCCAGGCCGGGCGACGTGCTGATTCTGGGCAAGCCGCTGGGCGTGGGCGTCATGTCGGCGGCGCTGAAGAAGGGCGCCTTGTCGCCCCAGGGCTATGCCGCGATGATCGACGCGACGACCCGGCTGAACACGCCGGGACCGGATCTGGCGCGGCTGCCCGGCGTCCATGCGATGACCGACGTGACGGGCTTCGGCCTGGCGGGCCATGCGCTGGAGATGGCGCGCGGGTCGGGCTGCGAGTTGCGGCTGGACTGGGATGCCGTGCCGCTGCTGGCAGGTGTTCGCGACCTGGCGGCCTCCGGCCATGTCACGGGCGCGTCCGGCCGCAACTGGGCCAGCTACGGGGCCGAGGTCGCCTTGCCCGAGCGTCTTTCCGATACCGATCGCGCGCTGCTGACCGATCCGCAGACCAGCGGGGGCCTGCTGGTCGCCTGCGCCGAGGATCAGGCCGAGGCAGCCCTGTCGATCTTCCGCGACCACGGCTTTGCCGAGGCCGTCGTGATCGGTCGCGCGGTCGAGGGCGCGGGCCGGGTCGTCATAGGCTGACCAAGCGAGCGCGTCAGGCCATGCGGGCCTGCGCGCGTGCTGTTTCCTCTGCGCTCGGGGGGCCTGGAAAGTGGCAGGCCGTCCGGTGCGCGTCGCCGGCAAGGCCGGGCGCTTGGGCCGCGCATATGGGCTGCGCGCGGGGACAGCGGGTGCGAAAGACGCAGCCGGACGGCGGATGGAGGGGCGATGGCAGTTCACCCCCGACGGGCACGGCGATACGGTCGGCGCCGGGACGAGCGGTCGGCACCGCCGACAACAGCGCCTGCGTGTAGGGGTGTCGCGGTCTGGCGTAAAGATCTTCGGTTGGCGCGATCTCCATGACCTTGCCAAGGTAAAGCACCATGACCCGGTCGCTGATATGCCGGACCACCGCGAGGTCATGGGCGATGAAGATCAGCGCGAGGTCCAGAGCGCCCTGCAAATCGGTCAGCAGGTTGACGACCTGTGCCTGGATCGAGACGTCGAGCGCGCTGACCGGCTCGTCGCAGATGATCAGCCGGGGGTTCACGATCAGGGCGCGGGCAATGCCGATGCGCTGGCATTGCCCGCCGGAGAACTCGTGGGGATAGCGGTTGATCTGGCCGGGCAGCAGGCCGACCCTGTCCATCATCGCCTTGACTTGGGATTTCACCTCGGACCTTGGCAGGTCCGGGCGATGCGTGGTCAGCGGCTCGGCGATGATTTGGCCCACGGTCATGCGGGGGTCCAGGCTGGCGAGCGGGTCCTGGAACACCATCTGGATCTCGCGCCGATAGGGCTGCATCCCGCGCGGCGTCAGGCCGACCAGATCACTGCCGTCGGTCCACCGGGCCGCGCCCTGGGCCGGAACCAGTCCGACCAGGGCGCGGGCGAGGGTGGACTTGCCGCAGCCCGATTCACCGACGACGCCCAGGGTTTCACCCGGAGCCAAGGTGAAATCGACGCCGTTCAAGGCGCGAAGGGGCAGGGGCCGGGCCCAAGGCATGGCACCCTTGGGGCGCACCGGGAAGGTGACCTGCAGATCGCGAACGTCCAGCAACGGCCGGTCCCGGCGCGCTGGTCCTCGGGCGCTGTCGGGGTGGGGCGAACAGTCCATGGGGCTGCGAACCTCATCCAGCGGGGCATGGCAGGCACGCCATCGCTGCGGGGCGAAGGCCGACAACGGCGGGCGCCGGCTTTCGCAATCCTCGCGGCGGGACGGGCAGCGCGGGGCGAAGGCGCAGCCCGCTGGCAAGGCGTTCATGTCCGGGGGCTGTCCCGGAATGGCGACAAGGCGGCTGCCGCTGGCGTCGATCCGGGGAACGGCGGACAGAAGGCCCTTGGTGTAGGGATGGGCGGGATCGTCGAAGATCGCGGCGGTGGGCCCCGTCTCGCGGATGCGGCCCGCATACATCACCGCCACCCGCTGGCAGGCGCTGGCGACCACGCCAAGGTCATGCGTGATCAGCATCATCGCCATGCCAAGATCGCGCTGAAGGTCCGACAGCAGCGTCAGGATCTGCGCCTGGACGGTCACATCCAGCGCCGTGGTCGGTTCGTCCGCGATCAGCAGGCGCGGCCCGCACAGCAGCGCCATCGCGATCATCACCCGCTGGCGCATGCCTCCGCTGAACTCGTGGGGGTAATGGTTTATGCGTGTCTTGGCGTCAGGGATCTGGACGGCATCCAGCATCCGCAAGGACTTGGCATGGGCTTCCCTCCAAGACATGCCCTTGTGCATGACCAGCACCTCGGCCATCTGCCGGGACACGCGCATGTAGGGGTTCAGCGAGGTCATCGGGTCCTGGAAGATCATCGCGATCCTTTCGGCGCGGACGCGGTTCAGAACCTTGGGCGGGGCATTCAGGATCTCTTGCCCGTCCAGACGCACGCTGCCGCTTGCATGGCCGTTCCGGGCAAGCAGCCCCATGACCGCAAAGGCAAGCTGCGACTTGCCGGACCCGGATTCGCCGACGATGCCCAAGGTCTCGCCAGCCTCAAGGGTCAGGTCCAGGTCATCGACGGCCTGCACCGTTCCGACAGCGGTCTTGAACCGGACCGACAGGTTGCGGATGTCCAGCAGTGCCATCAGCGGTCCTTCGGGTCCAGCGCGTCGCGCAGGCCGTCGCCGACGAAGAAGAAGCCGAACATCGTCACGACGAAGAAGAACAAGGGAAAGGCCAGCTGCCAAAGGGTGCCATAGCCCATGGTGCCCGCACCCTCGGCGATCAGCGCACCCCAGGATGTCAGCGGTTCCTGCACGCCGAGCCCCAGAAAGCTGATGAAGCTTTCGGTCAGGATCATCAGCGGAACCAGAAGCGTCGCATAGACCGCGACCACGCCCAGCAGGTTCGGCACGATGTGGCGGCCGATGATGCGCCAGGCGGGAACGCCGATGACGCGCGCGGCCTCGATGAACTCGCGGTTCTTCAGCGACAGGGTCTGGCCGCGCACGATGCGGGCCATGTCCAACCAGCTGATCAGGCCGATGCCCAGGAACAGCATCGTCATGGATCGCCCGAACATCACCAGCAGAAGGATCAGCACGAACATGTAGGGGATCGACATGAGGATATCGACCGTCCGCATCATCACCTGGTCGGTGCGGCCGCCGGAATAACCGGCAATGGCGCCGAACAGGGTGCCTGCGACAACGGCAATGCCCGCGCCCACGATCCCCACCAGAAGGCTGATGCGGGTTCCCTGGACGGTCCGCGCGAACAGGTCGCGGCCCAGGTCGTCCGTGCCGAAGTAGTGCCCGTTCGCCAGCGAGGGCTGTCCGGCGGTGGCGACCTGGCCCATGACCGAGAAGTCCAGCTCCTCGTGCGACCATCGGGCGAACAGGTTGCCGGACAAGGCGAACAAGGCCACCAGCGCCAGCACCGCCAGGCCGGTCATCGCGGCCTTGTTGCGCCGGAAGCGCCTGCGCGCATCGGCCCAGGGGCTTCGGCCCGGGACCTCGTCCCCGGCCATGCGGGCTGCAAGCGACTGCATCTTCCGGGGATCGATGACCATGGCGCTAGTATCTGATCTTCGGGTCGATCCAGGCATACAGGATATCGACGAGCAGGTTGAACAGGATGGTCAGCGCGCCGACCAGGATGGTGATGCCCATCATCACCGCGTAGTCGCGGTTCAGCGCGCTGTCCACGAAGGCCTTCCCGATCCCCCCGGTCGAGAAATAGATGTCGATCACCACGGACCCGGTGATCATCGACACGAAGACTGGACCCAGATAGCTGATGACGGGCAGCATCGCGGGCCGCAGCGCGTGGTGCAGGACGACGCGGTGTTCGGGCATCCCCTTGGCCCGCGCGGTGCGGACATGATCGCTGCCCAGAACCTCGAGCATCGAGGAGCGAGTGATCCGGGCGATGGACGCCATGTAGCTTGTGGACAGCGCGACCACCGGCATGATCCAGAAGGACGGGTCCGAAAAGCTCCACCCTCCGCCGGGAAGAAGGCGCAGCCACAGGGTGAAGACCAGCACCAGGATCGGCGCCATGACGAAGTTCGGCAGCACCTGTGCGCCGATCGAGACGCCGACCGCCAGATAGTCCAGCCAGCCGTTGTGCCGGACCGCCGCAAGCGTGCCAAGCGCGACGCCCACGGTCACGGCCGCAAGAAAGGCAAGGCTGCCATAGGTCAGCGTGACCGGAAAGCCGTCTGCGATCAACTGGTTCACGGTCCGGTCGGGATAAACGAAACTGGGGCCGAAGTCGAAGTGGACGACCACGCCATGGACATAGTTCCAGATCTGGCGCCACAAGGGATCATCCAGCCCGTACTTGGCGTTCAGGTTGGCAAGCACCTGCGGCGGCAGGGCGCGTTCCTGCGTGAACGGCCCGCCCGGAGCAAGATGCATCAGCACGAAGGACAGCACGATCAGCAACAGCAGCGTCGGGATCGCGATCGCCAGCCGCCGGATGACATAGCCCAGCATCGGCGACCTATTCGGCCAGCCGATACAGGTCCTTGGCATACCAGCTGTTCGTGACGTTGCGGGTCGGAATGCCCCGGATCGCCGGATTGATCATGTCAACCTTGGCATAGTGATACACGAAGGCCGCAGGCACCTCGGCCGCCAGGATCTCCTCGGCCCGCTTGTAGAGAGGCGCCGTATCCTCCGCCGTCTTGGAGTCAGCCAGCAGCCGGTCGTATTCGGCGTTCGACCACTTGCCCGAGTTGTAGCCGTCGGTGCGGAACCAGTCGAGGAAGGTGGACGCCTCGTTGTAGTCCGCGCACCAGGCATAGCGGGCCATGTCGAAGTCCTGGCTTTGCATCCGGTCGGTGTGGACCTTCCATTCCACGTTGTTCAACGTGATTTTGACGCCCAGCGGCTTCCAGAACTGCTGGGCGGCGATGGCCAGCTTCTTGTGGTTCTCGTCCATGTTGTATTGCAGGGTCAGGCTGACGGGATTGTCCGGCCCATAGCCCGCCTCGGCCAGCAGGGCGCGCGCCCTGTCGCTGCGTTCTTCCTGCGTCATGCTGGCGATCTCGGCGTCGGGGGCTTGAAAACCGTCGATGGCCCAATGGGTCCAACTGTAGGCGGGCTTCTGTCCGCCCTGCAGCACCTGGTTCACGATGATGTCGCGGTTCAGGCCCAGGCTCAGCGCCTGGCGGACGCGAACGTCCTTCAGGGCCGCAGGTCCCTTGTCCGAAACGTTGAAGACGTAGGCGTAGGAGCAGGCATAGGGAATGGACACGGCCTGGTCGGGATGTTCCTGCGACAACCGGGGATACTGGCCCGCGGGGATCTGCACGCGGTCAAGCTCTCCGGCCAGATAGCGGGTCAGGCCCACGTTGTTGTCGTTCACGGTGACGCCGCGCACGGTCTGCATGACGACGTTGGCCGCATCCCAGTAGTCCGGGTTTCTCGACAGGGTGATGTCCACGCCCAGGGTGTGGCTGTCCAGCGTGAAGGCGCCGTTGCCGACCAGGTTGCCCGGCTGCGTCCAGGCATCGCCATGTTCCTCGACCACGCGCTGCGGGACGGGATAGGTGGTGGCATGGGCCAGCGTCTTGAGGAAGAACGGCGTGGGCGCGGTCAGCCTGACCTCCAGCGTTTTGTCGTCGATGGCCCTGACGCCCAACTGGTCCGGCGGCAACTGCCCGGCGATGATCTGGGTGGCGTTCCGGATGTTCATCAATTCCAGAAACCACGCGTATTCCGAGGCTGTCCTGGGGTCCACGACACGTCGCCAGGCATAGACGAAATCGCCAGCCGTGACCGGATCGCCGTTCGACCACCGCGCGTCGCGCAGCGTGAAGGTGTAGGTCAGCCGGTCCTCGCTTTCGTCATAGCTTTCGGCGGCACCCGGTACCATGCCGCCTGTCCCATCCTCGTTCAGCAGGCCTTCGAAAAGCTGGCGCAGCACGTCCGACCCTTCGACATCGGTGTTCTTCGCCGGGTCCAGTGTCTTGATCGCGTCCAGAAGCCAATAGGTATAGGTCTGGCTTTCGGCCAGCGTCTCGCCTTCGGCCGGCTGGACGGCGCTTGCAGGCAGGGCCATGACGATCAGAAGCGCGGTGGTCGTGAACAGCTTGGTCATGGCGGCCTTTCCTGGGATCGGTGACGGGGTGTCCTGCAACGGATTGGAATCAACCCTAGCGCAAGCGGGCCGGGGGTAAAGACGCATTGCCGCTTTCCTCGGGCGCCGCCTTGTGGAACAGAAGGCGCCATGACGAAGCAGGGGCATATCACGCTGGTCACCGGCGGAGCACGGTCGGGCAAGTCGGACCTTGCCGAACGGCTGACCGCCCGACATGGCCTGCCACGCATCTACATCGCCACGACCGAGGCGCGCGACGGCGAGATGGCCGACCGGATCGCACTGCATCGGCGCGCAAGGGGAGACGGCTGGGCCACGGTCGAGGAGCCACTGGCCCTGGCTGACGCGCTGCGCCGCACCGACGGGCAGGGCGCGCGGCTGGTCGATTGCCTGACCCTGTGGCTGTCGAACTGCATGGGCGACGCGGACATCGAGGGCCTGACGTCGACCCTGCGCCGGATGCAGTCGCCCGTCGTTCTGGTCACGAACGAACTGGGCCAGGGCATCGTGCCGGACAACGCCCTGGCCCGCGACTTTCGCGACCGGCATGGCTGGATGAACCAGGCGGTGGCGCGCATCGCGGACGAGGTCTGGATGTCCGTCAGCGGGATGCCCCTGCGCCTGAAGCCCGTGAAGGACGATCCCGATGAAAGCCTTTGACCATGCCGCGGCCGCGGCCGCCCGGACGCACCAGGACAGCCTGACAAAGCCGCCCGGCTCGCTTGGCCGGCTTGAGGATCTTGCCGTCTTCATGGCGGGCTGGCAGGGGCGCGACCGTCCCCGGTTGGACCGGGCGCAGGCGCTTGTCTTCGCGGGCAACCACGGCGTCGTGGCGCAGGGGGTGAACCCGTTCCCGGCCGAGGTGACGGCCCTGATGGTCCGGAACTTCCGTGCAGGCGGAGCTGCGATCAACCAGTTGTGCCGCATCGCCGGGGCCGACCTTTCGGTCGTGCCGCTGGATCTGGACCGCCCCACCGTAGATTTCACGCAAGCCGCCGCCATGACCCGCCCCGAGGTCGAGGCCGCGATGACCGCCGGCGCCGAGGCCGTCGATCCGCAGGCCGATGTGGTGATCCTGGGGGAAATGGGGATCGGCAACTCGACCGTCGCGGCGGTTCTGGCGGCGGCGACCTTTGGCGGGGCGGCCGTGGACTGGGTCGGTCCGGGCACGGGCGCCACCGGGGACATCCTGTCGAACAAGCTGCGCGCCGTCGATGCGGGCCTTGCCCTGCACCGGCCCGAAACCGCGCTGGACACCCTTGCGGCCTTCGGGGGACGAGAGCAGGCTGCCATCTGCGGCGCGATAAGGCGGGCACGCCAGCTTGGGCTGCCGGTGATCCTGGACGGCTTCATCTGCACCGCCGCCGCCGCCGTTCTGACGCGCGACGATCCCGATGCCCTTGCCCATTGCCTGATCGGCCATGAAAGCGCCGAGCCGGGACACCGCCGCCTGATCGACTGCCTGCAAAAGCAGCCGATCCTGTCGCTGGACCTGCGGCTGGGCGAAGGCTCGGGCGCGGCGATCGCGCTGATGGTGCTGCGGGCGGCGCTGTCCTGCCACAACGACATGGCCACCTTTGCCGAGGCCGGGATTGGCTAGGCTGCAGCAGCTTCTGCTGGCGATCGTCTTTCTGACGCGGCTGCCGCTTGGCCGCTTCCTGCCGCCGCGCGTGCTGCCGCTTGCATCGGCGCTATGGGCCTTTCCGCTGGCGGGCGGCCTGGTCGGGGCGTTGGCCGGGCTGCCATTGCTGATCGACGGGCCGCCGCCGGTTCTTGCCGCGCTGTCCTTCGGCCTGTCGGTCTGGCTGACCGGCGCATTGCACGAGGATGCCCTGGCCGATTTTGCCGATGCCGCCGGGGGCAGGACCCCGGAGGATCGGCTGCGGATCATGCGCGATTCGCATATCGGCAGCTATGGGGTCATGGCCCTTGTCTGCACCAGCGCGCTGCGGATCGCCGCGCTGACGCAGGTGGGACCGATGGCCCTGGTCGCCGCGGCCGCAGGGGGGCGGACGGCCATCGTCCTGGCCATGGCCACGCTGCCGCCCGCCCGGCGCGACGGGCTGGGCCACGCGGCAGGGCACCCGACCGGGGCCGCATTGCTCGCGGCGCCTGCCATTGCGGTTCTGCTGCTGCTTCCCCTCGGGTTTGGCGGCATCGCTGCCTCGGTCGCCGGACTGGCCGCCGCGCTGCTGGTCATGCGGCGGGCACGGCGCTGGATCGGCGGGCAGACCGGCGATGTGCTGGGTGCCGTCTCGGTTGCCTGCGAGACGGCGATGCTGACAGTTCTGGCGCTTGTGACGCAGGGGCCAACCAGCGGAATTTCTTGACCGGTTTGGGGCGTTCGCGCATACCCCAAGGGCTAAGAAAGCTGGCCGGAACCACAAGGCCGACCAGAGGGAGGGTTTTCAATGGGTGGCCTTTTGGCCCTGTCGCGCGGCATAGACCGCGTCAACACCGTCATCGGACGCAACGTGTCCTGGCTGATCCTGCTGGCGATCTTCGTCAGCGCGGTCAACGCCATCATCCGCAAGGCGTTCAGCATTTCGTCCAACGCCTGGCTGGAACTGCAGTGGTATCTTTACGGTGCCGCCTTCCTGCTGGCGGCGGCCTACACGCTGCTGGAAAACGAACACATCCGCATCGACATCGTCTTCGCCACGTGGTCGCGCCGGGTGCAGCACTGGATCGAACTGCTGGGGCATATCTTCTTCCTGATGCCCTTCGTCCTGCTGAGCCTGTGGCTGACCTGGCCGTGGCTGGCCCGGTCCTTTCGCACCGGCGAGATGTCGATGAACGCGGGCGGGCTGATGCTGTGGCCCGCCAAGGCGCTGCTGTTCACGGGCTTCGTGCTGCTGCTGCTGCAGGGCATTTCCGAAATCATCAAGAAGATCGCCGTCATGCGCGGCCTCATCCCCGATTACAACATGCCGATGGGCCACCATGCCCCGCTGGAACTGGATGAGGAATTGCTGGAGCAGGCGGGATTTGTCGATCCGCACCACCCTGATGCCGATCCAAGGGCGCACAAGACCGGCCAGGAGCCTCGCAAATGATGGAACTCATCGCGCAGAACATGGCGCCGATCATGTTCGTTTCGCTGATCATCTTCCTGCTGCTTGGCTATCCCGTCGCCTTCGCGCTGGCGGCCAACGGCCTGCTGTTCTTCGTCATCGGGGTCGAGCTTGCGCCGCTGTCGGGCGGCTCGATCAATCTGTCCTGGCCGCTTCTGGGCGCGCTGCCCGACCGCTTCTTCGGAGGGGTCGTCGCCAATGAGACATTGCTTGCGATCCCCTTCTTCACCTTCATGGGGATCGTGCTGGAGAAATCCGGCATGGCCGAGGATCTGCTGGACACGATCGGCCAGCTTTTCGGGCCGGTCCGGGGCGGCCTCGCCTATGCGGTGATCATCGTGGGCGCGCTTCTGGCGGCGACCACGGGGGTGGTTGCGGCCTCGGTCATCGCCATGGGCCTGATCTCGCTGCCGATCATGCTGCGCTATGGTTATGACCGGAGGATCGCTGCGGGCACCATCGCCGCGTCGGGCACGCTGGCGCAGATCATCCCGCCGTCGCTGGTTCTGATCGTCCTTGCCGACCAGTTGGGCCGGTCGGTGGGTGACATGTACAAGGGCGCGCTGATCCCCGGTCTGGTGCTGACCGGGATCTACATGGGCTACATCTTCCTGACGTCGATCTTCCGCCCCCATCTGGTTCCCGCCCTTCCGAAAGAGGCCCGGACGCTCGGCTCGGGCGTGACGTCGCTGTTCGTGGCGCTGCTGGTCGCGGCGGGCACCTTCTGGCTGACCACCCGCTGGCTTGGCCCGGACCACGCGGCCGATGCGCCGATCTGGGGCCTGGTCGCGGCCGTCGGCCTGATCTATGTCGCCGCGCTGGTGGACAAGGCCACGGGGCTGAACGCCATGTCGCGTCTGGCCCAGCAGGTCATCATCGTGCTGATCCCGCCGCTGGCGCTGATCTTCCTGGTTCTGGGCACGATCTTCCTGGGCATCGCGACGCCGACCGAGGGCGGCGCCATGGGTGCCGTGGGCGCTCTGGTGATGGCAGGGATGAAGCGCCGGCTGAGCCTGGACGTGATCCGGCAGGCGCTTTATGCGACGACGCGTCTGTCGGCCTTCGTGATGTTCATCCTGATCGGGGCGCGGGTCTTCTCGCTGACGTTCTACGGCGTCAACGGGCACCTGTGGGTCGAGCATCTGCTGACCTCGCTGCCGGGCGGAGAGCTGGGCTTCCTGATCGCCGTCTCGATCCTGGTCTTCCTGCTGGCCTTCTTCCTCGATTTCTTCGAGCTGGCCTTCATCATCGTTCCCTTGCTGGCCCCTGCTGCGGAGAGCCTGGGGATCGACCTGATCTGGTTCGGGATCATCCTGGGCGTGAACATGCAGACCAGCTTCATGCACCCGCCCTTCGGGTTCGCGCTGTTCTACCTGCGATCCGTGGCGCCCAAGCAGCCCTACAAGGACCGCGTGACGGGCAAGACGATGGAGCCTGTGCGCACCGGCCAGATCTACTGGGGCGCGGTGCCGTTCGTCTGCATCCAGATCGTCATGATCGGCATCGTGATCGCCTTCCCCGGAATGGTCATGCACTACAAGGGCGCGCCGGTGGACACGTCCAATGTCCGGCTGGAGATTCCGGCGGGCGGACTGGGCGGGACCGGCACCGGCGGCGGGTTCGGATCGCTGGGTGGCCTTGGCGGGTCGCCCTTCGGGCAGCAGGCCCCGGCAGGGGGCGGCACGGCGGCGCCTTCGGGTGGCCTGGGCGGCACGCCGCCGGGCCTGGGGTCGCCCCCGCCCGGCT